>CAZBWJ010000156.1:0-1561 GCA_964495535.1 uncultured Acidobacteriota bacterium | reverse complement strand
CCGGCGCCGCGCTGCCCGACGCGGGGCAGCTACCGCCGGAGAAACAGCCGCTCGTCGAGGAGCTGCTGGTCGAGGGCGCCACCTTCGAGGACGTGGTGGAGGCCGCGAACGAGCGCGAAGGTCCGAAGGTGACGCAGGGGGCGGTGGAGCGCTTCTTCCGCACCAACCTCGAAATTCAGAAGCGGCGCGTCGAGCGGCTGATCCAGAAAGCGGAGGGGCTGAAAGCCTCCCTGCACGACAACCCCAACTCGGCGGAGGGCAAGCTGGCGGAGGCGGCGCTCCTTACCGGCCTGATGCGTCTCTCGCGCGGCGGCGCCGAACTCAGTGTGAAGGATGTGATGTCCCTGCGCATGCAGCGCGACAATCTGCGCCTCCGGCAACGCGTCCTGCGGATGAAAGAGCGGGACGCTATCCAGAAATTCCACCTCACGCAGGCGCAGACTCTTCATGAGATGGAGAAGCTCAAGTTGACCCGGGAAAGGGCTCGCGAACTACGACGTCACCTCGAAAGTCTGAAGGAAGGCCAGCGACTCGGTCCGGACACGTTTCGCAGGATCCAGGAAATCTATGGACTCCTCAATGAACCCTTCATCCCGCCCGCACTCCAGGCGGAAAACTCGGAACCTGCGGCTTCCTGACGCCGGCTCGCCGGGTGGCGGTAAGCACAGGTCGGATGCGACCGCGACGTCGCCAGCGACCGCACTCCCGGAAAACTTGCCCGCGTGGGCGCCATCCCTGGGGCCGGCGGTCTCTTCGCCGGGGGAAAACGATCGGCAGTGGGCGGAAGGCAGTAGGCAGAAGGCAGTTGGCGGCCGGCAGTCAGCCGCGGGCAGTCGCCGGGAAGAGCGGCCAAAAGCCGAAAGGCAAGACGGGAAAAACGGGAAGCGAGTTTCGAATTTCGATTTTCGCGTTTCGGGTTCAGTCAATCCAAAATCCACAAGCAAAAATCCAAAAGCGCCTGCCCTCCCACTGAAGCCGGCGCTGAACCTCCTTCCCTACCAGCGGCGCTGGGTGGAGGACAACTCGCCGCTCAAGCTCGCCGTCAAGGCGCGGCAGATCGGTTACTCCTTCGCCGCCACGCTGCGCGCCGTGCTGCGCTGCCTGGAACGCAAGACCACCTGGGTCTTCCTCTCCAAGGGTGAACGCCAGTCGCGCCTGCTGATGGAAAAGGTGCAGGACCACATCCGCTCCTGCGGCATCCTGGCCCAGGCGCTGGAGTCCACGTTCTTCGAGGGCACGCTCATCAAGCAGCTCGAGACGCGCTTCCCCAACGGCTCGGTTATCTACGGCCTGCCCGCCAACCCCGATACGGCGCGCGGCTATTCCGGCCACGTCACGCTCGACGAGTTCGCGTTTCACGCCGACGCCGACAAGATTTACGCCGCCCTCTACCCCACCATCACCCGCGGCTACGGCCTGGAAGTCATCTCCACACCCAACGGGACGCAAGGGAAGTTCTATGGGCTCGCCAAGGCCGCAGGCCTGACAGAGCCGGGACTCGCGACGCGGGACTCGGGTCTCGGGATTCATTCGTCCTTGGGTCACGAGTCCCGAGTCCCGA
>CAZBWJ010000155.1:0-1686 GCA_964495535.1 uncultured Acidobacteriota bacterium | reverse complement strand
CGAGGCTGCATGCTGCGATTTCAAACGGCGGGTGAATCACACGGCCAGGCGTTGGTGGCGCTGCTTTCCGGGCTGCCCGCGGGGCTCTGCATAGACTTCGCCTACGTGGACCGCGAGCTGAAGCGCCGCCAGGGCGGCTACGGGCGCGGCGGGCGGATGAAGATTGAGGCGGACACCGCGCAATTCCTTTCTGGCGTGCGACACGGCATCACGGTGGGCTCGCCCATAACCATTCTCATCGAGAATCGTGACTGGGAGAACTGGAAGGAAGCCCTGGCGGTTGAGGCCCGCGCGGACGCCGGCGCCCCGGCCAAGCCGCTTTCGGCGCCGCGGCCGGGCCATGTGGATCTGGCGGGATGCTTGAAATATGACTTCCACGACGCGCGCTACGTTTTGGAGCGCGCCAGCGCCCGCGAGACCGCGGCGCGCGTGGCCGCCGGTGCGGTGGCAAAGCTGTTCTTGAAAGAGTTTGGGGTTGAGGTGGCCAGTCACGTCATCGCTGTTGGCCGGGTGGCGCTCGGGCGAGACAAGGTGCCTTTCGCACAAGTGCTCGCCCTGCGCGAGCGGGAGGAAATTGTTCTGAATTGTGTGGACCCGGACGTGGAGGCCCGCATGCAGGCGGAGGTGGACGAGGCGCTCAAGGCGCGCGACTCCGTGGGCGGGACGTTCGAGGTGCTGGCGCACGGCGTGCCTCCGGGCCTGGGCTCGTGCGCGCAATGGGACGAGCGCCTGGACGCGCAGTTGGCCCAGGCGGTGATGTCGATTCAGGCAGTTAAGGCCGTCGAGTTGGGGAGCGGAATCGCCAACGCCGCCACCTTCGGTTCGCGCGTGCACGACGAGATCGGGTACGACCGCGCGGCCTCCCGCTTCACGCGCCCCTCGAACCGCGCGGGCGGGCTGGAAGGCGGCATCACGAACGGCGAGGACCTCGTCGTGCGCGGCTACCTGAAGCCCATCGCCACGCTTCGGCAACCGCTGGAGTCCGTGGATTTAGAAAGTAAGGAGACGGTGAGAGCCGCTTACGAACGCTCTGACGTTTGCGTGGTGCCGGCGGCGGGCGTGGTGGGTGAAGCGATGGTGGCGCTGATGCTGGCGCGGGCGTTTCTGGAGAAATTTGGCGGCGATTCGCTCGAGGAAACCCGGCGCAACTTTGTCGGCTATATCGAGCAGGTGCGGCGGTTTTGAGGATGTGCAGTCTCGAACGTCAGTTGTCCGTGGTCCGTGGCCACAGACCAGAGGCCAGGGACTACTGACAACTGAGTGCTGACCACTGGCAATGATTTATCCCATCATGAAATACGGCGACCAAGTGCTGGAGACGGCGGCGGAACCGGTTACGAGTTTTGACAGCGACCTGGAGAAACTGGTCGCCGATATGTTTGAGACCATGTACGCCGCCCATGGCGTCGGCTTGGCGGCGCCGCAGATTGGAATTCCGAAGCGGCTGGCCGTGCTCGACGTCACCGGGGGAGAAAACCCGGACGGCAGGGTTGTCCTGGTGAATCCGGCCATCGTTTCCACCGCGGGCCGAGTGGCGCAGGAAGAAGGCTGCCTGAGCCTGCCCGATTTTCGCGCCAGCACCACGCGTCCCACGCGGGTGACCATCCGCGCGCAGGATATCCACGGCAAGGAATTCACGCTGACCGGCGAGGGTTTGCTTGCCCGCGCCTTCTGCCACGAGACCGA
>CAZBWJ010000154.1:0-1815 GCA_964495535.1 uncultured Acidobacteriota bacterium | reverse complement strand
AGCGGTCTATGTCGAGACTGAGCGCGGCCGAACCAAGCAAGACCCACCCCACTAGTGCCGTTCCAACTGTTCGGAGCTACTCCTGTGAGCGGCAACCTCGGCCAATCTGCGAAGGCCCAGACCCCAGCCGGTCGGCCCACTAAGTTGGAACGGCACTAGCCGATGAGTCACTCTCGACGCCGAACCTTCCTCCGTTGCCCAATCAAGAATCTGTACGCACTACCGCTCTTGGCGGTATTGGCCCCGGGTTCGGTGGTGGCCCCGGCTCGACCTGCGCTCTCATCGCCCGCTCCGTCCACTGCGCTTGATTGTTTCCCTGTCTCCAGCGCCATCCTTCGGCGGGAGGTGAGGGTTTGCGTAGCCCTGCCCGCGGATTACGCCATTTCCGCACCCGTGCGCTATCCCACGCTTTACTTTCTCCATGGCCTGTTCGAGAGCGAACGAAGCTGGAGTGAGCGTGGAGGGCAGCAGGTTCTGGAAGACCTGGTAACTCAAGGGAAGATCGGAGAATTCCTGGTGGTCTTGCCCGACGGCGGCAAGACATTCTACGTGAACTCCCTCGACGGCCACGAACGATACGAAGACTTCTTCATTCAGGAGCTGGTGCCCGCGACTGACCGGAAGTACCGGACGATTCCGCACGCGGCGGCCCGAGGCATCAGCGGAACATCTATGGGAGGCTATGGCGCGCTGCATCTGGCCATGCGTCATCCGGACGTTTTCGGTTCCGCCAGCGCCCACAGCGCGGCGCTAATTCCCCAGATTCCCAATCCGATGCCCAGCGAAGGCCGCTGGGGATTCTATTCCCGGGCCTTGCAGGACCCCTTCGGTTCTCCCCTGAACGTGTCGTACTGGGAAGCAAACAGTCCTCTGACGCTCGCTGACCATCCCGAAGCCTTCGCGGCATTGAAGCTCTACTTCGATTGCGGCGACCATGACCGCTACGGGTTTGAAGAAGGTGCGCTGCTTCTGCACGAGAAGCTCTTGGCTAAAGGCTTCCCACACGATTTCGCCTTGCGTCCCGGAGACCACGGTTGGAGCTACCTGACGCAATACCTCAAATTCTCCCTGCTCTTTCACTGGCGCTGGTTCGATCAGGCGGCGCACACTCTCTCTGCACCCAGCCGGAAAGAGGCCCGGGATTGAGCTGGGAGCGGAAAGCTAGGTTTCTCAACGCCTCACTTCCTTCCGGCAATCCTGGAGGCCCTATGGAGCCAAAGACTTCACTCGAGCATCTAGAGGCTGAGATCCCCGAGGTCTCGCTGGATCTCGACCCGGAAACGATGCGGCGCGCCGGCTACCGCGTCGTCGACTGGATGGTTCAGCGGGTCGTCGGCCTGCGCGAGAGTGCTCTCGGCCAGGAACTGAGCCGCGAAGAGACCGAGCGACTACTGCGCGAGCCGATGCCGGAGGAGCCAAGCGATTTCGCCCGCGTGTTTGACGAGTACGTGCGCCACGTGGCGCCGAACGTCATCCAATTGGATCACCCCCGCTTCTTCGCTTTCATCCCCAGCGCGCCGAACTTTGTCAGCACTCTGGCGGACGCTCTGGTGGCAGGGACGAACGTTTTCGCCGGAACGTGGCTGGAATCCTCCGGGCCGAGCCAAGTGGAGCTGGTGGTCATCGACTGGTTCAAGCAGATGCTGGGACTGCCTGCGGAAGCCGGTGGATTGCTGGTGAGCGGCGGGTCGGTCGCCAACCTGACGGCGTTAGCTGTGGCGCGGCACGCGGTCCTCAATGACGAAACGGGCGACGCAGTGGTGTATCTCTCGGACCAAACCCACGCCTCGATTGACCGCGGGCTGCGGCTGCTGG
>CAZBWJ010000153.1:0-1907 GCA_964495535.1 uncultured Acidobacteriota bacterium | reverse complement strand
GTAGCGGCGGCCCCGACGCGTCGGGGCCGGCTGTCCTCGCCGTCGCGACGCACTAGTAGCGCAACTCCCGCTTTCTGGAGTTGCGGCTTTTCGAGGCCTTTTGTGGCGCGCCTGCCGCTCTTTCTGCCACCGGCCTTAAGAACCGCACAGTTACACAACAACTGTGCGCGACCCACTCTTCAAACCCTCCTAGACAATCTCGAGCTTCTGTTCGGGGGTTCGATCCACACGCGCTTTCCTGCCCATCACAGCCTCCTCTGAAGAGGCCGTGATCATACCCAAGTCGCGTATCCAGTCTTAGAGGGGGGCACTAGACTATGCTTGTGTCCTCTAAAAGATCCTGCATTGTCTCTTGAGGGTCAGTCCCAATTCATAGGCAAAGGCGCGGATTGCCTCCCGGTCGCGTTGTTCTTCCGGCTGCTCACGCCAGAATTTGATCTTTGCCGTAGGGGGTTCATACATGGGAACCATTTCGGCGGCTTCCAAGAAATTGGCGCAATATTCAGCCGCTTCCAGGATTTTGTCCGTGGATGCCCTCCGGTGACCAAATACGCTGGGCTCGTCTTTGAGTGCAGCCTCGAGCTCTGCGAGTGCTTTCGTGACACCGCCTTCCCGGCTAGGATTTGGCTTGATGCTGGTCTTCAGGTCGCGGTTTCGGTAGAAGCCGAGCAGGGCGGCAATGATCGAGGGATCACGAATAGTACCGTCGGGATAGACCAGGCCGTGAACTTCGCCCCAGTATCCGCCTATCATGAGTTCAAATACGTACCAACCCATATGATGGCGCTCGCAAATTTCCAGGGCCATGTCGTAGGGATTGGCGCGGGCGATGCAGGCCATCTCGCTGTTGAGCGTGGGCTTGTTGCCGTACTTCTTGGAGGTTTCTTCGGCGACCCGATAACTGTCTTCCACGCGTTGGCGGGTTCCCAGATAGTCGTGAAAAGAGAGTACGTCCACCAGGTCCGCGCTTTGTTCAAGTTCCTTGGAGAAGGCATACCCTACGGTAACAGCATTCACCGGGTCCAACTGCTTAACGTACTTGATGTAATGCCGCACAAATTCCCCGATCTCCGCTGCGCGTTTCGGTTTTTCCTCTTCCGAGGCATGGTTGTAGTAGTCATTCCAGAGGGGCTCATTCATGATGTCCCACATCAGCAGGCCCTTCTCATTTCTGAGGGCCTCGACCACGGCCTTAACATAGGGTTCGCCTTCGGCGTGGAAGCTTTCTTTCAGCGTATCGGGATTGAGGCCGTTGCCATTCCACAATACGGGCATGGTAGAGATGCCCAGGCGCTGCGCCGTGCGAATATAGTTCTGGATAGTTTTGATAAAGCCATCGGGATTCTGCTTATACGCGCGGTAACTAAGCCATACCCGCGTACTGTTTAAACGCAGCCGCTGTGCATAGCCCAGATCCCTTTCAATGGTTGCTTGGTCATTTCTCCAACCGCCCGGATAACAGACGCCCCTGATGAAGCTGTAGTCGCTGAGCGGCTTCTCCGCCATCGCCGATCCAACCATCAATAAGGAAACCATTCCGGTTAATACAGCCAGATGCGTTTTCATAATGCTTCTCCCTTGATAAATGATTTGTAGATGGCGCCGAGGACGCTAGAGGCGCGCACTACAAAGCCCTCTCTAAAACCATTCAATTAGACTTGGGTATCTCAGGTGAGGCCGAGCCCTCATCACGTGGCCAAGATAGCAGAGAGACACTGCAAAAGATATAGTGAAAAGCGGGCAGCGCGAACCTCGCCTTTGAGGTTTGCGGCTCGTAGTAGAAATTGACATTCAACCCCGGCGAAAGGCCGCTGACTTGGAAAATCAGCAAGGTAGCGCAGACTTGTTCTGGAAGTCTGCGGCTTGTACGCTTCCGCCATGTCACGGCTGCGGCTTTTTCTGCCCTC
>CAZBWJ010000152.1:0-1924 GCA_964495535.1 uncultured Acidobacteriota bacterium | reverse complement strand
GACCACCCCGTCGGCGTCCGGTCCCAGCGATGGCTCTTGAGCTGGGCATGAAGGTCCTGGGGCAGCGAGGCCGCCTCGCTGACGGCGAGATTCGCCTCGACGTGCCCCGGCTTGCGCATTCCCGGAATGACGGTGCTCACCCTGGGCTCATCCAGGATGAAGCGCAGCGCCATCGCCGCCATGGTCATGCCCGTAGGCACCAGCGGCTTCAGCGCTTCGGCGCGGTTGACGCTCGCGTGCAGGTTTTCGGGCACGAAGTAGGTGTGGCGCCAGTCGTCCTCGGGCCACGTGGTGTCGTGGGTCAGTGTGCCGGTCAGCGTGCCCTCATCAAAGGGCACGCGCGCGATCACCGCCACGCCCATCTCCTTGCAGGCGGGAAATAACTCGTCCTCCGGACTCTGGTCGAAGAGGTTGTAGATCACCTGCACCGCGTCAATCAGCCCGCTGCGCACCGCCTCCACACCGTTCCAGGGTTCCCAGCGGTTGATGCTGATGCCCACCGCACGAAAAAGGCCCTGGCGACGGAGGTCCTCAATCGCCTTGACCCAACGATGGTCTTCCACCCAGGCGTCCTCCCAGGTGTGAAACTGCATCAGATCGAAACTCTCCAGCCCCGCGTTCTCCAGGCTGCGGTGCACGCATTCCTCGATGTGGTCTGGCGGGAAGCAATCGTCCAACGTGTACTCGCGCCGGCTGGGCCACTCAAGATTCTTGGGCGGAATTTTCGTGGCAGTGTAAAGCCGCTTCGCCGGATTGGCGCGCACCAGCCGGCCCAACAGGCGCTCACTGTGCCCGTCCCCGTAGGCCCAGGCGGTGTCAAAGAAGTCGCAGCCGAGGTCCACCGCACGCTGGAGCGCCCGCAGCGATTCCGCATCGTCGGAGCCCGTCCAGCCGCTCATGCCCCACATGCCGTAGCCGATCTCACTGACCATCCACCCCGTTCGTCCGAACCGTCGATATTTCATTTACGTCTCCATTTCGCACAGGAACGATTCTTCTCTCGCCACCGGCAGAGCGACTCCGACCACGGTGCAAGCCAACCGCTGCAGTTGTCGCTGAAAACTCTAGCAGAAGATACGACGATATTTAAGAGGCAAAAGC
Source organism: uncultured Acidobacteriota bacterium (assembly GCA_964495535.1). Taxonomy (GTDB): domain Bacteria; phylum Acidobacteriota; class Terriglobia; order UBA7540; family UBA7540; genus JALHUF01. The sequence goes on along the minus strand of CAZBWJ010000152.1, from coordinate 823 downwards.
TCTGCGCGTTGCGTCTTTCAACGAACCGGGTACGAAAGGGGGCCTCTTTCCCCCACGGTGACACGCTCGACCGCGTTCTTTCGGCCCTCCCGTCCTAAAGTCAGGCCGTCAGCGTGATGCTCAAGGCTTGGTTGGGCAAGACACGCAGATCACGGCCGAAGGTGATAATTCGTCGCGCATCCTCACCGCGCAAGGTGGCTGCGACGGTTTCACTTCCTAACTTGGCGGAGACTTTCCCCGTCGCCTTCTTCCCGTTCCCTCCGAGCACCAGACGCGCTACGGGCATCGCACCCTCAACCGCCTCGATGCGCACCTGCTGGCTCTGGGCTCCAAGTGCCTGAGAAAAGCTGCCCCATCCAGAGGGAACCGACCAGAAGCAGCGGAAGCTTTGGCGGCGGGTTCTGGGCGCTAGAGTCAGTTCGAGCTCGATGGCGGAATAGTGAAATCCACTCCAAGCAACGAGCGCCCCCCAGCTCGCCATGGCGCGCGCGTAATGGTGGCCGCACTCAGCCTCGTTCCAGGGATTGCGCCGCTCGCCATCATAGCGCCGGCGAATGCTTTCGATCACGGTGAGCGCTTCGGTGAGCATCCCCTCGTAGATCATGTGCCCAGCAAACTGGTATTCAAATCCCGTCATCACCTCCGCAAAATAGGGAAAGGGAACTACGGGCCGCTTGCCCAATGGGTAAGTGGCGATGACTACTGCGGCCTCTTTGTTCAACGCGAAGGTCCGCTGGACGGCCTGATGTTCACTCAGGTCGGGCAGATAGTTGTGGCGGAAAACCGCTTGGAGGGCTTTTCGAACGTGGGATTCGTCCAGCAA
>CAZBWJ010000151.1:0-2093 GCA_964495535.1 uncultured Acidobacteriota bacterium | reverse complement strand
CTGAGTTTCGACGGAGTCAACTATGGCGGTAGCGGACCGGCATCCCTCGGGCCGACGAGGATTGTTGAGGCGCAGCGTCGAAATCTACCGTCAACATTTTCCGGTCTTTGTCGGCATCACGATTCTTCCGCAGATACTGGTCTATGCGGTCTTGCTCCTGCTGGTGAGGATGCCGGAGCTGTGGCCGGAACTGTTAGGAGTGAAGGGAGAAGGACTGATCGTTGTTCCGGGCCTCTTGGCTGTGATGGCGCTGCCCTGTTTTGTGGCGCTAGCCGTCGCGGCCTCCGCAGTTGCAGACGTGCAACTGGGCCGCGTCCCCACATTTCGCGCGGCTTATGGCCGGATGGGCTGGAAGAAGTCGCGGGCACTAGTGAACCTGGCCGGTTCGATTGTGTTGCGCGGCTTTGCCTTCTTCGCTTTCATCTGCCTCCCCATTGTCTTTATGGCGATCCTCGCTCCACTGGCAGATGGCGCAGCAGGAAAATACACCCTGGAGGGGGTGGTGCTGAGCCTCGTGCTGGCGGCCCCGTTCGTCTCGCGTTATGTGGTCGCGGTCCCGGCCTTGATGCTGGAGGATGTCGATTCACCGCCAGCCCTCCCGCGCGGCCTTCTCCTGACGCAGGGAAAGCAGCTACCGGCCGTGGGGACAGGGCTGCTTATGATGGCCATCGCTGTCGCTCCCGCCATGCTGATTCATTTCCTCGCTAGCCTCGCGGCGGCGGCCCTGAAGCTTGGCTCGCACCCGCCCTGGCTAGGCTGGCTGGAGGTGGCCGGGGGCACGCTCGCCCAGATCCTGATCGGGCCCCTCTGGACCATCCCTCCCGCCCTGCTGTATTACGACCTGAAAGCGCGTGGGTGAAAACTTGGATCGTGCGTCTATAGCGGCGCTGTCTCAGCGTCGAAACCAACGAGCAGGTAGCGCGGACTTGTTCTTCAACTCTGCGGCTGTTTTGGCAAACCACGGAAGAAGCCGCAGCCTTAGCAAACAAGGCTGCGCTACCTTGCTTCTGGCTTCTGACTCCTGCCCTTCCCGTTCATCATTCATCCTTCATCCTTCGCGCCGCTTGTCTTCCCCGCCCCGCCGGGTGTATATAGGCGTCATTTTTCTATCGCGGTCATCGCCCGGTGGCCGCGCCCATCGCAAACAGCGCGGTGTGCACGCCACCCGTGGAAACTATTTGAGTGACAGCTAGGCACACCTGAGGAGGCGCCAGTGGATAGTTCGCGAGTAGACTTCGAATCCGCTGAATGGCAGGCGATGGCGCCGGGCGCTCGCCACAAGGCTGTGGAGCGCAACGGCAAGAGAATTCGACTAGTGGAGTTCACGAACGCTTTCGTCGAGCACGACTGGTGCCCCAAGGGGCACGTTGGGTACGTGCTCGAGGGCGAACTGGAAATCACGTTTGAGAGCCGGACCGAACGCTTCGGACCCGGAGATGGTTTCGTCATCCGAAGCGGAGGTGCAGAGAAACACAAAGCAAGAACTATCGGATCGGTTGCGAAGCTCATTCTGGTAGAGGATTTCTAACCCCGGATTTCCTTTTCGAAAAGCAGGTAGCGCAGAGTTTCGCATCTCAGAAACTCTGCGGCTCTTGTGACGGGGAGGACCGCAGAGTTCGAAAAAGCCGAACTCTGCTACCCGCTCGATTCACGACCGTTGTTGGGCGGCGCGCCGTTTTGCAGCACCGGCAGCATCGGCCAAATAGCGCGCGTCAATCTTGCCCAGCCGCACCAAGCGCGCTCGGATGGCACCTTCAGTGCGTCTGCGCTCTCGGGCCATCTCCCCGACGCTGGCACCCGCGTCGAAACGTTTGCACAGTAACTCATCCTCTGACGCGTCCCAGGCCTTACCTGCGTTTTCAGGCAAGTTCCGTCTGGACTGCCTGTTTTCTCGCTTACCCTCGAGCGCTCTTAGCGCGAAGAACAAGGCGCGAATGACTTGCGGGTTCTGATAAGGGCTACCGGGTGGGAAGACCTCTCCGGTAGATGGGTCCACCCCCTCAGCTAGCGCTTGGAGGATTCTTATAGCTTCAGATGTTTCCACGTGCCTGCCTCCCAAAAGCGGGTAGCGCGGAGTTCGCGGGTTTCGAACT
>CAZBWJ010000150.1:0-2216 GCA_964495535.1 uncultured Acidobacteriota bacterium | reverse complement strand
AGATTTTCAAAGGGTTTGGAATCAGCCTCTCCAACAACAAGGGCTCGGCCCTGCCGCACCGGCTGCCTGCTATTCTTCCCCTGGCTGGCCTCCCGCTCGGAACAGGTGATCTGAAAGTTGCATGATGGACGCTCGATACATTCGGAATTTCTCGATCGTGGCCCATATTGATCACGGGAAGTCCACACTGGCTGACCGCTTGCTCGAGCTGACCGGAGCCCTCCCCAAACGCGAAATGGCCGAGCAGGTCCTCGATTCCATGGATCTGGAACGGGAACGCGGCATCACCATCAAGGCCCACGCGGTGCGGCTGCATTACCGCGCCCGCGACGCCAACGAATACCAACTGAACCTCATCGACACTCCGGGGCACGTCGATTTCTCCTACGAGGTCTCGCGCAGCCTCTCGGCGTGTGAAGGCGCGCTGCTGGTGATTGACGCCTCGCAAGGTGTCGAAGCCCAGACGCTCGCCAACGCCCAGCTGGCCATGAACAAGAAGCTGGCCATCATCCCGGTCATTAACAAGATTGACTTGCCGGGCGCCGAGATCCAGGCCACCAAAGAGCAGATCGAACACGCCCTAGCCCTCGAGGCGAGCGAAGCGCTCCTGATCAGCGCCAAGCAGGGCACGGGAATTGAGGAAGTCCTGGAAGCTGTCATTGCCCGGCTCCCGCCGCCGCAAGGTTCCGCTGAAGCCCCTCTCCAGGCGCTGATTTTCGATTCCTGGTTCGACAGCTACCGGAGCGTCGTAGTGCTGGCCCGCGTGGTGGAGGGGACAATCGCCGTCGGGACACGCATCCGCCTCTGGTCGAACAACCAGGTTTACACCGTCGAGGAACTCGGCGTCCTCACACCCAAGCCCGTCCGCGTGGAGCAACTTCGCGCCGGCGAGGTCGGATTTGTCATTGCCAACATCAAGCGCATCTCCGATACGCGGATTGGCGACACCATCACCGATCACGACCGCCCGGCCGCCGAGCCTCTTCCCGGCTTCGAGGAAATCAAGCCCATGGTCTTCGCGGGGCTTTACCCGGTGGACGCGAGCGATTACGAGCCGCTGCGCGACGCCCTCGAGAAACTGCGGCTCAACGACTCGTCGTTCTTCTACGAACCGGAAAGCTCCGTGGCGCTGGGCTTAGGATTTCGTTGCGGCTTTCTCGGCCTCCTGCACATGGAAATCGTCCAGGAACGCCTGGAGCGGGAGTTCAACCTCAACCTCATCACCACCGCCCCGGGCGTCCGCTACCGCGTGACCACCAAGAGTGGTGAGCTCCTCACCATCGAAAGCCCCGCCAGGTTCCCGCCGGCTGGCGACATCGCCAGAATCGAAGAGCCCATCATCACCGCCCTGATACTCACCCAGGACGAGTACCTCGGGGGCATCCTGAAACTGCTGGAGGAAAAGCGTGGCGTGCAAGCGGGTTTTGAATACGTCTCCACCAAGCGCGTGCTGTTGAGCTATGACTTGCCCCTCAACGAAATCGTGCTCGACTTCTACGACCGGCTCAAATCCGTGTCGCGCGGCTACGCCTCGCTCGATTACCACTTCGTGGGCTACCGGGAATCGGACCTCGTCAAAGTGGATTTGCTCGTGGCCGGCGAGCCGGTGGACGCCCTCTCCTTCATCTGCCACCGCGACCACGCCTTTCCCCGCGGCCGCGTGCTGTGTGGGAAGATGCGGAAACTGATCCCCCGCCAGCTCTTCGAGGTCGCCATCCAGGCTTCCATCGGTTCCAGGATCATCGCCCGCGAGAACGTCCCGCCCATGCGCAAGAACGTGCTCGCCAAATGCTACGGCGGCGATATCACCCGCAAGCGCAAGCTCCTCGAAAAACAGAAAGAAGGCAAGCGCCGCATGAAACGCGTGGGCCGCGTCGATATCCCGCAGGAAGCCTTCCTCGCCGTGCTGAAGGTCAGCGAGTAACGCCGGCCTTGAGGCCAGCAGCTTCCCTCACCCCAACCCTCTCCCTCGGGGAGAGGGCGTCCGCTGTGGCGGACCGGTGAGGGGTTCCGTAGGGGAGGGCTCCGCCCTCCCCCGGGAGCGCAAGGCGTTCCCCTACCACAGCACGCAGCTTCGCGCTAGAATCCTCGCGACACATCCCAAGCGGAGTTAACCATGGAACTGAAAACCGTCACCATCCAAAAACCTGCCGACATGAACTTCATCCTCGGCCAGTCGCACTTCATCAAGACGGTCGAAGACCTCTATGAAGCGA
>CAZBWJ010000149.1:0-2267 GCA_964495535.1 uncultured Acidobacteriota bacterium | reverse complement strand
TTCATCCTCGGCCAGTCGCACTTCATCAAGACGGTCGAAGACCTCTATGAAGCGATCGTCCAGACCGTTCCCGGCATGAAGTTCGGGATTGGATTCTGTGAATCTTCGGGGCCGGCGCTGGTTCGCTACGCGGGCAACGACGCGCGCCTCATCGAACTTGCCCAGAAGAACGCCCTGGCGCTCGCCTGCGGCCACGCGTTCATCATCTTCATGGAAGGCGGCTTCCCCGTGAACATCCTGAACACCATCAAAAACGTTCCCGAGGTCTGCCAGATCTTTTGCGCCACAGCAAACCCCGTCGAGGTCATCGTGGCCGAAAGCGACCAAGGCCGCGGCATCCTCGGCGTCATCGACGGCGTAAAGACGAAGGGCATCGAAACCGACGCCGACATCCAATGGCGAAAGGAATTCCTAAGGAAGATTGGGTACAAACTCTAGCGCAAGGTCCGTTTTCTGACCTTGCGGCTCTTCAAAGGCATGGAAAAACCGCAACGCTGAACGGCGAGCGTTGCGCTACACCTTCTTTCCCTTCACCGTCGCACCAACTTCGCCGCGGGCGAGGCGGATGGAGAGGTCGTCACCGATGGAGACCTGGGCGGCGTCGCGGACGATGTGGCCGGCGGCGTCGCGGGTGATGGAGTAGCCGCGGTTGAGGATGGTGAGCGGGCTGCGTTCTTTCAAAATCGCCTCAACCTGAGCCAGGCGGTTCCGGCGGTCGGTGACGCACCGTCGGAATTGCGATCTTAAGGCCACGTCGCGTTCGGCCAGCGCCGAGCGCTTCAAGCTGACCAGCCGACGAAAGTCGTAGCGGACAACCCCCACCGAAGCGTGCAGGAGAGCCTCGCGGCTCTCGGTGAGTTTCTCGCGAATGAAGCGGCCGAGTTCCGCGATGTTGTCGTCCACCCGGCGGGCTCTGTCTCCTACACGATCCCTCATCGCCTTGAACACGTAGTGCAGGCGCAGCGCCGTGAGCTGCTCGCGCGCCTCGGAGAGTTTCAGCCGCAGCATTTGGCTCATCCGCCGCGCGCGCTCGCGGAGCTCATCAACAAAATCCTGCTTGCGATGGACTACCAATTCCGCGCCGGCGGAAGGCGTGGGCGCGCGCAGATCGGCGACGAAGTCGGCGATAGTGAAATCGGTCTCGTGGCCGACGGCGGAAATCACGGGAATCTTCGAGGCCGCGATGGCGCGCGCGATGATTTCTTCGTTGAACGCCCACAGGTCTTCGAGCGAGCCTCCCCCGCGCGCCACGATCATCACGTCAACCAGGCGGTGGCGGTTGAGATACTCGATGCCCTCCGTGATCTCTTCCGCCGCGCCTTCGCCCTGCACTTTCACGGGATAGAGCGCGACGTTCATGTTGGGGAAGCGGCGCTTAAGCACTCGCAGGATGTCCCGAATCACCGCGCCGGTGGGCGAGGTCACGACGCCCACGGCGCGCGGCAGCACCGGCAGCGGTTTCTTGCGTGCCGGATCGAACAATCCCTCGGCGGCGAGCTTCGCCTTCAATTGCTCGAAGGCCAGTTGCAGGGCGCCCAAGCCTGCCGGCTCCAGGTAGTCAACATAGAACTGATATTCGCCGCGCGCTTCGTAAACGCTCAGGTGGCCGCGCGCGATCACCGAGATGCCGTCCTGGGGTTTGAACTTCAGATAACGCGCCTGGTTGCGAAAGCACACGGCGCGAATCTGGGCATTCGCATCCTTAAGCGTGAAGTAGAAGTGGCCGGAAGTCGCGGCGCGGAAGTTCGAGACCTCGCCGCTGACCCACACGTCTGGAAACTGCTTCTCGAGCAGGTTCTTGATCTCGAGACTCAGCTCGGAGATGGTGAAGATCTTGCGCTCGGGAGCAAAACTTAGAAGGCCTTGCGACATGAAGTACTGTCCGTTGTCAGTTGTCAGTAGCCAGTTGTCAGCAAGCAACGGACTACGGACAACGGACGTTCTACCTTCGCATCAGAAGAGAAACCACCCAGAACACCAACGTCAGCACGAGGCTGAGAACAACACACGTGACGACGGGAAAGTAGAACGTCACGTTCTTGCCCTTGTAAGCGATATCTCCGGGCAGGCGTCCCAAGCCAAAGAAGGAGAATTTGGCCCCTGCCATCAGCAGCAGGCCCAGCACGACCAGCACCACACCGGCAATGATAAGGAACTTCCCGGCCTGAAAGGGCAACCCATCACTCATGGCCATGTCCCCGCCCAAGGTTAAAACCTTGGCGCGATGCGAAGCCGTTGTCAAGGCTCCTGTAGAGACCGCCCGGCGG
>CAZBWJ010000148.1:0-2372 GCA_964495535.1 uncultured Acidobacteriota bacterium | reverse complement strand
GGAGCAGTTTGCGCGCGAACCTTGAGCATGCGGCCCATCATGCACGATCCTTGGTTCATAATTCACAATTCACAATTCACAATTCATAATTCGCTATGCCTGTTTCGCCCGCCCGAGAAACCGCCTTTCGTATCCTCCGCCGCGTGGAGTCCGGCCGCGCCTTTGCCGTGGACTTGCTCCAACGCCCGCAAGTGTCAGGGCTGCGCGAGGTCGATCGGAAGCTGGCAACGCAACTCGTCATGGGGGCCTTGCGGTGGCGGGGGGAGCTTGACTTCCAGATCGAGCGCCTTTCCGGAAAACCGCTGCGGTATTTCGACCCGGAAATCGCCACCATCCTGCGCCTGGGCATTTACCAGATCCGGTTTCTCGCGAAGATTCCCAAGTCAGCAGTAGTGAATGAAGCTGTCGAGTTGACCAAGTCTCGGCGCAAGCGGTCAGCGGCGGGCTTGGTCAATGCCGTGTTGCGCAAATGCGAGCCGCCGGCGCGACTTGCAGCGGCACAAGACGGAGAGAAACTGCACCCTGAACTTTTGCCGAGTCTGCGGCGTTCATTCCCGCCCTGGCTGCTGGAACGCTGGGAGCGCAACTTCGGCCGCGAGGCTGCCGAGGCGCTTGCCTGGGCGAGCAACGCCGTGCCGCGCACCACACTGCGGGTTTGCCAGGGCGAACGGAGCGAAGTCCAACGTCAGCTGGCGGGCGAAGGGATCGAAACCGAGCCCGGCCACTACAGCCGCCAGGCGCTCGCTGTCCGGTTCGGCAACGTGCAAAGCTCGCGACTACTCGGCGAGGGAGGGGTCGTGATTCAGGACGAAGCCTCGCAGCTCGTCGCCGCATTGGTGGCGCCGGAACGAGCTCAGCGCGTGCTGGACCTCTGCGCGGCGCCAGGAATCAAGACGCTCCAGCTTGCCGCCGCTCTCGGCCACGGCACCCTGGTGGCGTGCGACCGGAGCGCGCCCCGGCTGCACACGATGGCGCGGCTCGTGCGGGGGCGCGTCCCAGCGGGGGTGAGTCTCGATGTGGTCCGCCTCGAGGCGCGGCGCCGCCTGCCCTTTGGCTGCACGTTTGACAGCATCCTGCTGGACGTGCCCTGCTCGGGCACCGGCACGCTGGCGCGTAATCCCGAAATCAAGTGGCGGCTTCAGCCGAGCGACTTGCCGAGACTCGCAGAGGCGCAGGAGAAAATGTTGCAGAATGCCCTGGCCGTTCTCGCGCCCGGCGGCCGGCTGGTCTATGCTACCTGCTCGCTGGAGCCCGAGGAAAACGAGCTAGTCGTCGAAAGGGTCTTACGGGAGGCCGAGGGATATCGTTTGTTGACCGCGGCCGAACTCTCGTCGGAATTTCCCGCGCTCGCTCCGCTGTTTGATTCGCGCGGCAATTTCCGCACCCGCCCGGATTTGCACTCGATGGATGGCTTCTTTGCGGCGATGATTCTGCGACGCACGTAGGGGTGCGGAAGGACAGGGCTTAAACCCTGCCCTCAGGCCCCCTCACCCGACCTTCGGCCCTCCCTCTCCCCGTGGGGGAGAGGGGCAGGGGTGAGGGGGGATGCTCCCCTGCGGCGGGGTTGAAAACCCCGGCCTTCACTTCTGCAACTCGTTCTTGATTACCTCGCCGCCCTTCATCACGAATTTCACGTGCTCCAGCGCAGTGATGTCTTTCAGGGGGTCGCCCTCGACCGCGATCAAGTCGGCGAATCTTCCGGGCTCGATGCTGCCCACGCGGTCCGACCAGCCCAGCAGCTCGGCGGCATTCACGGTGGCTGACTGAACGGCCTCGGTTGGGGTCAAGCCGTATTTCACCATGTAGGCGAACTGCTTGGCGTTGCCGCCGTGCGGATAGACGCCGGCGTCGGTGCCGAAGGCGATCTTGACGCCGGCCTGCGCGGCCTTGCGGAACCCTTCGCGTTGCTGCTGGCCCACCATGCGCTCTTTCTCCAGCATCTCGTCGGTGAAGCCGAACTGTTTGCCCTGGCCCAGGATGAAGTCGTCGTTGTAGATATCGCCCACGAGGTAGGTGCCGTGCTCCTTCATGGTGCGGATGCCCTCGTCGTCAATGAGGCTGCCGTGCTCGATGGAATCGACGCCCGCCTTCGCGGCATCAACGATGGCCTGGGCGCCGTGCGCATGCGCGGCCACTTTGCGCCCTTGGCGGTGCGCCTCCTCGACCAAGGCGGACATCTCCGCCGGGCTGTATTGTTCCGTCCCCGGCAGATCGCCTTTGGAGAAGACTCCGCCGCTGGCGCAGAATTTGATGACGTCGGCGCCGTACTTGATGACCTCGCGCGTCTTGGCCACGATGGCCACAACGCCGTCGGCCACGCCCTCGTCGTGGTGGGCGAACTCCGGCGCCAGCAGGTTTTCGTCGCAATGGCC
>CAZBWJ010000147.1:0-2596 GCA_964495535.1 uncultured Acidobacteriota bacterium | reverse complement strand
CGGGACTCGGGTCTCGGGATTCATTCGTCCTTGGGTCACGAGTCCCGAGTCCCGAGCCCCGAACCCCGAATCCCGCGCTGGAGCGCGCATTGGTGCGACATCTACGACGCGGTCCGCCAGGGATTGAAGATCGACCTCGAACTGCTGCGCGCTGGCTGCGACGATGAGTCGGCGTGGCAACAGGAGTTTTGCTGTCAGTTCGTTTCCACGGCCGAGAACTTCTTCCCGCCTGACCTCCTAGCCGCCTGCCTCAGCGCCGAGGCCAGTACTGATACGCCCCTCCTCTTGCTGCCTCGCGAAAGCGGGACGCCCTTATCAGTGGCGGCCTCGGCGCCCGGCGCTTTTTCGGGACTCGGGACTCGCGACTCGGGACTCGCAAAGGAAGAAGGCCCGAGCCCCGAACCCCGGGTCCCGAATCCCGAATTCTTCCTGGGCATTGACATTGGCCGCCACCACGACCGCACGGTGTTCTGGCTGGACGAAGTCCAGGTGCTGGGTGCTAGGGACTGGGGACTGGGGAAAGAATCCCTCTCCCTGCTCCCCTCTCCCCCAGGGAGAGGGGTGGGGGGTGAGGGCACCAGCACCCAGCACCCAGCACCTAGCACCTCCGAGCGAGTCTCCACCGCTCGTCTGGTGCGGACCATGCAGAACACGCCGTTTGCGGAACAACTGGCCTTTGCGCGCGAGCTGCTTTCTCTCCTGCGGGAAGACGGCCGGCCGCTGGTCCGCCGCGCCGCGATCGACGCGACGGGAATCGGCGCGCCCCTGGCCGAAGCGCTCGCGCGCGAGTTTAGTCCGCGCGTCGAGCCGGTGGTCTTTACCGCGGCGGTTAAGGAAGACCTGGCGTTTCGCACCAAGCGCCGCATGGAAGCCCGGCTGACGCTTTTGCCCGACACGCGGGAGATTCGTCGGGCCTTCAGCGCGGTGAAGAAAATCGTGACGCCCAGCGGCAACCTGCGCTTCGACGCCGAGCGCACCGACGCCGGCCACGCCGACGAGTTCTGGGCCAAGACGCTCGCCGACTTGGCAGCGGATTTCCATCCTGCGGCGAGCCATGAGGACGCGTTTCTCGCTGACGGCGCACCGCTGATTTCGCCGCTGGCGTTTGCGGAAGTCGATTTGAATTGGAGTCGGATCGGATGGAACTAGGAACTGGGGGCTGGCTGCTAGGTACGGGGTAAGACCACCACTGCCCAGCCCCAGCACCCAGAACCCAGTACCCAGCACCTGGAGTGGCGCATGAGACTCGGACCACTGGAAATCAACTGGACGCGTAGCGCCGTCGCGGCGGTCTCTGACCGCCGGGCGGCGGTGGGGACACCGCCGCTACAACCCGCCGGCCTGCCGGGCACGCCCATCTTTCACGGCTTCTTGCGGGATTTCGGCGAGTACAACTCGCAGCTCGAAGGCCTGACGGCCATCCGCACTTACGAAAAGATGCGCCGCTCGGACGCGCAGGTGGCGGCGACGCTGCTGGCCTGCGAGCTGCCCATTCGCGCCGCCCACTGGGACGTCATGCCGGCGAGCGACGCGCCGCTTGACCGCGAGATCGCCGGGTTCGTGCGCGAGAACCTGTTTGGCGGGCTCGAGTACGTTTCGCCTTCGGGCCTCAAGGTCTCGCAGTACTGGGACGACGTGCTGCGCAACGCCCTGCTGATGCTCGCCTTCGGCGCCGCGGCGCACGAGGAGATTTACGCCGTGGAGGGCGCGCGCGTGCGCCTGGCGCGCCTGGCGCCACGCCTGCCCATCACCTTCTATCGCTGGATCACCGACGCGGATGGGGAGACATTGCTGGCGCTCAATCAGTACGGCTACCGCAACGCCAACTTCGAGAGCGTCGAGATTCCCGCCGACCGACTGGCGGTGTTCACCTTCAACCAGGAAGGCGCGAATTTCTTCGGCCGCTCGATGCTCCGCCCCGCCTACATGCACTGGTACATCAAGCACCAGCTCTACCGCATCGACGCCATCGCCGGCGAACGCAACGGCCTGGGCGTGCCCACCATCGAGCAGGGGCCGGACGGGTCAAAAGAGGACCGCGAGGCCGCGGCCAAGTGGGTGACGCAGCTCGCCGCGCACGAGAAGACCGGCGTGTCGCTGCCGCACGGCTGGAAATTCTCGCTCAAGGGCGTGGAGGGCAACGTCCGCGATCTCTACAACTCCATTCAGCACCACAACATCGAGATCTCGCGCACCGCCCTCGCCTTCTTCATGAACCTGGGCCTGGGGGCGCGCGCGGGCGGCAACCGCGCCCTGGGCGAGTCGCAGACCGATTTCTTCTTCCTCGCCGTGCAGGCCACCGCCGACCAGATTGCGCGCACCCTCACCTCGACGGCCGTCAAGCAGCTCGTGGACTACAACTGGGACCCCGCCCCGATGGGTCGGGGAGGCGTGCGGCGCTATCCCGTACTGGCCGTCTCGAACCTGCGCGCCCGCAGCTTCGACCAAGTGCTCGATATGCTGGCGCGCCTGGCGCAAACCGGCGTGGTCAAGCCCTATCCCGAACTCGCGCAGTACATCACGCGGGAACTGGGATTGCCCCAGCCGCCGGAAGGACAGGGACTAGGGGCTAGGGACTAGGGACTGGAGATTCTTG
>CAZBWJ010000146.1:0-2715 GCA_964495535.1 uncultured Acidobacteriota bacterium | reverse complement strand
GGCTGGAGGTAGAGCTGGCCTTCAGGCCAGCATCTGACAGTGGCAGGCTAAAGCCTGCCGCCAGAGTGGTGCTCGGCCAAGGCCACGTCCTCGCGCCAGCAGCGCGCCCCTACTTCCCCTTGGCTTTCAGCAGGTCTTTCAGTTCGTCCATGAACTCGCGGATGTCTTTGAAATCCAGATAGACGGAGGCGAAGCGCACATAGGCGACCTTGTCGAGTTTCTTCAGGCGGTCCATGACCAGCGCGCCCAGCTCGGAAGTGGGTCGCTCGCGGTCCGGCGACTCGGCCAGGAAGGCCTCCGCTTCGTTGACGATCTCCTCCATTTTTCCCATGGGGACGGGCCGCTTTTCGCACGCCTTCAACACTCCGGCCAAGATTTTCTGCCGGTCGAATTGTTCGCGGGTGCCGTCTTTCTTGATGACCATGTAGGGGATTTCGTCGATGCGCTCGTAAGTGGTGAAGCGGCGGCCGCATTTCCCGCACTCCCGGCGCCGACGGATAGTGTCGCCGATCTTCGCCTCGCGCGAATCCACCACCTTGTCTTCCACATGCCCGCAAAATGGACATTTCATGGGTTTGTCCGTTGTCAGTTGTCCGCGGCCCGCTTTCGGCCGTCACTTGCCCGTGATCCGCTGTCAGTTGAGGAGGAAAGTAGAACTCAGGCTTCCTCCACCGCCGCGCGCTCCTCTTCCGCAATGGCCTCGAGTTTCCTGAACGTCAAGCCCTCGTGCACCAGCAGCGCCGCGCCCAGGAGCAGGCACGGGACTGAGATCATGATCCAGACCAGAATAGCAGCGCCGGTGGCCGCCTCTACACCCACGCTGAAGAGTCCGGTCAGAGCCAGGATGGCGCCGACTTGGTATCCGCCCCCGATGCCGGGAAACTGCACCGCCAGGCCGATGACGGCAAAAAACAGGACCAGCGTCGTCGCCAGCCAAGTGAGATGCGCCAAGTCCCCGCCCAGACTCTGAAACACCAGCCAGAGGACGCTGCAGTTAAGGACCCAGAGGATCACCGTCGAGACGATGCTCGCCAGCAACTCTTTCCAGTTCTGGATCACTTTCAGGCCGTCGGCAAACGAGCGCAGGAAATGTTCAAGGTGGCGACGGGCGCCGCCGCCGAGGAACCTAAACCAGCCCATGAGCCACTGCGTCGCCGCCTCCGCCCGGAGGCGAAACCACACCAGCGCCACAACCATTAGCGCCGTGGCTACGAACATGACAAGCCCCGCTTCGTCCAACCGGACCAGGATGGTTCCTGCCCGGGTCGCGGCGGGGTCGCGCGGCGCCAGGTACAGTGCCCCGGCGAAAAGGAAGACCAGGAACACCGTGTCGTAAACGCGCTCCAGCACCAGTATTGCCACCATGGAGCTGATGGAGACGCCTTCCTTCCTGGCAATGTAGGCGGGCCGCACAAACTCACCCAGCCTGCCAATCAGGTAGATGGAGCTGAATCCCAGGATTTGCCCCACGAACAGCACCCAGACAGAAGCCTTCTTAATGGGATCTAGAAAGAACTTCCAACGATAGGCGCGCACCAGATAGCTCGTGTAGGTTGCGGCCAGCGCCGCCAGCAGGAAACCCAGCCGCGCGTGCGCGAGCGACGACCAGAATCGCTCCCAACGAAACGCGCGCCACTCGGCACTACGACTTAGATTGTAGATAATCAGCGCCAGGACGATGGCGCTCACACTCAACCACAGCCATCGTCGCCGGCTGCTTTTCATAGGAGAGGACGCTGCCACGCGGTTGCACCCGCAAACCTATCCGAAGCACCTGGCGAAGTCAAGCAACGCGGCGAGTTGCAGCGCCAGGCGCGTTTTTTCAGGCTTCCGGCTCTTCCATATCAGAGGGCGGAAAGTCGTAGGGGAGAACCGTCTTGAAAAGATGCAATTTCCGAAGAGAGCAGTTGCGCTACCCAGCCCGGCGGTTTTTGGGCGCTGCCGCAGGACATTTGCTTCTGGTAGAATGCGCATCGAGTTTCTTGCGGCAAGTCACAGGCGAAGGGACAAATTATCCGTCTCTTGTTGCCTTGCGAACGAGGTTGCGTGGAACACGACCCGGAGTTGGTGAGACGGTGCCTAGCGGGCGAAAACTCCGCCTGGGAAGCCTTGCTCCGTACTCATACGCGCAAGATCTTCAACCTCTGCTACCGGTTTACGGGGCGGCCGGTGGAAGCTGAAGACCTGACACAAGAGGTCTTCATCAAGATTTTCCAGACCCTGAAAACTTACGACGCGGCGCAGGGCGCGTTCTCCACGTGGCTGGCCCGGGTGGCGCGCAACCACCTGGTGGACCACTACCGCCGCACCAAGAAGGACCGGGTCACCGCGTCCCTGGAGGACGAACTGGGCGGTCTGGAAGAGGAGCCCAGCCCCACGGTCGCGCCCGTAGCGCAAGTAGAATCCCGCGAGCGCCAGGAGCTATTGCAGCGGGCCCTGGACAGGCTCTCACCCGACCTGCGGGAGGCAGTCGTCCTGCGCGATCTCCAGGACCTGGACTATGACGAAATCGCTCAAGTCCTGGGGGTTCCAGGGGGGACGGTAAAATCTCGAATCAATCGCGGAAGATTGGAACTAGCGCGGGTCATAAAGCGTATGGAAGGAATGAGAGGCCCCGCCAAGGCGGGAGGCAGGTCATGACGCACCTGGAGCTGGAAAATCTGGCGAGCGAATACCTGGAGGGCCAACTGGACGCGGTCCGCCGGGTCCAGGTCG
>CAZBWJ010000145.1:0-2720 GCA_964495535.1 uncultured Acidobacteriota bacterium | reverse complement strand
GCCCCCGGCTATTCACCTTGAACCCCTCCGGGGTTTGGAACCTTCGCAAACATCAAGCAGCCCGTCAGCTGATGGGTCTGCGCCGGCCGCGCAGACGGCGCAAGCGCGACATGGCGCGATTCTGTCGGGGTCCGGGGCCACTGCAACAAGAGCCGCAGTCCGTCAGCCGACGGACTGCGCTACCTTGCTTCAGGCGCCAAGCGTCAAGGGAGGACGAACCCCGAAACCCGAGTCCCGAGTCGCGAGTCCCGAAAAATCGGGGGTTAGGTGCTAGGGGCTGGGAAGCGCAGGCTACTCGGAGGGTTTTTCGGGGCGGAGCAAGGGGAACAAAATCACGTCGCGGATAGAGCGCGAGTTGGTGAGCAGCATGGCAAGGCGGTCGATGCCGACGCCTTCCCCGCCCGCCGGGGGCATGCCGTAGCTGAGGGCGCGGATGTAATCCTCGTCGATGGCGTGGGCGGTCAAGTCGCCGCGCTCGCGCAGGAGTTGCTGGTACTGGAAGCGGGCGCGCTGCTCGGCCGGGTCATTCAATTCGCTGAAGGCGTTGGCGATTTCCATGCCCCCGAGGTAAAGCTCGAAGCGCTCGACGAAGTTCGGATCGTCGGGTTTCTGCTTGGCGAGCGGCGAGACCTCGAGCGGGTAGTCAAGGATGAAAGTGGGCTGGATCAGGTGCCGCTCCGCGACGTGTCCGAAAAGCTCCTGCAAAGCCATCCCCGGAGCCGTCCCCGGAGGCAGGTCAATCGGTTCGTGGCTGCCGCCGGAGCCAGCCGCCCACGCGTTATAGGCCTCGACCCAGCGAAATACGGCTCTCGGGTCAGCCAGGTCTTCGAGCTGCGGCCCTCCCGCGCCCGGCCAGAAGTGGGCGATGGCCTCTTTCATCGTGTAGTGGTGGAACTCGGCGAGCGATATGCGATGTTCGGCGTACGCGAACTCCAGCGCGCCCACAACGGCCTGCGCCACGTGGCGCATCAGCCGCTCGGTGAGGGCCATCATGTCGCGGTAGTCGGCGTAGGCCTGGTAGAACTCCAGCATGGTGAATTCAGGATTGTGCTGGGTGGAGATGCCCTCGTTGCGGAAGTTGCGGTTGATTTCGTACACGCGGTCGAAGCCGCCCACGGTCAACCGCTTCAGGTAAAGCTCCGGAGCGATGCGCAGGTAGAGGTCGAGGCCCAGGGCGTTGTGGTGGGTGATGAAGGGCCGCGCCAGGGCCCCGCCCGCCAGCGGCTGCATCATGGGCGTCTCGACCTCGAGGTAGCCCTCCGCGTCGAGAAACTCTCGCAAGGCCCGAATCAATTGGATGCGCCGCTCGAAAATCCGGCGCACCTCCTCGTTGACCATCAGATCCACGTAGCGCTGCCGATAACGGATTTCGACGTCGGTCAACCCGTGCCACTTCTCCGGGAGCGGCAGCAGCGCCTTGGCCAGGAAGGTCAGGCGCTCGGCGTGCACCGTCAACTCGCCGGTCTTGGTGCGAAACAGGTAGCCCGCGACGCCGAGCACGTCGCCGAGGTCGAGCAGCTTGTAAAGCTCGAAGTCGCGCTCGCCGACGGCGTCCAGGCGCACGTAGATTTGCAGGCGCGCGCCGCCGCCGGCCAGGTGCGCAAACCCCGCTTTGCCGTGCGGGCGGATGGTCATCAGGCGCCCGGCCACGCGGACAGGAATCTTCTCGGCGCTCAGCTCTTCCGCGGTGCGCGCCCCGTACGCACACCAAATCTGCGGCAGGGTGTGCGTGAATTCGAACTTGCGTGGATAGAGTTCGAAACCGAGATCGGCAAGGGCACGCAGCTTCTTCTGTCGCTGGCGGCTCAGGTCTTCCGGTTCGCTGCTGGACACGTCGAACTCCGCGCCCCCGTACGGGTAACCTCGCCGCCCAGGGACGAAAACGCTGCATTATAGGTTTGCAGCGAAAAAAGTGTCAACCAAGCCGAAGCCAAAGGCGCGGCCGGCTTTCCATGTTGAAACACCTGTGCTAGAATCCCCCGACTTATGTTGCCGCGCTCGGGAGCGGCGCCAAACTTGGACAAGATTGAGCGACGAGAGTTCCCCCGTGTGCCGGCCAAGTTCGCGGTCGAGTACACGGTAGGCGACAAGACAATTCGGGGTCGGGCTTCGACGCTGGGAGGCGGGGGGCTGTTCTTGCTCGCTCCCGCGATGCTTCCCGCGGGCACTGAAGTCGGGCTTCGCTTTCGCCCTGCCAGACATCTGCCCTTTATCCAAGCCAGAGGCAAGGTCCGCTACACGCTGCCGGACAGGGGCACCGCGGTGGAGTTCACCCAGCTCAGCGAAGAAGACCACCAGATGATTCTGCGCTTGATCCACCACAAGCTGGCCGACCGGCGCAAGTATCAACGCGTTCCACTGGCCACGCAGGTCTATTGCCAGGAATGCATGTCGCTTGCCTTCTCAAGAGATTTGAGCCTGGGCGGAATGTTCGTGGAGACGCGGGACCCTTTACCCGTCGGCTCGGAGATCAACCTCCGGTTCCATCTTGGCGACGGCGGCTCCATCGTTGTGGCCCTCGCCGAGGTCAAATACAGCATCACCAAGCTGGGCATGGGCGTGGAGTTCCTTGAAATCTCACCGGCAGACCGCAAGCGGATTGAGGACTACGTTGCCAAGTCCCCGAAACTGCCCGACCCGACGGGGAATGATGACCTGCCGCTCTAGCCAGCTGCCCACCTCCCCCGAAGATTCTCTATTGCAGAAATCAGAGCCGGCCC
>CAZBWJ010000144.1:0-2757 GCA_964495535.1 uncultured Acidobacteriota bacterium | reverse complement strand
GGCTGAAGCGTGCCGTGGTGGCTCCAGACCGAAGTCGAGACCCCACTAGGCGTAGTGTGGTGCTTTACCTCACGCCAGGGACTGATTGCCCGAGGCAACTGCGAGGGGCACGGCAAGCTTTGGTAGTGTCCTAAATCTGTGTTGCTCTCTGTTTTGCGAGGCGCAGCTTGACCTGGCCGCAGCGTGGACGTAATCTTGGGGCCACCGGCAAACCGGATATAGGAACCTCTGCCCGGAGACAATTGCCATGAAGCGCACGTGGTTGCTCGTGATTCTCGTTGCCGTCAGCCTCGGCTTGGCCCAAGCTCCCCCCGCGCAAAAGAAACCGCTCGACCAGATTCAAGTTTTGGCCTTGCTGGGCGGTGGAGTGCCGAGCCAGCGTTTGGCCATGCTGGTCAACGAGCGGGGCATCAGTTTTGAGCCGAACGAGGATTACCTGACGACGCTCAAAAATGCAGGGGCGGAGGATGTGCTCCTTAGGGTGCTGCGCGCGGCGAAGCGTACCAAGGCTGCGGCGCTTTCGGCCAAGGTCGCGGCCAAGCACGCGCAGGCGCAAGAGCACGTGGCCCGTGGGGCGGAACTTTCGCAGAAGAAGTTGTACGCCGAAGCCGAGCAGGAATACCGTGTTGCCCTGGAATTGGAACCCGACAACCCCGACCTCCATTTCGCTCTGGGTGGCGCTCTGGCAGAACAGAAGAAATGGGATTTGGCTGCTGCTGAATCCCGCACCGCCATTCGCCTCCAGCCAGACCTCGCAGAGGCGCACTGCAACCTCGGCCTCGTGCTCTACCAAAAGGGGGACCTGGATGGGGCGGTTTCGGAATCCCACACCGCCCTTCGCCTCCAGCCAGACCTCGTGGTGGCTCACAACAACCTCGGCCTCGTGCTCGCCAAGAAAGGTGACCCGGACGGGGCCATCGCTGAATACCGCACCGCCATTCGCCTCCAGCCGGACTACGCAGATGCTCACACTAACCTCGGCACCGCGCTCTACATGAAAGGCGACCTGGATGGGGCCATCGCGGAATACCGCACGGCCATTCGCCTCCAGCCGGACTACGCGAAGGCTCACCACAACCTCGGCTTCGCGCTCGGCAAGAATGGCGACCCCGACGGGGCCATTGCTGAATTCCGTACCGCCATTCGCCTCCAGCCGGACTACGCAGATGCTCACATTCTCCTCGGTGCATTGCTCATCGACAAAGGCGATCCCGACGGCGCCATCGCGGAGTACCGCACGGCCATTCGCCTTCAGCCGGACGACGCGAAGGCTCACCACATCCTCGGCCTCGCGCTGGAAAGAAAGGGTGACCGCCGAGCGGCGCTCGAAGAATTGCGCGCCGCCTATCTTCTCGACCCGAAGAACTCCACCATCGCCCAGCAGTACGAAAGGCTGTTGAAGGAGGTGAATCGGTAGGGGCGCTATCGTGGAGCGCGCGGCACATGTCGGCTGCTAGTGGCGTGGGCCGAGCACCGCAATGGTGCTACGCTGATTTCAGGTAAGAGTCTTCCGGCAGAAACTTATTGCCGCAGATGGGACATCCGACCTGTGTGTTGGGCAGACGCTCTCCAGGGCCGGCTTGGGAGAACTTTCCAGGAGCCTCTGGCATCTTGTTTATCTCTACCTCGCTACCGCAGTTGGGGCATTTTGAGAACATTCCCATATAGACAGCTCCTTCCTCCCGATTCCGGCATTATAGCACAATGCCGATAGCGCAGAGTCCGTGCCTTGACATTCCCTTCAAAGGCTGTCACGTTGGGGCAAAGGAGTAGCACCATGAGCGAAGAACAAATGACACCGGGAACATATCTACAGGAGCGAATTGAGCAGAGGTCCCGGGAAGTTGCGAAGACGCGGAACGACGCTGGCTACGTCGCGATGTGGCCTGAGGCCGTGAAGGAAGTGTTGGTGAAGTTTCCGAGCCTTTCGCCTGAGGAGCGCGCGAGCTTGCGCGGCAACGTGGAAGGGCAAGTTAAGTTGATGTGCACGCGGACCCGACGCGATCCGCATATGTTCACGTCAGCATTGCAGGAAGTGGCCCGGATTCTCGGTTGAACCACGTGCTTTGTAAATCGCAAGACGCTGGCTGGCGCAGACCCCTGTTCTTTGGGGTCTGCGATTTCCCGGCCGCGCTGCAATCCAGAATCTAAAATCAAAATCTCAAATCGATTTCACCGGCATGTTGACGATGTCCTCTACGGCGGCGACCTCGCGCGTGACGAACGGTTCGCCGTAACGCACGCCGATCATATGGCCGAAATGCCAGGCTTGGGCGGCCAGCAAGGTAGCGCGGAGTTGTTCGATGGCAACCACTGGTTGCCCAACTTCGCGGCGCTGGTTGTGGCACCCTACGAAAACCGAATAAGGCTTCGCTACCTCGCCCCGTGCAAGGCTTGTCCCGCGTAGGGGAGGGCCTTCACGGCCCTCCCGCTTGTTCAGCCGTAGAGACGTTCCGCTGGAACGTCTCTGGTCATCGAGACGGCCCGTCGGGCCGTCTCTACCGTCCCCGCGGGAGTACCCTAAAGATGCTCCCCGACCAGAGAACCCACGGCAAGAAGAACTTGCCGTGGATGACAGCGGAACCCTCTAAGAACCCACCGTCAGACAAGCACTGACGGTGGCTACCACTTCTCCCAACCATGACGAACCCACGGCATAAAGATCATGCGTGGACTACCGCTTGCCGTGGCTACCGCTTGCCGTGGCTGTGCGCAGTCCAATTAGAGGCGCTGCGGATTGACAGCCCTGGCCTGCTG
>CAZBWJ010000143.1:1454-2876 GCA_964495535.1 uncultured Acidobacteriota bacterium | reverse complement strand
GCGCCAGCCGCGATTGTTCAAGTTGAAATAGTTGCTGGCAGTAGCGACAGCGACGATCACTCAGTCGGCGGCTCCGGACCTCGACAGGATCCCTTCATGGTGAAGGAATCTCGCGCGATCCGAAGCGCCCCATCGTCCCCGCCGACGGGGCCGGCACTGATCCCGGTGAAAGCGGGGATTTTGATTCCCTTTTATGCCGGTGCTGACAGTAGGCCGGCCCCGGCCTACAACAACTGCCTGCGCACGGCACTCAGGGTCGAATGGTTTCCGAGTAGGCGGTGTTGTTGCCTTCATGGCTCTCATGAAGGGTGTTGGTCGCGTCCACGACAATCATAAACCTCAAGCTGCGCACATCCGAGTAACTAACCTCTTTATAGTAGTGAACGCTTTGACCCTGGGCAAGCCCCGCCCTGGTGTACCGTGCCAGCTCGGCGAAGCTGCTGCCGTTCTTTGACACCTTCAATGCAGTGACAAACGAACCCGTGGCTTTCCCGTCCCCCACATTCTCCACGTCCCAATCAACCCTGGCCCTGGCGGCGGTAGGGGTGACGCTTTTGAATTGTGCGACGACGTTCTTCACAGTGAGGTCCGGAGTTCCACCCACAAAAGTTTTGACCAGTGTCTTTATGTTATTCCCCTCGGCAGCTTCTGCGATCTGCTTATCCGCATCAACTTCGGCCTTGAAATAGTAGGTGCCGCCTTCCTGGAAGTCGAATGTCCTATCCCAACGGTCTCCGCCGTTCAGTTGCCTGACGCCGGAGTGAAAGTCGTAGAGCAGAGTGTAGGGCGCGGTGCTCTTGGTTCTATAGGACAAACGGGTCGTGAATCCTCCGGGTGTCGTGGCGCCGAAGTTCTTGATTTCCAGCGTCACCTTGACACGAAGCGGCACGCCACTTACATGAATCTGTTCCACCGATAGCCCCGCCACCCTTAGATCCGGTTTTGCTTGAGCGCCTGCCAAAACCATGGCTGGCAGGACATTTGCTACGATTGCAGAGAGAATGCGAAATACCAAAGTCCGAGTATCCATCTTTCCCCCTCTCCGGCGGTGACCCGCCCTCGGGCAGATCCCACGCCAATCAAAAGGCAAGATCATTGCCAACAGAATTTCCCCTATCTTCTCCGCGGGTGGCACACCCGTCCTGCGGATTGGGATGTGTGCGCTCTTGGGGCAGCATTATAACTCCACTCGAAACACCGGTGGCGCATACGTTGTCACATCTGTATGCGCCCTGCGAACACGCGCAACTCGTCAGCCAACGGGTCACCGCGTCCTATCCCTGGCCCGTTCTGGCTTCTTGACGGTCCCGCCAGGCGGCATGTCGGCGCCACTCGCATACATATTTCCGTTCAAGCGCCGGCAACCACGATTTGTTAGCCGCACATCATCAAGCCTCGAACTCACTTCGAGGTACGCCTGAC
>CAZBWJ010000143.1:0-1354 GCA_964495535.1 uncultured Acidobacteriota bacterium | reverse complement strand
CGATTTGTTAGCCGCACATCATCAAGCCTCGAACTCACTTCGAGGTACGCCTGACATTCGAATAATGGATTGCAGCGTTCCGATGCGAAGTTCCTCATGATCCGGTACGGGGAGGGTTACCGTACCTTCAGGCACGTTTTTCTGCATGACGATGTGGCTTCCGCGTCTTCGAACTTCCACGAAGCCGTGGCGAGCTACAATCGCACAAACCTCTTGGCCTGAGAGGACACGCAGCTTACCCAGTGGCGACCTCCACTTGGGTGACGTATACCTCGCCACGGAGGCGTTGCTTTACCTCTTCCGGAGATGCGCATTCGAAAAACAACTCCAGCGCTTCCCGAAGATTGTCCCGGGCCTGTTCAATACTGTCCCCTTGGCTGGCAACATCCAACTCCGGACACAGCGACACATAGCCATCGCCTTCCGCTTCGATAATTGCCGTCAGCTTCATCAAATGACCTCCTCTCGGAACCCCCGCAACAAGGCTATCTCATTCTAGCCCCGCCGGCATGAAACCGATTCCGGCCAGCCTAACACAAAACTGCCAGCGGCGAGCCGCGGCGGCAGCCGATCGCTATTCGCCGGTCTTACCTGGCGCGTCGGCGCCAATTGCTGGTTATACCGTAACACGCACATTATCGTGCAAGAACTCGGGCGCGAAGTCGGCTCCATTCGGCCAGACGAGCGTGTGAAACTCAGGATGAACCTGGAACTGCCTGAACACCGCGGGATCGCGCA
Source organism: uncultured Acidobacteriota bacterium (assembly GCA_964495535.1). Classification (GTDB taxonomy): domain Bacteria; phylum Acidobacteriota; class Terriglobia; order UBA7540; family UBA7540; genus JALHUF01. The sequence goes on along the minus strand of CAZBWJ010000143.1, from coordinate 616 downwards.
ACGGTTCGAAAACGGGGCCGCGGAGGGCCGGCGCCAGATCGATCTCGCCGCTCGTCCCGCCGCGAAAGCGCAGCCACACGACGTGGCCGGCCACATAGCGCGCCTCGACGATGTGATAGTCCATGCTCCTCACTCCAGTGGGGCAATGCGCTTGAATGGTTGCCCTTGCCTCGCAAGTTGCCAGTTCTCGACCAATTCTTGCTTGTGAAGGTTTGCCCATTCAACCACGAGCCTCAAGGCCCTTGCCGGGAATTCGCCGTGAATAGTACCCGATTCGATCTCGACCGAGATTTCGCGCTCGCCCTAGACCGCGTGAAAATGCGCGACGCGATGCTCGCTGTAAAATATGCCGATCACGATACCGAGGAATCGAGAAATCTCAGGCATTGATCGTCAACAGCCTAACTCTTGTTTAGGCCGACGCGCCTAATCCGTCAGCTGACGGACCTAAGACCCGCCACCCCCACCATTGCGGCGTGGACAAGTCCTCATTATAACGCCACTTATGATCTATCAGGCATGTGGCCTGCATCTTCGGTGGTGTCCTAATTTCGCAAGTGTCACCCGGCTCGCCGGCGCTGTCATTCTGAGGAGCCGCAGGCGACGAAGAATCTGC
>CAZBWJ010000142.1:0-2897 GCA_964495535.1 uncultured Acidobacteriota bacterium | reverse complement strand
AATTTCCTGAAGAGGAACGGATATTCCAAAATTGCCCTGCACCACCTCCAGGCCCAACATGGGCGGCCGGGAGCGCAGCGGGGGTGGAAAGGTGGCGAGCGTAACCTTCGCGCCGCGGTAAATGTACTCCAGCACGGGAACGGCAAGCTCGATATCCTCAAAATCTTCGCCAGCGATCACCAGGATTCTCTTCTGCGCCAGGATGCCTTTGCGCCGGGGCACAAAACCGGGGTCAAAGGCGCTACACAGCGCTCCCACAAAAGCTGGCGTATCCACGGTATCCCGGGCGGTAATCAGCCGGCCATCTTTCACCACGGGTGCATCTTTGAACGTGCCGATCCGTTTCAACATGAAGGCCACCACGTTATCGCCGGTGCTTTCCTTTCCGTGCATGAGGCCTGCGGCGATTAAAGGCAGCGAGCCCGCGCCAATTGCCCCCACGACTGCACCCTTGTTGTACGCCGCTTGAAGGAAGCCGATCACGGCGTCTTCCGTCACCATGACATCGGCCGAGTGCCCGCCCAGCACGACCAAGGCGTTGTATCCCCCGGGGTCCGCTTCGCGCAGAGGACGCGCGCTGTGCCGGGCGCCCATCACCGGGATAGGATCGACGCTCAGACCCCACATGCCCTGCACGCCTTTGGTGCTGAGGTTCGGTCGGGTGAACTTCCATTTCACCCAATCCACCAGAAGAAATTCGACCTTCCCGCCAAATTCGCTCAGGTAAGATGCCAGGTAGTACGCCTGGAAGTCGCTAAACTCACTGGCGACAATGACCCCGATGGTCTTGCCCGCGAGAGGTCCGGCGGGCTTCGTTTTTCCCGCAACCTCGCCCTCCCACACGGTGACTCCCGCCTCCTGCCGGATGGTGACTCCCGTTTTCTTGGCGGTCTCAAGAAAGTCCGAAGCGCCGGCCGCTTCCGTGGCAGGCAAAAACATCAGGCCAGCCACGACAAGCGCGCTGCCCAAGCTGCTGAGTTTCGTATCCATTATTGTCCTCCTTTTCCCGCTCCGACGAGTGGTCAGCTCAACGGGGCTATTGTCGCCCAAGTGGTGGGTCTTCCGCCAACCTGATTTGTCTCGCCGCAAGGCCAATCCTTAGCGCCCCTGAGAAACCGGAAGAGGGCGAGTGACCACGGCACGGTCGGCGGGCGGTAGGCTCTTGTCCCTTCGCGCTGACGGGCAGCCCCCGCCAAGGCCGCGAACCCACATCTCGGGTCTGCCCTCCCCCTCTGCCCGGCGCCGGGGCCGGGCGGCACCCTCTTGACAACCGGCGTAGGTTGTTGTAGAATAATAGGCTACGCAGTCCGCTGCCGCGGCGCGCCCGCCGCAGCCTATCTTGGGAGGTTCCGCATGCCCGCCTCTGCCCCTCCGCCTGATGCCGAAAGGGAAAGTGCCCCGCGGCCCCACGGCCGCAAGCGCGGTCGGCCACCGGGCAAGCCGCTTTCCAGAGCCGAGCTCGCCGCCCGTCGCGCCAACCTCCAGAAGGCGCGCGCCGCGCCCCAGGAATTGATCCGCCGCCCTAGCGCGCGGCGGCAGGCGGCCAGCCGCGCCAACATTCAAAAAGCTATCACTTGGCGGCGCAGTCCTGCGGGCAACGCGGTGGCCCGACTCAACGCCCTGAAGCACGGCGCCTTCGCGCGCACTGTTGCCGATACCGTTCGACGGTTGCGCGAGGACCCGGCGGAGTTCCAGCGCCATCTCCGGCTTTTCCAGCGCGTATATGTTCCGCAGGACGAGCGGGAAGCGTTGGTCGTCCAGCGCTTGGCAGAAACCACCTGGGGCCGGCTGCGGCTATTTCACGCGCAGGCGCGCTGGGAGACGGACCGCCTCCACGCCTTGCTGGCCGCGGCGCCGTCCCCCGACCGTCTGACCCCGGAAGAGACCGAGCGCCGCGCCTGGGCCCTGGTGCATGTCCTGAACCGGTGGGATACGCTTTTCCGCGAGGCGGCCAAGCTCGAGTCCCGCGTCGAGCGCCTGCTGCGTGTCCTGCTCTGGCGCCGCTCCGACGGCGCCATCAAGTTTAAGTTGCTCAGCCCGCGCCGCGACGCGTTCATCACGGAGATGGAGGAGTTTCCCACGGACCTGCTCATCGAACGCCTGGAGTACCTCACGCCCCGCCGCCGCGCTCAGATCTTCGCCCAGGTCGAGCCGCGCCTCGCCGCGAAGCACCGCCCCGGTAGCCACGGTTAATTCGTGGCTTGAATTAACCGTGGGTTCGTCATCTCGAAAAAGCCCGCGGTCAGAACAACCCTGACCGTGGCTACCCGAGGCCGGTGTTTCAGGACAGCCATTCCAGGAACTCAGCAGGCTTCACGTCGGCGTCGCGGAGTATCTTTGCCAGGACGCCACGGCCCAGGTTCTCGCCCCGGTGCTCGGGAACCGTTGCCGTGCGTCCGTCGGGATGGCGGAAGAATTTATGACTGCCCCGTTGGCGGACCTGCCGAAATCCCAGGCGCGCGAGGAAGCGAATAACCTCCCGCGGGCGGACGGGATGCAGCCGGCTCAAACCTCGACCTCAACCTGTTCGAGGGCGACGAACTTCATGCGCGGAGCTTTCTGCTCCGCCAAGCAGAGTGCGATCACTTCGCGGATGCGCGGAGCCAGAGCTTCCAGAGTCCGCGCCTGCGTGTAACAGCTCGGCAGGGAGGGAACCGTCGCCACGTAGTACCCATCTTCGTCCTGCTCGATGACCACGGTAAACTGCCGCAGCCGGGTTTTCACAGCGGCCTTCTTCATGCCAGCATTATACCAAGATTTCGCCGCGCCGCCCCCCACCACCCCTTATTCCCCTCCTCAGAGAGGAGGGGAATCCTCTCGTTCCCCTCCTGGTTCAGGAGGGGGTAGGGGGTGGTACCCTGGTTCAGGAGGGGATTCAGGGGAGGTGCGCGTCGCGA
>CAZBWJ010000141.1:0-2971 GCA_964495535.1 uncultured Acidobacteriota bacterium | reverse complement strand
AAACATATTTGAATCATATATTAGACCCCGGGGGTAGGCTATGCGCACACAAACAACTCAGCTAAAGCATCAAAAAACCACGTGACCACAGCGTCCAGAGGAAATTTAGGAACACGCATGCGCGCTATGATTATTCTAAGCACAAGAAAACACAGATCCTCTGCCTAATTCACGCCACTCCTATCCATACTGCATCGTAAGCCGTTAGTTGCGGAGGAACCAAACAGGCCTCCACCACGTACCGTCCGACACTGGCGGGAGTGTCCCAGTCGAAATTATATTCGCAGACTGCCTGAGCCGCCACGTTTATTTTCTGAAAATCAAAATAGTAATAGTCGCCGGGACCCGTGATTGTTAAGGTCAAGATTCCATCTAGAGCTGGGTTCAACTGGTTAAGCACGGTCACAGCAAATGTTGCAGATTTTCCCTTCGTGTAAGTGACCTGGTTTGGCTGAACACTGAGGAGAAGGTGCGTATGCCCCCACAACGGATGCTCGTTAAACCAGTTGAAAATCTCCATCTCCCTACCGTAAACAATCGATGGACTATGATCTCCTCCTGGCACTTCGATGTACTTGACCGTGTATCCGAGCGCACTTAAGCTCTGGTTTAGAGCTCGTGACTGGCCGACGTTCACTGTCGCGTCAAGGGTTCCATGCATAATCATCACAGGGGTGTGTCTGAACCGAATTTCGTTTCCCAGTGCACTCTCGTTTGCGTACACTTGAGGAACCTGTGACGGCGTCCCACCATAAGCTGCTCTCAGCGAAGCTCTGTACGAATTTTGTGTGTCGTCGGTGTAGAACTGGGTGAAATTGGTAATTCCGTGTATGTCAACCAGGCTCGCGATTACTTGGGGATTAAACATTGCGTACTTGAGTGCTCCGCCTCCGCCCATACTCCTTCCCATAATGTGTACGTGACTAGAATCAATTGCGAAGTCATTTCTGAGTAGGCTCAAGACGTCTGTAATGTCCCGCCTCGTCTGTTCAATGTACCAATCGTCATAGCCGCTTTTTTCGCGGCAGTCAACAGTCGCCACAATCCAAGTGTGGTTCTGGAACACTTGTCTCAGGACAGGCAACTGTTGATAGTAGGAATATCTGCTGCCTCCATAGCCATGCAAATAGAAGACAAGCGGCGTCGGAGTGGAGTTGTCAAAATCGTCAGGCAGATCAAGCCAATAATACCTCGTGCTGTCATCATAACTAGCCACAAACGTCTTGTCTCCTCTGAAAACGTTGATGGTGATCCTTCTCTTATCGCTGATGTTGCTTGCGGAACCATCGGTGCAGTTTATCCACCACCACCAATCACCGTTTGGAATAGGCGAAGACGGCGTCACCGTTGTGAGGGACCCATTCACCGCGTCGTTCTTAGTGGCATAAACGTTTAAGGAAGACGCATTCTGCAGCCACAGGGAACAATTGAACATCAGCTGAGTCGGATGGGTAACGGTGAATTTGAAATCGGGCATGTTGTCCATCGTTGTCGTGCCGTTATCAGGAGACTGCAGGTTGACCGTGATTAACGCGCCGTCATAGTCTCTAATGTCCTGGTATAATACTGGAGGAGCCCCCACCGAAATCTCCACGAGGTTGAAGTTGCTCATCGAGATCCAATTTCCCAATCCCGGTCCCTCTGGGGGCTGAGAAACTATCGCCGAGTAGCTTGAGACGCTGTCGTACTTGTAGTTTAACGGGTGTACTGAGTCAACACTTTTCTTGTAGCCCCACATCCCATTCCCATCTGATAACAGAAAATTAGCGTTTGCAGAGCTATCCGTCCTGTAGATTTCAGTCTCCGCTTTGGCCACGCCTCGTTTCACGTCCCAACCTGATTCTTCGATGCACTTCACAACGTAAATCAAGTAAAGGTCAGTATCAACCACGTCAGGATCATTCCAGTCTGAGCCCACCGCAGGCGTGAAATACGAAAGGTAAGTCGAACCTATCAGGCTCTTGAGATTATCTTTGTTTAGAACACCGTTATGCGCCAACACCCAAGTCTTGCCGCCTCTTTCCCTGATGAAAGGATGCGGGTCAGGAATGTCTTTCGCGCCAGAGGCTGCATTCCGCACATGACCCATCCCCACCTGCTTGCCGCTCGCGGCCAACTGCTGCGCTGCAACGTTAAAGTTATTATCCGTATAAGCCTGAGGCTGACCCCTCACCACAACCGGAGCCCCAGAACTAAAGTAGACCAGACCCCAACCGTCAACATTACCGCGCCCATCTGGACCCCCACCCAGGTTCTTCAAAGAATTAGGCAAGTTAACCAACTGGTCCATAACAACACTCTCTGGGAAACTGGGAGACACCATGCCCCACATGCGACATTGATCATCAATGAGTGAATCAGAGTCGGAATTCCCAACCTGACTTGAGCCGCTTCGCACTAGAACGCATAAAGAAACAAAAGCACTTCCAGAAAACACCAAGAAGATCAGAAAACAAGCCAGCAACTTAAGTTGCTTATTCATTGTCATGCCCATCCTGAATGTACGCATATGTTTTTGAGGGCAAACACTATTACCTTCAGTTAACTTTTCAAATTTTGGCGTCCGCTCTCCCCAAAGCCCTCAAGGCAAACTGATTTTAAGCCCCATAACCCTAATAAGTTTTCCCAGAACACAACTATAGAAGCAAGTTCTATCACACGCGCGTTTAATGTTTCCCGTTTGAATGGTTTAAGCCCAGAATCAGAGCACGGAGAATTCAGCATCAGATTCAAGTCACATTCAACCATAAAGCATCATACGCCGTCAACTGCGGAGGAACCAAACCAGCCTCCACCACGTATGTTCCAGCAATCGCAGGAATATTCCAACTAAATTTGTACTCGCCCACGGCGTCAGACGTCATATTTACCGATTGAAAATCAAAAAAGTAATAGCCGCTTGGATTAGTAACGGTGAGGGTTAGGCTGGAAGCCAAGACGAGACCGCCGTCGTTGAAAACCGTAACGCTCA
>CAZBWJ010000140.1:0-3089 GCA_964495535.1 uncultured Acidobacteriota bacterium | reverse complement strand
GAACCCTGAAGGGGTTCAACAATCCGTGGAAGCGCGGTTTTGACCCCTCACCCGGCCCGACAAGCCGGGCCACCCTCTCCCCAAGGGAGAGGGACGGAGATGGATGGCCCCTTCAGGGGCGGCTGTCCTTTTGGCACACGAACGCGATCCGTGGGTTTCACCCACGGCTATTCGCATTGTTCCCCTTCGGGGAACGCGGCTGGCGCGGACCCGTCAGCTGACGGGCTTCTTGATGTCTGCGAAGGGTCCCACGCTGTCACCCTGAGTCCGTCAGTTGACGGACGAAGGGTCTCGGCAGTTTCTTCGCATAATGCGGGGATTCTTCGCGGAGTTCACCCTGAGCGAAATGAAAAGGATCCTTCCCCTTCGCGCTGCTCAGGGTCAGGATGACAGGCGAACGGACTCAGAATGACAACTGTGGGTGGCAGCAAGGAGCGCAACTCGCGTCCCGCTCTGCGGGATTGCGGCTTTTCCAGGTCTTGTGTGGCGGGATTCCGCGCCTGCGGGACGTCTTGTAGCGGGACGTCTTGTAGCGCTGGGCTTCAGCCCAGCATCCTTGCTGCCCTAAAGGGCAGCGCTACATGAGGCACTGCCGGCCATCCTAAGGGCCGCAGGTCCGGAGAACGGGACCTGCGCTACCAAACGCACCACAAACCCACGGTCAATCCTGAGAACGGATTAACCGTGGCTACCCTCTGCGGTTCGCGCGCGGCCAATGCGCGGGAGTCCGGCAAGCGTCCCGGCCAAGAATCAGTAGATTTTCCGCACCCGCTGGCGCTGTCTGTGCCAAGCCTGGAGGGAGGGGTCGGTGGGATACCGCCGGACCAACAGCGCGGTCAGCCGGATCCCGAACACGCGGGAGAGTTCATACTCTGCTCCCTCCACCTCGTCGCCCTCGTCCAAAAGCTCCAGCAGCGCCCGCGCGGCGGCGCGCCTGGGGCGGGCGGCGGACGAGCCCGAGGCGGCGAGCGCGCTGAGGATCTGTTTCACTCCTTCGCCCTCGCGATTTGCCTGCGCCGCAAAGCACCGCAGTCGCGCCCCGGCGGCTTCGGCGGCCGCCTGCGCCAACTGCCGGAACTCTGCATCCGCGCCGGCAGGCACAAAGGCGCGCTCCAAAAGCCGCGCCACATCTTCCACCGCGCCGTGGCCCGGCGCTCGACGCGGGGCCGGAATCCCTGGCGGGTTGGCGGCGACCGCTGACCCGCGCGCCTGCCGGTCTTTTTCCTCCCGCCGGAGGGTGATCGAAGCCGCTTGCAGGGGATTGTTGACGACCGAGAGCGGCAGGCCGCTGGAAATAGGCCGCCGCAGGCGCGCCTCCCGAATGACCCTTAGGGGCCGGCTGCCCCGCGACCGCCGCCGCAGCACCGCGTCCAGGATATCTTCCAGCCGCCGGTTCAGCCTGCGGATGCACGGGAACGCCCGCTCGTAGTTTCGTAGGTTGAAGAGCAGTTCCAGCCCCAAGTATCCCGCCTCGTCTGCCGAGAGGTTCTCAGCGACCGGCGCGCCTGCGAGCGTTCGCCGGAAGGCGCGGACTTCGCACTGCGCCAGCCCGCGGTAGGCCCGCAGGCGCCGCCAGGTGACTTCGGCGGCTGCCTGTACCAGGCGGGCCAGGTTCGGGTCCGGCGAGGCCGCCTCCAGCCGCCCCGCGAAGGCGCGGCGAAAGAGCCGCAGATGCTGCTCGAACTCCTCGGGACTCTCCCCGGCGCGCCCCAGGCTCCGGCGCAAGGAGGCGCAGTAGAGCCCGTGCCGCAGGGGGCTGCCGCGCGCCGCCCGCGCTGCCTGGGCCTGGCGCAGGTTGGCCCGGGCCGCCGCCAGGCGTTTGGCGGTTCGCCGGTAATAATAAGCGCCCTCTTGGAGGGCCGCGCGAGCCTTCACCAGGTTCGCCCGCATCGCTTCCCGGCGCCGGGGCGTCACCACGAATTTCACCAGGTAGGGTCTGCTTCTTCCCATGCGCGCGCCTAGCCGGGCCGTCTCCCGGCCGCAGAGCGATACTGTAGCCTATCACACGAGCCAGCGTTTGTCAAGGAGATTCGCCCCGGCGCCGCCCCGGTGCCGCGCTGCGGGATGCCCGTATCCGGCGAGACACGGAGGATTAGGCGAGGCCGCCGGCCTAAGAAGATGCAGGCAACTTGCCTGATAGATCATAAGGTGCGTTATAATGAGAACGTATCCGCACCGCAATCGTGGGGGTGCCTGGTCTTAGGTCCGTCATCTGACGGATTAGGCGGGTCGGCCTGAACAAGAGTTAGCCGCCTTGGATCGGCAGATGGGTTGTTGCGAGGCGTTCTAGTGGGCTATATATTCGAGTGGGACTGGAAGAAGGCGGAGTCCAACAAACAGAAGCACGGCGTGACGTTCGACGAGGCATCGACAGTGTTCGGAGATCCGCTCGGGCTCCTCATGCCGGACCCGGATCACTCTCTCAAGGAGGAGCGGTATCTTGTGCTCGGGATGTCCAATCAGCAGAGGCTCCTGGTGGTGGCGTTTGCCGAGCGGCCACCGCGCACCCGCTTGATCTCAGCCAGGCGGGCCACGCCACGCGAGTGGAGGCGCTATGAAAACAAAAGCTAGCGGTCGCAGCCGGAGAAACGAGCGCGACACGATGCGGCCGGAGTACGACTTCTCTCGGGCGGTTCGAGGTGTTACGGCAGCGAGATACGCTCAGGGCGCCAACGTCGCCGTGATCGATCCGGAAGTGTTGGATGTCTTTCCGGACGGTACGACGGTGAACCAGGCGCTACGCGCGCTCGCGCCCGTTCTTCGGCGACAACGTCGGCCCGCAGCGAAGCGGAGAAGCGCCTGACAAGCCCCCGCAGCCGACGGCCAAAAGCGGGGCGCGCTCGTATCGCAACTCAGCCTGAAAGGCGCATTTATGAAGAAGGTTAAGTCCACATCCGATGAACTTCGCGCGGAGTACAAACGCTCTGACTTCAAGAAGCTTGAGCGCGGTAAATACTACGAGCGGATTAGGGCCAGCTCTAACGTCGTAGTGCTTGATCCTGAGGTTGCGGCTGTTTTTCCAAACTCCGCCGCGGTCAATAAAGCGCTGCATTCTCTGGTCGAAGTGGCCGAGAGCGTATCGGGTCGAA
>CAZBWJ010000139.1:0-3095 GCA_964495535.1 uncultured Acidobacteriota bacterium | reverse complement strand
CCGCACATCGGCCAGGACGATGTCGAACTGCCCGCCCTCCAGCATCTCAAGCGCCTGATCTCCGGACGCAGCGGTCTGCGTCTCGAAGCCGAAGGCGCCCAGGGCATCGGCGCACAAGTCACGACCGGTTTCCTCGTCGTCTACAACCAGAACGCTGGTGGTCACCATTCAACTCGCAGTGTGACAAGATCTTGAAGATCTCCGGTGAAAACGCGCCGGAGTCCGTGCTCATCACGCTGCCGCCGCTCGCAGAATTTCCTGAAGCTTGCGCTGGAGGGCGTCCAGAGTGAAGGGCTTTTGGAGGAAGTTCGCGCCCCCATCCCTTACGATCTGGCGGACAGCCACATTGTCCGCGTAGCCCGACATGTAAACTACTTTCGTCTCGGGATGCAACCTCGTTACACGTTTGGCCACTTCGGGCCCGCTCGCGCGGGGCATCACGACGTCCGTCAACATCAAGTCTATCGGACCTCGGTGCTTTTGGCAAACACCCAACGCTTCCTCACCACAACCCGCCGCGAGCACCTTATAGCCGTGCAACGCCAGCGTCCTGTGAATCAGCGACCGGAGCTCCTCGTCGTCCTCAACCAGCAGCACGGTTGCCGAACCACGAGGAGGCTTCCGGCGGTTGATGCCTGCTTTGCGTTGCCGCTTGGGCTTTTGCGTTTGGGGTAAGTAGATCTTGAATATTGTCCTCCGCCCGGGCTCACTGCCCACCCAGATGTGCCCCCCACTCTGCTTGACGATTCCATAAACCGTGGATAAACCCAGCCCCGTCCCTTTTCCCCTCCCCTTCGTCGTGAAAAAGGGCTCAAAGATGTGGCTCATTTCCTCGGTGCCCATGCCGCGGCCCGTGTCGCTCACTGAAAGCATGACGTACCGGCCCCGCGGGACAGGAAACTGACCCCGCTCGTATGAACCGTTAAGATTAACCTCCGCGGTTTCAATCGTAAGCTTCCCTCCCTTCGGCATCGCATCGCGCGCATTGACCGCCAAGTTAATGATCGCCTCTTGAATCTGCGCCGGGTCGGCCTTGACGTTACCCTGCGCGGCCCGTGGAACCGTTACCAGTTCGATATCCTCACCGATCAAGCGACGTAGCATCTCCTCGGTTTCAGCTACTATCGCGTTGAGATTGATATTCTCGGGCTTTAGTACTTGCCGGCGACTAAAGGCCATCAACCGGGCCGTAAGCGCCGCAGCCCGCTTGGCTGCTTTCTGTATACCCTGGACATACCGCCGCATTGGACTCTTCCTGGAAAGACCCTGCAGCAAGAGTTCGCTGTAACCTGTGACGACATTCAACACGTTGTTGAAGTCATGTGCCTCTCCACCGGCCAACCTCCCGATGGCCTCCATCTTATGCGATTGGCGTAGCTGCTCCTCGAGCCGCACCCGTTCAGTGATATCGCAATTAATGCTCAGGATCGCCCTCCGCCCGCCATAATCAATCACCGCGCAACTGGCCAAGATATCAATCGGGGATCCGTTCTTCTTGAAGTGCATGGCCTCGAAGTTCGCGCATCTGCCTTCTTGGAGTACCTTGGGGATTAGCTGTTCGCCTTGCGCCGCATCTTTGGTGAGCTTTTTCAAGCTCATCCCGACCAGTTGCTCCTTGGCGAACCCGTAGGTTTCACACGCCTTCTGGTTGACTTCCAGGATGATTTCGTTTTCGGGTTCGAAAATGAGGATCGCGTCGTTGGCACTCTCAAACAGGGTTCGATACTGCCGCTCCGAATCCCGCAGCGCCTCTTCCGCCCGCTTGTGCTCGGTGATATCACGAGCAAATACAAAAAGCCGGTCATCTCTAACACCCGCACAAGTGGTATTGATCGCAATGTCCACTATTCTGCCGTTCTTACATCTATGACGGGTCTCGAAGCGAGCATGGCTAGCCCTTATCACCTGCTGGATACGTTGGGATATCTCTCTCGGTGCCTCTACTGCTTCGACATCCTGGATGCTCATATTCAGCAACTCTTCGCGGCTGTAGCCCGTAAGAACGCAGTAAGCATCATTCACGTCCAGAAAGCGTCCTTGAGTGTCCACAATCCAGAAACCATCCCTCGTAGTGTGGATAATGTTCTGGTAATCCTCTTCTTTCACCTTGCGTTCGGTGATGTCTATCCAGTAACCCACGATCTCGGCAGGATTTCCGAGCGCATCCGTCATCAACCGCATCTCGTCGCGCATCCACCGGTACGTGCCGTCCTTGTGCTGGAAACGGTACTCGTAGGTACAGACTCCCCGCTCGAGCCGCGGCAACTCCGTCAAGATGCGCCGGCGGTCTTCAGGATGGACGCGGTCGATCCAGAAAGTTGAATCCGCGATGAGCTCTTCAGGTTCATAGCCCAACATTTCTCTCACGTTCTCGGTGATAGAGGTAGGTCCGTAGTGGCCTGAAGTCCTTGCGGTGTATATGGCCACGGAGGTAGAGGCGAGCAGATACTTCAACCGCTGGGCAGTTGCGTGCAGCGCCTCCTCCGCCCGCTTGTGCTTGCTGACATCATGAACAATCCCAAGCCCTCCAACGATCTCGCCCTGTGCGTTCCGCAGCGGCGAATACTGGCATTGATAAACACCCCGCTGGCCCGTTTGTGGCACGGCGAAAGAAACCTCGTCGTAAACTACAGCTTCGCCATTCAGCTTCCCGCCGTCGGCCTTGTCCGCACCGTCCCCCTTCAGAAATGGGAAAACGTAAAAAGCCCCTTTGCCGAGAGCTTGTTCCTTGCGGATCCCGGAGAGGCGCTCCATGGCTGGGTTCCAGAGAATGAGCCGGAATTCAAGGTCGTGCGTGAAGATGCCATCGGGACAATCGGCGATGACTCTGTCGGCAAGCTTGCTCAGTGCCGTCCGTCCTCCCTCTGACTGGTCGTGCTCCGGTTGAGAACGGCCCGCGATCTCCGAGGTCTCGGTATTACTTGGGAAGCCAGATGAGCTCATTGGTACTTGCCTCCTCCCGCCACTTCCTAGCGCAAATCCTCCTCTTATCAGGACCGCGTTTCAATACCCGGGAGTACTGGTACTAAGGTACCGGAACTCGCGGCGGCTGGAAGGGAAGCTGCTGAGCTGAGCGGCGAGAGAGCGTCATGAAG
>CAZBWJ010000138.1:0-3208 GCA_964495535.1 uncultured Acidobacteriota bacterium | reverse complement strand
CGGCGCGGAGAGCACGGTCGCGGCTCAGTTGCTTCTTCAAGATGGCGAAGGCCTCCTCAGGGCTATCGACGAAGCGTATCAATCTCAAGTCCTCCGGCGTGACGGTTCCCGCCTCGACCAGCCAGTCGAAGTTGATGGCTTTCTTCCAGAACCTCGAGCCGTAGAGGAGGATGGTGGCCCGATGCCCCAGCTTGTGAGTCTGCGTCAACGTGAGAAACTCCCACATCTCGTCCATGGTCCCAAAGCCGCCCGGAAAGACGATGAGCGCCTTGGCGGGCTGCGCGAACCAGAGCTTGCGCATGAAGAAGTATCGGAACAGGAAACACAGCTCCGGGGTGATGTAAGGGTTGGGCTTCTGTTCCATGGGCAGCTTGATGTTGAAGCCGACGGATATGCCGCCCGCCTCCGCGGCCCCGCGGTTGGCGGCCTCCATGATGCCGGGTCCGCCACCGGAGCAGACCACGAGGAAGTGGCTGGCATTCTTGAGCGAGAGCGACCAGCGGGTAATCAGCCGCGCCAGCTCGCGTGCCTCCTCGTAGTAACGGGACATCTGCACGACCGTTCGCGCCGCCCGCAGTTGCTCGGCGGTGGCAGGAGAACCACCGCCTTTCCCCCGGCTTTCCAGTTCCCGCAGGCGCTTCGCCGCCTCGTCGCGCGGCAGCATGCGCGCCGACCCGAAGAACACGACGGTGTTCTGGACTCCCGCTCGCCGCAGCCGCGCCTGGGGTTCCAGGTACTCGGCCACGATGCGGAGCGTTCGGGCGTCGGTGCTTTCGAGGAAGCGCTCGTTGCGATAGGCGAGTCGCGGCGCATGATTTGTTGTGGGACGCGATTGCTGCTGGTTACCCATAGGCTCCTCGGCACAGGTGGTGAAACCGCAGAGAAAAGCATAGCAGACGAAAACAATTTTGGGCAGCGAATCGCCGAGCCCGGTGAGTTGCACGATTCTGGTTGAATTCCGGCAAGCGGGCGAGTTAAGAATAGGGAGCACATTGGTCAGGCAACGAGAAAGTGCCCCTTAGCGTTGTTGTCCGGGGCTCCCCGCCATTTCATGCCCAGCGAGGAGGATGAAGACATGGCTGCATTTCGTGATTTATCACGTCGCGACTTCATGCGACGAAGCGCCGCAGGATTCGCCGGCCTCGGATTCTTTCTGAACGGCGAGTGGATACCCCTTGAGGCATCGCCGGTGTGGCCCAAGCCGGCCAGCCCGGCTGATCGCGTGGGGGTAGCGTTCATTGGCGCGGGCATCCGTGGCCACGTCCTGATGGACGCGGCGAAGCAGACGGAGCAGGCCAACCTGGTCGTGGCTTGCGACTGCTACTTGGGTCACCTGGAGCGCGCCAAAGAGCGCACCGACGGCAAGATCGAGACCAACTACGCGGAGTACAGGAGGGTCCTGGAACGCAAGGACGTAGATGCCGTGGCCATCGCCACACCCGACCACTGGCATCTGCCCATGGTGCTGGACGCCTTGTCGGCGGGGAAGGACGTTTACATCGAGAAGCCCATGACGCGCCTGGTGGAAGAAGGTCCGAAAGTCATCGAGGCCGCCCAGCGCTCCCAGCGCGTGGTGCAGGTGGGCAGCCAGGGACGCACCTCGGCGTTGCAGAAGAAGGCGCGGGAGATCGTGGCTTCGGGCCAGATCGGCAAGGTGACCAAGATTGTAGCCTCTTACAACCGCAACAGCTCGACCGGCGCTTGGAACTATCCCATCCCGCCCGACTTGAAGAACGGTGTCAACTTCAATTGGGAAGAGTGGCTGGGGCCGGCGCCCAAGCGGTCTTACGACCCGGAGCGCGTTTTCCGCTACCGCAAGTACTGGGACTACTCGGGCGGGATTTCGACCGATCTGTTCGTCCACCTCATCACTTCCATTCACTTCATCATGGACGCGAAGATGCCGTCCAGTGTGGTGGCCTCGGGCGGGATCCTCCATCGCAAAGACGGCCGCGAAGTGCCCGACACGCTGGACGCGCTGTTCGAATATCCCGAGGGCTTCAACGTCAACATGGGGTCCACGTTCAACAACGCCTCGACGCCGGAACAAGGCCTGGTGTTCCTGGGGACGCGAGGTTCCCTTACGCTGCTCGGCGGCAGCTTGAGCGTGGCGGCGGAAAACCCCCGCGAGGGTTACAAGTACTCGATCGATAGCTGGCCGCTGAAACTCCAGGAAGAGTTCATGGAGCAGGGCAACCATCGCGAGGAGGCCAATCCACCGCTGCGGGTCGAGGGTACTGTCAGCTACCGCGCTGAGGGTCCGGACGCCACGGCGTTGCACTTGGCCGAGTTCTTCGAGTGCGTGCGCGCGCGCCAGGAGTGCTCGGAGAACGCGGAGGTTGGCCACTACGCGGCCGCTGCCGGCCACATGGTGAACCTCTCGTATCGCTCCGGCAAACGGCTGCTGTGGGACGCGGCCACGGGAACGGTGAAGTCCTGAGCGCCGCGCGCTAGTCCAACCGGCGGGAGATTTGCGTGGCGGGCTCAGGGGCTAGCACGCTGGCCCACTGAGGCCAGGCATTCTCACCCGTCTCACTGTTCTCACTGGTCTCATTGGGCTGCCGCCGCAGCCCAGCGACATTTTGTCCGCCGCACCTCTTGGTCCCTCTAATCCTAAGCCTCCGGGCACAACAATCCCGCCGACAGCTACCTCCGCGACGTGGCGCGCTCGGCCCAGGCAAGTCCCCGGTCGCGTGGGGCTTGCCTGACCGATGGGCGCAGCATCCCTTTCTCACGCAAGGCCGAGAGAGACTCCGGCAAGGAGGAGCGAATGAGCCATCGTGGTAATCGATCCAAATCAGCTATCAGGCGAAAGGCGAAAGAGACTGCTTTTCATTCATCATTCCGCATTCACCAATCTTCAATCGGCAATTCTGGCCGCCCCTAGGCGCTAAGTCATTTTGCCCGATTCGAGGCGGTTTCGGGGCGTATGTAAAAAGTGCACGATGGGGCTTTTTGCTACACTTTTGCCCAATTCTCTTCGCCTAGTATTCGCCCTCCCATGCCGCGGCTGTACCTGTAGGGGCAGGTCTCGGACCCGCCCGTAGGCATTCGCCCACATGGCAACAGACGCCATGTACCTGTCCCGCAAGGCGTGGATGCGCCACCGGCGTCACTTGTCACTCGTCACTGTCCTTCGCGTCACTCGTCACTGTTCTTGACTGGCCCCTGACACCTGGCACCTGGAACCTGCTTCTTCCTCGTCACT
>CAZBWJ010000137.1:0-3601 GCA_964495535.1 uncultured Acidobacteriota bacterium | reverse complement strand
TGGGCCAGCGGATCTACGAGAATGTCTCTCAGGATGCCTGGAATCTCTGGGTCGATCGGCTGCGGATACTCATCAACGAATATCGCTTAAGCCCCGCCCGCAAGGAACATCAGGAAATCATCGCGCAACAGATGGAACAGTTCTTTTTCGGCGGAGGAACTGTGTTGCCTCCCGGGTACGTGCCGGAGGAAAAGCGGTAGCTGGCAAGAACACCCTCCAGGCCTGTGCCAGCGGCCTCGGGAGAACGGTAGGCAGAAAGCAGTAAGCAGAGGGCAGCAGGCGGGATATTGCAGTGCCGGTCTCGCCCGCTAAGGACAGGGGTTAGGTATCAGGTTTCAAACCCAAAGGCAGGAGTCAGGAGACACGAGTCAGAAGCCAGAAGAAAGACACAGAAGAGGCCCCCTCACCCGGCCCCTCTGCGGGACCACCCTCTCCCCTGGAGGAGGAGAGGGCCGGGGTGAGGGGGAGGTGACGTCTAATCCAAGGCTTGCGCCGCATCGCATCTCATCGTCGGCAGCGGCCCGTCCTGGTCTATCGGGAAGTCTGTTCTCGCACACATCACTTGCAGTTCTCGCGGGTGATGGGACCGCCCGGCGTGCTTAGCGTGTAGGCGTACACACAATTCCCGCCGAGCTCGGAGTAGACGTATATCCTCTTCTGCGCCGGGTAATACACCGTCAACTGGCTGCCCCAAACGTATGCCACCGGAGGAGGGCCGGCATCAGCCTGCTCAGCGCGGCCCCGGCTGGAGGGAGAGCCGGCGAGAATCGCCAGGAGAAGAGCAAGAGCGAGAAGGATGAAGGGCCGGGAGCTTTTCATATCGCTGGACCTCCTGTAGTCCTGATTTCCCGCGACGTATTCTAACCGCCGCCGTCGCAGCCTGCTTGATGGTTGATTTTTGCGCAGTGACTTCGTAACATGGTGCTTCCCGGAATGGAAATTGCCTCAGTGGAGTCCTGACGGATAGCGAGGATTGACGCGCCGGGGCATCGGCGAAGCCGAGGTCATTCGGGACTAGTACCGTTCCAACTATTCGGAGCGACTCTCCGCGTGTGAATGGGCGAGTCCCGTTCCCTCTTGCGTGGCATCGGGCACCTTGGGGCGGACCCGGTGAGTTGGAACGGGACGAGCCTTTGTTGGCGGTGCATCGGTTTAGTGCATAGGCTCATTAAGTTGGAACGGCACTAGCTTTCGGATGTCCTCACGGCGTATCATTCAAGTAATCAGAATCCAGCGGCTGGCCCGAATACTGCCCTGGCAATAGGAGTGACACATGGGCGACAGAAAATATCGGCAACGCGGCTACCAGGACTCGGGCCGCGAAGAGCGGAAAGAACGCCCTGCTAAGAGGCCGGAAACGTTCGGCCCGCGTACCCCAGCCATGCCCGGCAAACGTGAGGTCGTCCGGTGCGCCTCCTGCGCCACCATTCTGCCTCCCGGGCTGGACTTGACGGGCCAGTGCCTGCGCTGCGGGTTTGAGTTGCGGAGCTGCAAGCAGTGTGTGTATTTCGACACCTCGGCCCCATTCGAGTGCACGCAGCCCATCAAGGAGCGGATCAGCAAGAAAGACGCCCGGAACGAATGCCCCTTCTATATCACACGGACGACGGTAGAACGCGAGACCTCCACGTCGAAGCCACTCGATGCGCGGAGTGCCTTCGAGAACCTTTTCAAGAAGTAGCGGTTATTCGGGATAGGTCGTTCCAGCCGAAATCGTGACTGCAGGGGCGTCGCGCGCCTTGGGGACATTTTGTCTGCGCTTGCCCACCTTGCGAGGATTTGCCCTGAACCGTTCAACCGCTAATTTCGACCGTTGGCTGTTGCCGGCTTCCCGTTCGAGGTCATGGCCTTGCTCCTAGCTTCCGTTCGAGCCTAGGATGGAGGCCGTCTGGAAGCAGCTTTTCGGCCTCGTCCGGACGGTTGGCTTTCGCTGCTTGTGATTCCGTTTGAGGCCACGCAGCGTACGTGCGCCTCATTTTCATCTCACTACTGCCTTTTTGGGGGGGAACCGTGGGCACGCTTACGATCGTTGAAAGGTCGAAAACTCGTCGCAGATCCGAATTCCAAATCCTGCAACCCGAGACCACTTTCACGGGCGCACCGATCAAGCCCCTGGAGAAAGGTTTGCCGAAGACGACCCAATCGCTCTGTCCGGAATGCGTTCAGGTCATCGACGCGCGCCTGTATGAGGAAGACGGCGCGGTTTACATGGAAAAGACCTGCGCCGCGCACGGCTACTTCCGCGACAAGATCTATTCCGACGTCAAGCTCTACCTGAAGATGGAGCAGTTTGAATTCGGTGACAATCGGGGCCTCGAGAACCCGCAGTTTCCGAACGCCGCCAAGTGCCCCGACGATTGCGGGATGTGCTCACTGCACACCTCGCACACGGTCCTTTCCAACGTGGATCTGACGAACCGCTGCAACCTCACCTGCCCGGTCTGCTTCGCTAATGCCAACGTGCAGGGCTACCTCTACGAACCGTCGTTCGAGCAAGTCCGCCTGATGCTCCAGACGTTGCGTGACCAGCGTCCGGTGCCGAACCGCATCGTGCAGTTCTCCGGCGGCGAGCCGACGCTCTATCCGCGCTTCCACGATGTCCTGCGGATGGCCACCGAGATGGGCTTCACCCACATCCAGTGCGCCACCAACGGCATCCTGTTTGCCGGTCTCGAGTTCGCCCAACAGGCCAAGGAAGCCGGCCTGCACACGCTCTATCTGCAATTCGACGGCGTCACGGACGACGTTTACCTGCGCACGCGCGGCCAGAAGCTGCACGAAACGAAGCTGGCCTGCATCGAGAGCTGCCGCCAGGCCGGGCTGAAGATCATCTTCGTGCCCACCATCGTGAAGGGCGTGAACGACCACGAGATCGGCGCGATGATTCGCCTGGCCATCGACAACATCGACTGCGTCAGCGGCTTCAGCTTCCAGCCGGTGTGTTTTACCGGGCGCATCAACCGCCGCGAGCTCGAAGCGAAGCGCTACACGCAGTCCGACCTCGCCCACGACGTCGCCGACCAGACCGGCCTCACCGACAAGTACGACGACTGGTTCCCGCTTTCCTGCACCTCACCGTTCTCGAAGCTACTCACCGGGCTGCAAAACTACAACCGGCCGAACCTCACGGCGCATCCGCACTGCGCCATCGGGACTTATCTGTACGTGGATCCGGTCTCGAAAAAGGCCGTGCCCATCACGAAATTCTTCGACATGCCGGCGATGTTTCGCGACATCGATATGCTGGCGCGCGACGCCGCCGCGGCGAAAATTAAAATGTTCACCAAGATCAACGCCTGGCACCGGCTGCGCAAGCACTTCAAGCCCGAGTTCGCGCCGCCGGGTATGACCTTCGAGCGCTTCCTCCAAACCCTCCAGGGCATGACCGACCACCGCTACGGCCGCGGCCAGGGCGACGGCTCGTTCACGTACAAGACGCTGCTCGTCGCCGGCATGCACTTCATGGATGCCTATAACTACGACATCGAGCGCGTCAAACGCTGCGTCATCCACTACCCCGCGCCCAACGGTAAGGTCTATCCCTTCTGCATTTACAACTCCGGCCCCTGCGTCCGCGAGAAGATCGAGCGCGAATTCTCCA
>CAZBWJ010000136.1:0-3760 GCA_964495535.1 uncultured Acidobacteriota bacterium | reverse complement strand
CCGCAGGGCGCGCTGGTATTCGCTCACGTCGTACCCCCGCCAGCTTTCCCACATGGTTAAGGCGCGGACGCGGTCGTCGGCGTAGTTCGAGTCGGCGTCGGTGACGATGTACTCGATGGTTTCTCCCGGACGCAGCGCGACGCCGGCGCGGTCCAGTTGCTTGGCCGCGATGGCCGTAGCGCTGGCGTGCTTATATCCGTTGGCCGGGCGCGTCAGGCGCCGGCGGATGACGAGTTCCTCGATGGGGACGCTGCCTTCTTCCACCCGCACGAGATAGCGCTCGAGCACCTCGCGGGCCTCGGTGAGTTTCCGGCAGTAACTTTCAAAATCGCGGGCCTCGGCGAGAATCTGGAGCGCCTCCCGCTGCATCCGGGCTACGAGCGGCGGCGTATCGTGCCGCCGACACTCCAGGCCGCGCACCTTCAGCTCGCCCTCTTCCGGCACGCAGAAGAAGCGGTTCGGCACCGGCACCTCGGGTGATTGTTTCGAGGGCAGGAAGACAACGTAGCGGTACACAGCTTCGAGCGCCATCGGCAGGCCCGTGCCTTGCTCGATTTCCCGGGCCAGGCGCGCGTAGTCCGCTCGCGTCGCGTCCTCGCGCTGAACGTAGAGGGAATCGACCAGCGCGTGCAGCACCCGGAAGCCGGCGCGCTCGGCGGTTTCTTTGGCCACCAGCAGCTTCTCGCGCGCCAACGCGTTGATGGCTTCGTGCGCCTCGATTTTGCCGAAGCGGGCGTTCTTGTAACCGGTGTAGCCGAAGCAACAGACCAGCAGCCACTTCAGCGCCGAGCGGCGGAGTTTGTAATTGGCGCGGCGGTCGGAGTGCCCCTCACCCGTCCGCCACGGCGGACACCCTCTCCCCAAGGGAGAGGGCTGGAAGTCAAAAAACGGTTCCGGCTCCCCTCGCCCTGTGGGAGAGGGGTCGGGGGTGAGGGATAACACCGTCGGCGCCGCCGCTACAGCGTTGATTCGCGCCTTGTATAACTCACGCTTGGCGATGAGCCGCTCGACCACACGGCTGGTAATGCCCCGGCGTCGCTGGCAGACGCGGTAGCCCAGCTCCGGCACGCGCGGCGCCTGCGGACAGCACCGGCAGTTGACGGTCTCGGGCGAGACGTTGAAGCGCGCCATGATGCTCGGGAACTCGCTGATGAAGTCCAGCTCGCCGACGTTCGTGAAGAACCCCAGCCGCGGCGGGAACACCAGCCCGCCGCGGTCGGCCACCAGGAGTTCGTCGGGATGCTTGGGGCTTTCCGGCTCGGCCTTCTGTTCGGGGATGAGCACGCCATCGCGATAGGCGAGCTCCATCTGCATGTAGGAGATCCCCGTGCCGGTAGTCGTGCGCGCCGAGTACTGCACGGGAAGTTTCGTGACCCGCACCAGTTCCCACAGGCCCTCCAGGTCGCACTGGTCGGCGACGAAGGAATTCTGCGTGTCCACGTGCAAGCGCCCGAAAAGCGTGGTGGTGCTCCCTTTGCAGAGAATCCGCCCATAGCTCATGTAGCTGCGCGCCCGGCGCCGCTCGACGGGAGATTTTTCCCGGTTGAGGGAGAGCTTGATGCCGGCCGCCGCAGCGGCCCGCAGCAGTCCCGGAAACAGTGACGCGTCGCCCCACTCGCTCACGATGAGGTCGGGGTCGTGCCTGCGCAGCAGGCGCTCGAAACCGACGGCCACGGGTTCGTCGGCGTCGTCGAGCACGCGCCACTCGCCATCGATTTCCACTTCCAGGGCGCCGCGCCGACCGTGCCTGGGATCAACCCGCGAAAACCCTTCCAGCCGGACTTGCATCACCCGGAACGGCGGCAGCTCGAAATCAATCGCCCATTCGTCATCGCGACATTCGAGGGCATGCACTTCGGGATTCGGGGCTCGGGACTCGGGATTCAGGTAGGGGAGCGCTTTGCGCTCCCGCGGGAGGGCAGAGCCCTCCCCTACCAATGCCGAGCTAAAGCCCGGCGCTACGGCGAGTCCCGAGTCTCGAGTCCCGAGTCCCGCTTGCGACGCCGCACATCCCCCCACTTCCACCTCAACCTTGGCCAGGGGAAAAACGCCCTTCTCCCAGCAATAGCGCGGCGCCAACATCAGATCGGAGTTGTAGAGCCGGAGCCCCGCATCGTAGCGGTGCACAAAGCGCGCCAGGGCCGCAAACTGCGTGGGGTAGTGAACCGACACCCGGAGTACCCGCAGCTTCTCGCCTTCCCAGACGCTCGTCCGCTCGGTGAGCGCGCAGGTCACGCGGGCGCGGGCGGCGAGCGCCTGCCCGAGATGCCGCAGCCGTGGCTCCGGACCGTGCACGTAGAAACAGGGCGTGAACGAACGGTCAACCAGCCGGTAGCGTCTCTGGTCCCCGCCCGGCGGGATCAGCCACAGCGTCATCCCGTCGGCTGACGGATAGAGATCGAGAATCCATCCACTGAGTCTCAAGGTTAATCCCCAAACGCGTTTCCATCGCGCGCAGTCGAATCTCGTGGTCGAGCCCCACCGTCACATTGATGGCGTCCATGGCGTGCACGGGGAATTCGTAAGTGCAGGCCTGAAGGTAAAGACGCACGCGGTTGAACATCAACTCAAAGTAAGCGCGCTCTTCCCGGCGCAGCGCCCGGCCAAAGACCCGCTCCCAGGACTGCAATTCTTGCTCGATGAGTTCGCGGAAAGTTGCAACCGTTCGGCCCATAAAGCACCTCGGTAGCGCGCCGTCCCGGCGGCTTCATCGCCACGGCGGTCCCGCTTTAGCGGAACCGGCGCTACATCTGAGTCGCGGTCGTCCCGGCTCGTAGGTCAATCCCCACCGCTGGTCATCTCCCGCGCGGAATGCCCACACTTCCGTCGCGGCGGTACGCACGCGTTCGAAGAAGCGCCGGCGGGTCGCCGGCGGAGCAAAGGTCTCAGCGGAGGAAAAAAGCGCCACGGAGAGCGGCAAACTCGCCCACCGCCCCAGGTTCGCGAGCCCCTGCTCGAAGGCCACGCGCGCGTCCCAGTCGCGCACGTCTTCGTCGAAATAGAGGTCAGGGAAAGCCGTGACGATCAGCACCTCGGCGGGGAAATCTTCCCGGAGTCGCGGCACGCGCGCGATCAGTTCCGTGAGTTGGAAACAGGTGAAGGCGCGAGCGATTTCGATCTGCCGGTTGAATTGCGCGAAGGGCACGTTACGTTCGCGGGCGAACCGCGCGATGAGCCGCGGATCGGCCGAGTTTGCCCCGTCGAGAAAAAGGACGCGCTTGCCCTCGAGCAGCAGGCGCGGCAGGAAGTAGTGGCTAAGCCGCGGCACATCGCCATTGCCATGAAAGACCGCCAGTCCGTGCGCGGGCAGGCGCCAAGGCCGCGGTGGCAAGGGTGACAACACATTCTCACCAGTCTCACTATTCTCACCAGTCTCATTCATTGCAGGTTTCCTTCCCCCACTCGGCAGCGTAGGCGAAGAAAAAGCGAAAGTCAAGCGCAAAATGCAACAAAAAAGGGGCGTCCCGGCCGGCCTACTCTGAGGGACAAAAAGCCCTGCCCGCCCGCACCCAGCGGCAGCTTCGGCCTGTAGGCTCAACGTCTTCCACACCGCCTGCCGTTCCCGGTCCGCCTTCTTGGCATCTTGATTCTCCCCGCACCCGATGGCAGCATCTCCCTTCCGACCTGCCGAGCGCCGGACTTCGGACCCCAAAGACGCTGGTTTATAAAACTTACACGATGGGGCTTTTTGGGACACAAATGGGGGTTTCCGCGCGAAAAACGCCAAACAGACAAAGCCTGTCCCGCGCCTGAGCGACGC
>CAZBWJ010000135.1:0-3922 GCA_964495535.1 uncultured Acidobacteriota bacterium | reverse complement strand
CTGATCAAGGAGCAAACATGAGTAAACAAATGACTCGCCGAGATCTCCTTCAGAATGTCGGCATGGCGGGGGCGACGACCATATTGGCCGTTGCTTCAGGAAAGGCACAACTCCGTGCGGATAAGTTGCTCCAAGCGGCGCAGGGTGGGGAACCGGCAACGCTCACCTCGCAAGCTCCTGTCAGCCCAGACCGAGATCACCTTGTCGAACTGACCACGGGCGACATGATCGTCACTTTTGATCGAAGGTACGGGTCGATCTCTTCGATCACCAGGAAGGGCGACCCTTTAGGGACGAACTTCATCGGGAACGAACACAATACGCCGGGCGTTGATGCCTCGAATTCCCGATGGACCGGAGATCTCGTCACTTCCGTTTGGAACGTCACCGACGCCAACCCGACTCATCGCCATTGGTCGCCACGCGCAGAGTTCGTTCTGGAGGGAAACTGGAGGCCGGAACTGACCGGAAGGTCCGGTGACATTCGCCGGGTGAGCTTCGACGCGGGAACGTTCTCAGTTAACTACGAGGGTGCCTCGAAGAATGAGAACGGTATTCGGAGCTTCAGTCTGGCCATGAAGTTTCACAGCGGGGAGGACCATTCGCTGTTGTGGGATATCGAACTCCGCAACACCACGGGTCGCATCCTAGAGATCGGTGAACTCGGATTCCCGCTGATGGTTAACGATGATCAGGGCGAATATTACGTGGATCCGAAAACTGCCCGGCCTTTTCCCGCTGACGACACGGAGCACCCGCTTAGAATACCCGGCGATTATTTCTCCGTCTATCACGAGCAATATCCGCGAATCCAGAAGCTGTACCACGAAAAGAAGGTCATTGCTCACCACTTTGTGGGTGGTCACAGCTCTTACGTGCTCATAGAGCGCCCTCTAGGCGATGCGCCATTTCTTCTTCTCCAATCCACGCAGAACGCGGCGTTTGAGTGCGTCTATCGTGACCTCAGTTCTTTCGGCGAACATGCCTACTGGTGGGACGGGCCCAATATCCTCGCCGTGCATTCTTGGGCCACATCGAACCTGCGCAAATGGGGCAAAAATCCTTGGATCAACGGTCACACCTCGCTGGTCTTACAGCCGGGGGAGAAGTGGTCCTGCCAGATGCGGTTCTCCTTCGTGCAGAGCTATGACGCGATCCGGGATGAGATCTACAAAGCCGGCAACCTCGGCATTCGGATTCTGCCCGCCATGGTCGTCCAGGAGAATACAAATGCCTACGTCGAGTTGAAGTCGAAATCCGACATAGACAAGTTCGAGTTCCTGTCCGACAACATCACGGTAAAAGAAAAGAAGCGCGTCGACAACAAGACCCTGCTAACGTTGTCCTTCAAGGGCCGAGGCCAAAAGAGCCTGAGATTTCACTATGGCGGCCGCTGGACTAACGTGCACTTCTACTGCATCGAGGACATCGCGCAACTGCTCAAGACCCGAGGGCGGTTTATTGTGGAACGGGAATTCTATGAGAATCCTGAGGATCCCTATCACCGAAACCACATGTTCCTGCCCTTTGACCATCGTATTGGCAGCACGTTCCGCGACGCTGATGAAGTGTCGGAGGTGGGCGGAAGCGATGCCGAATTCGGCTTTTCAGAACCTTTGTTCCTGGCCGAAAAAAACGTCTACTATCCGTCTCCGAAAGAAGTGGCAGCCCTGGAGACCTACGTCGTCGATTGCCTCTTCAAGTACATTCAGGACCCCGAGACGTACGCCGTCCGTGCCTCACTCTACTGGAAGCTAAGGTATCCATCGAGCCCATGGAGCCATTGGACCGAGGAACGAACAAAAGAGAGCTACAGGGCATACAACTACGCTCACGTCGCGAACATCTATCACGCCCTCTACCAAATCGGCAAGCGCTATGGGCTGCTGACGCGCAAAAGCCCTCAGGAGTACCTGAAGATGGCGTTCCGCACCAGCGTGCAGATGTTTCAGACGGACCCTTGGGGACATGTAGGAGTGATGGGTGGCGCGAACAGCTTGAACATCATGGAGGACCTCGGAAGAGAAGGATTGCAAGAGGAACGCAGCAAGCTGTTGGAGGAAATCCGGAAGTGCAACGAAGTCTTTCTTCAAGACCCTTATCCCTACGCTTCCGAGTACCCCGTGGACACCACCGCCCAGGAACAAGTGTACTTCTTCACGCGCTACTTCGGTAAAACTCAGAAGAACCTCAAAACGCTACAAATCATGAGAGCGCTCCGAGGCGGGAACCAGCCCGTCTGGTTTCAATACGGCAATGACAACAAAGGCGATCTGACCTGCTGGTACACCGAGTCGACCAATGGCTGGGCTTTGCTGCGCGGGTTTGAGGACACCGGCGACCTGGACACGTTAATAAAGGGATTCGCGGGCGTGATGAGCGTGGAGGCCGACCTGCTTACCGATGGCATGTGCTTTGCGCATTTCATTTCCACGCCGGGCATATTCGACTTCACCCCCCCAAGGACACTCGATGGCGGGATCGCGCAGTTCGGTTTTCTCAAGGCCGCGAAGTCCTATGTCATCCAGGATGATTCCTTTGGCCTGATCGGTTTCGGCTGCCGGGTGGAATCCTCCGACAAGCAGGTCCGCGTCTATCCCCAAGACGGCCTGAGAAAGCGACTGAATTTCGTGCCCCACAGGATCGATCTGGAAGTTACTCAAGGAGAGGTCGACTGGGTGGCCTTGAGCGATGCCGGCAGGCGGCTGGAGCTCAGCCTGAGTGACTCAACAGGAGTGGTCAAAGAGGTTAAGTTCGAGATCAAGGGATTACCAAACGGTGACTATCTCGTTCGGCACGGCGGCTTGGCACGTCGGACGCGAATTTCTGATTCCTTGCAACTCGCACTTCCTATCGCAGATGCAAAGCTGATCGGAATTGAAAAGGTGTACGCGGCGGAGCAAAAATAGGCCACAAGACGGCGCGTGAGTGTCGGCTTGTGGCGGGGTAAAATTGGTTCTTCCGCACTTTTGGTGAACCTTGGCTTACACTTTGCTGGCGGTGCGCATGGGGGACACCTGGCCTCGCGAAAGGGACCCTTCAGGGCCTGACTGCGCTGAAGGAACGGTGCCGGGCTCTGTAGAAATCGTCCGCAACAATTCGAAGTGAGGTGGTGGTTGGGATGAGCGAACAATACCTGAATGAGTTCCAAGTGGCCGAAAGAACGAATATCAGATAAAGTGTAAAGTGTGAAGTGTGAAGGCGGAAATCGAAAATCCAAAGTCGAAAGTTGAAGGTCAAAAGGCGAAAAGGAAGCGGCAAAAGCCGAAAATCGAAACTGGAAAATCGAAACTCGAAACTCGAAAATCGACAATCGTCAATCGCCAATTCTCCGATGGCCCTGAGGCTCAGCCAACTGCAGATCGAAGCAGTCCGGCAGCACGCCGCACGGGACTATCCGAACGAGTGTTGCGGAATCCTGCTGGGCCATGCAGAGGGAGAGCAGAAACAGGTCTGCGAAGTGATAGCCCTGAAGAACCTCCGGCAAGAGCCCGAAAAGGCCCAGGAGCTATTGCCGCTCGAATCGCCCGCGAGCGAGTCGGAGCGAAACCGCTTTCTGATTGACCCCAGGGAGCAGTTGCGGGTGGAGCGAGAGGCGCGGGCACGTGGGTTGGAAGTCTTGGGCTACTACCACTCCCACCCCGACCATCCGGCGCGACCTTCAAACTACGACCGTGAGCATGCTTGGCCCTGGTATTCCTACATGATCCTTTCGGTGGAAGCTGGCGAGCCGAAGGAGCTCACCTCGTGGGTCCTGACCGAGGGTGGGTCCCGATTTGACCAAGAGCAAATAGAGGCTCCGGAATAGGCCTTGGTTTCCCTGGTTCTGAGGGAAGAGGCTGGGGACTGGGTGCGGGGATTGAGGATTTTGGATTTGTGATTTACGAGCTTCGAATTTCCAGTTTCGTCTTGCACGATTCAG
>CAZBWJ010000134.1:2352-3950 GCA_964495535.1 uncultured Acidobacteriota bacterium | reverse complement strand
CCCGGCCCCTAGCACCTAACGCCTACCACGCTGTACACTCGCAGCTACCCGGAATTCCAAAATGGAAATCACGGATTAGAGACAAAGTCCCCGGTTGAAAGACTGAGAAGAGGAGGAGGAATGCCCGGAAGCAAGACTCGTTTGGAGACCCTGATTCTTGTGCTCCTGGCCCTGACGGGTTGGACTCTTATCACCGGAAAGACGGCAAGCAAAGAGCCGGGGAAAATCTTTGCCCAGCAGCTCGTGGAGCAGGCCCTTGCTAAACATCCCGAACTGTCCGCCGTCGAAATGGCCCCCACGCCACTTCATCAGCGGTGCGTAACAATGGCAGCGACGGAAGCAAAAGACCTGGGGGAGAAATGCGATGCTGTTGAGTTCACGGCGATGCGAACACAGAAGCCTTTGGTTGAGAAAGAAGAAGAGGGGTTTGATATCACTGTGCCCCTTCACGACGCCACCGGAAAACTGATTGGAACGGTAGGCATGGACTTCAAGCCTGGGCCGGGCCAGCAACAATCAAAGGTCGTTGAACTCGCCCAGCAGGTTGTACGGGAACTTGAAGCCCGGATCTCGTCGCAGGCCAAGTTGTTCGAGCCTGCGAAATAGGCTAATCGCCAGTGGGGCATGCCGGGGTTTGGATCGAACCTTCGCAGACATCAAGAAGCGATGTCTGCGCCACCCCCCAAGGCTTCGACGCGGCAGGTGGGGTATTCGAGCCTCTTTCCCGCCAGTTTTTCCCCATCAGAGGACCCGGGGCAAGAAGAGCTCTTGGGGTGGCTACGGTGATCTCCGGTTGCGCCACCCCAAGCCTTTCCGGCATGATAGGCAGGAGCCTACATATGACTCGGAGGACAAAAAGCCACGGACGCGATTGAGGTGTTGAAGACACGGCGCTCGGTCCGCGCCTACACGCGTAAACCGGTGCCCAGAAAGATCATCGAGGACATAGTTGACTGCGGGCGCTTGGCGGCCTCGGCCATCAACATCCAGCCCTGGGAATTCGTGGTGGTGACGGATCCCGAAACGCTGCGCCGATTGGGGGAGACCACCGACCACGGGAAGTTCATTGCCGACGCTCCGGTGTGCGTGGTGGTGCTGTCGAGGGACACGAAGTATTACCTAGAAGACGGCAGCGCGGCCACGGAGAACATTCTCTTGGCCGCCCGCGCGCATGGCCTGGGCTCGTGCTGGGTGGCCGGCGACAAGAAACCCTATGCTGGGGAAATCTGCCGCCTGGTGGGAGCGCCGCAAGGTTGCAGGCTGGTCAGCCTGATTCCCCTCGGCTATCCGGCGGAAAGCCCAGAAAAGGCCAAGCGGCCCCTCGCCGACGTCCTGCACTGGGAAAAGTACTGAACCTGGGATTCGCGGGTGGCGCAGACGTGCATCTTTTCCGCATGTCTGCGATTTTTTGCCGGGACGGCTCCCCGGTTTCGCTCGATTCTCCGATCGGTCCTGGAACCAGGGCGACTCGACTCGCCACTCAGGTCGCCACATCATAAAGAAGCATTGTGCAGGCCCAGCCGGTTGATTCCAGAGCCGGGAGCCTCAGACTCACCCCCGGGCAGGCAAACCACCCAACCCATGCCGCGGAAATGCGC
>CAZBWJ010000134.1:0-2252 GCA_964495535.1 uncultured Acidobacteriota bacterium | reverse complement strand
CATGCCGGCCTGGTACAGGATGTGCGCAACGGGACTCGCGTGGTTTACTCGCTCACACCGCCGGCTACGCCGCAGCTCAAGCTCCTGGAGGATTTCTTAGACCAAACGTGTGCTTATGAAGACACGCTGCGAACTGATTTGGAGCGTTTCAAGGCCGCGGTGGCACAGGGAACGTGCCGATTGGAACGCAACAACGGTGCAGATCAGGCCGCGCGGTCTCAGCGAGGCTCAACTAGTTGACCGCGCGTTGTGGAGCGTAGGTCCTGGTTACGAGGAGTGGAAGATGCCTGAAGCGACTCTTAAAGTGACGGTGGACAAGTTCACCTTTGATATCCCGCCAGTTCTGTTTTACAGCGAAGCGGGCATATGGGTGAAGCTCGAAGGCAACCGCGTCCGGCTGGGTTTGTCTGACTTCACCCAGCAGCACAGCGGGGACGTTACCTTTGCGAACACCAAGTCGGCGGGAACCGTCTTGAATGTGGGGGACGAGTTTGCGGAGATCGAGACAGTCAAAGTCAATGTCAGCCTACCCGCACCCGTAAACGGGACCCTGGTTGAAGCCAATTCCTCCCTCAAAGACGCTGCGGAACTGATCAATCAAGATCCCTACGGCAAGGGGTGGCTGGCAGTGGTCGAGCTTGCTGATTGGGAGCGCGACCGTGCCCGCTTGCTGGATGCGGAAACCTATGCGGCACTGGTCAAAGGTCAGGCAGAAGCGGAGCTAAAGGCATGAAAGAGAAAGTCCTGATTGTGCCGTGCAGCGGGATCGGCAAGAGTCTCGGGTCGGTGGCCAGAGAAGGTGCCTACGTGGTGACGGAGGAGTTGTGTCCCGGGCGGACACAACTGATGCCGCTTGCCTTACTGGTGTTGGGGGACAAGGAAACGCAGATTGAGCTTTCCAGCGCCGGGGCCATAGCGATTGACGGCTGCGTGCGCGCGTGTGCCGCCAAAGTTGTGGAGGGGGCAGGCGGCAGAGTCGCGCAGGGTTTGCAGGTTCTGGACGTGTGCCGCCGCCATCCCGATTTAAAGCCCTCCGGCATCTCCGAACTCGACGAAAGTGGTCATAAACTGGCCCACGCGCTGGCCGAGGAGGTCAAGGAACTGGTGGACAACATGAGGGGCGAGGTGAGCCATGCCTGAACTCCCCAAGAAAAAGGTGGGCCTCATCGCCTGTTCGGGGGAAGAGATCCCGGAGGGGACCATCACCCGGCTGGCGGTGCGCCAGGTGCTGGAGTCGCTGCGACCGGAGCAGACCGTAACGATCTGTCTGCCGCTATTCCTGGCGGGCGGAGAAGGTGACCGTGCCTTCGCGCGTTTCCACCCGACGATCACCGTGGATGGTTGCGCGAAACGCTGCGCGGCGCGCGGCACGGAAATGTATAGCGGTAAACCGGCGGTAAGTATTGTTGTCAGCGATTCAGCCTGCCCAAACTCTGCCGCACTGGGCAGCGCGCGTCGATTGAGCGGGGCAGGAATGCAAGCGGTAAGCGATGTTGCTGATCAGATTGCACGGCACGTGGACCACCTGCTGGACCTTAAGTGGGATCGCCGAAGCGGCGGGCCGCTCGACGGCTCCTCAACTCAGGAAGAATCAAAACCTCCGCAGGCCACATGCTCCTGTGGCTCGGGAATTTCCGTACAGACTTTGCAGGTTGCCGAGAGAGAGGTCACGCTCATTGCTCTCCCCCTCATTTTTGCCCAGTTTCGGGAGGCCGGAAAGCTCCCGAGTGACACCACGAAGGCCGAGTTGATGCAGGCGGTCAGAATCTACAATCCGATCCCGGATGAAGAAGAGGGCATCTACGCACAAGCCATTATGCAGGAGTACGCCGCGTTCTGCCGCGGGAGTAGTTGATGTCGCGAACCGCCACTTATCACACGCGGGTTACCTGGAAAGGCGAGCACTGGGGCCACATCCAGATGGGTAACGGGCCGGAGATGGACTTCTCGGCTCCCCCGGACGCGCACGGACACGCGGGCGTCTTAACCCCTGAAGACGCCTTCGTGGCCGCCGTCAACACCTGCGTGATGATGATGTTTCTCTGGGCCACGGAGCGGTTCAGGCTGGACCTGGTCTCGTACGACTGCGACGCTGAGGGCACGAAGCTTATCGAGCTGGATCGGACGGAAATCTTCACTACGGTCACGCTCCGTCCCAAGATCGTCTTGCGCGCCAAGGACGAGGAGAGGTCGGCTACGGAGAAGCGGGCGCGGCGGGCGCTGGAATCGGCGCAAAAATACAGTCTGGTTGC
>CAZBWJ010000133.1:0-4026 GCA_964495535.1 uncultured Acidobacteriota bacterium | reverse complement strand
AGCGCGGCATCTTGGTGCGCGCCGAAACCCGCGACGGCATCAGCGAGGAGATCCCCGAAGCCTACAAGGACGTGGACATGGTAGTGGACGTGGTCCACAACGCCGGGCTGTCCAAACGTGTTGCCCGATTGAGGCCGATTGGGGTGATTAAGGGGTAGGGATTAGGGGAAAGAAGTCAGAAGCGAGAAGAAAGGCGTCAGATGTCGGGTGTTAACCGCGAACGACCGAAATCACAAGGCCCGCGGCGAGCGCGGGGGACGCCGCCACCCGCCGCCCGCTACGGGCGACTGACAACAAACGATGGCTTCTGCCGACCGCCGGACCCCTACTGCCTGCTATTCCTCTAATTGTTGCGCGAGGTAGTTCTCGAGGCCGATTTGCTCGATCAGGCCCAGCTGGGTCTCGAGGAAATCCACGTGTCCCTCTTCGTCCTCGAGAATCCCTTGGAGCAAATCAGCCGAGCCGTTGTCGCCTGCCTTCCGGGCGGCAGCCACGGCTTCGTTGTAAGCAGCCACAGCGCTCAGTTCCAGGGCCAGATCGTTCTGTAGCTGCTGCCTTACGTCCTTGCCGATGCTTAGCTTCGGCAACTCAGCCAGATTCGGCGTTCCTTCCAGGTACAGCAGGCGCTCAATCAGCTTTTCGGCGTGCTTCATCTCCTCGACAGAGTTCTTCTTAGTGTGGTCTGCCAGCCGCTTGTATCCCCAGTTCTCGCACATCTCCGCATGCAGCATATACTGGCTGATGGCGCCTAATTCTTCCTTCAGCATCTCCTGCAGGACTTCCAGCACTTCAGCTTTACCCTTCATGTGTCGTCTCCTTGGTTCGATAAGCCTACCGTATTTTGGCGCTGATTTCCAGTGGGCGTAACGCTCGCCGCGCCGGCAGCGCAAAGCTCTCGCCGCCCGGCTGAAGGCGGGGGCTACGTACTGGAATTGCTCTTCTTCTCGCGCACGTGCGCGATCAGGCTGCGGACGCTTTCGGCGAGCTGGACGACTTCCGCTTCACCTTGGAGGTCGAATTCGATTTCATAGTTGCCCGCGGCCGCATGATCCACGGCAGCCTTGAGTTCCACCAGGGGCCGCACCGCCGCGCGTGGCAGGGTGAAGCTGACCCACACGCTAAGGATAATGGTTAGGGCTGAGACGATGATCAAGACCCATTCGGCCCGGCGCAGGAGGGCGCCAGCTTCTTCGTGGTTTCGCTGCACCCGTTCCCAGCTCCGTTTCTCGAGGTCCCCGGCCAGTCGCAGAACCTCGTCGCTTGAGGTCCGTAGGTCCAGGATCCCCTGTCGCACCTCAGGGTCCTCGGTGCCGACCGTGGCCGCAATCTGGGCGTCGAACGACCCGACCCGGTTGCGCAGTTCTTCCAGCAGTTGCCCCCGGCTGTGAGTCCCGGCGCGCTTCATCAGCTCGTTCAGGTCCCTCTCGTAAGCTTGGACCGCCCGCTGGATGCGCTCCATGGGCACCTGCGCGGGCTCTCCCATGTGAGAGACGATCTGGTCGAACCGCTCCCGATAAATCTTGAGTTGGCCCTGGATCTTGGCGACCGTGGGCTTTTCCCTGGGTTGGAGGTCGGCGCAACTGCCGATGATCTGCTCCAAGCGAGAGAGGGCTTGCCGGTTAGCCTCCAGGTCTTCGGGCGTGTGCAGGAGCAAGTAGTTCTTCTCGGTGCGGCGTGCGTCCAGCATCTCGATCGAGGCGCGCTCCGCGAACGTGGCCACGGGCGCGTCCACGCTCACGATGCGGTCCACAATCCGGGTCATGGCAAACAGGTAGTAGACGGCGAGCAAGATGACCGGAACGAGGATCAGCCGGACAATCGCCAGGCTGTAAGCGACTCTCCAACGCAAGGAAGTGCCGCGGGCGAAGACTCTGAATGGCTTTCGCGGCCCCCGACTCACCACTTTGGGACTCCTGCACGAGATTGACGCAATTACTCGGGCGCGCGGTCGGAACCCAGAAGGTTTGGCGACGGGCGCATTGTACGCCAAAACGCGGGGAGCGGGGGATTGAATTCTGCAACATCTCTCAGCTGCCCGCGCGGCGGCGAGCCGGCAACGATTCCCCTCCTCGGAACTTTTGCTGCCGCGTAAGCGTATTCAGCGGTAGCGACCTGTTCGAGGTCGGGGGAGGTATGGTCATGTTTTGTCCCCAGTGCGGAAAGGAATACGCGCAGCGGGTGAATTTCTGCTGCCATTGTGGCGCCGCCATGTTCCCGCCGCCTGTATCGCGCAAGAAGCTGGCGCGCTCAAGAACCGACAAGAAGATCGGCGGCGTCTGCGCTGGCTTTGCGGAATACCTGGATGTTGACCCGACCCTGGTGCGCTTGCTCTGGGTCATGTTCGTGTTTTTCGGCGGCTGGGGCTTGATTGCCTATCTGATCGCTTGGATCGTCATGCCCCTTGAGCCCGAGGTTCTGCCGGCCCCGGTCACTGCTCCTGCGGCTGCGCCTCAAGCGGCGGCGAACCATTGACTTGCCGCTAGTGCCGTTCCCACTATTCGAAGCGACTCTCCGCGAGCCCATTGGCGAGTCCCGTTACGTCTTCCGTGGTCGGGCACGTTGGAACGGACTCGATGAGTTGGAACGGGACGAGCCTTTGTTGGAGATGCGTCCGCTTAGAGCCTAGGCTCATTAAGTTGGAACGGCACTAGTCCTCTCGCTCGGTTCCGGCGCAGCCGGAAAGCGGGCGTGAGGCCTGGACTACTCGCGCTCGGTTCTCGGGCGCCCGCGCCCCTGGTCGTGCATCCGCCGGCCTAGCCACCACGCCAGATGGAACCCGCAGCCTGAAGCAGCGACGCTCGGCGCCTGCCCCGGCTGGCCGGGGTGCGCCAAAGCTTGGCAACAGCCGCAGACCCCTGCTACAGTAAGCCTCTCTGTTCAGAGGAGCAAACCTGATGATGGATTACGGATTCACGGAATACCAGAGGGCCATTCGCGACCTCGCGCATGAGATTGCCGAGAAAGAAGTGCGCCCCGTGGCGGCGGAATACGACCGCGAGGGCAGATTCCCCTGGCCAATCGTCAAAGTCCTGGCGGAGACAGACCTCTTCCGCGTCTTCATTGACGACAAATACGGCGGCATCACCGACGGCACGCCTATCATGAACATGGTGATCGTGACCGAGGAGCTCTCCAAGGCCTGCGCGGGGATTGCCTTGAGTTTTGCGGGGACGGCGCTGGGCGCGATTCCCATCATCCTTTCCGGCAGCGAGGAGCAGAAGCAGCGCTGGCTGCCCGACGTCGCGGCGGGAAAGCGCTTGGCGGCCTTCGCCCTGACCGAACCGCAGGCGGGCTCCGACGCCGCCGCCGTCAAGACCACCGCCCTGCGCGACGGCGATCACTACGTTCTGAACGGCACCAAGCAGTGGATCACCAATGGGGGGGAAGCGGAGCTCTACTCCGTCATCGCGCTGACCAATCCTGCCAAGGGGCCGCGCGGCGCTTCCTGCATCGTGGTCGAGAAAGACGCGCCGGGCTTCAGTTTTGGCAAGAAGGAAGACAAGCTGGGCATCCGCGCCTCTGCCACGCGGGAGCTGATCTTCCAGGACTGCCGCGTGCCCGTGGAGAACTGCCTGGGCCGCGAAGGCACCGGCTTCATCACCGCCATGAAGACTTTCGACGCCTCCCGGCCCGGCGTGGGCGCGCAGGCGTTGGGGATTGCCCAGGGTGCATTCGATCTGGCGCTGGAATACGCCTGCACGCGGCGGCAGTTCGGCGCACCCATCGGCTCGTTCCAGGGCGTGCGCTTCATGCTGGCCGACATGGCCATGAAGATCGAAGCCGCCCGCGCCCTCACCTATGCCACGGCGCGCCACATCGACAAGCAACCCAAGGAGCGACCTACGCTTTATTCCGCCATGTCGAAGTGCTACGCGTCCGACGTCGCCATGGACGTCACCGTGGACGCCGTCCAGATCTTCGGCGGCTACGGCTACATGCACGACTATCCCGTCGAGAAGTATATGCGCGATGCCAAGATCACCCAGATCTACGAGGGCACCAACCAGATCCAGCGCGATGAGATGT
>CAZBWJ010000132.1:0-4061 GCA_964495535.1 uncultured Acidobacteriota bacterium | reverse complement strand
GCGCGCCTGAGCCCGTGCCCTGACGCCGCGCTACTTTGCCACCTTGGCCGCTGCAGCCACATCGGAGACGCCGAGGATGACGACGGCGGCGCCCGCGCCTTTCAGGATGCTGCCGTAGGCGTACCTGACGTCAATGTTGTGGTCCGCGAGCTTGCGAGTTAGCTTCCCAAGGGCCCCGGGGCGGTCCGAAACGCGCGCCGCAATCACGTCTTCCTCGGCGCACTTGGCCCCCAAGCCGTCAAAGACCTTCTTGGCGGCATCCACGTTGTTCACAACCAAGCGGACGGGCGCCACACCAGCTTGCTCGGGCACGGAAAGGGCAAGAATATTGACTGCCAGCTTGGCGAGTTCGGAACACAACTCGGCCAAGGCCCCCCGCTTGTTCTCAACCATCACGGAAAGCTGCTTCATCACCGGCACGTTCGAATCTCCCTCCAGCGTCAAGAGCTAACTTCACCCTCGACGCGGCTGGCGCAATCTCCAGGGGGACTGTACACAGATTCGAGCCCTGGCGCAACGGGGTTTGCCCGACGGACCTGCTGTCGGCGTCAGCCCAGGCCCGGCTCGCGCCAAAAGCAGAAAAATGGCACCCACGTGTGATATTCTCCCCGCCCGCTTGGGCAAGGCACAAGGCGTGGCTTAGAACGTCAGGGAGCGCAGACCCCGCATGACCTGATAGGCACTTGTTTCGCCCACCTCTTGACGCACGGCATGGCACTCTGTAAAGGTTAAAAAAACTATGTCAGCCAACAGTCACGTTCCCTTGAGCAGCTTCCTCATCCTTGAACGGATTTCCGCCAGCATTCCGGCCCTGACTCACCTGGAGAGCGAGGTCCCGCAGGCCCTAGGCGGGCTGGGCCTGCCCCCGGAAAGGCTCCGCGGGCGCAGAATTGCCGTCTCGGTCGGCAGCCGCGGGATCGCCAGCCTGCCGGAGATCGTTCGAGTAGTCTGCGGTTGGCTCAAGGCTCAGGGCGCGCAGCCCTTCGTTTTTCCTGCCATGGGCAGTCACGGCGGCGCCACCGCCGAGGGACAGCGCCAGATTCTTGAGGACTACGGCATCACCCCGGAACGGATCGGCGTGGAAGTGCGCTCTTCGATGGCGACCGTGTGCCTGGGAACGGCCCCCGAAGGTTTCCAGGTGTTCATGGACCGCAACGCCTGGGACGCCGATGGCGTCCTGGTGTTGAATCGCATCAAGCCGCACACGGATTTTTCGGGAAAGACCGAGAGCGGCCTCCTGAAGATGATGGCCGTGGGGATGGGCAAGGAGGATGGCGCGCGAGAAACACATCGTTGGGGCTGGAAATATGGGTTCGAGCAGGTGATCCGCGCCATGTCTGCGGTGACCTTGGCCAGCGGCAAGATCCTGTGCGGGCTCGGAGTGATCGAGAACGAGCAGCACCAACTCTGCGCGGTGCGGGCCGCCCGCCCGGCAGACATCGCTACGCAGGAAGAGGAAGCTCTGAAAATGGCCCGGCCTTTGGTTCCGCGCATACCCTTGTCCAGGCTGCACCTGCTGGTTGTCAATGAGATGGGAAAGAACATCAGCGGGACCGGCATGGATACCAAGGTTATTGGCCGGGGTGTGGAACTCCAGCCGGGCGAGGCGCCAGAGATTGGCCTGATTTACGTCCGCGATTTGACGCGGGAAAGCGAGGGGAATTCCATTGGCGTGGGTTTCGCCGACCTGATCCACGAGCGCCTTTACCAGAAGGTCGATTTCGGAAAAACCTACCTCAACGCGCGGGTCTCCTTGAATCCCCCTGCGGTTGGTCTGCCCATCCACCTGGCCTCCGACCGCGAAGCGCTGGACCTCGCCCTGGGCCACTTGGGTAGCCCAGGGCCGGACGAACAGCGCATCGTCTGGATCCGCAATACGCAGGAGTTGGACCGCCTTGCCGTCTCGGCGCCACTGGCGCGCGAGGTCGCCAGCCTCGCCACGTGGCGGCTGGCGCCGGGGAGTTCCACAGTCGAGTTCGACTCTGCCGGGAATACCACTTCCCTCCTCTAGTGCCGTTCCATCGTGGTGGGCCGACCGGCTGCCACCGAGACCTTTGCAGATTGGCCGAGATCGCCGCTCCCAGGAGTAGCTCCAAGTAGTTGGAACGGCACGAGCCCGACGTCAGTCGAGTTCGACTCTGCCGGGAATACCACTTCCCTCCTCTAGTGCCGTTCCATCGTGGTGGGCCGACCGGCTGCCACCGAGACCTTTGCAGATTGGCCGAGATCGCCGCTCCCAGGAGTAGCTCCAAGTAGTTGGAACGGCACGAGCCCGACGTCGGCTGGCGTTTGAGTCTGAACACTGTCGGCCTCGTCGACGTCAACCCAAAGCATTGCCCCCTCGCACGCCCGAATGGTATGCTCGCGGCTCGCTGCTGCTGGCCCGGTGGTTTCACTGCAAGGCGGAGTTGACACGGAGGTTCAAATGAAAAACACGCGTCGCTGGATCGTTTGCGTCCTTTGCCTGCTGGCTATCCTCATGTCCTGCACGGTCCAGTCGTTCCCGGCCGACGTTGCCAAGCCCACGGTGGACCTGTCGGTTTATGGCCGGGTGGTTCATGTCGGCTGGGTGGTGAAGGACCTGGACCGCGTGGTGCACTATTGGGAAAAGCTCGGATTAAAGAACATCGGGCCAGCCGGTGTCCGGGAATTTCCGGACGTCACCTTTCGCGGCAGGAAGACGCCACTCAGTCTGAAAATGGCGTTCGCGAACATCGGTGGCGTCCAAATCGAATGGATCCAGCCAGTTGATGGCACAAGCACCTATGACGAGTATTTGCGCCAGCACGGAGACGGAGTGCACCATCTGGCGTTCGCCGTCACCAGCCCCGAGCAATTGGCAGAGCAGATCAGGTATTTCCAGGCCAAGGGCGTGAACGTGGTGCAACGCGGAACCTGGGAAGGTGCGAAAGGCCAGGGCGCCTTCGCCTATCTCGACACGGCGGCGCAAGGCGGGGCCCTGACAATGGAACTGATTTACAATCCCGACCGCCCAGCAACTGCAAGTGCCGCAAAATCCGAGAACGACTATCCCTTCAATAAAATTTCGCATTACGCCATCGTCGTGCGCGATGTGCAGAAGGTGAGCGAGTATTACGAGCGCCTCGGCTTCGGCGGCACGCCAGTGAACCGCAACGTCAGCCTAAATCGTAACTACCGTGGTCAACCGGGGAAATTCGAGATGTACCTCGGCTGGTGGCGTTGGGGAGATGCCCCCTTTGAATGGATCCAGCCTCTTGTAGGCCCCAGTATTTACCATGACCACCTCAGCGCGCGCGGAGAGGGTTTCCACCACCTGGGGTTTGACGTCACCGACATGGACCAGGCCGTAGAACTCCTGCAGGCCAGAGGCGCGCCGCTTTCTCAGACCGGCGGCTGGGATACGCCCTCAAGCAAGGGACGCTTCGCATACTTCGACACCGAACCCTACGGCGGCATCAGCATTGAGCTGATTTGGAACCAGCCGCAGCGCCAGTAGACAGCGTTCTGCCCCCGCTTGACGCCTGCGCCGGACTGGGCCCAGAATGTTCCACGATCGCCATCAGGAGCGTTTTGCTGTGGTCCGAGTCACGGGAAGTCTTCTGCTGTCAACGGCGCTCTGCTTGCTGATGCCCGGAGTATCGGCCGCGCAAGACGCGCCGAAGAAGAATTCTGACACCCCAAGCTGCAAATCCTCGGGCTTGAGCGGCGATAAGAAAACTGCGCTTGCCGAAGTCACGCGGGTAAGCACGGAGGGGGCCGCCCGAAGCGTAGCCCAGAAGCAGGCGAAGAAGGTCGCCGAGGAAGATGGAGCAGAGAAGCCCGCTGAGCCCGATGTTCTCGAGTTCCGACCCGCCCCCGAGAATGCTGACTCCTCCGGCGACACAGTGGTCGCGCCCTCAAGAGGCTCGAAGAAGTCCGCCCTCAGCAACGTCCACGGGGAAGTCTATGGTTCGGCGGACGCCAAAAACGCCCGCACTCACCGGGCAGGGGCCAGCGTGGGTGCAAGCTCGAAGAGCGGCAAGACAGCGGTCTATGTCGAGACTGAGCGCGGCCGAACCAAGCAAGACCCACCCCACTAG
>CAZBWJ010000131.1:0-4065 GCA_964495535.1 uncultured Acidobacteriota bacterium | reverse complement strand
GTCATCCCGCCTTGGGCATCCAGAAGATCAGCCAATTCCTGCGGCGCGTGTTGTTGCTGCCGGTGAGCCGGGAGACGGTTCGCCGGACGTTACACGGGCAGCAGCTGCTGAAAAAACCTAAGCCCCAGCCCCAGCGCCATCCACCCCAGCCGCGCTTCTTTGAGCGGTCCACCCCCAACCAGATGTGGCAGACCGATATCTTTACCTTCCGTCTGGGAGGCAAGAACGCCTACCTCATCGGCTTTCTCGATGATTACTCCCGCTACGTGGTGGGGCTGGACGTGTTTCGCAGCCAGACGGCGGAGCACGTGTTGGAGGTGTACCGCACGGCGGTGGCGGAGTACGGCGTGCCCAAAGAAGTGCTCTCGGATCAGGGCCGCCAGTACTGCAGTTGGCGCGGCACGACCCGTTTCCAGGCAGAGTTGCGCAAGGATCGGGTCCACCACCTCAAGAGCCGGCCGCATCATCACGGAGTCCCAAGTACAAGGGTGGGCGGAGATGTTGGCGCACGAACTGAACCATCGCTCCCGCGGCTGTCTCGACGGGCAAGTCGCCTGCAAGGTGTTTCAGAATGCGAAGTTAGCCATGAAAGCCTATACTCTACGGAGGCGAAAGGAGATCTTCGATTGGATCAACGAACTGACCCGGACGCTCATCCAGGTCTGGGCGGTTCACACCCAACGCCAAGCCGACACGGTGCGGCGTCTAGCGGTGGAAACTTGGTTACAAAGAAACGGAGTGATCACCATCACTCAGAACAAAAAAGTGTTACCCGTTTTCCTCGAATAATTCGCTCATAATTAGGTTGGCCCCACACCGAGTCGGCGACGATACGCCCGGAATCGCGTTGGCAACCGGCCCAGGTCGAAGGGCGGTCTGGCCCTAGCGACGGGATGCGCGTTCCTCCGAAGTTGGGCAAGTACCGGGCAGATAGATCAATACTGCACTACCAGGACTCCAGCGGGACGGTGTGGGACACGCTAGGCCTAACGCGTCGGGTCAGCCGTTTGGGACGGCTGCGCGCTGAAGGCGTGCGGACGAACCACATCGGCTGCACTCGCTTGTTGGG
This sequence comes from uncultured Acidobacteriota bacterium, assembly GCA_964495535.1. Taxonomy (GTDB): domain Bacteria; phylum Acidobacteriota; class Terriglobia; order UBA7540; family UBA7540; genus JALHUF01. Next base: position 2,996 of record CAZBWJ010000131.1, on the reverse strand, counting down.
TTGTTTCTATATCTTCCGAACTTCGATTGAATGCCCTGCCCTAGACACCTTGGTCTTCGCCCGCCTCTGCATTGCATCCGTGCGAACGAAGTAGAACTTGCGGCCCGGCATCGTGCTGAGTTTGGCCAGAGTGTCGCGCATACGGACGTCTATTATTCCAATAGGCCGCTCTGACGCCGTGATCTCAGCGGACAGCACGACGCCTGCGCCGTTCTTGGCTTGCAGGTCCGGCTCCGTATCATCTCCTGTTTGTCTGGGATTCGAATACCATTCCAGATCCCCCTCTGGGAAATCTGAGTCCCGAAGTGAACGTGCCGCTCTAAGAACGAGCTCTTCGTGTTGGATCTGGTTAAGGTCTTCGTAGGCCACCTGCCGGAGATTCAGCAGCGCGGAGACCCCCTCGCTGACGGATTCGACATCCGACCGTACAATTGAGCGGATAGAAGCGATGCACTGCCGAATATCGGTGAGTATCTTCTGCTCTGCATCCGCGAAGCTGGTGATCCGTTCCATAGTCGGTTCCTGCAACCCAACGTCATGCGAGTCACCCGAGGCCGCTAACGCCGCACGCGGCCGACGGGTGCAGCGCCTTATTAGCCAGCCCGCCTCTCACGAGAACACCGCGGTGTAGTCCCCCGGGAACTGTTTTTTGTACCAGACCAGGAAGTGCTTCCAGCTCGGCTTGCTCCCAAATTGGCTCCGGAACTCGCTCAAGATCTCCAGCGGTGGCCGAGACAAGCCTGGAGCGCCGAACACTCCCGCCGCGAGCAGCGTCCGAAAGCGTTGATCGGAATCCTGGGCATACAGGAGTGACCGGTGAAGTTGAAGGCGGTAATGGTCAGAACCCTTGCCGCCTCCCTTCCGACGACGATGATCCGGGTAGTCGCCGAGGAGAGCCAAGATAACCCGGATGAGCCCTTCTGCGTAGCCCGGCCAGAAATCCTCCTCCTTCAGCGACTCGTCGGCCGCGCAAAGACCGGAGGCAATGATGAAATAGTGCAGTTCGTCAGTGTCGACATTCGCATTCACGTAGCGGTCAATTTCGCGCAGGACTTTCCGAAGAGTTCTCTTCCACTCGGATGGAGTTCGTGCCGCCATGCGCGCCTCGGCGGACGTCGCACCGAATAAGCGACTCAGTTGATTCCGCACTGACTTGGGAACGGCTGTCGCTGGTACTCGTGGCACCAATAGATGCTCCTCGGGAACCGTACGCAGAAACCACGCTGTCTAACTCATGTTTGGGCCGACCCGCCTAAGCCGTCATGACGGGCGGCCAAGGGAGAGTCCCAATGGTGATCGACTGTCACGGGAGAAGTTGTTCATAATGCCAGACCTGGGCTCTCGCCAGAGAGCCAATTCTCCCACATCACAGACCCCATCCCAACCGCCGAAATCCGGCCGCTGCCCGAGCAACGGCCCAACCCAACTCCACCGGACGCCTAACTGTAGAACTGCTAGGACTAGGGCCCCGCAGAAGACGAACACTGGTTCCGCCCGAGTGACGGCGCACTCGGAAGAAACCTCGCCACTTTGTGAGCAGCGGGGCTCCTCAGGGCTGTGTGACGCGCTATCTGCAAACGGACCTCCCCCGTCGCGCCGCGGGGATCCTCGTCGGCGATTCAGTAAGGCCTTGCCTCCATGGTTGAATCGCAAGGATTTCCAAGCACCGAGAAAGGCACTAATGGACATGGATTGCCAACGCATTGGAATCATTGAAAACAAAGCCTTTATCCCGGAGGTGGCCCCAAGAGAGCCTGCCTTGACATCCACCCCCAGTGCCTGTCGACTAACTAACGGACGGCTGGAGATTGTGCAGTTACTGCACTCCTTTCGATTTCAAATCAAGAATCGCAATCCTGTTTTGGCAGCCAATCAGTATCCCGTTGCATTTCAACGCATTAGCAGGCAGCATGAAGAGCGCAAGCTCCGAGCTCGAAGTTGATAGGCAGGCGGCTTTGATCGAAGGCAGAGAGGCGAAGAGCACCGGAAGGGTCGGAAAATCATTGGGGAAGGCCCGGCGGGCCCCGATCCTGTTGGGATTCTCGCTTCGTCTCAGTAAAGGGGCTTCGTCGCGCCGACTGGGAAGACACAAGGCATGAGGAGTTCCCTGCTGAGTAGTGGGTCAGCCACTCGGCCGTGAACCGGTGGGAGGGACGAGACTGGGACGAGGTCAGGTCGAGCGTACTGAGGCTGGGATTCCGGGACGGCCATCCGTGTGCGGTACTGCACTCCGGACATAAGGAAACGTACACCCTCCCACGGGCCCCCGTAAGGAGTCCCGGGCGGGGCCTTCGGAGGGGGGAAGTCTGCCGGTTTACCGAATCCAAGTCAGGGTGAAGAACACTTGTCTGGCAGAGGTCGGTGGCGGCGTCCTTCCCCGCCTGAGAAAGAGGTCGGTCAGACGACCATGAACTGGGAGAGGGATGAGATCGGGGCGAGGTCAGGCCAAGCACTTCTTCGCTTAAATGCCAAGACGGCGCCTCGCTTGTGCAGCACTGCACAAGCAGACCAGGTACAGAGACTGCGGGTTAGAGCGAAGGTGGCGATTAGTCCGTCCAGTTCAACTGCTCGGGGATGGCCGACATCGTGTGCTGGCCGGCGCCGGGAAAGACCCTCTGGGTTGAGGTCAAACGCCCGCACGGGGGCGTCCAGTTGGACGCCCAAAGTGTCTTCGAGCGGTTCGTGACCGGGATAGGGCATACGTACGTGATTGCCACTTCTGTCGAAGATCTCACTAACTTGGGTTTCTGAATTTCTTCGCGTGCTCTGAACTTAGTTGTACTTAAAGTCAGACCCATCAGCGGGTTAGGCCCTGGATACCAAGCGGCTTGGCAAGAAACCCCTCAAAAGTGCCATTTTCCGAGGTAGCGCGGGGTCTCATTTCAGCATTTTTGTCCTACCGTGTAAGATTTGCACTGTACCCATTACGAATGACTGCTTGCGTGTGGATTCAAAGACTTAAGCCAGATTTGCCTATGGTTATGAGTACCTCTTTG
>CAZBWJ010000130.1:2846-4075 GCA_964495535.1 uncultured Acidobacteriota bacterium | reverse complement strand
AATGGAGGCAGATGCCACAGGTAACTGGCTCTAGAAAGGTCTTCGCTTTTTCTTCGCCTCAGGTCAAGCCTTTATTCAGGCCGGCAAGAATCAACGTATTGCAGCAAAACGACCCATCACGAAATTCCTCTGACACTGCCCCTCCAGGCGCCAAACCGCATCCCCCTCGACCGGCGTGGCGATGACGCTGATGGCTGTAGGCTGATGGTAGATCGCTGCTAGAATAGCCGCGCCCGAAACTATTCACCTCGGAAGTGAGGAGTGCCCATGATTGTTGCTGCGGTGCAGATGGACGTGAAGATCCTCGAGAAGGAACGCAACCTCGACACCGTCCTGGCAAAGCTGGAGGCGGCGGCCCGCGCCGGCGCGAAGCTTGTGGTCTTCCCGGAGTGCGCGCTGACCGGTTACTGCTTCACCAGCCGCGCAGAGGCGCGGCCGCTCGCCGAAACCGTTCCCGGTCCTTCCACCGCGAAGCTGGCAGCCGCGGCGAAGGCGCTCGGCTGCACCGCGGTGGTCGGACTGCTCGAGCGCGAAGGCGACCTCACATACAACTCGGCCGTCGTGGTGGACCCGCAAGGAATCCTCGGCACGTACCGCAAGATGCATCTGCCCTCGCTCGGCATCGATTGGTTCAACGCGCTCGGCGATAAACCATTCCCTGTCTTCGAGACGACGCAGGGGCGAATCGGCATCAACATCTGTTTTGATTGCAGCATTCCTGAGGCTGGTCGAGTGGTGAAGCTGAACGGCGCGCAGCTTCTGGCCATTCCCACGAATTGGCCAGTGGGTTCGGATTCCTGGCAGCACACGCCTGAGGTTCGTGCTACGGAGAATCATTTCCACGTGGTGGCCGCCGATCGCGTGGGCGAAGAGCGCGGCTTTGGGTTTGCCGGGCACTCGAAGATTGTCGATTTCCTGGGGAAGGTCCACGCCGAGGCGGGCGAGACCGAAGAGACCATCCTTTACGCCGATCTCGATCTTGCCGCCGCCGATGCGAACCGGGTTGTGCGCGCGCCTGGCAAGTGGGAGTTCGACCGCCTCGCCGCGCGCCGCCCCGAGATGTATGGGCCGATTACTGAGCGGCGTGCTCGCTGACCGCTGCGCGTCGGTCTCAGACCATCACATTGAGGGCCGCGGGTAGCACCCCGTCTCCCCCGAGACCCACAAGATGTCGGAGAACTCCCCAAGGCGGGATCACGGGATCCAAGAGCCGTCCGGTCGCCAGGCCG
>CAZBWJ010000130.1:0-2746 GCA_964495535.1 uncultured Acidobacteriota bacterium | reverse complement strand
TACATGAGGCTTGGCTCCTCGGCCAGGACTCGAACCTGGAACCCTTCGGTTAACAGCCGAATGCTCTACCATTGAGCTACCGAGGAGCAGGGCGACGCAAGAGCTCCCGCTTTGCGTCGCGCGTAGCGTTTATAGCACACGTCAAAAATTCGCGTCAACGAGGGAGCACAATGTGACTCCCGGGTGCCGGATTCACCCCTCACTATTTCGGAAGAAACAGCGCCCATCCTGTCCGCGCCCTCTTTCCGAAGAGCTTGCCCAGGGCTGGCCGATATCGAGCGCCTCCCCCACACGTTCTTCGGGCAGGGGGATGACTTTCAAGACCGTTTGCAGGGGACAAACGCAGGTGAGTTAGTCCTTCTTCTCTTCTGCCTTCTTCTCTTCGACTTTCTTCTCCGGCGTACTCTCCGATGCACTCCGGAGGGCGTCCTTGAATTCCTTTATGCCCCTCCCCAAACCTTTCCCGAGTTCCGGCAGTTTTCCCGGCCCAAACACGATCAACACGATCAGGAAAATGAAAAGAAGATGCATCGGTTGTAGCAAACCTTCCACAACAAAACCTCCCGGCATTTTATAGCCTCCCCACCCGGCAGCCAGAGCTGGCCACGGGCAGCGGTGCAATTATAACCCAGGTGGCCCGGAAACCCAATCACGATTTGTGACGAGCAAAGACCATGTTCCCGGGCTTCTCACTCCGCGCGCGACATTTCTGGCGGTAGAGTGAGGCGTAGCTGGCGGTAATGTAGTCTTCTGGCCGGTAGCCAAGCTGGCCTGCAACTTGGTCAATCCAGCGCTGCCGCCCCTCCAGTTCCAGGTAGTTTCCAATCGGCGTCTCGTCGTAAACCAGCGAAGGAGCTTCGCCTGTCGTGCCCCTGGCTTCGCGAGCGTAAACAGTCCGGTACTTCTCGTAGCGAAACGCCTCGCGCAGCCCCAGGGTTTCGAGGACTTCCCTCAGCAAAGCCCCGTTTTCGATGCCAATGTCAATCTCCCTCCGGATCTTGTACCGGCGAGACCGCAGGGGTGCCCCTTTGAAAGTCAGGGTCCACTGTTTGTCCGCCAGGCGCAGGCGTACCAGGCATCGAGCCTTCCAGAGTCGCAAGTCCGGAAAGTCAAACAGCGCGTTGCTCTCAAAGTGCCGAGCCTGAATCGTCCGGAAACCCAGTTCCCGCAGGCGGCGCCGGAGCGCGCGCGGGTTTCGAACTTCCAGCTTGATCTCGGTTTCGTGGTGGCGGCTCATGCCCGGCAGGCGATGGAAGTCAGGATTCGCGCTCGACAATGAACTCGGGAAGCGCGCGCAGCGCATCTTTGAAGGGCGAAGCCGGGAAGGTCTCCAGCGAATTCCTGGCCTCCTCCGCGAACTGTCGGGCTTTATCGCGCGCGGCCTGCAAGGCGCCGTAGCGCTCGATGAGCTCCAGGATTTCCACGAACTGCACGGAGTGGAAGCCCCGTTCCTCCAAGACGCGCGAGACCTTCTGCGCTTCCTCCGGCCGGCACTTTTGCAGCAGGTAAATGAGCGGGAGCGTCAGCTTCCCTTCCCGCAGATCGCTGCCGATAGGCTTCCCGAGTTTTTCCTCGGACGAGGTGAAGTCGAGGACGTCATCAACGAGCTGAAAGGCGAGGCCCAGGTTGATCCCGTACGTTCCCAGCCTCATTTCCACGTCCTCGTTCTTGCGACCGAGGATAGCCCCCAGCCGCAGCGACGCCGAAAACAGGCAGGCTGTCTTGCGATACGAAAGCTCGAAGTACTCATCTTCGCTGAGGTGGAGTTTTCGCAGGAGGGTCAGTTGGAGCAGTTCGCCCTCCACCATCACCTGGGTCAACCCAATGAGCACGTCCAGGATCTTAAAGTTGCGCTCGGCGAGCGCAATGTTGAAAGCCTGCATGTAGAGCCAGTCGCCCGCGAGCACCGACATGTGGTTCCCCCAGCGGGAGTTGGTGGACGGCCGGCCCCGCCGGGTGTCTGCCTCATCGATCACGTCATCGTGGACCAGCGTCGCAGTATGGATGAGCTCCACCACCGCGCCCAGACGCACCGCCGAGGGGCCTTCGTACCCGCACAACTTGGAGGAGACCAGGACCAGCGTCGGCCTCAGCCGCTTGCCCCCGCTCACCTGCATGTACTGACCGATTTCGGTGATGGCGGGCACGGCGGAGACACTCTGCTGGTTGAACTCTTCCTCCACCTTCTGGAGGTCCGGCCGAACCAGCTCGAATATCTCTTTGCCTGTCTGATTCTTGATGAAAGCCAAGCGCCGACTCTCCACCCACCGGTCTCCACTTCCACACCCGGCTGAATTCTTTGCCCGACCCGGAGGGCGATCTTCAAGAAATAGCATGCTCCCACAAAAGCACATGGAAAGGAAGCGGGAAGTTGGGGCGGAGGGCCGTCCTGGGGATGAAAACTGCCGGGCGTGGTGCCGCCCATCAGGGCGGCACCTGCCGGGCTTTGGGAGCTGACCGGCCTGGAACTCGACGAAATCCGCGACGCGCTGACGTAGCGCTGGCCTTTAGGCCAGCACAAAACGTTTTTGTAGCCGCACACTTGCCGAGCTGAAGCACGGCGCTACGCAACCCCGTGCTGGGCTAAAGACGTGGCGCTGGCCTTTAGGCCAGCACAAAACGTTTTTGTAGCCGCACACTTGCCGAGCTGAAGCACGGCGCTACGCAACCCCGTGCTGGGCTAAAGACGTGGCGCTGGCCTTTAGGCCAGCACAAAACGTTTTTGTAGCCGCACACTTGCCGAGCT
>CAZBWJ010000129.1:0-4086 GCA_964495535.1 uncultured Acidobacteriota bacterium | reverse complement strand
GCAGAATCGCCCGCCAGGCAATTGAGACGCCGCGAAGGGGAGCAAGATGGATTTTCCCTCCGTCGTAGATTTCAGGCGCGAGATTACCGGCGACCTGGCCGAGGCCGAGCAGCGCGAGTGGTTGGTGACCAACGGTCTAGGCGGGTTCGCCTCCGGGACGGTGCCGGGGCTTCTGACGCGCCGCTACCACGGCCTGCTCATCGCTGCGCTCCAGCCGCCGGGACATCGGACCTTGCTGGTCACGAAGCTGGATGAAATCGCCGAGTACGCGGGAGAGTTTTTTCCGCTTTCCACCAACCGTTGGGCGGGCGGCGTCGTAAATCCTCAGGGTTACCGGCACATCGAGCGCTTTCGGCTCGAGGGCACTGCGCCCGTGTGGACCTTTGCCTGTGCCGACGCGCTGCTGGAGAAGCGCGTCTGGATGCAGCACGGCGCCAACACGACTTATGTCCAATACGCCTTCGTACGTGGTAGCCGTCCACTGGTCTTGGGGCTCAAAGCCCTGGTCAATTACCGCGACTGCCATTCCACAACTCACGCGAACGACTGGCAATTTGATGTGCGACCTGTCAGGAACGGTGTGCGCGTCGTGGCCTTCCGAGGAGCGACGCCGTTCTATTCGCTGAGCGCTACGGCCGACGCAGAGCCGGCGCACAACTGGTATCGCAACTTCGACCTCGCCGAAGAGAGAGCGCGCGGGCTCGAAGACCGCGAAGATCACCTCCATGCCGGTACCTTTTACGCCCAGCTTGCGGCTGGGGATGCGATGACGGTGGTCGTGAGCACCGACCCTGCTCCTAGCCTCGATGGCCGCAAGGCGTTCGAAGCCCACCGGGCACGCGAGCGCCGACTGCTCGCCCGTTGGAGGCAGGCATCCCCGCGCGCGGCGCGGCAAAGTCCGGCTTGGATCCGCCAACTGGTGTTGGCTGCTGACCAATTCATCGTGGCCCGTTCGCCAGACGGGCGACGCGACGCTGGCGCGATCGTTGCTGGCTATCCCTGGTTTGGCGAGTGGGGGCGCGACACGATGGTCAGCCTGCCGGGACTCACGCTCTCCACGGGACGGCCGGAAATCGCACGCCGCATCTTACGCACTTGGGCGCAGTACGCAGATCACGGAATGCTGCCGAATCGTTTTCCGGACGGGGGCGAGCCGCCGGAATACAACACGGTGGACGCGGCCCTCTGGTACTTCGAGGCGCTGCGGCAATACTACGCTCGGACAAGCGACCGCCGTCTCTTGCGCGAGTTATTCCCGCTGCTCGCGGACACCCTTGACTGGCACGTGCGCGGCACGCGCTACGGCATTCGTGTTGACGCTGTTGACGGCCTACTCTACGCGGGCGAGGAAGGCACCCAGCTCACCTGGATGGACGCCAAGCTGGGCGACTGGGTCGTGACGCCGCGTGTGGGTAAGCCTGTCGAAGTCAATGCGCTGTGGCTGAATGCGCTCGTCAGCATGTCTTGGTTTGCGCGCCTGCTGAGGAAACCCGCGACGGTCTACGACCTCATGGCCCGGCGAACCCGTGCCAGCTTCCAGCGCTTCTGGAACGAAGCCGCCGCTTGTTGCTTTGACGTGATTGATGGCCCGGAGGGCAACGACTCGACGCTCCGACCCAACCAGATTTTCGCTGTCTCCTTGCCGGTGAGCCCACTCGCGCGCCGCCAGCAGCGCGCTGTGGTGGACGCCTGCGCGCGCCACCTGCTCATCCCATACGGCCTAAGGACTCTCGAGCCCGCGCATCCTCAGTACCAGGGCTACTACGGCGGTCCACCGCGCGACCGTGACGCTGCCTATCACCAGGGAACCGCCTGGGGCTGGCTGCTAGGACACTTTGTGCTGGCGCACTTGCGCGTGCACCGCGACCCCGCACGGGCCCGGGCGTTCCTGGAGTCCTTCGAGCATCACCTGAAGGTCCACGGAGTGGGTACCGCCGGCGAGATCTTCGACGGGGACCGGCCGCACAGACCGCAGGGTTGCATCGCGCAGGCCTGGACGGTCGGCGAAATCCTGCGCGCTTGGCATGCCGTGGCGATTCTCCGGAGACCGGCCAAGCGCGCGCGAACCCGGGGACGTTAACCGGGTGCGCGAGAGCTGGCTTCCTGGCTGAAGCACGCGACGCAGCGGACCTCCAGGCGCCGGCCGACCTTCCCATGCATCGCGCACATGGTTCGGCCGCAGCGGTCGCAGCGGAAGTGAGCGCGCCGGTTACAGTTGGCGCAGCTATTCTTCCAGGGCAATACGGCGTAATTGATCAACAAGCGGTCAATGGCAGGTGAGAGGATCTCCAGGGGCGTGCGGTGGTGGCGGACATATATCCACACTGTCACCGCCAGGATGAATACCATGGCCGTGATCTGAAAGACGCCCTGAACCAACCAGTTGGGCAGGTGGTGAGAAAGGTTGACGGCGCCCGCGGCAAAAGGCTGCCAGGGGTATTGGTCCCAGCCAATCGTCACGTAGTCCTCCACAACGTGTGCCGCAAAGGCAAACACTACCAGCAGCCAGACCCGTGGGCGACGCCATAAGAAAAGGCCTGCGAGAACAGCCACCGCCAGGGTGGCACCCAGGTTGTGAAAGAGGACGTGGTGATAGCGACGAAAGCCCTCGCTACCGGCCAGCAGTGACAGCCCATCGAGGTCAGGGCCGACACCCGCCAAAGCAATGGCAGCGCGCTCGCGCCGAGTGAACTCGCCCCAGTGCGCAAACCACCAGCCGAACTGCAAGTGGCCGATCGGGCTTATAGCTCCTCCTCACCTCCGCGACAATGAACGCGCGAGACTAATGAAGCATATCATCTTGATTTGGCGTAGCCTGCTAATCGCTCAACTTGTTCCACACTCGGCGGCCCGCGGCCGCGATTGTTGTGCACTGCCAAACCAAATGCAAGCCAGATCGGAGATCGAGAACCTACCGCCGATCGGTTTCCGATTCTTGCATTCGGCGAAGGGTGGTGTAGAATAGGCAGCCTACTTCGGCAGGTATTGCCAACCTATGTCACGGGGTCTCCCTTTGTTCATTCTGGTTTTTATCCTAGTGGCACTGTCCATTCTCTTTCTCAGCCACTACTTCATTTACTTCTCGATCGTGCGTTTCTTTGGCGTGACCGGCAGTGGGCGCAAGGCGGCCCTGGCACTGATTCTTTTTCTCCTGCCGGCGAGCTTCATCGCGTCCTCGGTCCTGGCGCGGTGGACAGAGAACCCTATCTCCAGAGTGCTTTACTTCTCCTCTGGACTTTGGCTCGGCCTCGGGTTGACGCTGATGACTTTCTTCACACTCGCCTGGGCCGCGTGGGGAGCGACCAAACTCTTCGCTCATTCGCCGAGCCCTGTCGTATTCGGCTTCGCGGCCGTGGCGCTGGCGTGCCTGTATTCCGGCTACGGCGTGTGGAATGCGTATCATCCCCGGACGGAAGACGTCAGCGTGAGAATAAAGAACCTCCCGCCCGACTGGCGGGGGAAGAAGGTTGTGCAGCTTTCCGACGTGCATTTGGGGCGTGTCTTAGGCTCGGCATTCCTGCAAGGGCTCGTGGAAAAGATCAACGCCGAAAACCCCTCCATCGTCTTTATCACGGGGGATATGTTTGACGGCGCAGATGGGCGTCTGGACGAGCTTGTCGGCCCGCTCAACGGCATCAGGGCCCCCTTGGGGATTTACTATGTGACGGGAAACCACGAAACCTATCTGGGCACTGACCGCGCCTACGCGGCTCTAAGGAAAACCAAGACAAGAATCCTGGCTGACGAGATGGTCGTCATCAATGGCCTGCAGATTATCGGGATCAGCTATCCGCAGCGTGGCTTTTCCAAAGACATTGCGGAAGTGATAAGAAAACTCCCCGATTTTAATCCTCGGACGCCGTCCGTTCTCCTATACCATAGTCCCACCCAGATAGCGCAGGCGAAGGCGGCAGGGATTAATTTGCAGCTCTCCGGGCACACCCACAAAGGCCAGATTTTCCCGATACAGCTCATCTCGCGACTGATATTTCAAAAATACTACACCGGACTGCATGTCGAGGAGGATTACACTATTTACACCTCGAGCGGCGCCGGGACGTGGGGCCCGACCATGCGCACCGGCAA
>CAZBWJ010000128.1:0-4298 GCA_964495535.1 uncultured Acidobacteriota bacterium | reverse complement strand
GCGCCCGAAGTGTTTGAGGCGATGCGGCCTTTCTATCTCGAGGACTATGGCAACGCATCCTCGATCCACTGGTACGGCCAGCGCGCCAAGGCGGCCGTGGAAACGGCGCGCGAGCAGGTGGCGCGGCTGATTAACGCCCGGCCCAGCGAGATCGTCTTCACCAGCGGCGGCACGGAATCCGACAACTTGGCGATGGTCGGCATTGTGGACGCGGCGCGGAGGGACTCCAAGCACGTCATCACCACCGCCATCGAGCACCACGCGGTGCTGCATACCGGGAAGGCGCTCGAGAAGCGCGGCGTGAGCGTCACCTACGTGCGCGTCGGTCCGAGCGGCGTCGTGGACGCCGGCGACATCGAGCGCGCCCTCCGGCCCGAGACGGTGCTCATCTCGGTCATGCACGCCAACAACGAGCTGGGCACCATTCAACCGCTTGAGGAAATCGGGCGCCTGGCACGCGAGCGCGAGATCTATTTCCACACCGACGCGGTGCAAGCCGTGGGCAAGATTCCCGCGGATGTCGAGAAACTGGGCGTGGATTTGCTGTCACTCTCGGCGCACAAGCTGTACGGGCCGAAAGGCGTGGGCGCGCTTTACGTTCGCAAGGGCACCATCCTGCGACCGTTGCTTCACGGTGGGCACCACGAGCGCGACCGCCGGCCCGGCACCGAAAATGTTCCCGGAATTGTTGGCCTCGGCAAAGCTGCGGATCTGGCTCGCGAGCACATGGCCAAGGATGCGACGCGCGTGGGCGCGCTCCGCGACCGCCTGGAGGACGGCATCCTGCGCAGCCTCCCGCTGGTCACGGTCAACGGAGACCCGCAGCGCCGCTTGCCGACTACAACCAGCATCCGCTTCGACTACATCGAGGGCGAGGGCTTCGTCATCGCGATGGATTTGAGGGGCATTGCCTGCTCGACGGGCGCGGCGTGTTCTTCGGGCTCGCTCGAGCCCTCGCACGTGCTCGCCGCCATCGGCAAGACGCCCGCGCAGGCCCGCGCGAGCATCCGCTTCAGCCTGGGCCGCTTCACGATCCCCGAGGACATTGACCAGGCGCTCGAAATTGTGCCGGCCGTCGCCGAGCAACTTCGCGCCGTCTCGCCGCACTATAAAGGACAGGGGCTGGGTGCTGGGGGCTAGGGGCGGAGGAAGGCTGGTGCGTGCTGCGTTTCCCTAGTCCCCAGAACCTAGCCCCCAGCCCCGCTTCGTATGACTATTGTCGTAGCCATGAGCGGCGGAGTGGACAGTTCCACTGCCGCCGCGCTGCTGGTCGAGAGTAATTCGGATTCGCCGCTAGCGGCCGCCGGCGCCTGCTCCGACCGAGTCGAGGACCGCCATGATGAGCGACCATCCTCCGGCCGCCGCCCCCGCGTCGTGGGCCTGACCATGCAGCTCTGGAACCAGCGCCGCCTGCCGCGCCTGCTCGGCCTGGAGGAAGGCACCGCGACGCCCGGCCACGCCAGCGGCCGCTGCTGCTCGCTCGACGACACCCACGACGCGCGCCGCGTCGCCGACTACCTCGGCATTCCTTACTACGTGGTCAATTTCGAGCAGCCTTTCGAGGAGGGTGTGGTCCGTCCTTTTGTCGAACGCTACCTCGCCGGTGAGACGCCGATTCCGTGCAGCCTGTGTAATACCAAGATTAAATTTACCAAGCTGGTTGAGACCGCTCTTGAAATCGGGGCGGAGCGGGTGGCGACCGGCCACTACGCCCGCCTCCGGCGCGACGCGGCCACCGGGCGATATCGGTTGCTGGCAGGCGTTGACCGCGCGAAGGACCAGTCGTATTTTCTTTTCGGCCTCGCTCAGGAGCAACTGGCGCGTTGCGTGTTCCCGCTGGGTGAGTTGACCAAGGAAGAAGTGCGCGCCATCGCTCGCGCCAGGAAGTTGCCCGTAGCGGAGAAGCCCGAGAGCCAGGAAATCTGCTTTGTGCCCTCCCGCAGCTATCGCGAGTTCATCGAAGCCTACCTCGCCGAACAGGGCCAGGCGCTGGACGAGCGCCCGGGCGAGATTGTTTCTACCGCCGGGCGCGTCCTGGGCGAGCACCAGGGCCTCCATCACTTCACCATCGGCCAGCGGAAGGGCCTGGGAGTGGCGGTCGGCGCGCCGCTTTACGTTATCGAAATCGATCGCGCGCGCCATCGTGTGGTGGTGGGGCCCGACGAGGAACTTTTCCGGCAGCGCTTCGTCGCGCGCGAGGTGAACTGGATTCGCCCCGTGGCCGAGGGCGAGGTAGTTGAGGCGCACGTCAAGATCCGCAACAAACACGTCCCGGCGCCCGCCCGCGTCGAGGCCCGCGCGAACGGCGAGGCCGGGGTCGAATTCGCCGTGCCGCAGCGTGCCATCACGCCCGGTCAGGCCGCCGTCTTCTACGCCGGCGAGGAAGTCCTGGGCGGTGGCTGGATTTCCCGGGTGCTCTAGCGACACAGGGCTTCAAAGGGGGCAGCCATGCTGATCGGCGTTCCGAAGGAAGTCAAGGACAACGAGTTCCGGGTGGGGCTGGTGCCGGCGGGCGTGCATGCGCTCACCGCGGCGGGCCACACGGCGTTCATTCAAGTGGGGGCGGGCGAGGGAAGCGGCGTCCCGGATAATGATTACGTGCAAGCCGGAGGAAAGCTCTGCCCCACCCGCGACGAGGTCTGGGCGAAGGCCGAAATGATTGTGAAAGTGAAAGAGCCGAGCGAAGAAGAGTACCCCAAGCTCAAGGAGCATCAGGTCCTGTTTACCTATCTGCACCTGGCGGCGCAGCCGGTGCTCACCCAAGTCCTGCTCCAGAGGAAGGTCACGGGAATTGCTTATGAAACGGTTAAGGATGAAGCGGGAAGATTGCCGCTGCTGATTCCCATGAGCGAAGTTGCCGGGCGCATGGCCACGCAAATCGGGGCGCAGTTTCTGGAGCGGAACCAGGGTGGTCGGGGAATCTTGCTGGGGGGCGTTCCCGGCGTGCCGCCAGCGCAGGTGGTGATTATCGGCGGCGGCGTGGTGGGGCTGAACGCCGCCAAGATCGCCCTGGGGATGGGCGCTCAGGTTACCATCCTCGATAACAACCTGAACCAGCTCCGCTACCTGGACGACATCTTCCTGGGCCGCGTGGCTACGCTAGCCTCTAACGCCCTCACCCTGGCCCAATCGACGCGCAAGGCGGACTTGCTGATTGGCGCCGTGCTCATCCCAGGGGCTTCTGCGCCCCGGCTGGTGACCCGCGAAATGGTTTCCACCATGAAAAAGGGCGCGGTGATTGTGGACGTCGCCGTGGACCAGGGCGGCTGCGTCGAGACCAGCCGCCCCACCACCCACAGCCATCCGACGTTTGTCGTGGACGGCGTCGTCCACTATTGCGTGGCCAACATGCCGGGCGCCGTGCCGCGCACTTCCACGTTTGCCCTGACCAACTCTACCCTGCCCTATGCGCTGAAGCTGGCCAACCTGGGCCTCGAGGGCGCGCTGGCCGCCGACCCCGGCCTGGCCGAAGGCTTGAACGTCTTTGCGGGACACGTCACTCATCGTGGCGTCGCCGAGGCTTTACAGCTTCGATATACGCCGGTGAGAGAATTAATTCCTTGATGTCCGAAGAGTGCGAGCTTTCAAGTGCGGCGGCTCCCGACACGGTCGGGACAGGTCGCCGCCGTCGTCCGGCCCCCGGCTTGGCGCGCTCAGCCTGATCAGGAGGGAATATGAAAACAAGAACACACCGACAGTCATTCCTTTTTGCACTTCTGATTGCGTTCCTGTACTGCGCTCCGGATGCCTGGCCGCAAGCGGCTCCTTCCGCAGCACCGGCAAAATCAACCAGCGAGAAGGGGACGGCAGCAGCCGCCGGCCCCTCGGTGCACACAGCCAGCTCGCGTTTCAGCCGTGTGGTTGTGGTTCGACTGAAGTATGACACCGACCTGCTCGAGGGCCTAAAAACCGCCGTCGCGCAAGAGAAGATCAAGAACGCCGTCATTCTGAGCGGCATCGGTTCACTCACCAGTTACCATGTGCACGTCGTGAGCAACACCGTCCTCCCGCCCACTAACGGCTTCTTCAAGGGGGTTGGCCCCTACGACCTGCTCACCACCACCGGTTACATCATCGCCGGCCGCGTGCACGCCCACATCACATTTTCCGACACGGAAAAAACTCTCGGCGGGCACCTGGAACCCGGCACCAAGGTCTTCACCTTCGCTATCCTCACCCTGGGCGTCCTGGAAGAGCCCGTCAGCCTCCAGCGCTTCGACGACTACACGTGGCGGTGAGTAGTCCCGACACCCGCCTTCTGACTCCTGACTCCTTACTCCTGTCTCCTGCTCGTCACT
>CAZBWJ010000127.1:0-4322 GCA_964495535.1 uncultured Acidobacteriota bacterium | reverse complement strand
GCTCCGACGCTACGGTTTCGGCGCGGCGGTGTTCGTGGTGACTGGACAAATCGGGGGAGAGAACAGGTGGGATCAGGCCCACGGTTCGGGGCCCCACCGCTTGATGACCGCCGAGCAAATCCGGAAGTGGGCTGCCCACGGGATCGAGTTTGGCGCGCACAGCCGCACGCACCCGGACCTGACAGCGCTGAGCCGCGCTGAGGTGGCAGACGAAGTCGCAGGCAGCGGGCAGGACCTGACCAACCTTCTCGGAACCCGAATAGTCTCCTTTGCTTATTCCTACGGGCACAATAACGAGACCGTGCGAGATTCCGTCCGGCGCACGTTTGACCTGGCGTTCACCTGTGAAGAGGGCTTGAATGACCTGCGCAGCGATCCTCTGCTCCTCCGGCGAACCATGGTCCAGTCGAACGACTCGTGGCTCGATCTGGAGTCCCGTGTCCACTGGGGGTGGAATCTGCTCGAACGCCTCCGCGCGCGATTGCGGCTGCGCACGCGCGCTAAAGCCTTGCTGAGGCGCTTGTTCGAGCGTCGCGAATGATGCCGCATCGTGTCCTGCACATTCTGGGTACAGCCCAGCCCGAGGGTACGGCCATCGCGCGCATTGTGGGTGGGCTGGCCCGCAGCCTCGACCCGGAACGGTACCGCATACACGCCTGGTTTCTTTGCGGGGAAGGGCCCCTGGTGGGCGCACTTGAGCAGGCCGGCGCGCGGGTGAGCGCCCTCGAGTGGTGGCGAGGCGCACGCGATCCGGCGGGAGCCTGGCGCTTCTGGCGCCGTCTGCGCGGCCAGGAGTTTGAGATCGTGCACATGCACTTTGGGGGAAGGTCCGTGCGCTGGCTCGCTCGGGCGGGAACTCGCGCGAGAATTGTCGTGCATTTGCATGGCCGCATTCTTGAAGCGCGCGGTCTCAGCCTGGTGACCCATTCAGGTCGAGGCGCGGACGCGGTCATTGCAGTTTCTCGTGCTGTCGCTGAGCGGGTGGTGGGCAGGCGGCCCCTGGTCGTGTACCCGGGTGTTCCGCTACCGGAGACGTCCGGCCCGCTAGTGCCCCCTAGGGGGAGCACGACGAAAGTAATCATTGGCACAGCGGGACGGCTGCTCCCCCTCAAGGGCTTCGTGTATCTTGTCCGGGCCGTTGCCTCCCTACGCGTGGAGTTCCCGAATCTGGTCCTGGAGATCGCCGGTTCGGGGCCCGAGCGCGCAGCGCTGGAACGTGAAGCTGAGAGGCTCGGCCTCTCGGACGGAGTCAGGTTTCTGGGCTGGGTCGAGGAACTTGCCGCGGTGCTGGCTCGCTGGGATGTGTTCGTGCTCCCCTCACTGGAGGAAGCCTTTCCGATTGCGGTCCTGGAGGCCATGGCTGCGGGTCTCCCCGTGGTCGCGAGCGCGGTGGGAGGGATTCCGGAGCTCGTCGAGGATGGCCGGACGGGCTGGCTGGTTCCGCCCGCCGACGCGCGCCTGCTGGCTGAACGCCTGCGTGCCTTGCTCCTCGATGCCAGCCAGCGGCGTGCCCTGGGAGAGGCGGGACAAGCCCGCGCCCGTGATCATTTCTCGCTCGAGCGCATGGTGGCAGCGATTGCGGCGATCTACGACGGCATTGTGGAGTCCCGGCGTCAGCAGGAAAGGTAGTTTCCCGTCCCCCAGCGCTCTGCACGGCGCAACTCGCGCGTGGGCGGAATATGTATAATAGGGCGGCTTGGCCAGGCAGAACCGCCGGAGTTAAACGGCAGCCCGCGCTGACCACTGCAAACGGCGATAATGGGGCGGGGAAGATTGGCCAATGTTGCCGAGCATGGCAGAGGGGGTACATGGACTGGGAAAACCAAACGGTTCTGGTGACGGGTGGCTGCTCGTTTATTGGTTCTCATTTGGTGGATGCACTGGTCGAGAGAAAGAGCCGCGTACGCGTCGTTGACAACTTGAGTAGCGGCAAGCGAGAGAACTTAGCAGCGCACCTTGATACTGGCCGGGTAAGCCTGACCCAGAGAGACCTCCTTGACCAGACAGTGGTCAAGCAGGCGGCCAGATTGAGGCCGTGGTAGCGGAGTTTGCGGCTCAACAGGAGAACTGGGACGTTGTAGATCTCCGCAGCATCCCGGCCGAATCCAAAACGCCGGGGCTCTTTGCCAAGGCGCTGGCGAATTCGGCCTTGCACTGGCGGGTGCAGCCTGACGATCCGTGTCCCTATCTACCCATCCGGACAGACTGGTCAGGCTTCCTGGGAACGTATTCGGGACATAGGCGGTTGAGGTTGCGGAATCAGGCTAATCGCTTGAAGCGCCTGGAGGCAGAAGGGTGGCGAATCCGGGTGGTTGAGAACCCGCAGGATGAGCCAGGTTTAGTCGAACGGATGATCCAGGTGGAGGCCCGAAAGATGATTCGGGGATCTCCGGGCAATCGCCTTCTGGGAGACGTCAAGGAGTTCTTTGAGTTTGTCATCCAGCGGCTGGGCGCCTCAGGCCGTCCGTTCGTCGCGGTGCTGGAAAACCCTGAGGGACTGGTCGCCTACGACCTTGGATTCCGGTGCGATGACAAACTGTGGGGCTACACCAAAGCCTATGACCCGGCTCACGCGCGCTATTCCCCGGGGACAATGCTGGTGCCGGCGGTTTTCGATTATGGCTTTCGGAAGGGGTACCGTGAGTACGACTTTCTCCGTGGGGATGAGACGTACAAAAAGAAATGGACGACGGATGTCCACTGCACGGTCCGCATCTAGGTCTGGAAACGCCAGTGGCGATCGCGGATAATGGCCCGGCTCTACTTCGATCTTCGACCCCTTGTTTACCGCGCCCGCTGGCTTTCGGCACTCGGCTTCCCGTATGTACCAGAAGGTGAGGTCTGACTTTGAGTCAGATCTGGGAGTTGCTTTGAAGGTCGTCATTAATGCGGTTTCAGCCAAGCTAGGGGGCGGTGCCACCTATGTTTCAAACTTGCTGCGCCATGTGTCCGCCATGGCGCGAGATTCACAGTTCTTGGTTTTCTTGCCACCCGAAACGATCGAAAAGCTTCGCGGGCTGCCTGAAAATGTCGTGCAGCTACCCACCCGTGTTGGCTACGGTGAGTGGTGGGAACGGATGTGGTGGGAGCAAGTGACGCTGCGGCGCGTCCTGCAAAGAGAGAGGCCCGATATCCTGTTTTCCATTGCCAATTTCGGCATGCTCCCGTGTCCCGTCAAACAGATCCTGCTGATTCAGAATGCGCTGTATTTCTCCAAGGCCTTTCAAGAGATGTTTCTGGCGAAATATTCCTTCCGATGGAAGGTGGCGTTCCGGTTGCGACGCTGGCTGGTGTGCGAGAGCGTACGGAACGCGGACCTCGTGATGACGCCGACTCAGGCCACGCTGGACGACCTGCGTCGCTTCGTTCATGTTCCGCCGGGGAAAGTGCTGGTAAATCCTTACGGGCAAGAGATGGCGAGGATCCCGGGTGACCCGAACCCCGAAGAGCCTGGTGGTCGTCGGCTGGGGGAGGGCGGCCCCGTGCGCCTGCTATTCGTTTCTCTCTACCTTGAGCACAAGAACCTGACCACGCTTCTGAAGGCGATGCCTTTGCTCAACCAGAAAGGGCCACGCAGGTACAGGCTCACCACGACACTCGACCCGTTCGCAGAACAGGGGGACTGGGTAATCACTGGGCCCACGGACAAGGCCCTGGCCAGTCAAGATGACATTCGTGATTCAATCGAAGTGGTTGGCCTGCTTGGCCAAGCGGAGACGCAGAAGCTCTACGCCCAGGCTGATGTCTTCGTTTTCCCGTCGTTGGCCGAGTCATTCGGTTTTCCGATGGTGGAAGCGATGGCTCATGGTCTGCCTATCGTTGCCGCCGATACTGCTGTCAATCGCGAAATTTGTCGGGACGCGGCGGTCTATTTCTCCCCCCTGGATTGCGCGGATCTCGCCGCGCAAGCGGACCGGGTGGTCACGGATGACTGTCTTCGGAACAAGCTGAGTGCTGCGGGTCTCCAGCGTGTGGCCACCTGCTTTCGTTGGAGTAAACACGTCGACCGGATCTTGGAAGGTGCGAGACAGCTCTTGGCAGAATCGCGGTCGAGCCCTCCTCGCCGCGCGGGCGGAGGCAAAGCTGAACGTCCGTCGTAGGATCGCATCCTACCCGCCCACGCCCTCCGCCAGTCTCGGTCAAATGAGACCCTTGGGAACCAGCTCACGACGATGAGCCCGGCCGCGTGAAGTGGCCCTTCCGGGGCTCGAACGTCGTTGCCTAAGCAGCGATCGGCAGCCTGCTGCATTTCGAGAGCCCATGGGGTTCAGCACAGCACAATCTTCTCTCGGAATTCAGTGACTCGGCGGGTGGCGTTGCGA
>CAZBWJ010000126.1:0-4333 GCA_964495535.1 uncultured Acidobacteriota bacterium | reverse complement strand
GAGAACGCCAACCGTGGCTACCCGCACCCGGCGAATTTGCGGTTCTGCGAAAGGGCACGGATTTACCTGTCCCGATGTTTTTCTGTCGGGATCCGTGCCATGGGGTGCGCGACAAGTTCCTTTCTTGTGGCCTTCCGGCCCTGCTTGGTGCCTCAGCGGCTAAAGCCGGTGAAAGGGACATTGTCATGCGTCGTTGTGGCGCGACTGAAGTCGTGCCCTTTCGCAAGTCGCGGCCTGACCTTCGAGGCGCGCACCCGTTCCGCCTCGCGGGACGGGTTTACGGGCGCGCCCTCTCCCCCTTTGCCCCCCTCCCCCGCGTCCGCGGGGGAGGGGGATGCAATCGGGAGGGGGATCCATTGCCCCAGGGCTCATGCCCTGGGCTACACTCTCTCGGACCTCCGGGCCTGGCAGCATGGGAACCTTCGCAGCCCTCAAAAAGCCCGTCAGCTGACGGGTCTGCGCTGCCCGCGGCCGTCGGCAGGACCACCATAGTGCTAGCCGACGCGCTACTGCGCCGATACCCATTCCTCCGGCCTGTCAGGTTGGTTCTCTGTAGCCCAACTCGCAACTTTCTCGCACAAATCCGCCATCGAGGTATATGTGCCGGAATGGGTCCCTTGCACAATGCCTTCCACGAGGGACCGAAGAGGTTCGAACGAGGCCTCCGTATCGAAATCCGGTTGCATGAGCACCTTTAAGGCGTGGTAGGGCTTATCCGAGCCCAGGCTTCGCCCGAAGTAATGGCGCTCGAAGTCGGGAACATGCACCACAGCCCTTGAGATTGGGTGTCGCGGGTCTCTTGATGCTAAGGCCTCCAGGATTCTCTCGTTAATCGTCCACATGGAGTTCCGTTGCCAATTCCCATCACGCAGAACCCGCGGGGCATCGGAATCGTGGACAACGGTGTATGGCGATCCAAACTGATTGAGAATCTTCTGGAACAGGGGAATGTTCGCTTTGCCCAAGCAGTTCACGACGCACATCCCTCGAGCGGCTGCGTCCAATCTTCGGCTCAAGAGTACACTCAACACGGCCTGCTCGGTTTCGCCTTCGACCAGGACCACATGATCAGCGAAGAAGAATTCTGCGACGGTTGGATGACAAGACCGAATCATCCGGAGGTTCTCACGTTCCTCCTCACTGAAGGCTGCTTTATCGGTCGAGAATAGCCGCGTTCGTTGCCCGCCCTCCCGAGCAACGCGAACGATCGTGGTGTGG
The DNA here is from genome assembly GCA_964495535.1 of uncultured Acidobacteriota bacterium. GTDB lineage: Bacteria > Acidobacteriota > Terriglobia > UBA7540 > UBA7540 > JALHUF01. Next base: position 3,115 of record CAZBWJ010000126.1, on the reverse strand, counting down.
GGTTTCGAGGCGTCGACAAAAACTGGGGAGTGGGTAGTGGCGATCACCTGCCACTCCGCCACTTGTGCGAGCGCGTACAGCGCCTCCCGTGCGGCGCGCACCAGGGGTGGATGGAGAAATGACTCTGGTTCTTCGATCAGAAGAATCCTCTGACGGTCGGTCGTGATTGTAGCCTTGCCATGTTTCGCCCGGCCGATGTCTGCGAGCGTGCCCAAGGCAGACCACAAGAATGTCCGGCGCAAGCCTGCTCCCTGCTGGGCCAGTGGAAGTAAACTCTCGCCTGGACCTCTCACGCGGATGTAGCTGCCGGCTCCGACAGCCTTCTCTGGGTCGAACCTACCGATCTCGGGAGTGAACTCCACCGTATAACCGGGGAAGACCGCGCCTATGCGCGCCGCTATTCGATTAGTGGCGTCGGATAACTGCGCGCCAACTTCCTGTGCAAGCTCTTCCGTGAGTCTTTTCAGTTCATCGAGCACCTTGGTGGTCCGACCCCCATCAGCCTTGATGGCGCTCTTGACGGCAGAGGTCAGAATCTCGACAATCTGGGCTTCTGTAGTATCTGCATTGTCTGTCGGACGGACTCGAAGAGGCGCTGGTATCCGGCTGGCGATCAGGGTATCCCAACCGCCCATTCCGCCGAGGACCCAGTCATGCAGGTCGGGGTCCCAGGAGAACTTCTCTCCCTTTTGGTCAGCTGCTGACCACTTCCACTTCACCTTAAGACACTCACCGTATTTTTCGTCGCTATGTTTCCATTTCGCGCCGAGCCTATCAATGTCCTCGGGGCTGAGGTCAGTAAAGACCGCGATTATGACGATGGGATTGTTAGGATCTTGATTTCGGAAGTATTCAAGGGCAAGCGGCGCCCCCACGCTCGCGAAGGCCTCGTAGGCGTCCAGAATCGATGATTTCCCAACGTTATTCGGGCCTATGAGGACGACGATATCGTCCAGGTCGAACTCGTAGCCAGCATCGTCGATGCATCCGAAGTTCGTAATCTTCAGCGCTTTTAGTTTCATCTTCTCGCCTCATTCCCTTGGCGGCCTGTCCTCGTCGCGCTATCGGGCGGCGCACACACGGCGCTCTCGGCAGCGTTTCCTACGTGCGGCACCGGTGGCACAATCTACATTTGGCCGGCGTTCCCTGATTCGGTTTCGGCCTCGGGTGTCGCCGGGAGCGCCGACACCTCGATGGCGGACTCGACCAGTTCAGGGGGCAAAGCCTTCGAAGGCTTAACACCCAGTTCTTTGAGCATTTCAGCCTGTCGAATCACGTTGCCGCGCCCAGTGCTGAGTTTTGCATAAGCACTATCGTAGCTGTCTTTTGCCTGTGTTAAGCGCTGGCCCAGTGTCTTGAGGTCTTCGACGAATCCCACAAACTTGTCGTAGAGTTCGGCGCCCCGCTTGAAAATCTCCTGAACGCTTCGCTTCTGTAACTCCTGCGTCCACAGATTTGCCACAATGCGTACGACAAACAGCAGGCTGCTTGGGCTAACCAGGAGCACGCTTTTCTGCCAAGCCTCTTGCCAGAGTTTGCTGTCGTTCGCGACGGCCACTATGAATGCCGGTTCGATTGGAACGAACATTATGGCGAAATCGAGGGATTTCAAAGCCTCGATTGACTGATAATTGCTGGCGGAGAGCATGTTTATGTGGCCACGAACGGACGCGACGTGTCGCTGAATGGCGGCCGCGCGACCGCTGTCGCTGGCGGCACTGGTGTACTCTTCATAGGCAACCAGCGAGACCTTCGCATCTACAACTAGGTTTCTGTTCTCGGGGAGACGAATGACTGCGTCGGGCTGCACCCGTGAACCGTCCTCCTTTGTGTACGATGGCCTCATGAGGTAATCAACGTCTTTGCGGAGGCCGAAGTCTTCTAATACTCGCTCCAGGACCATTTCCCCCCAATTGCCCTGGGTCTTGCTTGAGCCTTTGAGGGCCAGAGCAAGGCTGTTGGCGTCTTGCGAAAGTTGCTGGTTGAGCCCCATGAGCTGCCTGACCTGCTCGGCCAGGGCGGTGCGGTCCTTTCCCTCCTGCACATAGACCTCTTCCACCTTTGACTTAAACTCATCAATCTTCGTCTTTAACGGTTCGAGTATCTGACCGATATTCGCCTTGTTTTGTTCAGTAAACCGCTGAGCCTTTTCTTCGAGAATATCGTTAGCCAGAGCCTTGAAGCTAGCAGAGAGCTGGTCCTTTGCTTCGTTCAAAAGAGCCAGTTTTTCGGCGCTCTGTCTGCGTTCGGCTTCGATCGAGGTATTCAGCTGAGCCACCTGAGTCTTCAATTGCTCCTGGTCGGTGAGGAGCTTGTCGCGCTTGATCGTGAGTTCTGAGAGCTCCGCCTCAAGAGCGCTAATGCGCTCGTGCTGCGCTGACGTGGTGGACTCGGCACCTCCGAGCTTTTCCCGCAGATCGGCTAACTGATGCTTGAGTTCTTCGTTATCTGCCGTGGCCGCCTTCAGTTTCTCCTCGAGCCCGGGAACTCGATTTGCGCGTTCCTCGAATCGAACACACTCAGCACGTAACCCTTCGTGTTGCTGATGCAATTCAGCAATCTTCACCTCGGCAGCCTGCAACCTGGGACGGAGTTGATTGAGTTCCTCGGTCCCAGAAGACACCCTCTCGTTTAGACGAGCAATCTCAATCTCGCTTTCGCTCTTCGCTTGGCTCGCGGCTATCTCGGCTGATTTTCGCATGACCAGCCACACTGTGGCAGCGCCGACACAGAGGCCAATCACCAAGCCGATGCCCAGTGCAATCAATATATGCTGTTCCATTTGTTATCCTCATTCTCCCGACAGGGAGCACGAAGGTTTCCAGAACGCGGCTCGCGGCCCGGGTGCTTTACCGCCGCGTTAGTGTTCCTTATACAACTACTCGGAGGGCAAGGCAAGGGGGAAAGAGCAGGTTTCAGGTGCCAGGTGTCAGGTGTCAGGGAAGGCCCGAAGCCCGAGTCCCGAGTCGCGAGCCCCGAAAAATCAGGGGCCATGGGAATTGCCGATTGCCGATTGCGGATTGTCGATTGAAGATTGATCAAGAAAAGTGACGAGTGACAAGTGACGAGCAGGAGACAGGAGTAAGGAGTCAGGAGTCAGAAGGCGGGTGTCGGG
>CAZBWJ010000125.1:0-4354 GCA_964495535.1 uncultured Acidobacteriota bacterium | reverse complement strand
GCCGGGCGGTGTTGAATTACGACTCCCGATTTGTTATCGTGGCCTTACCTGGGATCATCGAGCCCGCTGACCTCAAGAGGCGAGGAGGACGGCATGCTTTCCTTTCGTCTGGTGCAGGCGATTGAGAGCCACGCGGAACAACTCACCCGGGGCGTCGTTCACGACCTCCAGACCAACCCGCGCACGCCGACATACCACAAGGTCTCTCCCGAGGAGCTGCGCCACCGGGCGCACGCGATTTACAGCAACCTCGGTCGCTGGCTGGGCGAGAAGACCGACCAGATGATTGAAGCCTTCTACGGCGAACTGGGCAAGAAACGCTGCGCCGAGGGCATTCCACTTTGCGAAGTCGTCTATGCCCTGCTCTTGACGAAGTATCACCTGCGAGACTACATTCGCTCGTCGGGGCTGGTAGATTCGGCGGTGGAGTTGTACCAGGAACAGGAACTGCAACGCCTGGTGGGCCATTTCTTTGACCGGGCGATCTACTACACGGTCAAGAGCTACGAGTGCGAAGCGGCGTCCCGGCGGGCCCCTGCGGCGGCGGCGCGGGCACGTTGAGTGGACCGGATTGGCCTGGCGTGGCGCCTGTTCCGGGAAGGGGGAGAAAGGGTCGGCGTGATTATCGGCACGGGCGTGGACATTGCGGAAACCGCGCGCATCGAGCAAGCCCTGGCGCGGCACGGCGAGCGCTTCGCGAAGCGGCTCTACACGGCCCGCGAAACTGCTTACTGCGAGCGCTTCAAGAACAAGGCCGAACGCTATGCCGCCCGCTTCGCCGCCAAGGAAGCGGCCTTCAAGGCCTTGGGCACCGGCTGGGGCGAAGGTGTTCGCTGGCTGGACGTGGAAATCACCCATCAGCCCAGCGGCAAGCCGGAGTTGCTGCTCACCGGGCGCGCCCAGGAGGTGGCCCGGCAACTGGGTGTGACGCGCACGGCAGTTTCGATCTCGCATTCCGACCGCTACGTGGTGGCGCAGGTGATTCTCGAATCCGATGGCTAGGATCTCCGGTGGACGTCTATACGGCCTAAGCGCCACGGCGCTGGTGACGGCGTGTTGGCTGGGGATTCTCCCGGCCGCAGGTCAGATGCCCGCCGACGAGGCAGACCCGGTTTTTCTCGACGCGGGAAAGGCGGTCAAGTTTGTGGTCAAGCGGGAACCGCCAGAATACCCACCGCTGGCGAAACTGAACTACATCCAGGGTCGGGTCCGCGTGCAGGTCGTCGTGACCAAGGAGGGGCGGGTCCAGGAAGCGCACGTGGTCCGCGGGCATCCGTTCCTGGCGGTGGCAACTCTGAAGGCCATTCGCAATTGGCTTTTCCCCCCGGCGAAAGCACGACCCGGCCCCGAGGAATTCCAGACCCTGGTGGAGGTAAAGTTCTCACTGCGTGTCAAGAAGGTTGGTCAACTGCCACGCCAGCCGGAACAGGATCTTACGCGCCAAGTCCGCCCGCCGGAAGTGCTGGAGCGGCCGCCAGGAACGGCGAGTGTGGCTGCGGTGCGTTTGCGCCTCCTGGTGAGTTCGGAGGGTCGCGTTGTCGATTCGCAAGTCTTGGCGGGCTGCGCGCCATGCGTAGCCGAGGCCCGCCGGATTGTAGCCCACTGGAAGTTCCGACCAGCGCGGTGGGGCGCACTGCCGGTCCCGTGGTACCTGGACGTGGAGGTCCCGGTCGAGAGTTGGCCTGCTGCCCGGGCCGCAGCCGCCGCACGCGGTTGGTGAGGGCCGCCCCTGCCCTTGCCCAAGACAACGCTGGCCGCTTTCCGGCGCGTCTTGAAGAGGAATCTCACTCACGGCCGCGGGCGCTGTGCGGCGCCGGACTTCCAGTTCGTGAGGGAACCGAAGGATGATGGAGCGAGCCAAGTTGAAGATTGACCTGGGTTGGGCCCTGGCGACGCTGCTGCTCGCGGTGGGCGCCCTTTCGGCGCGCGAGGAGTCCCTCCGGCCGCCATTCAGATACGCCGCGGGCACGGAAAATCTCATAGAGGGCTGCGAGGGCAACCTGGAGCTGAGTGGGGAGGGAATGAGCTTCCGGTGCCTGGGAGGGGCAGTCAACATCCCCTATGCTTCCATCACCCGGATGGAATACCGCTCCGACATCAGCGCGAAAGTCAGCAAGCTGAAGGTCAAGTGGAAACTGCGGCCCGCGTACTCGAAGCCGCTTTTCGGGGGCAAACGCTATCGCTTCTTTGCCGTGGTCTACCGAGTGGATAACCTAACCCATGCCCTGGTCCTGCGTGTTCCGCCGGGGGTGATGCGGCCTTATCTGGCGGAGATTGACCTCAAGGCCGACAGGCGCGTCGAAGTGGAGAACCTCGAAGAATATTGAGGGTGAACCTGGCGCCCGCACCTTGCTGGGTTTTTGCAGGAGCATCGCCGCGGGGACGGCGGCACCAGGCGCGGCGCTCACGGCGTGGGCGGCTGGTAGAAGTATCCCGCGCGGGCCCGCACCTTCACCCCCGGACGTCGCACCTGCACTTCGATGCGGTGAAAGCCAGCCTGCGCGAGCGTGTCGGGCACGTAAGCCAGTTCGTACTGGCTGTGGATCTCCGAGGCGATGCGGCTCAGTTGGTCTTCCACGGTCTTCTTCTTCCAATGCGAGTAGAAGACGCCTCCCGTGTATCCCGCGTAGGACTCCAACAAGCTTGAGGCTACCGCCGAACGGATGATCTCTCCGGTGGCCACCATGATGTCCACCACCGGGATAGGAGTGTCGTAAACGTTCGCGGAAGCCGTGGGCGTGGGTGCGCCGCCCGGCGGGAGCGGTCGCGTGACGTTCGTGTCCAGCGGGCCCGGCGGCGGCAACTCCGGGCGCTTCGCCAGCAGGGCGTGCATGGGATTGAAACCCAACCCGTAGATCGCGACCTCGCGGCCGGTGGCGCGGCGAATGACTTCCTCGCCTTGGGTCTCGCTCCCCGCGTCGAACCCGTCCGAGAAAGCAACGATAATGCGCCGCTCCGTGTTGGGGCGCTTTTCCAGAAGCGCCACCGCGCGCGAGAGCGCGTCGTTGAGCCGCGACTGGAAGCCTTGCGGGGTGAGGCCGCGCAGCGTGGTGGTGAGCTGATCGCTATCGCTCGTGAAATCCTGCAAGAGGCGCACGCGATCGTCGTAGGCGATGACTGCCGCCTGTCCCTGCGGTCCTAGCAGCAGGCCGGAGAACACCGACCCGAGCGGCCGCACCTGGTCGAGCAGCGCCGCCACCGTGCGGTTGGCCTGGACGACGATGACCACGGCAAGCGGCCGCTCCGCCGGCTCAAAGCGTTCGAGGCGCTGGGGCACGCCGTTGTCTAGAATGCGGAAGTCCTGTTCGGAAAGGTCGTACACGAACTCGCCCGAGGTATCAAGGGCCGTGACCGGCGTCGTCACCAGCGCCGACTGGACGCGAATGTCGGGGCGCTTCTTGGAAGCCGGAGCGTCCGCCGACGGCTTCTTCTGCGGTCCGGCGAATACCGGGGGTGCCCCCGCCACACCGTCCTGCGCGCGCGCGGAGACCAAGGACACAGCTAGGCCAACCAGAACAGCCAGGGCGAGAGAACTGGCGAGCCTCCAGCAAACGTGAGCTAACTTGATGCGCATATAGCGCTCCGACGCGCCCAATGCAGCGTCACTCGTATGATGATCAGGGCTAAGACCGCGTTGCCGCACGGGGCTCAGCTTCTATGCCGCTGCCGCGCCGCCTCATACAGCACCACGGCTGCGGCCACGGAAACGTTCAGCGACTCGACTGGCCCGTACAGCGGGATGTGCGTCAACTCATCGCACGCCTCGCGCACCAGCCGGTGCAAGCCACGTCCCTCGCCGCCCAGCACCAGCGCGCAGGAGCCGGAATAGTCGAGCTCCAGGTAAGACTTCGGCGCTTGCGCCTCAAATCCGTATGTCCACACGCCGCGTTCCTTCAGCTCCACCAGGGCGCGCACCAGATTCGTGACCCGAGCAATCCTCAAGTGCTCCAGCGCGCCCGCTGCCGCCCGTGCCACCGCCGGCGAGAGACCCGCCGCGCGGCGCTCGGGAATAATCAACCCATCGGCGCCCGCAGCCACGGCGGTCCGCACCACCGCCCCCAGGTTTCCGGGATCTTCTACTCCGTCGAGCACAACCAACAGCGGCTTCTCTTGAGAAGCAACGAGCGTCTCTAAATCGTCGTAAGCTTTGGCCGAGCAGAATGCCACCACGTCTTGATGCTCGGCCGTGCCCGCCTCGCGGTCGAGTCCGGCCCGAGGAGCGAAGCGCAGCGAAATTCCCGCCGCCCGGCAGGCGTCAACGATCTCCTGCACGCGCCGCCCATGCTGCCCTTGCGCCACCAGGACGTATTCCACCGGGCGGGCGCGAATGGCTTCCTTCACGGCGTTGATGCCG
>CAZBWJ010000124.1:0-4507 GCA_964495535.1 uncultured Acidobacteriota bacterium | reverse complement strand
CACCCTCCCGAGTCTGAGATCACCACCTTGTTGGTCTTCTTGGTGAAGGAATTGGGCGGAGCCACGCTGGCCTTCAGCCTCATGCTCTTTTTCGCCTACCGCGACCCGGTGCGCAACGTGGCGATCATCAACGCCTTCATCGTAGGTCTGTGCATCCTGGCGGTCACGCCGCTGCTGTCTCTTTACACGCTGGACATTCGCCCGCTCTATCCGGCGTCATGGTTCTGGGCGCGGTCGCTGGTGCGGCTGGCGCTGGCGGCGCTTCTTTATTACCTGCGACCACGACGGGCCTCTGTTGCCCAAGGCTGAACCCAAGCGCAGGGCTTTTCAGTCCGTTGCGCGAGGTGTGCGAGTGAATGTGGGGGAGTGGAACGATCGACGACAAACAACGAACAACTGACGACGGACCACTGACAGCGGTAAACTGACTTCACAGCCTCGCCGCGAGAATCTCAGCGACAGCCTCCAGGAGTTTCCGGTCCTCTTCCGTGAACGCTGCCGGCTCGTCGCTGTCAATGTCGATTTCACCCAGCACGTGCCCGGCGCGTACAATCGGCACCACAATCTCCGACCGGGTCTCCAGGCTACAGGCCAGATAACGCGGGTCGGCGTTCACGTCGTTTACGATGACGGTCCTACCGGTCGAAGCCGCTGCGCCGCAAATGCCTTTGTTCAGCGGAATGCGCGTGTGCGGCGTGGGCTTGCCGACGTAGGGGCCGAGAACCAATTCATCATTCTCGAGCAGGTAGACGCCCACCCAGTTGTAACGTGGTCGCTCGCGCCGAAGCAACGCGACCGTCTCGGCCATCAAGGCGCGCGCCTCGGCGCTGCCTGCGGCGGCTTGTTCAACCGAACTGAGCACATCCTGGTTATTCTTCATGGCAATGCATTGTACCGTAGCAAGAGACCAATCTGTGTGCCGTCCTGCTCTTACCGTTAGCTGTGTGGGCTCTCACACGGGCCCGAGGCAACTTGCCGCGCGCGACTGGCAACCGACCACCAGCAACTGACGGCGGACAGCGGACCACCGACGATTACCGCCCCCCCAGTCCCCAGCGCCGAATGAATCCCCGCAACTATTTTTCCTTCCCGGTGTTATATAAGATGTGGCGACGATGGCCATTGACCACGACTTGGAGCTGATGCTGCGGGTGCGTCGCGGCGACGCAGAATCGTTTGACGAGTTGCTGCGTCGCCACCGGGTCCCACTGGTCAACTACTTCTCCCGCATGCTTCAGGACCGGGCTCTAGCCGAAGACCTGGCACAGGAGGCTTTCTTGCGCGTCTATCAGGCGCGGCACCGCTACGAGCCGGAGGCCAAGTTCACCACCTGGCTCTACCGGATTGCCACGAACCTGGCGCTAAACGCGATTCGCGATCGGAAGGCGAGCGCCGCGCCAGCCGACAGCGAAGGAAGGGAAGGGGACTCCGAAGTCGTGCGGATCCCGGACTCGCGGCCCACGGTGGAGCAGCGGCTCATGGAGTCGGACCGGGAGCGAATCATCCGGCGAGCGGTGGAAGCCCTGCCCGCGAACCAGCGTGCGGCGGTGGTCCTGCACAAGTACCAGGAAGCGGATTACCGCCAGATCGCGCGCATCCTTCGAGTCTCCGAAAGCGCCGTAAAATCGCTGCTGTTCCGCGCCTATGAGAACTTGCGCGGGCGGCTCGAGCCTCTGCTCAAAGGAGGCCAAGTATGAAATGCGTGGAGCGAGAACAACTGTTTGCCTTCACTCACCAGATGCTTGAACCGCGGGAGGAGAGCGAAGTGCGCGCGCACCTGGCTGAGTGCTCCGAGTGCCGGGCCGTCGCGGAAGAGTTCCGCCAACTCGACGCGGTGCTCGATGAGTGGAAACCCACGGAGCCTTCGCCGTGGTTTGACACCCGCCTGCGCGCCGTCCTCGCCCGAGAAGAGGAGAAACGCGCGGCGCGCCCGTTCTTCGGGCTCCGTTGGGCGCAGTTACTGGTGCCTGCCGTCGTCGTGGCGCTGGTGGTGTTTGGAGTCCTTTGGCTGCGGCGCTCTCCCCAGGCCCCGCAGCCCGTTGCCCGGCAGCAGTCGCCTCAGGTGTCGCAGCCGGCGCGGGCGGGGCTGCCGGACACTCAGCCGAAGCAGTTGGCAAAGGCCCAGCCGCCCGCTGTCACCCAGGCGCAGACAACAGCCGCGGCGGGAGAAGATGAGCTAAGCTTGTATCAGAACTTGCCGGTCTTGGAAGACTACGACCTGCTGGTGAACTTCGACGTTCTCTCAGAACTGCCGGCGAGAGGGAAGAGGATTGTCAACTAAACGAAAGACGACAACCCGAAGACTGGCTAGCTTGGCCGCGCTACTGCTTGCCCTGGTGGTTGCTGCTGACGTGGCCCTGGCGCAAGGCGGGCGCGGCCGTGGCGGGCAGCGCGGGCTTGGGCGGGGATCCGGGCGTCGTATGGGCCCGACGATGCCTCGCGGCCAGGGCTTGCAGCGCCACGGGCCGGGCTTCGTCAAGCGCTTGCGCGAGTTGCCGCCCGCCGAGCAAGAGCGGGTCCTGGCCAACGACGAGCGGTTTCAGAGCTTGCCTGCCGAACGCCAGCAGATGATTCGCGAACGCCTGCGCTTGTGGAATACACTCACGCCGGAGGAGAAAGAGCGCATCCGCCAGCGGGAGGAGATCTTCATGAGCCTCACCCCCGCGCAGCGGCAGGAAGCGCGTGCCATCTTCCCGCAGTGGCGACAGCTTGCGCCCGAGCGCCGGCAGGAACTCATGCAGGCGTTTCGCCGCCTGCGCGACCTTCCACGGGCAGAGCGAGAGCGGTTTCTTTCCAGCCAGGAGATTACGCAGCGCCTCTCACCCGAGGAACGCGAGCTGCTCACCGCGATGGGGCGGCTGCTGCCGAGCTCCGGAGGGACGCAAGCACCGGAATCGGAGCCCGATGAGTGAGAGTGACTCGAAAATCGAAACTGGAAATTCGAAAAGCAAACCTCCCTACCGAGCTTTTTCCGCTAGGACGAGCAGATCAGCGGATTTCTCCGCATCGAACGGCGTCTGCGCGTAATCGCCCCAGAACACAAGATTGCCAAAGCCGGCTTGCCCGAGCAGCTCCGCCAGGCGCTCGCGGAAGAGCGGTACCTGCCGCGAGCTTCTGACCTGCGACTCCCACCCGCCTCCCGCTTTGGGCCGGGCCAGAAACAGGGCGTGAACGTTGATGAACTCGGCTTCATAGTCCGCGAACTTCACGAGCAACGCTTCTTCTTCCGGCGTCTCTCCGGAAAGCAGGGGAAAGAACTTCGCCTTTTCCCGCCAGCGGCGGTCGTAGTTCAGGTTCTGCGTGAAGAACCAGCCGCCGGGCCGCAGCGCCCCTGCCACGCCGCGGAGCGCGGCGAGGAGTTGATCTGGTTCAGACAGCCCGGGCAGGGCATTGCCTAGACAAACCGCGGCGTCGTAGTGCGGCCCGAGCTGGCCGGCGTCTTCCATCTTCAAGTGCACGAGGCGCGCCTCGCCTCCGGCGGCAGCGATTGAGGCTTCAGCCGATATGATCTTGCGCTGCGCGATTTCGAGCGCTGCCTCATCGGCGTCAAACCCGAGCGTCTTGAACCCGCGCTTGGCCAGAGCCACCACGTGCCCACCCGTTCCGCAGGCGGGCACCAGCAGGCGCGGTCCGGCCGCACGGGCCAGCTCCTCGAGCAGCGGCATCTCGCGCGCCAGCCGCTTCTCCCAGTTGATGACCGCGTCGTAGTACCGGGCAAGATTCGCTTCCATGGCCGGGAATTGTAGCACGCAGTCACGGCACGGCTTGTTGTGCCATAGGGTGGGGCGGCTCTGGCAGCCACGGCGCGACTCTTGGTGGCGTGGGCTTGGGAGTGCGGAAGCCTCTGCTTCCGCCTTGCCGCTTGCAAGCTTGCTCCCTCAGCTCGCGCCCACAGCGGCCACGGCGCGCTGTGGCTTCCGGAGGACGTGCGACCAATCCTTCATCTGGAGGCGGGAGTAAACCCGGAAGCCTTGGTCCGTCCCTGTGCGCCAGGTGAGAAACATGCGCAGCAGGCGCTCCACCTGATTCTTCAGGCGCTGGATGCACTGCTGGAGGTGATCCTCTTCGAGAAATAGATCAACCAGGCTCATCGCGAGATCGACCGTCTGTTCCACGTCGAGAGGACCCGAGGCGGCGGAAGCCTCCAAGAGCCGGCGCAACTTGCGGGTTTGAATCATGCCGCGGGTGCGATAGGTGCGCAGCAAGCGCCACAGGGCTTCGCCCAGGCGGCGGACGACCCGGCGCTCGACTGCATTCTGCGGCGTGAAGACCCGCTCCAGGCGATGCTGGTGCGCGTCGTATTCCCAGACGTCTTCGCCCAGCAGGATGACGCTCTTGCGGAGATCCAGGGAATAGAAGCCATGCTTGAGGGCGCTGGGGCGAATCGGGCGCCCGGCTTTCTTCGTCCGGCTGGCCAGCCAGGCTTTCTCGAGATTAGCGCGGGCGGCGGCCCGGCGGCGCGGGGTGAGTTCGTAAGGCATGGGAGGTTTCTCCTCAGGCGGGGCAC
>CAZBWJ010000123.1:2466-4535 GCA_964495535.1 uncultured Acidobacteriota bacterium | reverse complement strand
CCGCTCTGCGGGACCTATCTTTTGGGCCATGCAAAATGCAGGCGCACCAGATCGGAGAATTAGGTTGGAACGGCCCTAGTAACTGAGTCGGGTTGCAGCAAGCGCCTTCCGCTGGACCGCCCCAGGCTGCCGCTCTACGCCCGGCTTTCCTGCCCGCACCCAGGCAGTATACCAGAGAGAACTGACGAAGGAGACGGCAGCCTCGAGTTGTTTCTTGGCCACCGGCCCTGCCCGCTCAGCAAAGCCGGCGGTGTAGTGGGGAGCGGCGTAACTCCAGCCCGCTGCGGCAAGGCGGTCGGCTTCGAAGATCTGGTGGCGATGCCCGTAGCTTTCCAGCAATTCCCGGAAGATCCGGCCTCTCAGATCGACCTCCGCGATGCTGGGAGCCGGATCTAAAACCCATTGGTCGAGCAAACGGTTGACCAGGTCCACTTCAAAGCGGTGGTGGAGTCCAGCCTGGTGTGTCAGCCGGCCGTCGTAGTTCACTACCGTGTGCAGTGGCTGCGTCAGGTCAGTGGCGTAGTGAGCCACGAGGAGAGCAGCCTCATCCGCCTCTTCCCAGCGATGCTCGCGGAAGGCCTCCGCCAGCCTCTGCGTGAGAAGCTCGATCTGCCACAGGCAGTCACCGTGCGGAAGCTGAGTGGGCGACGGGCCGCGAACCTCCTGTACAAACTGTTGCTCGAATCCCGCGAAGGGATACACGTCGTAGGCTTCCACTTCCACAAAGTGGTGGCGTCGTTCCCGAGCGCTCAGTGCGGCCAACCGGTCGGGTTGGCTGGCATTTTCCACGAAGAAAGACTTGCGGGCACGGAAATAGGAGCGGAGAGGCTCGGGCAAGTTCTCAATCGCCTCGGCGTTCACCTGCCTGTGTGCCCGCTCACCCCAGGCCCACGCGGGCAGGGGCAACAGGCCGAGCACGGTCAGCATGACCACAAGCGTGCGTAAGCGCCTTCCGGCCCGGACATGGGCATTCCCACGTAACAAGGTTACTCTCACTTTCCTGGCCCAGTTTTCGGCAGAAACCCCGCGCTCGATGAATGGCGCGCATATGCAAGTGAAGCATGGTCCACAGGGAGGGAAGCACGTGTCACCCTTTGGGCTGGCCCAGGCGGGCGTGACCACGCGGCCTAGCCGGCAGCCAACGGGGCAACGCAAGTAGATATCCTCTATAGAATCAGTATGTTAGGGGTGAAGTAGACGTGAAGCAGTTGAACACGCCCAAGTCCTTCCCTCCAGGGCAGACGCTGACTTCTATCGCGCTTGCATGCTGCATGGGTCACAAAAGTGCAAAATGAAGGTCCAGAGGGCTCTAGTTCGGACATAAGGTCCGATTACGGTGCGGGATATTCCTGCCCTTCGAGGTGGTAATGCCAGAGTCGCCAACCAGCGCACAAAAGCCTCGTAAGTTCCGCGGAGTTGTTTACATCGACTGGGACCGCTGCAAGGGCTGCGGATTCTGTGTCGAGTTCTGTCCGCCCAAGGTGTTAGCCCTCTCCGACGCCTACAACGCCCACGGCTACCACCCGCCTTACCTGACCAACAAACAAGGTTGCACGGGCTGCGACCTTTGCGGGCTCTACTGCCCGGACTTTGCCATCTTTGGGGTCCGTGTGCCGGTGGAGACCGCCAAAGCGGAGGTACAAGCCAGTGAAGGCTAACCCTGCTGCGGTGCTGACCGGCGCTCACTTCCTGGACGGCGACCAAGCCTGCTGCGAGGGCGCTTTGGCGGCAGGTGCCAATTTCGCCGCCGGTTATCCCATCACGCCCTCCACCGAGGTTGTGGAACGATTCGCCGCGCGCATCCCCACCGTCGGTGGCGTCTTCATCCAGATGGAGGACGAACTCGCGTCTTCAATTGCGATCCTCGGCGCCGCCTGGGCGGGGGCCAAGTCGTTCACGGTCACCTCAGGGCCCGGCTTCTCTCTGATGATGGAGCACATCGGCCTCGCGGCGATGACCGAAACACCTTGCGTGATTGTCAATGTGCAGCGCGGCGGGCCTTCGACCGGCTTGCCGACCCTTCCCGGCCAGGCCGACATGATGCAGGCCCGCTGGGGCTCGCATGGCGA
>CAZBWJ010000123.1:0-2366 GCA_964495535.1 uncultured Acidobacteriota bacterium | reverse complement strand
CACGACGAGCGCGGCTATCCGGCTATGAATTGGCGCGCGCAGGAGAAGCTGGTGCGGCGGCTGGTGGAAAAGATCCGTCAGCACAGCGACCAAATTGTGCACTACGAAGAGCGCGATATCGAGGACGTGGAGGTGGTCGTAATAGCCTACGGCATCACCAGCCGCGTCGCCCTGCGGGCGCTCCAGATGGCCCGCGCGGAAGGAATCCGCGCCGGCCTGCACCGCCCCATTGTCGTCTGGCCATTTCCCGAAAAACGCCTGCGCGCCCTGGCGGAGAAGGTCAAGGCGTTCGTGGTGGTGGAGATGAACTACGGTCAGATATTCTACGAGGTCGAGCGGTGCGTGGCGGGCAAGGCCCGCACGGTACTCGTGGATCATGGGGGAGGGACGGTCCACAACCCCGAAGATGTCCTGAAGGCTATCCGGGAGGTGGCCCGATGAGCACTGCGCCCCTGGTGGAACCGGCCGTCAATCCCGTCGAGCCCTTCCTGCGCACCGAGCGCATGCCGCACATCTGGTGTCCTGGTTGCGGCATCGGGACCACGGTCAACTGTTTTGCCCGCGCGCTGGTGGAATCCAAGTTGAACCTCGATAAGGTGGCCATTGTCTCCGGCATCGGCTGCACGGGCCGGGTGGCGGGCTACCTGAAGCTTGACTCGTTCCACACCACGCACGGCCGAGCTATTCCCTTCGCTACCGGCTTGAAGTTGGCCAATCCTGAGCTGACCGTCGTGGTCTACAGCGGCGACGGCGACTTGATCGCCATCGGGGGAAACCACTTTATCCACGCCGCGCGGCGCAACGTCGACCTGAAGGTTATCTGCGTCAACAATTTCATCTACGGGATGACCGGCGGCCAAGTGGCGCCCACCACGCCCGTCGGCGCGGTGGCCACCACGTCGCCTTATGGATGCTTTGAGCGGCCGTTCAATCTGCCCTACCTGGCGGAATCCTCCGGCGCGGTTTACGTCGCCCGCTGGACCGCCTTCCACGTGCGTCATATCGCGCGCTCGATGGGAGAGGCCTTCAACAAGAAGGGCTTCTGCTTCATCGAAATCATCACTCCCTGCCCCACGCTTTACCAGCGCCGCAACCGGCTGGGGGACAGCCTGGAGGCCATGCGCTACTACAAGCAGAAAAGCGTCATCAAGAACGGCGCCAACACCAAAGACGTGGACATAGGCTTCCAGAGCGAGATCGTGGTGGGGAAATTCGTGGACATCGAGAGGCCAACGCTCCTTCAAACCATGGATCAGCAACTGCGCCAGACGCTTAAAGAACGCTACGCCGGCCTGGGAGGGCGCGCATGAATCCCACCACCGAGATCCGCATTGGAGGGTTCGGAGGCCAAGGCGTGATTCTGGCCGGCATGGTCATTGGCCGGGCAGCGTCCATCCACGATGGCAAGAACGTAACCCTCACCCAGAGCTTTGGCCCCGAGGCCCGTGGGAGCGCGTGCAGCGTGCAGTTGATTGTTTCTACCGAGCCCATTCTTTATCCCTACTTGACCCGCCCGGACATCCTGGTGGTCATGTCCCAGGAGGCTTGCACGCGTTTCAGTCCTGACCTGAAACCCGGCGGCCTCTTGCTCTACGAGCAAGACCTCATCAAACTCAGCAAGAAGATCAGCCCCGACGTCAAAACCTTCGGCATCCCTGCCACGCGCCTGGCCGAAGAGCTGGGGCGCAAGCTGGTGCTCAACATGGTGATGGTGGGATTTGTCACCGCCATGACCTCGCTCGCCTCGCCCGAGGCTGTCCGCAAGGCCGTGCAGGATTCCGTGCCCAAGGGAACCGAGGCGCTCAACCTCGCCGCCTTCGAAAAGGGCCTGGAGTACGGCCGGGCACAGCTTGCCGCCGCAGCCAGCGCCGCCTGACTTGCCTTCACACCGTAGAGATGACGGACGAACCGCTTTGGTCTGCACGACCCCTTCGGGATTGGCCGCTTGGGACGGCCTTCGTTCCGTGGGTTTCACCCACGGCTATTCACGTTGTTCCCCTGCGGGGAACCTAGCCCGAATAGCGCGCCCTTACGCGACTTGACCCGAGCTCTTGCGGGAATCCAAGCAATGGCCCGGAGCTTAACCCCGCAGGGGTTGAACACAAATAGCCGGGGGCAACGCCCCCGGTAACGGAAAGCCAAATCATTTCTCTCGAACCCCGCAGGGGTCCGGCACGCGCAGCCGTCGAGATTAGTGGATGGATGCATCGGACACAGCGTGAAGCCAGCTTCCGCGCGCCCAGGCCAGCTTGACCGCAGAGACGGTGGAGAGTAGACTTTCCCTTGCGTGCGCCTGTAGCTCAGATGGATAGAGCGTTTGCCTCCGGAGCAAAAGGTCGCAGGTTCGAATCCTGCCAGGCGTACCA
>CAZBWJ010000122.1:0-4646 GCA_964495535.1 uncultured Acidobacteriota bacterium | reverse complement strand
GGGAATCGTTCCATGGCTGAGAAGGACAGCGCCGCGGGTATCTTGCTTTTTGCCCACGGCAGCAGCGTAGAGGAAGCCAACCGGGCTGTCGATGAATTGGCCCGCCAGATCGAAGCGCAAGGGCCGTATGGCTATGTCCGCGCGGCGTTCCTGGAACGAGCGCGGCCCAACCTCGGCGAAGCGGTCAGGCAGGCGGTTGCGGCGGGCCGGCAACGCCTGATTGTCATTCCCTACTTCCTGACCATGGGCGTTCATCTTCAGCGCGACCTGCCCAACTTCATTTCGGCCCTGAAGCAGAAATACCCCGAGGTAATGATTGAGGTGGGCCAGTCACTCGAAGGTCATCCCCTGATGGCCTCGATCATCCTCGGGCGAGTCCAGGAAGTGATTCAAGCAACCAAGGCTGCCCAGTGATCAGATTTCCACATATAGTCCTGCGCGCCGCTATAGTCCTCGGCCTGCTGTATGTCGTGGCGGACAGGGGCGGTGTTGCCGTCCCGCTGGCCGCCGCAGAACCCAAAGCCAACGTGGTCTTCATCACCGTTGACACGCTCCGCGCCGATCACCTCGGCTGCTACGGCTATGCGGCGATCCAGACTCCGCATATCGACCAGCTCGCGCGCGCGGGCGCTCGATTCACCCAGGCGTACACTCCGGTCCCAGTGACCTTGCCGGCGCATACCGCGCTTCTCACGGGCGCTTTCCCGATGGCCACCGGAATGCATGATTTCAGCGGCAACAAGCTGCCCGCAAACACTGCTACGCTGGCTAGAGTGCTCCGCGACCACGGTTACGCCACCGCCGCATTTATTGGTTCGGCCGTGCTGGATTCCCGCTTCGGCCTGAACCAGGGTTTTGACACCTACTTCGACCACTTCGACTTCAGTCGCCTGCTCGAAACCAACCTGGACCAGATGGAACGTCGGGGCGACCTGGTGATGGACGAGGCGCTGCGCTGGCTGAAGCTCAATCCCCGCCAGCCCTTTCTTCTCTGGGTTCACCTCTACGACCCGCATGACCCTTACACGCCGCCCGAACCTTACGCCAGCCGTTACCGCGCGCGCCCCTACGACGGCGAGATTGCCTTTGACGACGCCCAGGTGGGGCGCCTGATCGCCTTGCTGAAGCAGCAAGCCCTCTTCGATAAGTCGCTGATCGTCCTGGCCGGGGACCACGGGGAGGGTCTGGGAGAACACGGCGAGCGAACGCACGGCTTCTTCATCTACAACTCCACCCTGCACGTGCCGCTGCTTATGAAGTTTCCCGGCGCCGCGCCCCGCGCGGTCGCGGACGAAGTCTCGCTGGTGGATGTGATGCCAACCCTCTTGCAGGCGCTGAAAGTTCCCGTCCCGGCCAGCGTGCAGGGACGCAGCCTGCTGGGTCAGGTTCTCGGACGTCCCGCCGCGGCACCGTCGAACCTGTACGCGGAATCTTACCTTCCCTTGCTCCATTTTCGCTGGAGCCAGTTGCGCAGCCTGCAATCGCGCGGGGTCAAATATATCGATGTGCCACGTCCCGAGCTCTACGACACGCGCGCCGACCCCAAAGAGCTGAAGAACCTTTACCCGGCGCGTCAGGCGCTCGGGCACGAAATGCGCGATCGGCTCTACGGTTTGCTCCGCCGCTTCACGCCCACGGGCGGTGCCGGAGCCGAGAAGGAGCTGACTGACCCGGCTCTACTCGAGCGGTTGAGATCTCTGGGGTATGTGGCGGTCTCCGCCGGCGGCTTTACCGAAGCCAGCGGTAGGCCGCTCGCCGACCCCAAGGATCGCATCCAGGTTTACGAGCTGATCTCCGCGGCGATGGCCGACGGCCAGCACGGCCGCTACGAGGAGTCCCTGCGTAAGTTGCGTGAAGCGGAAAAAACCGAGCCGGCCTCGCTCACTATTCATTACCTGACCGCGCTCAATTACTATCGCCTGAAAGATTTCCCCCGCGCCAGCAGAGGCTTCCAATCCGCGCTCCAAATCGACCCGAAATTTGCGCTCGCGGCCTACTACTTGGGCCTAACCCAAGTGGAGACGGGCGACCTGGACGGCGCGGCGGCTTCCTTTTCCCACGCGCTGGAACTCGACCCCACGAATTTCTCCGCTGCCTTCAACCTGGGCGCCCTTTACACGCGGCAGCAGCGTATGGATGAGGCCGTTCACGCTTTCCAGCGCGCCGTCGAGATTTTTCCTGACTATGCGGAGGCGCGTGAGGCGCTGGGGGAGCTTTACCTTTACCTGAAACGCCCAGAAGATGCGGTGCGTGAATTGGAGCGCGCGGTAGCCATCGCTCCCGAGATGCACAAGGCGCATTACCACCTGGGCCGCGCTTACCAGGCTCTGGGTCGCGCTGCTGATGCCCAACGCGAGTTCGGGCGCGCCAAACCACAGTGACGAGTGCCCCGTGAAGCGTGCCACGTACGGACTCGGAGCGCTCTTGCTCGTAGCTTGCTGCACGGGCGCCTATAGCCAGACGCCGCCCGCAGGCTCCGCACCAGTGTTGCTCATCACCGTGGACACGCTGCGGGCGGACCGCCTGGGTTGCTACGGGGCGCGGCGCCTCCGCACGCCCGCCATGGACGCGCTGGCCGCCGACGGCGTGCGCTTCGCGAACGCCCTGGCGCAGGTTCCCATCACCCTTCCCTCACACGCTGTCATCCTCACCGGCACCTATCCCATGTACAACGGCGTGCGGGATTTCACCAGCCCGGGCCTGCCGCCGAACGTGGGGCTGCTGGCTGAGGCTTTCCAACGCCACGGCTACGCCACCGCCGCCTTCGTCAGCGCGTTCGTCCTGGATTCCACCTGGGGGCTCCGCCGCGGATTCGAAACCTATGACGACCATTTCGATCCTCGACAGTTCGAAACCCGGAACCCCGGCAACATCGAGCGCCGCGCCGATGCTACGATGGATCGGCTGCTTGCCTGGCTGCGACCGCGCGCTTCCAACCCCGCAGCCCAGCAGCCTTTCTTCGTCTGGCTGCACCTGTACGATCCCCACAGCGATTACAACCCTCCGGAACCCTACCACACCCAGTATGCCGGACGCCTGTACGACGGCGAGGTCGCGTACGTGGACAGCCAGTTGGCGCGGCTCTTCAGCTCCCTGCGGACGTCGGGGATTTACGACCGCGCCCTGATCATCCTGCTGAGCGACCACGGCGAGTCACTGGGCGAGCACGGCGAAGACGAGCACGGCTTCTTCGTTTACAACTCGACCTTGCGCGTGCCGCTGATTTTCAAGTTGCCCCGCGGCCAGGGCTCGATGGCACGGGTGATTCAACCGCCCGTGGCGACCATCGACGTGGCGCCCACGCTGCTCGAATTGCTGCGCCTCCGGGACTCGCTCAGCCGGCAGTTTCAAGGGACAAGCCTCGCCTCGCTCATCCTGGGTAAGAGTGTGTCGTCGGAGCGGCCCGTCTACGCGGAGACCTACTACCCACACGATTCGTTCGGCTGGAGTCCGCTGCGCGCGCTTTCCACTCGGCGCTTTCACTACATTGAAGCGCCGCGGCCGGAAATCTATGACCTCGCCGCCGACCCCGACGAGAAGCGCAACCTCTACGAGCAACGCCACGCCGAATCCGAGGCCCTGCGCAGCCAGTTGCGGGACTTCGAGCGCCGGTACGCGGCCACCGCTTCCCCCGCCAAGGGGCCACCGCTTGCGCCCGAGACCCTGGAGAAACTCAAGTCGCTCGGCTACTTGGCTTACGCCGCTCCGGCCGGTCCGCCTGCCACGACGGGCGCGCTCCCCGACCCTAAGGACCGCTTGAAGACGTTCAGATCCATCCTGCGCGCGACGGATCTGGCCTCTGTGGGCCGTCTCGACGAGTCGAATGCCCTGCTGAAGACCGTAGCCATCGAGGAGCCGCGCCTCTACCTGGTTCCCTTCATGCTGGCGGAAAACGCGGCGCGAGCGCGCCGCTGGGCAGAAGCCGAGCAACAGTTCCTGGCCTGCCTGAAGCTTAGCCCTTCGTTCCAGCAAGCCGTCATGGGCTTGGCGCGCGCCTACATCGCTCAAGGGAAAGGCGAGCTGGCGCGACCGTGGCTCGAGCTCGCGGTGCACGAGAACCCGCACAACTTCCTGGCTTATCACGGTCTGGGGCTGGTGGCCCGCCACGAGCGACAGAACGAGGAAGCGCGCCGCTACTTCCTCAAGGCCATCGAAGAGAAACCCAACTATGCGCCCTCGCACCAGGAGCTGGGGATTGCGCTCGTGGAAATGCAGCGCTACACGGAGGCACTGGGTCCCCTGACCCGGGCCGCAGAGTTGGGGCCGGAGAATCCCGTCCTCGACAACTACTTCGGCATCTTCTACGCCAACACGAATCAGATAGAGGAAGCGATCAAGTTCTACCGCAAAGCTCTCCGCTTGAAGTCCGACTATGCCGGCGCGCGGCTGAATCTGGCCTTTGCTTATCTCAAGCTCGGCGACCGCCCGAGCGCCCGCCGCGAGTTTCGCACCCTTTGCCAGCAGAGCACACCTCTCTGCCAGCAGTACCGCAACAAGTTTGAATAGCGTTGTAGGGGAGGGCTCGGCCTTCCGGCGGGAGCCCCCAAGGGCTCCCCCACCAAAACAAAAGGGGGACGATTTCTCGTCCCCCCTTGAAGGTTCCAATTCTGCTCGGGCCTAGAAGGCGAATCTCAGCCCGAACTGAA
>CAZBWJ010000121.1:0-4715 GCA_964495535.1 uncultured Acidobacteriota bacterium | reverse complement strand
ACCCGGTTCAGGCTGGTCCTGAGGGTCATCCATGAACAGTCATTCGATGATAGAATTGACGGTGGGAGGTCGAGAACATGGAAGGCGTGCAGTTTATTGTCGATTCCCAGGGCAAGAAAACCGGGGTTTTAATAAACCTGAAAAAGTACGGAACCCTCTGGGAAGATATTTATGACAGTTTGCTGGCCCAGAAGAGAAAGCATGAACCCCGCGAGACGCTCCAGTCTGTTCGCGCTCGCCTGAAGAGCCAGGGCAAGTTAAATGGCTAACCTCGGATATGCCATCACCTTTGCCAGATCAGCACGCAAAGAGCTGGAAGACCTCGACCCAGCACTGGTTGACAGAATATTTCGCTTGATTGAATCGCTGGCCC
Source organism: uncultured Acidobacteriota bacterium (assembly GCA_964495535.1). Taxonomy (GTDB): domain Bacteria; phylum Acidobacteriota; class Terriglobia; order UBA7540; family UBA7540; genus JALHUF01. The sequence continues at coordinate 4,342 of CAZBWJ010000121.1, read as the reverse complement.
AGAATCCCCATCCCCCAAGATGTAAGAAGCTGAGTGGCGTCCAAAACCTCTGGCGTATCCGGATGGGCGATTACCGCGTCGTCTACCACATATTTGACGCTCAGAAACTTATCGACATCGTTGCGGTTCGCCACCGACGCGAAGCTTATCGCTGAAATCGAAGAACTCTGACCGGCCAGCCTCACCCGACCGGCGCGCTCTTACCCCACGGCTGCCGCCGTGGGCTATACTCTTTCGGCCCTACGGGCCTAAGAGCGTTCACGACGTCAGGAAGGTCCGCGCTGCTTCCGTGATGAGGACACCGGCGTTACAGACGGATCGCGTAGCTTCGAAATCACTTGAGGCGTTTCAGTAATTTGTTGTACGCCTCGTGGGAACCGATCCAGAACCAGTAGTAATCCTCGCCGCGCTGCTTTGCCAGGGCGCGATACCCCGCCCGGCCTCGACGGTCCAGACCTCGCCTTTGCGGGAGAACGCGAGCGACGGGTGCCGTGGGTCCTGGCGGAAGAGGCGAAACTGCTTGTCTGCGAGTTTGCGCGCGTGCTCTGGCAGAGCCTGGTAACAATCCCAGAACGAGCGGAGAGCGAAGGAGCGAATGGGATTCACTCCAAGGGTTGGTAGTCACCCCGGTCGATGGCGGAGTCAACTTCCTCGAGCAGCTTCGTGCCGGCGCCCCCCGGAGAGAAATCAGTTTCGATCTGCCGGTTCCACGCCTCGCGATCAAGGCTCAAAAGCCACGCGGCAAGCTCCGCTCTCTCCTGGTCCGAAAGCTCGGTGATGACGCTCTTGATTTCGGCGAGAGTCATACTGGGAAGATAGCTCTTTCGGCCGCCGGGCGCAAGTCCGACGCCTGGCGAGCCGGTCCGGATAAAGAACCGTCGCCCCTAGAATCCAGTTCCCATCGCCCCTGCACCGTTGGCGGTTGCCCCCTCGAAGGCCATCTGGTCCCGCCTTGCGGGATCGGCGTCCACGAGCACAGAATCACGGCGCACGATCTGGCCGTCGAGGATTTTCGTCGCCAGCGGGTCCACAAAAGCCGCAGGATCAGACGGCGGATCCTGCGCTACAGGAACCACTCAGGCTTCCGATTCCAGCGTCTCGATGATGCGCTTTAGCGCCTGGATAATCTCTTCCCGGTTAATAGTGTTCTTGCGAAACTGCAGGGTCAGCTTGAATTCCTTGGCGGGCGGGACGTAGCGGAAGACGGCGTTGCGGGGTTTCTTGTCCGGCTGGCGCTCGGCGCGGGCCTGCTCGCGGTTGAGCATGCCCAGGGCAAAGCCGCGGATCACGGCGCGCATCTTGGCTTCGCTCGGCTGGCGCGCCACCTGGAGCAACTGCGACTTGGAGAGCACCCCTTTCTCGATGCACAGCCCCTTGACTTCGTCGGGAATCGATCGGAGGGTGAACAGCTCCGTGATGGTGGGGCGCGACTTGCCAATGCGCCGGGCGATTTCGTCGTGGGTCAAGCCCAGGCGCTCGGCGAGCGCCGCCACGCCGTCGGCTTCTTCAAACGGCGTCAGATCTTTCCGCTGGAGGTTTTCCACTAGCGCCAGCTCCAGAGTTTCCGCGTCGTCGGCGTCCTTCTCGATGCAAGGGACTTCCCGCAAGCCGGCGGCGCGCGCGGCAAGGTAGCGCCGCTCGCCGGCAATGATCATGTACTTCCCCGACTCCAGGAGGTGGCGCACCAGCAGCGGCTCCAGCACGCCCTTCTCCCGCACGGAGTCCGCCAGCCCGCGCAAATCGCCCTGGTCCTTGCGCGGCTGGTCGGCGTTGGGCTGGAGATCCTCAATGGGGATCATCCGACCGATGGCGGCGCCGCTGCGGGAGCTGATCTCCTCCACGTAGTGGGCGTTGTGGCGCATCTTCACGGCAAGGGGCAAACCCGGGCGTCTATCGGACACGTTGCAGAACCTCCCGCGCCAAGCGTTCGTACGCCTCCGCGCCCGAAGAGTCGGGGGCGTAAGTGAAGATCGTTTCCTTGTAGGCCGGGCTCTCTTCCAGGCGGACGCTCTTGCCAATAACCGTCCGGAAAACCTTGGCGCCAAAGACCTGGCGCACCTGCTGGCGGATGTCGCGGGAGAGATTGGTGCGCTTGTCAAACATCGTCACCAGCACCCCGAGCAATTGCAGCTCCGGGTTCGGCCGCGCCCGGATGCGCTCGAGCGTTTCCAGCAAGTCGTCGGTGCCTTCCAGGGCATAGTAAGAGGATTGGATGGGCACCAGGAGGTGCGTCGCGGCCACCAGCGCATTTACCGTCATGATGCCCAGCGTGGGCGCGGTGTCAATCACCACCAGGTCGAAGTCTTTTCGCCGCGGCACCAGCGCGTCCCGCAGACGGAAAGCCGCATCGAATTGGCCTACAAGATTAGCCTCCAGCTTCGCCAGGGCAATCTTCGAAGGCACCAGGCACAAATTCGCGCATTTGGTGGGCTTGATGACCTCCACCAGGCTGAGGTGGTGGTCGGAGAGGACGTCGTAAATCGAGTGGGTGATTTCCTCCGGCGGCAGGAAGCTCAGGGTGCTGTGGGCCTGGGGATCCAGGTCGATCAGAAGGGTGCGCCTTTTTTTCTGGGCGAAAGCGGCAGCGAGGTTGACGGCTGTGGTGGTCTTCCCGACCCCGCCCTTCTGGTTGGCAATCGCAATGATCGTGGACACGCCACGCTCCGGCCGGGGCCCGCCGCGGCGGGTGGATGATCAAGGGTTGAGGCAGCACAGGGCGAATCGCCCGAAGGCTACCCGCCCCTACATCTTATATCTTCCCATGTCCTCGTCGTTCAGGTTTTCCAGCCACTTCCGCAGCTCGTCGCTCGAGACCTTGTCGGCGGCGGTTCCGGATGCCTTCGAACTCTTCAGGACTTCTTCCTCCACGTAAATCGGGCAGTCAACTCGCAGCGCCAGCGCCAGCGCGTCACTGGGCCGGGAGTCGATGGAAATCACCTGCCCGTCCTTCTCCAGCCAGATCAAAGCGTAGAAGGTGTCGTCCCGCAGGTCGCTGACCACCACCTTGCTGACGCGCGTATCGAGCCCCGCCAGGAGGTTCTTGAGCAGGTCGTGGGTCATGGGCCGGGGCGTTGCCACTTTCTCAATTTCCAGGGCGATGGCGTTGGCCTCGTAGATGCCCACCCAGATGGGGAGCACCGCCGTGCCGTTCACGTCCTTGAGGATGACGATGGGCATGTTGGTGACCGGGTCCATCATCAGCCCACGGATTCTCATTTCGACTTCCATTCGACCCTCCGCGTCTCCGTGGCCCTGCGGGCCTCCACGGTGCAGGTGTCGGCATCCGAGCCCGTCGCGGCGCACTGGGATATCGTTTGGTCAGCCCGCACAGCCACCAGGCTGTTCGGACCCGCCGCCGTCACATGCACCTTTACACAACGCCCGATCCACTCGGGCTGCCCCGGGAAGTTGACCACCCGGTTGCTGGTCGTCCGTCCCACGGCCTGCTGGAGACGGGGCTGGAAAGCCTCCACCAGCACCTCAAACTCGCGTCCGATCAGCGCCTGGTTGCGCCGCAGCTGGATCTGCCGCTGGTGCTCCTGCAATAAGGCCAGCCGACGCCCTTTCTCTTCCTCCAGAACCGTATCTTCAAACTTGACCGCCGCGGTGTTCGGCCGCGGCGAGAACTTGAACGAAAAAACCTGATCGTACTCAACCGCGTCGAGCAGCGAAACGGTCTGCTCGAAATCTTCGCGCGTTTCGCCGCAAAACCCCACAATAATATCCGTCGAAATGCTAATAGCACGCCGCGCGCTGCGGATGCAATTGATTTTTTCCAGGTATTCCTCGCGCGTGTAGCCGCGCTGCATGCGCTCGAGCACGCGGCTCGATCCCGACTGTACCGGCAGGTGAATCTGATCCGAGAGGGCGGGGTGCGTCTCGATAGCCCGGACGATCTCCGGCGTGAAACACCGCGGGTGCGAAGTGGCGAACCGCACGCGGCGCACGCCCGGAATCCCCGCCACCCGTGACAGCAGTTCGGCAAAACTCCGCCGGGCCGGCGAGGGGTCAGTCCAGTTGTTGACGATCTGGCCCAGGAGCTGAATCTCGCTGTAGCCCTCGTCCACCAAGCGCTGGCACTCGGCAAGGATCTTCTGGCTCGCCCGGCTGCGCTCGCGGCCACGCGTCATCGGGACCACACAGAAAGCGCACCGCTGGTCGCAGCCCTCGATGATCGTCACGTAGGCCCGAACGGGGCTGTCGCGCCGGGTCAGTTCGGTTTCAAAACATTCGTCGGTCGCGCGCGACAAACCCACCACACGGCGGTTCCCTGCTTCGACCTGGGCGAGCAAATCAGCGAGCCTTGGGTAGCTGGCCGAGCCGCAAACCAGACTCACGTGCG
>CAZBWJ010000120.1:0-5052 GCA_964495535.1 uncultured Acidobacteriota bacterium | reverse complement strand
GCCTTCTGCCTTCCTTTCGCTCTGCAGTTACATCCGCTACAATCGAGTTCGATGCCTGCGATTTCCCAGCCCTCGAGCGGCGGCGTGATGCGCGACCTCTGGCTCCTGGCGCGCTATCGCATCGTGCACTTTGACCGGCCGGCCTGGCGACGCTTTCTCCTGGCGCTCTTTGGGCTCGGCTTCGCCTTCCTCCTGGCGCTGTATTCGACGGCCATGCGCGAGACCGGCCGCCTGCGCGAAGCCTTCTGGGCGTCCGCGGTCGCCCTGCTGGTGGCGGGATACGTCGCGGTCAAGATTGTGCCCTACCTCGCGCGTCGTACGGCGCTGGAGCGCTGGCTAGTCAAAATCGAGTTCGAGTTCACGCGCGAGGGCGCCATCTACCTGATGCTGGTTGCGCTGATTTCCGTGGCGGCGCTCAATACGGGCAACAACCTCCTGTTCATCATTCTGGCCAGTCTGCTCGCGGGCATCCTGGTCTCGGGCGTCCTCTCATACATTGTGCTCACGGAGTTGGAACTCGAATTCGTCCTGCCGGACCACATCTTCGCCCAGCAGCCCATGATTTCCCGCGTCACGCTCAACAACTTGAAATGGCTCTTTCCCTCCTTTTCGGTGACGGTCTCGACGCGCGAGCCAGAGAGGAAGAAGCGGCCCAAAGTGGTGGCGGAGCAGCCGCGGCGGATTCTCGACCAACCGGTTTATGTCCCCTTTGTTCCGCGCCGCTCGGGAGTGACGCAGCATCTAGAACTCAGCTTCCCGCGCCGCGGCCGCTACACCCAGGAGGGCTTCCGGGTGAGCACCAAGTTTCCCTTCGGCTTTCTGCGCAAGTCGCGCGAAGTGCCCCTGCGGCAGGAAATCCTCGCCTTGCCGAATGTGCAGCCCACCGAAGAGTTCTACGAAATCCTGCCGCTTATCAGCGGCGAGGTGGAGAGCTTCTACAAGGGGCGCGGCCACGACCTCTACGCCATCCGCGACTTCCAGGAAGGTGACACCGCGCGGCACGTGGACTGGAAAGCCAGCGCCAAGGCGCAACTGCTCAAGGTGCGGGAATTCACCCGGGAAGACGAGCGGCGCGTCGTGCTGGTGTTCGACGCTCGACTGCCCAAGGCCAGCGAGAAAAGCCTGGAGCAGTTCGAGAAGGCCGTAACTTTCTGCGCCTGCCTCGCCTGGCACTTCTACGAGATCGACGCTCAGCTACAGTTCGTGAGCGACGGCTTTGAGACCTCGATGGCCGGCGCGGGAGAAATCATCTACCCCGTCCTGGAACATCTGGCCCTCGTGGAGCCCAACGTAAGCCCCAGCCCGCGGGGCACCGATAACCTGCTGGCCTGGATTTCCTCGGCCGCGCGCGGCTTCAATATCATCCTTACCTCCCAGCCGCGCGGGTCCATTCCCACGAGCCTCTGGACATCGTCCTACCTCATCTTCATGGATTCATTGTAGCGCCCGCCTTGAGGCAGGCACCTTGGAGTGCACTGGCTCGCCAGCGCCCGGAAACGGCCGAAGCAGGCTTTGGCCTCTAGTTGGCAAGCAAGGCAACAGAGTCTGTTGTCGCGCGGCGCCCTGGACGCGCCCGCCGCAAACCATGTTGCCTGGCGTCGCTTGCTGGGTTAGACTGCTGACCAAGAAGTGAATCATCTCGGGGGAGCCAAGAGTCTATGAGCGGAATGGAACGGCGCCGATCGGATCGCCTGTTACTGACAATACCGTTGCGCTTGGAAGGCGTGGACGCCAGAGGTCGGGGATTTGAAGCCGAGGCGCGCACCGTCATTCTGAACCGCCACGGGGCTCGCATCCAGTTGAAGCCCGTGCTCAAGGCCGGACTGGTCGTGCGCCTGGTGAATCTGATTAACCGGCGCATGGCCGATTTCCGCGTGGTGGGCCCGACGGAGCCTTACTCGGAAGAAGGCGGCGAGTACGCGGTGGCCGCGCTCAACCCGGAGATCAACGTCTGGGGGATCCAGTTCCCTCCGCCCTCTGAAAGCGAAGTCGCCGCGCCGAAGGCCTTGGTGGAATGCCGGGTGTGCCACACCGTGGCTCTGCTGCGTCTAACACTGGTGGAAGTCGAGGTTCTGGAGTCGGCAGGAATCTTCTCGCGCCAGTGCGAGAAGTGCGGCCGCCCCGCACCCTGGGGCCACGCCGAACAACAGGTGGCCATGGAGAGCCCGCCGGGTGAGGAGGAAATGTTCCGCGAAGCCCAAGCCGGGGCTGCCATGTCGGAAGCCAATCGACGGCAACATCGCCGCGTTTCCCTCCAACTCCCCATCCTGGTTCGGGACTATTACGGCGGCGCCGAGATTACGAAGACCGAGAACATGTCCAAGGGAGGCTTCTGTTTCGCCAGCGAGAAAACCTACCACTTGGGCGAAGCCGTCATGGTGGTCTGCCCCTACGATTCCGCCGGGCAGACCATCGAGATCCGCAGCACGATGACGCGCAAGCGGGAGATCGAAGGGACCAACAAGAAAATCTACGGGGTTCGCTACGACCCCAGGCCTGCCGAGAGCACCGCGGCAAGGAAGGCGTAGATAGACTCGCGGAGCAGGGCCAGCCGAGACGCGCGAATCAAGGCCCGAGCTTGTCGCCCAACTCGCTGCGGAATTCCACTTTGTAGATTTCGATCAGGGCGAACAGGACGGCCACCATCAGCGGTCCCAGGACGAAGCCCAGGAAGCCGAAGACCCCCACGCCGCCCAGAACTCCGACAAACACCCAGAGTGGGGGAATCTCCGCCCGGCGCCGAATCAGGAGCGGCTTGATGAGATTATCGATCGAGCCGACCACCGCCGCGCAGAGCGCCAGAAGCAGCAGCCCCTTCACCACCGCTCCGGTAAGCAGGTAATAGACCACCACCGGACCCCACACCAGGGCCGTGCCGACCAGCGGCACGAGCGAGAGGAAGGCCATCACCGCCGCCCAAAGCAAGGGCGAGGGCAAGCCGAAAATGAGGAAAACCAGGCCACCCGCGGCGCCCTGGAGAACCGCAGTCAACAGGTTTCCCTCGAAAGTGGCCACCGTGATTTCCTTGAACTTGCCGATGATCGCCTCTTCGTGCTCGCGGCGCAGCGGACTGAGGCGTCGAAGTTCTTTCAAGATGTCCGGGCCGCTGAGAAAGAGGTAATAGACACCGAACAACGTCACCACCAAATTGAACACGAAGCGCGTGAAGCCGGAAAAGACATCCGAACTATGCGCGACCAGGAACTGACTGACGGAGCGTAGGGCCTGCACCGCGACCTCGCGCAGGTCAGGTTCCGGCAAGCCCAGGGCCAACAGCTTCACCCGCAACCACCCGTAGGCCGCCGTGTGGCGCAGCGAGTCGAGCGCGCCCAACTGCCCCTCTTTGATCTTCGCCTGCAACAGCCGATACGCTTCTACCGATTCTCCCGCCAGCAGGACGAGCAGGATGATCACCGGCAGGACAATCGCCACCGTCAGCAGCAGACACGCCAGGGCGCTCGCCAAACGCCGGCGCTTGAGGCGGCGCGCCAGATCCTGGAAGACCGCGTAGAAGACCGTAGCCAGAATCGCCGCCCAGACCAGGGCGGTGAGGAAGGGTTGCAGTATGCGAAAAACGTAATACACAACCACCAGCAGGACAATAACGAAAGCAATTCGCGCGTAGTCATTGCGTTGCATAAGCATCTCGCCCGCCAGGATAGTACCCCAAGACCGAAGCCTGCTCAATCCGATGCACGGGAAGAACAAGGCAGGGGGGCGGACCTCGACCCGTGGGAACCTGTATACAGCCGACCCGACTCGGCAGGAACCAATTTCAACTGGACGGTGTGCTGAGCAGCTTCTCCGACCTGGACGGGCTCGCCGCGCTCCTCGTATGGCTTGAGGAATTCCGGGTCAGGGTAGGTGCCGCTTTTAACGTACCCGACGGAGCCGCTGCCGGGCCAGCACCACGGCGCCCAAGGCGCCGGCATTGTCGCCCAGAATGCCGGGCACAATCTTCACGCGCTCCGTATCTCGATGGTGAAGGAAATGCTTGTACGCGGTCTCTCGAATGGGCCGGACGAAATTCTCCTGCCAGCGTTCCGCGATGCCGCCGCCGATGACCACAACTTCCGGATCCAGGACGTTGACGATGCCGCCCACGAAGATGCCCAGGTAATGCTGGGCGCGCCTCATCACTTTCCGCATGACCGGGTCTTTCTTCGCCAGCGCTGCCACGATGACGCTCGAGGTCATGATCCGCTTATGCCGCTTTTTCATGATTTTCAGGACAAGGCTTTCCTCACCTGCCTTGACGGCGGCGCGCACCTCGCGCTCCATCGCTGTGCGGCTGGCCAGCGCCTCGATGCAGCCACGCTTACCGCAGCCGCACCGCGGCCCGTCCACCTGGACCACGACGTGACCGACTTCTCCGGCGCCCGCGCGGCCCCCCTCGTAGAGTTCCCCACCAATGATGATGCCTCCGCCAATTCCCGTGCCCACGAAAATCCCCACCAAGTCCTTGGCGCCCTTTCCCGCCCCCAGCGCGTGTTCGCCCACGACTCCCACGTTCACATCGTTTTCCACCAGCACCGGCACGCCCAGCAGCTCCTTCAGCTTCCGCCCGAGCGGGACTTCTTCCCAGCCGAGATTCGGGGCATGGTGCACGATGCCTCGGACGGGGTCCACCGCTCCCGGAGCGCCGATGCTCACCGCCCGCAGGTCGCCACGCTTCAGGCCCGCCGCCTCGACCGCGTCCACTACCATCACGGCGATGTCCGTGATCAGCTCGCCGGGCTTCTCCTCGCGCCGGGTGGGCGTCTTCTCGACGGCAAGGATCTTGTTCGCGCCGTCCACCACCAGCGCCCGCAGACTCGTCCCGCCCATGTCCACGCCCACCATGACGTCTTTTCGCTGCGCCATCGGCAGACTCCTCCGGCATCGTGAGATTACGGCGGCGACAGTCTATATCAATCGCCATCGCCTGAGAACCAGCTAGTATCTGGAGGGAAGCGGGATTCGGCGGTGGACCAGGGAGAAGATTGGAGCGGGGGACGGGGATCGAACCCGCGACGTCCAGCTTGGGAAGCTGGCATTCTACCGCTGAATTAC
>CAZBWJ010000119.1:0-5086 GCA_964495535.1 uncultured Acidobacteriota bacterium | reverse complement strand
GGCAGATTCGGGGTACACTCTCCGGGCACCAATGCAAAGGCAATCGAGGCCGCCCAGAAGGGACCTCACCATTTGGGGTCGGTCCAAGAAGCAGCAGTAACTGTGGCCTCTTCTTGGATGTCTTGAGCGTGAAGCGTCACTTGCGGGTGTCGGTTGCGGGCAACAGGTCAGGAGAAGGCGCACCATTTTGGTGGTTCGTTGTGAGCATATTGCTCATAAACAACTGCCCCCAATCGTTGTGCCACTTTTTAAGTTTTTCGGTTTTGGGTCAGGCTCCACGAGGTCTTCGGGCAGGACAGTGGGGTGCATTAGGAAGCAGAGGTCGAGTTCATCTGGAAGGTGACAGGAGTAGCCGCGACTTCAGGCCCGGGGCACTGGGAGCAGCCGTTCGGCGGTGACACGAAACTGAGGGGGTGGCTGTGCCACGAACCGCACAGTCGCGCAGCCACCCGGTGTCCTACGTTGTTCGGGGGGGCCTCAAACCCTCGTGCCCTTCCCTTACTCTGCAAACACGTTCCACGAGTTCCTTGCCTAGCGAGCCGCATCAGGCTAGCTCTATCTCCAACTTGGTTACGGACGCTGGCTTGAAAGTCCAGGCGAAATTCGCGCCCGAGACATTGGCCGGCTCGCCTTTCGGCTCAACAGCGTGCGGGTTCTGAAAGTCGTTGTGGGCGTGGATGTCCGCAGACGCGAGCACCGTCGCCCGGCAGGACCGGGCAGAAGCCCCGCGTATTGAGACGTCGGTAGTTCGCGCCGCGCTGACGTGCGGATTCACCACCGTCACCACCAACCTCTTTCCATGGAGCGATGCGGAACCAGCAAGTCCCCAGAGCTTCTTATTGGCTGCATACGAGATGGTGGGGGCATCGCTCACAAAACGTAACGACTGGCCACCCTGGTGGGCCTTGTACATGTCGAACACGTGGAAGATGGGCGTTGCCGCAAAGTGGTCCTCAAGCGCCAGGAACGGAGTATGGATGCAATTCACCAACTGCGCTACATTGCACATCGCCAATTTTTCGCTGTGCCGGTTGAAGATATCGAGCGTGATACCGGTCACCAAGGCGTCCCTCATGCTCGGTGGATAACTGAATAGGTAGCGAGGATCGATCGCCGGACCGCGGTGCCACGCTCCCCATTCGTCCACGACCAGCATCACCTGGTGCTGCCTATCGAATTCGCCCATCGCCAGCCAATGCTTGGTCAACAGCGAATCCATGATGTCAGCCTGCCACAGCAACTGGTACCAGTCGTCCACGGTGAAGTCGATCGATTGACCCTTCCCCGCTGTCCAGCAGTAATAGTGCAGGGACAAGCCATACACGCGACTCAGCAGGTTCTTGTCCTTCGCCAACAATTCCTGGAAGAACCCTCTTGTCCATTCAACCTGAGGATCGTCGATCGCTGCGCCGGGTCCCGAGGCGATGAAGCGCAGCTTCCGACCGTAATCAGGAACCCAGGATGTGAAGCGCCTGAATTCAACCGCGTATTCTTCCGGCCGAAAGTCGCCCCCGCAACCCCAGGACTCATTTCCGATTCCCCAGTAAGTCACATTGTAAGGCTCCTTGCTGCCGTCGCTGGCCCGGGTATCGGCCAGAGTGGTAGAACCGGCAGGCGAGTTGCAGTACTCCACCCAATCGTCAAAATCAGCCGGGGTCGTGCTGCGAACATTGGCAGCCAAGTATGGCTGCGCGCCACATAACTGGCAGAACCGCATGAATTCAGCGGTGCCAAAGGTATTCGGCTCGTACTTCTGTGGACCGTCGGGCGCAGACCAAAGCGGCTTGTCGTTTGTCCAGAAGTTGGTGTGAGTGGGGCGCTTGGCGCGAGGCCCAACGCCATCACGCCAGTTGTAGCTGTCAGCATAACAGCCGCCCGGCCATCGCACCACGGGAGCTTTCAAGCTTTGCATATGATCCACGAGTTCCTTGCGGATACCGGCCACGTTGGGGACTTTAGAGTTTTCGCCTACCCAGATGCCGTCATAGATCACGCCACCGAGATGCTCGGTAAAATGACTGTGGAGTTCGGGTGCGATCTCGCCGAGCGGCTCATTGATCAGGATCTCTACCGACGCATCTGAGGCACGTCCTGTACGAGGCGCGAAGCTCATGGCTGCAAGTGCTAGGCTGGAAGAAAGGAAGTCTCGTCTTTTCATCTGTTATCACCTCGAGAAGAATGGTTCCATGCTGTATGTGGGAGTGTACACTCGATCGGCCTCCGTTGGAAGCGCTTACAAAACGTTTACGTCTCACAATGGCCTGTCGCCAGTTTGTGCAGCGCGATAAGGGAGGCGGCAGGCGGCCTGTTTGGATTCCCCGACGCTCCCTCCAGTCTCAAGCCGGGCCGACAAACGCCGCCTCTTCCCCATCGTAGTCGCTAGAATCACCCAGAACAATCGGGAGATAGCCTTCGCCCCTTTTTCTCTACAGCAAGTGCCCGTATCACCTCAGCCTGTGCCTGTCGCGGTAGTCGCCGATCCTCACGCGTCGGTTGGGCCAAGAAATGGAGCCCAACGTATTTTGGAGAGTTTGCTGCGTCTCTCGGTGTGCGATTACACCAAAGCGAGCTGCGTGATGTCTGAAGGAAACGCCTTGACGTGCGAGCCAAAATGGTTGCGAACAATTCGCACCTCGGTTCAACCGGGCGTCAACCCATCGAAGCCCATCACGCCGAATCAACATCGGTACCCGCTACATTTTCCGCTACATGGGTTGAAACGGTGCTTGGGCGGGCTGGCTATCTTATTGAAAGTAATGGTAGGCCCGTGGGGACTCGAACCCCAGACCTGGCCGACAAGCTCGGCCCGCTCTAACCCTTCGTGCCCTGGAGCATTTGCTGGATCAGCCGGGCTGATTTCCAGCGCTTGAGTTGGAGCTCTCGCCTGCGAGCCTCGATGAGGGATGAAAAGGACTCCTCATAGACCAGCCTCCACGGCCCACGGCCGCGGGTAGCCGGGGAGTGTCCGCGCTGATGCTCCTGGAGTCGCCGCTCCAGATCCGCTGTGGAGCCTATATAAAACCTACCGGTCGAGAGGCTTTGCAGGATGTAAAGCGAGGCCATCGGCGGTAATGGTAGGCCCGTGGGGACTCGAACCCCAGACCTCTACCGTGTCAATTCTGAAAATGGGGATAGCAGTGATGAGCAGCAGTAGCGTTCCGAGCAATATTCATGCGGGTTTCATCGCACTGGCACATCACTTCCGTCAATGCTGCTAACTGCGGCACAATCGTGCTTTCGGGACTGGCCACGTCACAAAACACGTCACAAAGCGGCTCACTTTTCAATCCGGACAGGGGGGGAAGGAGGTCCTTGTCGTTGCCTTTCTGGCGCGCCCTGCGCCAATTCTGACGCGCTGGGGGCTATTCTATGAGGCAAAACGACTGCAAACCGGGCGATGTTTGTGAGGGATGCGTGGTGTGCCTAATCGGCTTGTGCAGTACTGCACAAGCACAGATCCAGTTCTATGCCGATCTCACGCCCCCACGGGTCATAGGCAGTGGCGGTCCCCCCGAAAAACTGGAGAACAGTGGCTATCTTCCCGCGTAGGCTGGACGATTCACGTCAAAACGTGCCCCTTCGACGGCGAGCCATAAACAGTAGGTTGTTCCACTTCCCGCTCGGGACGGTTCAACGGCAAGGGGTGCCCTCCTGCCTTTCCCCGTGGGACGTTTTCAAGATTGGCCTGTTGGCGCTGCCTTTAAGGTCAGAAGAATCGGCCCCGGTTGATCCGGGGAACGCCCTGTCGGCGAAGGCTCACGGCTCAGCGATCCCACCCCTCCTCAGAGCACTGCCAGCGTCTTGAGTGCAGTCACTGCACTTCTCGCCTTCGATTTTAGGAAGGCTCTTAATTCTCCCTTTCTTGGCGCCGTTGGCGATGGCCGAAGCGGTTGGCAGTGGCGCGGGAATGAACGCACCTAACGGCGAGTGGCGGGGCTCAACCAAGCGCTTGGTGACTTTGCCAACTTGGTCTGACCACGGAGGAATGGAAGCCTAGTCTTGCTGCAACCGGCCAGAACCCCTCTTGGGCGAGGTTCGACGGCCAGGGGGGTACCCCCCGGTTTTCGTCAGCCGAGAAAATCTGAGACGGTTCTCCCGGCGCTTCTTTCAAAATGAAAACAGGAAAAGAGAAATCAAAAAATGAGGGGTTTGATCTTTGGGGTACAAATCAAATGGGGAGGGGTTCCTAAACACCCTCCTGATCTCCAAGTGCGCTACTGCACTAACATGACTGTAGTGCTCCCCTCTAAAACTGGACACGCGACTTCGGTATGATCAGGGCCTCTTCGAAGGCGGCAGAGGTGGGCAGAAGAGCGCGTGTGGATCGGACCCCCGAACAGAAATGGGAGATTGTGCTGGAGGGGTTGAAGAGTGGGAACATTGCTGAGACTTGTCGTCGGTACCAGATTGCTCCGAATCTGTACTACCGCTGGAAGGACGAAGCTTTTCAGGGAGCCACCGCGGCGCTTGGGGGGAAGAGCGCCGCGGCTGTGGAAAACGAGACGGACTGGCGCATACATGCCCTTGTTTGGCATGTGTGCGATTGAGCGATCTGGCCTGATGCTGAAGCCGGCCTTGGACGAGAATCAGGTCCCACTCGAGATGGAGGTGGCGTAAAATGAACTCGACCGCCGTTCACCTCCAACGATTTCTGGGACACCCTCTGACAATTTCAGGAAGGCCAGATGTGATTCCCTGCCGCGTCATTCCAAGCTGACACACCTATTCTTTATGGGCACGGAAGATCCAGAGGTGGGGTATAAGGGCTCACGGTGCCGATCCCCCCACTGACCGCATTGACCGCACAACCCAGTAGGTGCGCGGCTTGCTGGGCCTCCTGCGCTGCCACCTCGGCTATCTGCGACGCGATGATGGCCTTCCCGGCTTGGTTGTTGGCGTCGACGGCAGACACCCGCGCGTGGTCCGCCCGCGTAATCGCCACGCCAGAGAGGACAACCGAGCTTCCGCCCACCGCAACTGAACTCATCTGCAACGCCGTCGAGCGGCTCATTCGCGCCGCGCCGGAGCCTGCCCCGGCCGCGCCGCCTTGCGGGCTCCGCGCCAGCACCGTGATGGTCTTCCCTTT
>CAZBWJ010000118.1:0-5247 GCA_964495535.1 uncultured Acidobacteriota bacterium | reverse complement strand
TTGAACTGGTGCTGGCAGTGACGATCGTGGGGGCAACCCTGGCCTTCGGCGGCGTTCAGCCCCTTACCTACACGCTAATGGAGCTCGCTGTGTTCCTCGCCGTGTTGCTGCTCTTGTGGAAGCAGACGCGACGGGGCGAGATCGCTCTCCGGTTGCCGCTCTGGCCGGTTCTGTTCGCGCTTTGGGCTCTATTGCAGTTAGTGCCGCTTCCGTCCTTCTTCCTCGGCTGGATTTCTCCCGCGCGCCTTCTTGACCCGAACTTGAGCGGCCTGTCGCAGGGCCAATGGGTTTGGACGGCCTTGAGTGTCTATCCGCACGATTCCGTGCTCGCCTTAGTCAAGTTCCTTGCTTATCTGGGCGCGTTTCTGTTGGCGGCCTGCTTGTTTGATTCCCAGAAGCGGAGGAGCACCCTGCTGCGGATGCTGATCCTCCTGGGGTGTTTTGAAGCCGCCTATGGCATTGTTCAGTACCTGACTGGATGGCAGAAGATTTTCACTTACACCAAGCAGTTTAACCTGCAGGAGGCAACCGGGACATATATCAACCGCAGCCACTTTGCCGGCCTCCTCGAGCTTACACTTCCGTTCGTCGTCGCGTCACTCTTCTACTCGTTCGCACTCTGGTCAGAAAGGCGGCACGGGAGCACGGACAGCAACGCTCCTGCGCGCAGGGGTTCGCTCGGCTTTCAATTGCTATTCTACCTGTTTGTGCTCCTCATCATGGTGATGGGAGTTATTTTTTCCCGGTCCCGCATGGGGATCCTGGCGAGCTTGTTCAGTATCCTGTTCATGTTCCTGGCTGCACTTGTCCGGCTCAGAGTGGGGCGCAGAGCGTGGATGGGAGGAGTGTTTCTCTTCCTCTTTTGCGTCCTGGGTTACGCAATTTGGATCGGACTGGGGCCCGTACTCGCCCGTTTCGAACCGGTGTACGAATCCGCCTATCCCCAGATGGAGGAGAGAATTTCCATCTGGGAAGACGCTCTTCATCTGGTCCGCGACTATCCGTTGACAGGTACCGGGCTGGGCACCTTCGGTGTTGCTTTCCGGCACTATCAGACGGGCTCGGTCAATTTCTACGTTGACCACGCGCATAACGACTACCTGGAGTTTGCCGCCGACACCGGCCTGCTCGGTGTGGCATTACTTTTCTTGCCCATCCTCTACCTTTTCCTCAGGATGATCGTTTCCTTTCTGACTGATCCCCGCCGCTACCGTCCGGCGGTCACATTGGGGTGTATTGGAAGTACGCTGGGAATGCTTATTCACAGCGCCACAGATTTCAACCTGCAGATCCCTGCGAATGCCCTGATCTTCGCGGTAGTGTTGGGAATTGGTTACAAAGCCGCCTGCATAGAACGGGGCGAGGAGAAACAGGTGGGCTCCCCTTCGGGGAGCGGGTAGTGCTGCCTTCCTGTTGCCCAAGGCGCAAGGCGCCGGTCTTTAGCGGGTCGGCGCCGTCTCCGCGGGGCTCGTGGTCAGGGTGAGATCGTCCAGCCAGACCTTCCCGGCAATTAGGTTGTCCAGCTTTCGGCTTGGGGGGCGGGTAACGCTCACAACGATAAGTTCTGTCTTCGGCCCGGTTGTAAAGTCAACTGTGACAAGTGTCCAGCTCCTCGTCGTGCCTTCGAGATCCTCGCTGAGCTTCTCCAAGACATGGGGATCGTAGGCGTCACGGACTGCCAAGCGAGGCCCGCTGTCAGTCGTGATACCTTCGCTCTTCATGAAACCCTGAAGCCGGTACGAATGTCCCGGCGCAACCTTCACATACTGGAGAACGTGTCCGTAAGCCAGGTTCTGCTTTCCCGAGAATTGGATGACCAGGGAGCTGCCCGGGGAGTGAAACGTACTCCGGTCAATCCCGGCGTAGACGCCTTCCAAGGGTATGATCCACCAGTCAAACACCATGGACAGAGGCTTTTCCTCAAAGTCTCCATTCATCAGGAGATTCTTGCTCGTTGCCTCGTAGTTGGCAGGGATCAATCCCTTTCTCCGCAGGTCACTCCAGACCTGATAAGCTTCCGCCACCCGGTGCGCTCTAATCAGATGCTCCATATACGCAGACGCCTGAATCGCAGCGAAGGTTTCTGGACTGCTTGCGATCCGCTTCCACACGTCTTGAGCTTCCGTGAAGCGTTGTTGGCCGACGAGAAAGTAGAGGTAGGGAAGTTCGCTGCGAACCTGGTTGGGAATTAGCTGTTCGAGGATCTTATCGGCATCGCCCGAGGCTTTCCAGGCCGTGCTGAACAGGATCTGGTCGTACTGGGAACTGCCGGTCAGGACGATTTTGAAGTGTCGGAACGCGTCATCGACATTGCCATGTAGCAGGAAGAAATTGCCGATAGCCCACTGGAAGGCGGGCAGACGGGGTGCCATGAAATCGGCCCGACGCAGGCAGGCTTCCGCCTCCGCGGTCTTCCCTTGAAACTCCAGTGCGGCCCCCAGGTCGAGCCAAGGCTGCGGGTTGTACGGGCTGAGTTGGGTCGCTTTGCGAAACTGCTCTGTCGCCCGGGCAGGGTCCAGATCGGCTAGGCTGTATTGGAATAGACGTCCCAGCCGCAGGTGGTAGTCCGCGTTGGATGGGTCCAGCCTGACCGCCCGCAGCAGATTCCGCAGCGTAGGTGTCTGCCCGAGCGAGTAAGCCGTGTAGGTCCTGGAAGCCCAAAGGGCGAAGACCAGAAACAAGGCTCCCTCAACCATCATTACCAGGCGCTTGCTCAGCGTGCTTTTCAAAGTGATTCTCATAATCCTTCGCAGTTCTCCGCTCGGCACACGGTCAGCGTCAATTGAATGTTATGGCTCAGGTCACTAGAGCTGGGCGCTGTCATTGTCAGCGTGTGGGCGGCCCCAGACGTGCCGCTTGAGCCGCGCTCACCTCCGCCGCCCCAGGCGGCAGAGAGCATAGCAGAAAGCAAGGTTAGTTCCAAAGCGAGCCAGGCCCGTCCGCCTTCACTTCAGGACAAGACTGGCCAGGGTTGCCAAAGCCTAGCAATAGCAATGGAACAGCGTGCTGTGCCCATGCTCCGATGCTCAGCGGATTCCGCAGGGCGCCCGTCGCTGCCGGTGGTATCCACCCCGTTTCGAACCAGCGTGGTTAACTGGGCACTGCTCTAACTGCGAGCAAACAGAATCAATTCTGGTTCGCCGCGAGGTGTTGGGGCCGCTGTTTAGCGGCATCCGGAATGCAGACGCCCCGAAGGTTAACGAGGGCGCCTGCAAGCCTCTGGTGGGCAGCGCTTGGTGCGCCGAACTGCATGCGGCTCCCTCCGATCCGACTACCAGAATCAGCGCCAAGCGACGCGGGCTATTCTAGAATCTTGCGAGCGGGCAATCAACCCCACGATTGCCGCCGCTCAACCTGTCTTTGATGTCGCCGGATCTGGATCTCCAAGTGTCATTCGGCCAACGGTCGGGGGCTGCGTGGCTGCGAGGCGGGACTTGCCCTGAGGCCGAAGGGGACAACTTTGACTTCCGACTCGCGGGTCGAATATAGTCCGACACCGGGTCGTGCCGGTCGAGTGCGGTCGGCATCCTGCGAACGCTTGAGAGCTGTTATGCGAATTGCCGTATTTGGGCTTGGATATGTGGGCAGCGTCACCGGGGCGTGTTTAGCTCGGATGGGTCACGAGGTGTGTGGGGTGGACATTTCCCCGGTCAAGGTCCGTGGCATCAACGAGGGGCATTCTCCCGTAGTGGGGAAAGGAATGGAGCGTCTTGTCTCGGAGGTGGTTCGCGCCGGGAAGTTCCGGGCTACTCTCCGGCCCGACGAGGCTGTCGGGGGTGCGGCGCTCTCTCTCATTTGCGTGGGTACGCCGTCGCGCCGCAATGGCGAGGCGAACCTGGATCACGTGCTGCACGCGGCGGGCGACATCGGCCGCGCGCTGCGTTCCCTCAGGAGCTACCACGCGGTGGTAGTCCGGAGCACCGTGCCACCGGGCACCCTGGAAGACTCCCTTATACCTGCGCTCGAGCGGGCGGCGCGTAAGAGAGCAGGCCGCGATTTCGGCGTATGCTTCAATCCCGAGTTCCTGCGCGAGGGTTCGTCAGTCCACGATTTCTTCCACCCACCCAAGACGGTCATTGGCGGCTACGACGCCCGCAGCGCCCAAGCGTTGGTTGGTCTTTGGCGGCCAATCAAAGCTCCGCTTTTTGTGACCTCGCTGAGGGTGGCGGAGATGGTGAAGTACGCCGACAATGCATTTCACGCGCTCAAGGTCTCCTTCGCCAACGAAATGGGGGCCTTGTGCAAGAAGTTCGGCATCGACAGCCACGAAGTGATGGAGATCTTCGTCCGGGACACCAAACTGAACCTCTCCCCTCTCTACCTGAGGCCCGGATTCGCCTTTGGCGGCCCATGTCTGCCCAAGGATGTCAGGGCCCTCTGCGCCATGGCGCGAAGGGAGCGGGTGAGTGTCCCTGTGCTTTCGAATGTCCTCGGCAGCAACGCTTGCCACCTCCGCCGAGCCATCGAATTGGTGCTCGCTACCGGGAAGAAAAGGGTCGGGGTTCTCGGCTTGGTTTTCAAGTCGGACACGGACGATCTGAGGGAGAGCCCCGCGTGCGCGCTGGTGAAGAGCCTCCTTCGAGCGGGGAGAGACGTGAGGGTATACGATCCGCGGGTCAAACTCGAGCGCTTGACTGGAGCCAATCGCGATTTCGTAGAAAGAGAGCTTCCTCAACTGCCGCGGCTGCTCGCGGGCTCTCTCGGAGAGGTTTTCGCCGCCAGCGATGTCATTGTCGTGGCCGGCGGGCATCCTGAATTCGAAGAAGGGATTAAGGATCTGAAGAGGAAACACATCCTCATTGACTTGGTGCGGCTGTCGCCCACCATTATTCCTTCTGGGGCGCGAGCCATCGGTCTCTGCTGGTAGTGGCGACGCGGGCCCCTGGGGCCCGTAAAACCAGAGGACGAAGAAAGAGACCAGGGGAAATAACCCCCGGCGTGTGTTGTCTAGATAGTTAAGCGACCCCGAGATGGGGGCCGATTTTTGCAAAAAGACCTTGACAAGGCGGGGGGCGCTTTGTAGTATCGCGCCGTAGGAGTGGAGGAGTGTACTAAAGGCCCACGGCCAGGGCCCGAGGAGCGCCCGGCCCAGGCGAGGAGGGAGGAGTGAGGACCATGTGGAGTAAAAAGTCGGTAGCGCGTGTATGTCTAGTCGCGCTCCTTGTGGCCATGGCAGCGTCGGTCTCAGCATTTGCGGGGTCGGCGGTAGTTGGCTCGGTGGCTGGGAGCACGAACGCGACGCTTGGT
>CAZBWJ010000117.1:0-5331 GCA_964495535.1 uncultured Acidobacteriota bacterium | reverse complement strand
GCGCTTGACCACCGTGAGCCCGCCCGGGCCACTGGGGGCGGGCTAGACGGAGGCTGCCGCGGCGACGGCGTCCGCACGCAGTCCCCGCTGATGGCGGTCAGCACGCGGCGCGTCCGCGTCATCGACAGCGTCCACCTCTCGAAGAGGGCCGACGTGAAAGTGCGGTTCTTCTAGCGATCCCCCAGGGCGATGGAAAAGGAGCTTTGTGGAACTTTGCTCTCGCCGGATTCGTAGTCTCAAATAGAGCTGAGAGCGCCCCAGGAGGAACGCGAACATGTCGAATTCTGCCTGCCGCCGGATGGTCTTCTCCGGGCTCGTCCTGATCGCCGCCATAGCCGCAAATTGCCTGGACAGTCAACCTTTGTTTGCAGCGCCCCAAAAACCAGCCACAGAGCCAGAAAAGAAGGAGATCTCGATCAAAACTCCTTGGGGCTCCTTCGAAGCGTCCGTGACGGCGAACCCGTCTCGCTTGGGTTTGCCGGTCTATCCCGGAGCTAGATTCCTCGAGGGCGAGGCCCCAGGCTCGTTGAACCTGGACTTGAGCATCAAGGGGGAGCCCAGCGTTCGCTTTGTGGTCGCGAAATTCCAGACCTCGGACTCAATTGAGAAAGTGCGGGAGTTCTACAGGAAGAAACTGGGTAAGGATGTGACGAAATACATCGAGGAGACGGACGACGGAGGGACGGCGTTCGAAATCAAGCGCAAGCCCTTGACTAAGGCTGTGCAGATCAAGACCGTCGACTCTGTCACAGAGATCGACCTTGTCCGCATCGAAAATGTCGAGGTGGATGTGAACTAGCGATTCGTCCTAGGGCACGAAACACCCCGGAGGAGGGTTCCATGGGTACACCGCCGCGGGCGCCCGTCCTGCCCCCACCGCCACGAACGGGCAGCCACCTCGTGGCCATCGCGCTGCTGACCCTCGCGTTGATTGTTCTGGTTGCCGGGCTGGCCGTTTGGACGGGCTTGCGCTTTCTTTCCCGCAGCGTCCAGGTTCATGTGGAAGAGGGCGCAGGAGGCAAGAAGGAGATTGCCATCAGGACACCCGTGGGCTCGCTGGAGGCTGAGGAGGGCAAACGGCGAGCCTCTCTCAAGACGCCCGTGGGCTCACTGGATATTCAGGGTGAGGTCAACGAGGCGCGTCTTGGCTTGCCGCTGTACCCAGGTGCGACGCGCGTGAAGAAGGAAGGCGCCACAATCAATATCGACCTTCCGGGTGAGGAGAGCGTACGCGTGGTGGCAGCGGCATTCGAGACGCCGGACCAGCTCGAGAAGGTCAAGGCGTTCTACAAACAGCGCCTGGGGAACGACGTGACGAAGTTCACGGAGAGGCACCGGGAAGGGAAAACCGTGTTCGAAATCAAGCGCCGCAGCGAGGAGAAGGTTGTGGCGCTCCGCAGCGTTGGCGGCTCCACGCGCATCGAGTTGGCCCGCGTGACTCACCGCTCCGAGGAGGCCAACTAGTGCCGTTCCAACCTAATTCCCCCATTTGCGACGCCTGCATTTTGCACAGCCCAAGAGACGGGTCCGCCAGGGCGGATTAGCCAAGATAAGTTGGAACGGCACTAGCCACCCTTGGCGTTCATCACTATCGGGGATAGGACGTTTCCACTCGACGAGGGTGACAACTTCTTTGTGCCCGGCTCCCGGCGTCCCTGGTTGACATGTGGCCTGCCCCATGCCACACTAAGGTAGGTTCGGGTTGTCCTCCGCTACTGCTGGATACCGATTATCGGCGCCGGAGGAGCCCGATGCCTGGAGTCGCGCCGCCTGTCTGTGCGCCCGTAGCTCAGCTGGATAGAGCACTTGCCTACGAAGCAAGGGGTCGGGTGTTCGAATCACCCCGGGCGTACCAGAACCTCAATTAATTCAATCGGTTAACCTGCCCTTCATAAGTTTTCGAGCCATTGCCAAAGAGCAAGAGGTCAGGGAACTCAGAATGTCCATCCGTATGTTCGCTCTTGCTTTACTATCGCGGGACTGCAGGTCCCCTCGGCCTGAGGTCGCCGCACGCGACGATTGTTTGGGAACACATTCACAAGACGTCTTTGGATACGTTAGTCAAAGCCCGCTCAGTTCATTGCGCGGGGTACTTGGAGTTTAACCTCCGCGACACTGCTTTAGTTTCCCAATGCGCACTTGGCGTCTATAAGCACTTCCCTGCGCCGATGCTATAATGAGGCAGTGTCCGAGCGAATTGTCATCATCGAAGACGAGAAAGACATCGTCGATCTGGTGCGTTACAACTTCCGCAAGGAAGGTTTCGAAGTCGCAAGTTTCAGCCGAGGCTTGGAAGGGCTGGAATATCTCCGCCGCAATCGTGCCGCTCTCGTCCTTCTTGACATCATGCTGCCCGATCAAGACGGCCTTGGGATCTGCAAGCGGCTTCGAGCCGACGACAAGCTTAAAGCTCTTCCAGTAATTTTTCTGACGGCCAAGGGCGAGGAAATCGATCGAGTGGTTGGTTTAGAAATCGGTGCCGACGATTACGTGGTGAAACCGTTCAGCCCTCGCGAGCTCGTGGCGAGAGTCAAGGCCGTTCTACGCCGCCAGGAACGCCTCGCGGAGAAGCGAGAGGTAGTGGCTGTGAGCGGTCTGCGGCTCGATACCCGCACCCAGGAGGTTATCGTCCGCGGCCAAGCGGTTGAACTCAGCGCACTGGAGTTCAAGCTGCTGTATTTCCTGGCTTCGCACCCACGCCATGTTTTCAGTCGGGACCGCCTCCTCGACGAGGTCTGGGGCCGCGACCGCTTTGTGACTCCGCGCACCGTGGACGTTCATATCCGGCGACTGCGGGAAAAGATCGAAGCTCAACCAGACCATCCACGGCTTCTGCAAACCGTCCGTGGCAGCGGGTATCGCTTTTCGCCCCAAGCTTCCGATGCTGACGAAACAGGTTGAGGAGGCCGTCGGTCGAGGGGATTCGATTCCTATCCCCTATGCTGCCGAGGGTTAGGCTGTTTCCTTGATGAATTTACAGAGCCCGATTTTTCGGAAACTTCTTGCCAGCGCCTTCCTCCTCATCGTGGTCACCCTTCTGGTGTCTGATTTCTATCTGACTCGTTACGCCACACGGCGTGAAAGGCAAGTTGTCGAGCAGCGTCTGCACGTTGCAGCGGGGCTCTTAGCGGCGGAGGCAACCATCATTCCCCCACCGCAGTTGGAAGAGTGGGCCCACGCGGTGGCACATCGAGCCCAGGCCCGCGTGACCGTGATCGACCCTGCCGGAGCGGTCCTGGCCGATTCCCACCACGACCCGGAGACTATGGAGAACCACGCCAACCGACCGGAAATCCAGATGGCTTTTCACAACCAAGTTGGTACTTCAATTCGTCACAGCCGAACACTCAACCGCGACCTTTGTTATCTGGCGGTGCCCCTCCAGCACCAAGGACGGCCCGGGTACGTGCTGCGGCTGGCTGTGCCCCTCGAAGACGTAGACGCTGCTGTGGCTGCCGTACGTTGGCGAATCCTCTCTGCTTCAGTTGCCGCCGCCATGCTGGCCCTCGGCATTGCTTACGTTTTCTCGCGCTCGTTCACGCGCCGCATCAACCAACTGCGCGCGTACGCAGAAGGCTTGGCGGACGAGCGCTTTTCCCGAGCCTCACTTCCTGCAGCGCAGGATGAGCTTGGGGCCTTAGCGCGATCGCTCAATTCCATGGCTACACAACTCCGGGACTTAGTGGACCGGCTCAGTCAGGAGTCCGCGCGCCGCGAGGCGATCCTCGCCAGTATGGCGGAGGGCGTTCTCGCCGTGGACAATGAACTGCGAATCATCTTTTCAAATGCGCCCTTCGCGCGGGCATTGCGAGCGCAGACCCCGATTCCGGAAAAGCTCCCATTGATCGACGTAGTTCGTGACCCGGATCTCCGCCAGATGCTGGCGCGCGTCCTGGCAACGGGCGAAGCCTCGAAGGAGCGCCTTCAACTTACCGCCGCGCAAGGTTGTATCTTTGAAGTGCAAGCGGCGCCCCTGGCGGTGGGCGCAGGCCGTGGAGCTATTGCCATTTTTCACGACATCACCGACCTCGAACGCTTGGAGCGGATTCGGAAAGACTTCGTGGCCAACGTTTCCCACGAGCTCCGCACCCCGCTGACTGCCATCGGGGGCTATGCTGAGACCCTGCTGGACGGGGCGCTGGACGATACAGAAAACAACCGCAAGTTCGTCGAGATTATCAGGGCGCATGCGATCCGCTTGAATAATATCGCCTCTGACCTGCTGACTTTGTCGGAGCTGGAGTCGGGCAAACCCGGCCCAGCGCCAGAACAGGTGTCAGTATGTGCTGCGCTCGAGGCGGCCCTAGGAACGGTGGAGTCCGAGGCACGCGTTCGAGGCGTAAAGGTGATTTGTGGGCAGCTTGAGGACGCCCAGGTGGTGGGGGATCGAGCGCACCTCGAGCAGGCTTTGGTCAACCTCTTGAACAACGCGGTAAAGTTCAACCGGCCCTCTGGCGAAGTGAAAGTCAAGATAACTCGGCCGACGGCAGGGTGGGTGAGCATTGTCATCGCCGACACCGGCATTGGGATTCCCTCGGAGGATCTCTCGCGGATCTTCGAGCGCTTCTATCGAGTGGACAGAGCCCGTTCGCGCGAGATGGGCGGAACCGGCTTGGGCCTTTCCATCGTCAAGCATGTCATTGAGCGCATGGGTGGGTCTGTCTTGGTGGAAAGCCAGCTGGGGAAAGGGTCCACATTCACCGTCATCCTGCCGTCCGTATGAGACTTTTTGTCGCGTTTCGGCCTTCCAACTTGCCCCTAAAGAATTCACTGGACCTTCAAAGGCCCTTCATCTGGCCTTAACACGTCGTGACCACCGTGGGAGCGTGAGCAGCAGTTTCTCGATTTGGCACGGCGCGGACACCGTGGTTACTGTTGCGATTTGCCTGATTCTCGGAGCCCTCATTTTGGCAATAGTCCGCAGCAAAAGGCCGGACCCCAAAATGGCGCTGCTGTTGGAACTGATGAGGGATTTCCCAAGATAACGAGAGCGAGGGAATCGGCCGTTGCTCAGCTTCGAAGGATACCGAGTCCCATCAGGATCCGGCAAAGCTGTCCCGGGGGATGTCGCAGTAGCTCGGTGTGTACGCAGGCCTCCGGAGTAAGGAAGGGTCCTCATGAAACCTGAACTTTCTGCTCTGCTGCTTCACGACCGAGAGGATCGCTTTGGAAGAATGAGACATGTGCTTGAAGCGTTCTCAGTCAAAATCTTGCACGCGCGGAATTGCCGGGAAGCGGAGTCTTATCTCTCGCAGACGCACCCTCCGCAGGTCGTATTGACGGACGTGGTTCTCTCCGATGGCAACTGGATGGACGTCCTGGAGTTGGCCG
>CAZBWJ010000116.1:4323-5415 GCA_964495535.1 uncultured Acidobacteriota bacterium | reverse complement strand
GCGCTGGCCATCAACAACGGGTTCCGGCGGGAGCTCGAGCAACGGCTGCTGGGGGCCACGGCTGACGTGACGCTGCTGCGCGCCTCGAATGACGGCATCGCCCGCTACGAGGAACTGGCCGAGCGTCTTTCGCGCCTGCCGCATGTGGTGGCGAGCGCCCCGGCCCTGTACGAGCAGGTTTTGGTTTCCAGCCACTCGCGCGCGCAGGGGGTGGTGCTGAAAGGTGTCGAGCCGCGGCGCGAGACGCGCGTGGGCGACCTGCTGACGCGCTTGAGAGAAGGTTCCCTCGCAGGCCTGTCGCAGGACTTTCCCAACGCCGATCCCATTATCATCGGCAAGGAGCTGGCCAAGTCGCTGGGCGTTTTTGTGGGCGACACCGTGCTGGTGACGAGCCCGCAGGGTTACCTGACGCCGCTCGAGGTCGTCCCCAAGTTCCGCCACTTCCGCGTGGTGGGCGTCTTTGACTCGGGTTTTTACGACTTTGACGCCACCTGGGCTTTCACGAACCTGAACGCCGCGCAGCGCCTGTTTGACCTGGCCAACGTGGCTTCCGTGATTCAGTTCAAGGTGGACGAGATTTACCAGGCGGAGGCTGTGGCCGAAACCATCCGCCAAGCCGCCGGGCAGGGCTTCGAGGCCACTACCTGGATGGAGCAGAACCGGTCGCTTTTCAGTGCCCTGCGGCTGGAGCGGCTGGTGACCATCCTTACTATCGGCCTCATCGAACTGGTGGCGGCGCTCAATATCTTCATTACCTTGGTCATGATGGTGATGGAAAAGAATCGGGACATCGCGGTGCTGATGTCCATGGGCGCCCGGAAGCGGCAGGTCTGGACCATCTTCACCTTGCACGGACTGCTGATTGGCGCGGTGGGCACGGCGCTGGGCCTGGCGCTGGGCTATGGCGCCTCCTGGATCGGCGGCCACTACAAGCTGATCCCGCTGGACGCGCAGGTCTATGCGCTCGCCTCCGTGCCGTTCTATGCCCAGCCGCTGGATGGCGTCTGGATTGCGCTGGCGGCGCTGACCATCAGCTTCCTGGCCACGCTTTATCCGTCGCTGGCGGCGGCGCGGCTGAATCCGGTGGAGATA
>CAZBWJ010000116.1:0-4223 GCA_964495535.1 uncultured Acidobacteriota bacterium | reverse complement strand
ATTGAATCATTTGGCGGATGACGGTTTTTGAGAAAGGGTCGGCCATGAATACGATGCATGAGCAGTTGAGGCAGCGGACGAAACAGTTCGCCATTCGAATCGTGAGACTATTCCGAAGCTTGCCCAAGACGGATGAGGCAGGGATCATCGGGAAGCAGGTGCTGAGAGCGGGGACGTCGGTGGCCGCGAACTATCGAGCGGTGGGTCGGGCTCGTTCCAAGGCCGAATTTGTTGCGAAGATGGGCGTAGTCGTTGAAGAAGCCGACGAAACTGTCTTCTGGCTGGAGTTGCTGGTTGACACCGGGATGGTGCGAAAAGAGCAAGTGGGGGAATTGCTCGCCGAAGCAAATGAATTGCTCGCGATATTTGCGGCGTCCCATGGAACTGCAAAAGCCCGCAGCTAATAAGGTGATGCCCCGATGAATCAATGATCCGATGGATCAATGGCCCGATGACCCGATGGTCCGATAATTGAAACATGCTGAGAGCTGAGAACCTGACCAAGATCTTCCGCTCCGGCGAAGAAGAGGTGGTGGCCTTCGAAGACCTCAACTTCGAAATCCGCCGCGGGGAGTTCGTGGCGCTGGTGGGCGAGTCGGGAGCCGGCAAGACCACGCTGCTGCATCTGCTGGCGGGTCTGGACACTCCCACGCGCGGTGGGGTATACTTTTTCGGGCAAAGGTTGAGCGAATTCGGCGCGGAGGGAAGAGCCGCATATCGTAACCAGCAGGTGGGCTATGTGTGGCAGATGCACTACCTCCTGCCGGAATTCTCGGCGCTGGAAAACGTGATGCTGCCGCAGCTGGTGGGGGGCCACGGTTTTGCGGATGCCCAGGCGCGCGCCCAGGAGTTGCTGGCCGAAGTGGGGCTGGCCCAGGCGGCGCGTCGCCGGGTGGGTGAGCTCTCTGGCGGTGAGCAGCAGCGCGTGGCGCTGGCGCGGGCCCTGGCCAACCGGCCGGCGGTCCTGCTGGCGGATGAGCCGACGGGGAACCTGGACCATCGCACCGCCGGGCGCGTGATCGAAGTGCTCGAGAACTTGCACCGGGCGCACGGACTGACCTCGGTGCTGGCGACGCACAACCTGGAGCTGGCACAACGGGCCAAGCGCACGTTGCGCTTGAGCGACGGGAAGCTGACGGAGACGGTAGTTCCGGAAGTTCATTAACCTCCTGGTGCCTAGAGAGGTCGAGCAGCGGGGCAGAGGAGGTTCAAACCGGGAACTGAGGAGCTATGTTCGAGAGATACACGGAGAAGGCCCGCCGCGTCATATTCTTTGCCCGGTACGAGGCCAGCCAGTTTGGGAGCCCGTACATTGAGAGCGAGCACTTGCTGCTCGGTCTGCTGCGTGAAGACAAAGCCCTCACCAACCGCTTCCTGCGCTCCCACGCCTCCATTGAATCCATCCGCAAGCAGGTCGAGGGCCGCACGACCATCCGGGAGAGAGTCTCCACCTCGGTGGACCTGCCGCTGAGCCAGGAGTGCAAGAGAGTTCTAGCCTACGCGGCGGAGGAAGCGGAGCGCCTCTCCCACAAGCACATCGGGACGGAACATCTGCTGCTGGGCCTGCTGCGCGAGGACAAGTGCTTCGCGGCGGAGATCCTGCACGAGCGGGGTCTGCGCCTTTCCGCGCTGCGCGAGGAGGTGGGCCGAGTCCAGAACGAGAAGGTGCCCTCCAACCGCTCCAAGGAGACATCGCTGCTCGCCGAGTTCAGTCGTGACCTGACCCAGGCGGCGATGGAGAATCAGCTCGATCCCCTGATCGGACGCGAGGCGGAGTTGGAGCGGGTGGTTCAGATTCTGTGCCGCCGCACCAAGAACAACCCGGTGCTCATCGGCGAGCCGGGAGTGGGGAAGACGGCCATCGTCGAGGGCTTGGCGCAGCGCATTGCCGAGGGCGACGTCCCGTCCTTCCTGGCGGACAAGCGCATCCTGGCGCTGGACCTTTCCCTCATCGTCGCGGGGACGAAGTATCGCGGGCAGTTCGAGGAGCGCCTGAAAACCATCATGAAAGAACTGATGGAGGCGCAGAACGCGGTGATCTTCATCGATGAACTGCACACGCTGGTGGGAGCGGGGTCGGCCGAGGGTTCGCTGGACGCGGCCAACATCTTGAAGCCCGCGCTCTCGCGGGGTGAGATCCAGTGTATCGGCGCTACCACGCCGGCGGAATACCGGAAATCAGTCGAGAAAGACCGGTCGCTCGAGCGACGCTTCCAGGCCATCAAGGTCCCGCCTCCCACGGAAGCGGAGGCCATCAAGATTCTGTTCGGCATTAAGGACCGCTACGAGAAGTTCCATGCCGTCACCTACACCGACGAGGCGCTGAACGGGGCGGTTTACCATTCCAATCGCTACATCCCGGACCGTTTCCTGCCCGACAAGGCCGTTGACCTGATCGACGAAGCCGGGGCGCGAGTGAAGCTGCGCCAGAGTTCCTTGCCGGAAGAAATGATCGACGTGCAGAAGCGCATTAAGTTCGTGGTGCACCGGATGGAGAACGCCATCGCCAACCACGAATTTGAAAAGGCGCGCTTCTATTCCGACGAGGAACGCAAAGAGCGCGAGAACCTTCGTCTGCTCCGGGAGAAATACAACATCGATGAGACGGCGATGGGGGTCGTCAGTCGCGAGGACGTCGAGGACGTGGTGTCGCGCTGGACGGGCGTCCCGGTCAACGCCATCAAGGAAGAGGAGATGTCCAAGCTCCTGCGGATCGAAGAGGAGCTGCACAAACGCATCATCAGCCAGGATAAGGCAATGTCGGCACTGGCGCGGGCCATCCGCCGCTCGCGGGCGGGGTTGAAGGCCCCCGGGCGGCCGGTCGGTTCATTCTTCTTTCTGGGCCCCACGGGTGTGGGCAAGACGGAAATGGCGCGGTCGCTGGCGGCCTTCCTGTTTGGGAGCGAGCGCGCCCTCGTGCGCTTCGACATGTCGGAGTTCATGGAGAAGCACTCGGTTTCCAAGCTCATCGGTTCGCCGCCCGGCTACGTGGGATACGAGGAGGGAGGCCAGCTCACCGAGCGCGTCCGGCGCTCGCCCTACTCCGTGATCTTGCTGGACGAGATTGAAAAGGCCCATCCGGATGTCTTCAACATCCTCCTCCAGGTGTTTGAGGACGGCCAGCTCACTGATGGCCTCGGCACCACCGTGGATTTCAAGAATACCATCGTCATCATGACCTCCAACATCGGGGCCCGCTACCTGAAGCGGGGCGCGATGGGATTCCAGTCGGCCGGCGAGAGGGCCAAGGAGGAAGAGGCCGAGCAGTTGGTGATGAGCGAGGTCAAGCGCCTCTTTAATCCGGAGTTCTTGAACCGCCTGGACGAGGTCATTGTTTTCAACGCCCTGACCGATAGCGACCTGCTCCAGATCATCGAGTTGCTGGTGGGCCTGATCAACGAGAACCTGGCGCCCAAGAACATTTCGATTGCCCTGGCGCCGGAAGCCGCGCAGTGGATTTTGGAGAAGACGTGCGCCGACCGTTCCTACGGCGCGCGGCCGCTGCGGCGGGCGTTGCAGAAATACGTAGAAGACCCACTATCGGAAGCTTTGATCCAGGGAGAAATCCAGCCTCCGGTTGTCCTGGAGGTTATTGTAGAGAACGAATCGCTCTACTACCGGTCCGTAAACGACAAGCTGGTAGCGGCCAATCCCCTTTTTCACTAGGGGCCCCTGCGCTCTTTGGAGCGCGGCGCACCCACCCCAGGCGGCTCCTCAACAATCTCGTTCCCGGGGGGAAGGGTTTATTGAAAGGGCGGGTTTCGAGCCAACTTCTGGTGAGCGCCTGGCATCGGAATGTCCAAGCTCAGGCTGAGGCGCGCGGAGGGGACCGTTCATCGCCGATGAGCCTTGCGGCGGCAAGACGAGGGAGAGGAACGGCGCGGTGGATCTTCGCCACCTTGGCCGTGGCTCTGCTTGGCGGGCTGCCGGTCCGAGGCCAAGAGCCGCCTCCGAAGCAAGGGGCCGCGCCTCCGGCGAGCGCCTCGCAACCATCGCCGCCGCCCTCTTCCGGCGCGAAGCAGAAGCCCCCTGAGCAGAAACCGGAAGAAGTTCCGCCCCCACTCGAAAAGCTCCAGTTGGAGACTCCCCCGGCAGCACCAACGGAAGCCGCCCCGGAGGCCCGGAAGGCTCCTGGCCGGCCCACGGCCCCGGTGGAGGAACACGAGCGGGCCCTCATCGAGGACCTTATCTTCCGCGGCAACCGTCGGGTTCCTGCCGCTACG
>CAZBWJ010000115.1:3347-5455 GCA_964495535.1 uncultured Acidobacteriota bacterium | reverse complement strand
GCGCCTGCCGCCGGACTTCTTCCGGCAAGTTTGCGTACGCCTCACGGAAGCGTCGTGTGGTGCGGGATTCGATCAAAGGAGCTCATCCAGCGGGCGAGTCTCTCCTTGGCGCTGCTCCGCCAGCGCCTCGTCAACCAGACGGCGGAGCTTGGCGGTCTGCGCGGCAAAGCGTTTCGCCCAGGCTGCCTCATCTTCCAGCTCGGCGAGAATCTGGGAAGCAATGGCGTCCTGCTCCTCTTGCGGCAGGCTGGAAATCTTTTCGAGCGCCTTCTCGAGCAGCTTGGTCATGCGCCTAATTTAGCAGACCTTTCGCCTGTCCGCAAGGCCCCCGGCTGACTTCTGGGGCTGATCAAGTTTCCGATTCCACCGCCTGGAGGGCGCTTCCGCACTGGCGATGAACCGCCTCTCCTGATCGGACAGTCGCCCGCGGCGACCAAAAACCGCGATGTACCTGTCCTTGCTAGGCGTGATGCGCCACCCGGCGCAAGAGACCTATGGATTGTCTGATTCGAGACGAGGACCTATGCGTTCCCATGTCTCTAGCGGTTCCGGCTACCGTTGTAGGTCGTTAACAAAGCTCTCGAAACCGGTGTTGAATACCTCGACTTGTTCCTTCGGGAAAGAAAAAATCTCGGCGATACGGCGGTAATAAGCCGGTGGAGCACCGTAGTTGACGACAACCAGACGGCGGATCGCAGACGAGCGCCTCTCGGCAGCGGACCTCACGAGGGACTCCTGGTCCACGTCAGTCGGTGGCAGGCTGTAACCAATAACAAAGAACTCGTCGCCCTCCTTAACCGCTTCGACCTCCTTCGTTCTCGTCTCTTCGAAGAAGCCCAGTCCACTCCGCTTTGCGCGAGATGGCGGTATGATGCATATCCCGTAGTCGGCTGGAGTTCGATTCGGACACTGGATGTATTTGAAGGTCTCGGTGCTTGGCCAATAGCATACACAGCCGTCCGTTCCCAGCGGAATTACCATTGGCCCCGACTCGACCGTGAGCCCGTTCTCGTCGCTCTCGTAGGGTACTTTGAGAGGAAGCAGCCAGTTAAGAGAGCCATGCGGCCTCAACAGTTGAATGCCCCCGGTGCAGCAAGCGTCTGACGGAAATCGCGATGCCTGTGCGGAGCGCAAGACACCCGCCGGAGGCAGTATTGGCGGTTGCTCTGTGGTGAAATACTGGATTGGGAAACCGTAGCCGTCAGCGGGGCTCCAAGAACCTGCGCTCGTCACTTGGAGCGCTCGGTCTAGCACTAAGTCATAATTGAAGCTGACAAGCGTGTGCTTTCGCTCCTGTTGTGCCAGTTGAAGCCGAAGGAAGCTCTCTAACAGCCCCAGTCTTAGGTTCCATCCAACCAGCGCGAACAACTGATTGATTGCAAACAAAAACCGGTCCTTCAGGCTAGCAGCCGACCCTCCTTGTATCGTGGCCGCCCGTTCAATGAGGTCTTCGATCGATTCAGAGGGTCGGTTTTTCAAGGAACGAGCGAACCGGCTCCTGTTCTCAGGACTCCGGTCCGCGTTCCTGCCCACTACCGTTCTGGCGAGGTTGCTGCACTCCTTGCATTTCCACTCATAAACACCGGCGTTTTCCAGCTCCGCCAAGGTTGTAAGTATGACATCGTTATCGACGTAATCCGCCATAACCCGAACGAAATCCGTCATCAGGGGAACTGGCCGGTCCGGCAGGTGCAGAGACTTGGTTAACCCTGCTCCAATGAAATACACCGAGTGATGCACAGCAGGCTTACCTCGGGACTATTATTCCATAGCTTGGTAGCGCACGTCCCGCTCTTTGGACCTGCGGCTCTTCAAGGCCTTTTCACGGCCCCGGCGGATGGCCGCAGCGCCGCCAGGACAGATCAGGAAAAGCCGCAACTCCAGAAGGCGGGAGTTGCGCTACATGCTTTGGCCACGCCGTGCAGGCCCCT
This sequence comes from uncultured Acidobacteriota bacterium, assembly GCA_964495535.1. Taxonomy (GTDB): domain Bacteria; phylum Acidobacteriota; class Terriglobia; order UBA7540; family UBA7540; genus JALHUF01. The sequence continues at coordinate 3,524 of CAZBWJ010000115.1, read as the reverse complement.
AGCCTCGCCGCACAAGACCAGGAAAAGCCGCAATCCGTCAACTGACGGACGGGAGTTGCGCTACAGCGGGGGAGGGCGAACGCCGTTCGCCCCGACGCGTCAGGGAATCAGGGCGACGGCGCCGGAGATGCTTCGCTCACGCTCAGCATGACAGGCCGGGCGCTAGCGGTGGAAATC
>CAZBWJ010000115.1:0-3247 GCA_964495535.1 uncultured Acidobacteriota bacterium | reverse complement strand
CCGGCACAGGAGGAATGGCGCCTTTCGGGCCCAAAGTGTGGCATTTTGCCCCAGTGTGTAAAAAGTTCTCGGTCCGTTTGGGGCTCTTACCAGCCGTAGCCTCGGCAACCACACCAGCCAGGCCAACTACGACCTCGACCGACGCGGTGCCAGCGGGCTCTGCCTCGCAGGCCATAGCCGCGTCCTCCGTCCGGACGGGCTCGCCAAGCCGTGCCTGCCGAGGGAGGTACGGCAACGCCAGCCGCGCGCAAGGAGCGACGAGTCTGACGATACTCTTGCCGGTCGCGGAAAAGCCGGTCTCTGGCCGCGTCGGTCTGGTCGCTGTCCCAGCCGTGCTGCGTGATTGCAGCGTGCACGGTCTCGCGATCTTTCCTGAGTTGCTCTTCAAGTTGTTTGAGATGGTCGAGTTGTTTCTGTTGCTCGGCGCTGGGTTTCTGTGCTGGCTGCGGGTCGGCCGACGGGCTCGGCGTCTGCGCTCCCGCCCAGCCCGTGACCAGGAGCACAGTTCCCAGCGTCGCTGCCAGCCCGAAGGAATGAATGCGCTTCATCTTGACCTCCTCTAAGCATGGGGGTAAGGCCGGGGCGAACCCGGGCCCGGTTAGAAGGTGGTAGGGATTAGAACCCCGGTCCGCGTCCGCCACCACCGCGCTGGCCGCTCTGCGAGCCCGTGCCGGACATCCCGCCGCCCATCCCGCCACGTGTCCCGTCGCCCGTTCCGGGCGTTCCGAGACCCGTGCCGGGCTCGTGAATCTGCTCGCGCTGCTCGGCGCGCTCTTGCATCCGCGCCTGCGCTCGCGCTTGCTTCATCTCTCGCTTGGCTTCGCGAATCTGCTGGCGCGTCTGGTTAACCTGCCGGCGCGCTTCTTGCGCCTGCGGGCTCTTCTTGCCGTACTGCTGAACCTGGACGTTCAGGTGCTGGCGGTCCCGAATCCGCTGCTGCTCAAGGTCCAGGAGGCGCTGGCGGAGCTGATCTAGATCCTGAGTCTGGAGACGATCCCGGTCCTGAGTCTGGAGGCGATCCTGGTCCTGGGTCTGAAGCCGATCCCGGTCCTGCGTTTGGTCTAGCTCCTGGGCGGCCATCGGCAGCATCGTGCCGGCTGCGACGAGGAGCGTGCCTGCCAACATGTTCATGGCCTTGCGCATGGTTCGATCGAGTTCCTGACGTGTCAACATCGGGTGCTCCTTTCGGTTATGTGACGTGCTCAGTATCATGAACACGCGGGAGAGGAGAAAGTTGCTCGGACATTATGTCCCACCAAGCGAGGGATGGCGGCGCCCCCGATGAGACCAGTGAGAATAGTGAGACTGGTGAGAATTACGCCGCGAAGTTGCCGTAGCCCTCGAGGGAGAGATGAATCCCCTTGGGTTCTTCGCCGAGAGTGCGGGCGATGAGGGCCATGGTGCGGCGAACCGCTTCGCGCCGGTCGCGGACGCGAGGGTGCCTGCTATGAGCGCCTCGCACGTCAAGACGGCCTTCCCCGGGAGCGTTGTCCCCAGAGGGCGCTAAGAATCCACCCCGTGGTAGCATGGGTTGGATGTCCGATGAGGAGGCGTGATGAAGGTTGCAGTCACAGGCGCAGCGGGTCTATTCGGACGCGGGTTGGTGGCGGTTTTCGCGACGCGGCACACGGTTCAGCCGTTGACCCGCACCGACGCTGACCTGACGAAGGTGGAGGAGGTGCGCGCGGCTTTTGCGCGGGTGCTGCCGGACGTCGTCCTGCATGCGGCCGGCATTCCCGACATGGACATCTGCGAAGCGGATCCTGCCAAAGGCTACCTGGTGAATGTTCACGCGACGCGCCACGTGGTCGAGGCAGCCCGCGAGGTCGGTGCCGCCGTCGCCTACATCTCGACCGACGCGGTTTTCGACGGCAAGAAACATGTTCCATACACGGAGTCCGATGCCACTATTCCTCTGACTGTTTACGGGCGCACGAAGCTGCGCGGAGAGCAGAGCGTTAAGGCTTTGCCGGCTCACTGGATTTTCCGTGTCTCGGTGCTGTTCGGGCCCGGGAAGACGAACTTCGTCGAGAAGGGGCTGCGCAAGGTCGCCGCAGGTGAGACCTATGTGGTGGCCGCAGACCAGGTGGGCTCCGCCACGTACACGCTGGATGCTGCCCGGAAAATTATGGAGGTGGTAGAGGCGCGCTGCTACGGGCTCTACCATCTCTCCAATCAGGGGGTGTGCAGCCGCTACGACCTCGCCCGGCACGCGGTGGAACTGGCTGGGCTGGACGCCACAAAGGTAATCGGTAAACCTTCAAGCCAGATGGGCCGGCGCGCCGCGCGGCTGGAATATGCCGTCATGGCGATGGACGCTTTGAGGGACGCTGGCCTCGCGCCACTGCGCTCCTGGCAGGAGGCCCTGGCCGAGTACGTCCGCGCACTCTCTTTCCTCCCACCCGCCCCAGTGCTCGCGACACCACGCTGACTCAGGCGCTGCAATTCCTGAGGATAAGAAACCCTTGGTGTGCGGTGCCCATGCAAGGGTGCGTGCGCTTGGGCCGAAGAAGGCGTGCCGGCCTCGACAGCGTCAGGGCTCGAGGCAAGAAGTACAAGGAGAAAAATCGACGGCAGGATTTGAATGGGAAAGCAGTTGTGCCAGAGGGTGGTGTTACGACTGTGCCGCGTTGTGCGGAGTGGTGGCGCCAAAGAGCCCTCGTAGTCGCCCCCGGAGGTCGGATATCAGCCGGCTGGCGGCAACGTGAGGAAGCAAGTGCTGCTCGATGAGCTCCATGGCCTGCGGGTCGGTGACCTCGCCGGTGATGACCAGCACGCGCCCAAGCAGGCTGGGACGAATCTCCTTGATTTGGGAGACCACCTGCTCGGCTGGCGCGTTGACACAGCGCAGGTCGAGCAAGACCGCGTCAAACTTCTGGTGACTGATCATGGCTAGTGCCTGCTGACCGCTATACGCCACGTCCCCTTCACAACCTGCGGCGGCCAATAGGACGTAGAGGACGTTACGGATGGAAGGTTCGTCCTCGATGATCAGAACCTTCCGGTGGGCAGGAACCTTTGTCACGTCACGCTCCCTGCTACCCACTCCAGGCTGGCCAAGGGCCTTCCGTGGGTCTGATAGAGCCCGACCTAACGGCTGGTCGGCACTCGTGACGTTAACTCCTTAAGTTATCCGAAGTCAAGCAAATTCAGACGGGGGGAAATAGTGGAAGGCCCGCGGTCTGTCGGCTCACCCCTCTAGGCGAGTCCGAGCCGCCCCGCGCGCGGCTTGGGGATGCCGCGGAGG
>CAZBWJ010000114.1:0-5471 GCA_964495535.1 uncultured Acidobacteriota bacterium | reverse complement strand
GAAGGCTGAAGGCTGAAGGCTTCTCCTCTTCAATCGTGTGTTGGTCTGGAGCCTCGCACACAGTGGGCGGCGCAGTCCCAAGAAGACAAACCCAAGTCGCAAATCCAAAATCGAAAATCGTCAATCGCCAATCATCAATTGACAATCTAGAGAGGCACAGGGGTAGCATCAACGATTTCTCTGACGATGCCTTCGGCCTGGTCGGATTTCTTGAGGGTGGAAACGTAGCGCGAGCTGACCACGCAGCGGTGGACCAGGACGGGTAGAACCAGCCGCTTGAAGTCGTCGGGGATGCAGTAGCCGCGCCCTTCGACGAGCGCCAGGGCTTGCGCGGCGCGGTAGAGCATCATAGAGCCGCGCGGGCTGACGCCCAGGCTCAAGAATTCGTTCTGGCGGGTTTTCTCCACGATGGCCAGCGTGTAATTCATGAGCTGCTCATCCACGGCGACGCGGCGGACGGCCTGCTGGATTTCCACGACCTCCTCGGCGCCGATCACCGGTTCGATTCTGGCCAACGGCTCGGAGACGGCGAAGTTCTGCAAGATTTCTTTCTCGCTCGCGGCGGCCGGATAGCCGATCTTCAGCCGCATCAGGAACCGGTCGAGTTGCGATTCGGGAAGCGGATAAGTACCGTGGTGTTCGATGGGATTCTGGGTGGCCATCACCATGAAGGGCTGGGGCAGGGGATAGGTGCGGTTGTCGACCGTCACCTGGTATTCGTTCATGGCCTCGAGCAACGCGCTCTGCGTCTTGGGCGTGGTGCGATTGATTTCGTCGGCCAGGATGATGTTGGCAAAGATGGGCCCGGGCCGGAAGTCGAAGCGCTGGGTCTGCTGGCTGAAGACGCTGATGCCGATGACGTCGGAGGGCAGCAAGTCGGAAGTGAACTGAATGCGATGGAAAGCGCAATTAAAGGAGCGCGCCAGGGAATGCGCGAGCGTCGTCTTGCCCACCCCGGGGACGTCCTCGATGAGCAGATGGCCGCGGGCAAACAGGGCCACCAGCGCCAACTGGATAACCTCGTCCTTGCCGCGAATGACGCTCTGGATGGATTGCTGGAGCCGCAATAGCAGGTCGGTGGAAACGGGCGCTTGATTGTTGACGTCAGCCTTTTTCATGCTGTCGGGAGCCGCGTCGTGCCGGCGGCCCATCTGGATTTCGGGCCACGAATCTGCTATCTTGAACTAGCAGTTGGGCGGTTAACTCAGCGGTAGAGTGCTATCCTCACACGGTAGAAGTCACAGGTTCGAATCCTGTACCGCCCACCACTGACGCCACATTCAGCCGGTCGCCTCATTTTACCCAAAAGCGCACACCCCGGCCATGGTTTTTCCCAGCGCTAGGGGCTGCCGGTGTCCTAGGCCTCGGGAGACTGCGTGATAACCTGCTTGTTCCTACTCTAGCGCAGCTTTGCGAGCGGGGAAATTACTGATTCCTCGGGGAACTAAAGGGCCGAAGAATTCGCAGCGCGAGAACTAGTTCTGGGCGCCTTTTTCGGCTGGGGCCGCAGGTTTGGCCCCGATGCGCACGGTGTGGTGACCAGAACTAACCACCAGCGGGTAGCCCGCGGCTGAGGGAGGAAGCTGCTGACCGTCAATGGTCAGCACTACCTCGCGCGCCGAGAGCGGCGCGGCCTCTGCGCTGCGGGGTGAGGCAGAGCTAGCTGGCTTCTGACCGGCGAAGGAGGCCTCGAAGTTGTCAGCCTCCTCCTTCGAGCGCTGGGCCTCGCGGTAGTAGAGGTCAAAGAAGTAAAGGTAGGGGAAATAATCGGAGTAGTTGTACTGCGGCGCATAAGCGTACGGAGATCCGTAATAGCCGGTGCCAAAGTAGGGCCAGCCGTATGATTGAGCGGCGTAGGGCGAGTAGGTGTAGCGCCCGTAGGGCCAATAGCTGGGAGACCCGAACGCAAAGCCCCGATTGAAGTATCCCGAGCGGGCGGGAGACCACCCGCGCGGATGACGATAGCCCGGGGACGATACTCGAGAGGACGGTCCAACGGACGAGGCCTTCCCCGCGTGCGGCAGGGTTCGCCCGCGACCCTGCGCAAAGGCGGTAATCCCGAACAGGACTACTGCCAGGCCAAGGAAAAAGCAAGTCCGCAAGCGCATACTAACCTCCGATCGTTCCCACATCCCAATCTTAGTCCCCTGCGTTGGGCTTTGCAACGCCACTGCCCTGGCAATAGCGCTGGACGTGCGGCTCGCGGCGGTTGTGTGTGTTAGTATGATGCGCGTCGGCTGGCGCATCGCCGTCCCTCGCCGGGAGGTCCATGTGCTGAAGATTGGCATCGTGGGGCTTGGCCAGGTTGGGAAAACGACTCTGTTTCGCATCCTGACGCATGCGCACGGCAGCGGCCTGGCGTCGGGAAGGCCCGAAGCGCACCTGGGGGTAGTGCACGTTCCTGACGCGCGCCTCGATCGCCTGGCGAGGATGTACCCTGGCCGGAAGACCGTCTATGCCAGTGTGGAATACGTGGATTCGCCGGGAAGCGTCATCGACCTGCTGCGAACGGGAGTACAGACTGCCAGCCTGCGCGAGATGGACGCCCTGGCCCACGTCGTGCGGGCCTTCGACGACGAGGCGCTGCCGCCGCCGGGCGGTTCTCTCGACCCGCAACGGGATATCGAGAACGTAGAACTGGAGATGATCCTTTCTGACTTGGCGGTGATCGAAAAACGCCTCGAACGCCTGGAACGGGACCTCAAGAAGCAGAAGAATCCTGCGCTCGAAAAGGAACACCACGTGCTCCTGACCTGCAAGGCGGCGCTCGAGAAGCAGACGCCGTTGCGGGAAGTGGCTCTGGGCCCGGAAGAGGCCATGATCCGTGGGTTCACGTTTCTTTCTCTCAAGCCCATGCTTTACGTCTTGAACCTGGGCGAGAAGGACGCGGCGCGCACCCATGCCGCCGAAGAGTTCGCCGCGGAGGCGGGCCTGAAGCAGCGGCCTAAGACGGGGGTGGCCGCGGTCTCCGGAAAAATCGAGGCCGAACTGGCCGAACTGAGCGACGCGGACGCTGCCGAATTCCTGGAGACCTACGGGCTGAAGGAATCTGCCATCTCGCGCCTGATCCGCGTGAGCTACCAGGTCCTGGGCGTAATCTCGTTCTTTACCATCGGCGAGAATGAGTGCCGGGCCTGGACGATTCGCTCCGGGGCCACGGCGTGGGAAGCGGCGGGCGAGGTCCACAGCGACTTTCAAAAGGGATTCATCCGGGCTGAGGTTGTCAGGTTCGAGGATCTGGTCGCGGCGGGGAGCCTGGCCGAGGCGCGGAGCCGCGGCCTGCTGAAACTGGAGGGGAAGGAATACGTCTTGCACGACGGCGAGGTAGTGTACATCCGCCATTCGCCGTGAAAAGCGCAGCCGTCAGCTCTCAGCGACCAGCGGTCAGCAATCCCGGGGCCGCAACCGACAACTGACAAGCCGGGGCTGATAGGTGACAGCTTCTTCCATGTCCTACCTCTGGATCAGTCTCGCGCTGGGAATGATAGCCGGCGTGGCCAACCTGTTCGGCGCCGCGATTGTCTCCGCGCGGGCGTGGAGCCGGGTGTTCCTCACCTACTTCATCGCGCTGGGGTCCGGCTTCATGCTGGCCACGGCGCTCACCGAAATGGTTCCGGAGAGCCTGCACCTGGCCAAGGGCGCCGCACCGCTGCTGATCCTTCTCGGCTATTTCATTGTTCACATCTTTGAGCATTCCTGGCCGGCGCACTTCCACTTCGGCGAGGAAACCCACGCGGATGAATTCCTGAACCCTTCGGTGGCCTACACGGCGCTGGGGGGATTGACCATCCATACGTTTTTTGGCGGGGTCTCTATCGCCTCCGGGTTCCTGATTTCCAACTGGCTGGGGACGGTGATCTTCGGCGCCGTCATTCTGCACAACGTCCCGGAAGGGTTCACCATCGCCTCGATTATGACGGCGGCGCGGAAAAGCCGCAGCGCTGGTCTCGGGGCAGCCGGGGTGCTGGGCGTCTCGAGAATCCTTGGCATCCTGGCCATGGCGTTCGCCGACCGCTTTGCAAGCTATGGTTTGGCGCTGTCGGCGGGAGCCACGCTTTACGTTGCGGCGTCGGACCTGATCCCGGAGGTCAACAAGAACCCGGGGCCCAAGATCGCTCTGACCGTGGCCGCGGGCGTGGCGCTCGTGATCCTCTTGCGACTTCTGTTCTTCGGCTACCTCGCGGCGTGATGTCGCGCCCGCCTTTAGGCGGGCACGTCGAAGGCTGCCCTGAAGGGCGGCGCTACGTTGTCATGTACTCGCAGAGAGTCCTCGACCATTTCCATCACCCGCGCAACGTGGGCGAGATTGAGAACGCCACAGCGCTTGTGGAGGTGGTGAATCCCGTCTGCGGCGACGTGATGAAGTTGTGGGTGGTGGCGCGAGATGCGGTGGTGGTTGAGGTCAAATTCAAGACCGCGGGCTGCGTCCCGTCAGTAGCCTGCGGCTCCTGGCTGACGGAGGCGATGCGCGGCCAGCCGCTGGCCCAGCTTTCCGGAATCACTCCCGAGCAAATCGAATCGGGCGTCGGCGGCTTGCCTGCGGCTTCCCACCACGCCGCCGTCCTGGCCACCGACGCGCTGAAGCAGTTGCTTAGCAAGCTGCCGAAACTTGCCTCTTCGAGGACCAGTTCCCTGTGCTCAACTGAGAATTGACAGGAAGTCCCTCACGGACTATGCTCCCGCGCAAGTCATTGCTTTGTGGGAGAGGGTAGAGATTGCTCTGAGCCTGTTGTGGCGTGGATTTTGAGGCACTCCCCTCAGAGGTAGTCACCCACACACGTAGGCGAAGCTGTTGCCCCACAGTCGAATCTCTCTTTCCTTCCCTTCAGCAGGGCATGACCAACCGGCCCAATGACTCAAGGGGCAGAGCATGCCCCTCATGCTTCCGGAAAGGAGGATGCGATGGCAAAGGCCATACTTGGAATAGTGGTTCTGCTGGCCTGCTGCATTGTGGCTTCGGCGCAGCAGTCCGGGAGTTACGTCTACGCGGTGACGGGACCGGTTGTGGTACCGCGGAGCGCCTTCACACGCTGGGACGGAACCTTCATCCATGCGGGAGGAGGAGGCGAGGCCCGCCTCGCGAACAGTTTCGGCCTGGGTGGCGAGCTCGGAGTTCTCAAGCCGGTAACCAACCAGTACGCCATCACGACTGGTCTGGCGTCGGTGACGCCTGCTTACCATTTCATCCGCAGAGATTCAAAGCGCAAGTTCGACCCCTTCGTGAATGGTGGGGTCTCCGCACTTTTCGGGAATGGTGCGGGAGCAGCTATGCACTACGGCGGCGGATTGAACTACTGGGTGCGACGACGTTTCGGCCTGCGCTTCGAATTCCGCCATCACCTTTGGAGCCCCGAGGGGGGAGAAACCGTTCACCTCATCGGCTTCCGCGTCGGCGTCGCGTTTCGTTGATGCAGACCGGACAGGCAAGGGGCAAGTACCCCAATTTCAAGGAGGCAGTCATGCGCAAACTC
>CAZBWJ010000113.1:0-5492 GCA_964495535.1 uncultured Acidobacteriota bacterium | reverse complement strand
TGTGGTCAAAGTGGGCTGACGTACTGGTGGTCGTGAAGCCGGAGACCGTCGTGAGCTGCCATCGTACGGGGTTTCAGCTGTAGTGGCGACTTCTTTCCCGCCGAGGCCCGGGCAGACCCGAGAACTACCACCCAGCTTCGTGAACTCATCCAGCGCATGGCAGCTGACAATCCCACCTGGGGAGCCCCAAGGATCCACGGCGAACTGTTGAAGCTGGGCTTTGAAGTGTCCGACTTCAGCGAAAATGAGACCGTTGAGTGAAGTTGGTTAAGCTATAGTTTTTGCCCTGGTTCACCCCCAACCCGCGCTTCCAGGATCTCCTGCGCCGCATGAATTTCCCGCCTTAGGGGAAGCAGAGAGCCCAAAATGGGCCGTGGTTTGCGATTACCCCATCCTTGGACCTTTAGTGGCCTCGAGACACAACGCACTGGCCTTCTGACCTCGGGCCGTCCGGTGTGGACCTTCGAACTTTATTACAAAATCACCGGCGAGTTCACCCACAAGACTGAGCAATCAGGATTAAACGAGAGCCGCTCGCCAAATCCGATTGCGCCTGACGCGCTACCAGTACAAGTGGCCAACTGGGCTCGTTGCTGTCGCTTCCTTACGCGTCGGATCGGTTCTGGACGAATGGTCGCCCACTCGGAAACTATCCCAGCGCCTTGCGGCTCCTCCTCTGACCTCGGCGGTCACTTGGCCGTGAAGTCGCCATCCCGGACAAGTGCTGAGGATCTTCAACGCCCCAGATGGCGCACTGGCTCCCCGGAAACGAGCTTCCCTGACAATGAGCGCCTCGTGCCTACAACAGGCCCGGGAACTTGTACGAGCACAGGCCAGTTGCAGGATCCTAAGGAAGGACTTTGCATTGAAGACTAATCAGTGTCTTGGCTGGTTGTCTCACCCAAAGGGCCCACCCCACCGGGGGAAGGCGCGAGCGGGGAGACGGTACAGGCAAGAGAGATTGTCCTAACCAACTTGACAGAATCCCGCAGGGTCTTGAACGCGCGCAGAGAGGAGCCAAGCCTTTTCCCTTCAGCAGGATGCCGGGACAGTGTGGACAGCTATGCCGTACCCCGCCCCTTGCCCTGTCAACCTTGAAGTCGCTGCGCACATAAGAAACAAGCGTGAGGCCAAGCGCCTGCGCAAGCCCCTCCCCAGGCGACCCTGGACAAAGGTCCACCCGAAGCCAGAGACGTCGCCGCGCACGCGCGTGAGATGCCCCGCCATCGCGCCCAGGCCGAACCCTTTCAGAAGGCCGCTGGGGGCCAGCGGGACGGCAAGCTGAGCCGGAACGTTCAAAAACGAGGTGGCGGGGTGTATACTGGCAGCCCCCGAGAACCCAAAATGGAAATCGCAGCGAAACGGAAAGGAGCGAATGTCATGGCGATTGGAGCGCGACTCCGCCAACTGCGCGAACAGAAGGGAATGTCACAAGACGATGTCGAGAGGCTAACCGGACTTAAGAGGTGCTATACGTCCCGCGTGGAAAACGGTCACACCGTGCCGCTGCTGGACAACTTGGAGAAGTACGCTGCTGCCTTTGGCGTGCCCCTGTACCAGCTCTTCTACGAGGGCGATGAACCTCCGCCATTGCCCAAATTGACGCCACGCAAGAGTCTTGAGGAACTGGCCGACGAGCCAGGCAAGAAGGGAGCAGAAGCGAAGTTCCTACTGAAACTCAAGAAACTGCTGGGCAAGGTTAAAAAGCGTGATCGCACAGTGTTCCTGGCAACAGCGCAGAAGTTAGCTGCCGTCAAGAGGTGAGTCAATGAATCGGGCCGCTGTCCGCAGCCGTGCTCATCCCACTCGTCATGCTCCGTGGTGATCCGTGGGGCGAGATTTGGAAAACGGACAAATTCCGTAAACGCGGCGAGCCTCATCCAGCGATCGGCCCCCCCGGTCTCCGCCCAGGTCGGCACCCGCTCATGGCCCCTTCGTCTGGAAGGCCCCGCAGCCGTTTTCTCTGCCTTTGGGGTGAGCCGCGCGGGTGGACCACGCTCGCCTACTTAAGTTGAACCCGGAAGTCCTTTTTCTCTCGGGTGATCTCAATATTGTCTTCCCGCGCCAGCCAGCCGAGAGCGAAATCAACAAGATCTCCTGCTTCCTTGAGTTTCTTTTTCAATTGAGCCACGGTTTGTGGCCCATCGCTCGACAAGACTTGCCAGACTCTTCCCGCTGTTTCGCCAATTTCGTTTTTGATGTCCATCGCTCCACAAGACCTCCCCTTCGAATGGGATTACGGAAATGTTCATGCCATATGAGCCGAGTCTTGCTCGTCCGTGTGTCTCCCCCTGTGCAAACACTCCACTCGATTCTTGTGAGAGGGGCACTGCCGCTTGGCGGCCTATGCTAAGCCGCTCTCATAGACGAAGTCAACATGCTGGGTGACTATGGAATTTCGACATAAAGAGGAATCGGCGCTTGGACACACCTGCTTTCACCAGACTCCCCGGTGCCATTGCACCAAGCCGCCGGGTTCGCCGAAGCTAAGAAAGTCCTATACCGCCACGCTCTTCTAGGGTATCCAGGGCATGCCTGAGTAAGCTGCAATGGCATAGAGTGGCCGAATCGCTTTCGGTATCACTGGTATCACACGCATATCAGGCCGCATCTTGGTGAGACGCGAAGAGTCCTCAGGGGTGCGCATCTCAGGCCATCATTGGGGCAAATCCTAGTTCGCAATCAAAAGTCAGTATGCCCATAGTGCGCTGCCCCTGCCTTGCCCTGCCCGACTCGACTTTCAGATGCCCCTGGGACCCACCACAGGCCGCCTCAACTTGCTCCAGAATGCCTCGCCATCACGCAGAATTGGCCCAGGGATAACCGAAAGAACCGCGGGGGGAAACGAGAAAGGAAAGGAACAGACTTGCACAACGCTTGATAATGAGCCGGCCCTTTGAATGCCCTCTCACGATGCCGGTCCGGACGGCTTGACAGGGGCTGCCCGTCTGCATATTGTCCGCCTGTCAGGAGACTTCAATCGTTAACCGGAAACTGGCACTGAATATCGGAAACCGGCTTTGCCTACTCAGGGAGGAGAGAAACCTCTCCCAGACCCACCTCGAAAAACGCACGGGCTTGCTCCGCTTCCATATCTCCCGCATCGAGAATGGCCACGCGGTTCCGAAGCTGGAGACTCTTGAGAAGATGGCCGCAGCGCTCGAGGTCCCTCTCTATCAGCTGTTCTACGATCCTGATGGCACTGTGGGGCCCTTGCCGCTGCTTCCGGAAGCCCTGGTCGCAGACAAGACCCCTTACGAAAGAAGGCTTCACCGCCTCGTTCACAAAATGGACGGCTCCAGGCGGCAGGTTCTCCTTGACCTGGCCCGGAAGCTGGCGAGCAAGTAGATAGAGCACATCAAACTGGCAGCGATCTACCGGCGGTTCCATTACCATCTAGGCCACTCAGCGGATCAAACACGGGGTGAACTGAGGAGTGACCTGTGGCCTGGAAAAAGGCTAGACAAGTCTTAGAGGTGCTGAAGACGTAGACTGTCCGACTTCAGCCCAAATGAGACCGTCCAGTGAGGTTCTTTAGGCTATAGTTTCTGCCCTGGTTCACCTCCCAACCCGCGCTTCTAGGACGTCCTGCGCCGCATGAATTTCCGACCGTAAGGCCGCCCGCGGCTTTTGCCTCCCCCATTTTTTACGTGCGCCTCTGATGCGATTCCGTTCGGCACCTGCACAGTCGCGGAATCGACTGGCCCCCTGACCCAAGGAAGAATAGCCCTTCTGACCTCCCAAGGCGGATTGCTCCTGTGAAACAGGCTTCCAGGAAACTGAACCACTACCCAAAGCCTCTGTCCCGTGTGTCGAAATCATTTCCTTTTGTCACTGATAAGGCGTTGGCAGACAGCTATCGGATTTGTTCGCGACGCGGGTGTTGTTTGCCAAGCATTCGACTCTGGCGGTAGTCTGAGCTACGATGAAGGGAACATGGCCGCCCGTGACAGACGCTCTTGATGGGTAGAGGATGAGGTCGACCTGGGCTAGTGGCGAAGGAGGGGCTGTGGACCAGCAGAGAATCCAACGGTTGGAGTCAACCAGGAAAGCTCTTGACGAGCTCGCTGGAGATATCCAGCGCGGGCAATATCCCGTGGCGATGCTGGATGACTTCAAGGAATCAGTGGACCACGTGCGCACCATAATCTGGACAATGATGAAGCTGGAGCAGGAGCGGGCTGGAGGCACGAGTGAGTCCACGTTTGACCTGGAGCAGAAGCTGGTGGAATACCGTCTGCGGCGCTCCCAGAAATTGCTCCAGCAAATCGAGATGGATATTGACATCTCGGAGATTGAAATCCACACCCCTGGCATCGTGAAATTCCAGCGCACAGTTGAATCACTTAATGGGCGCCTGAACCGACTCCTACGTTCCGGCGGGTAGAAGCTGCCGTGGGCTCCCGCGTGACCCACCCACCCACTGCATGACGCGACCAAATAGGGGTGCATTCAGAAGGACGAAACTCTCAGGAGCAAGGCGCAGCGACGTGTCAGAAGCGTTTCCTTTCGAGCCGGCCCACACGGCTGAGCTATAGGGCAAGCAGTTCCAGCGATTTGGTGTGTTTCGTAAAGCCCCAAATAGGATTAGTTCACGGGGCCGGACCGCGGAAGAAAAGACAACAGGCTTTGCTGGAGAGTACCACCTATCCAAAGCGGACTGACGGAGCGAGTAGTTTATCTTTTAACTCCGCTTCATTCATTTGGTGACACGCCAACCAGTCGCGCGAGGATTAGCCAGTGCCGCGGATGCGGAATGCACCGACCGGTGCGAATATTCGTGGCATAAGGCTCCGAAACAGCAATCGTGGATGATATGGTCGGGACAGTGACTCCGGCAAGGCGACGCTTGGCACTGCCGAGGAGGATTCAGAACTGTTCGCTGACGAGTTTGCAGCAGCGCTTGGTCAAGACCGGCGGACGGCTGGTGAAACATGCGCGGTATTACTGGCTACTATTGGCCGAAGGGCATCTCACGCGGCAGCGTTTTGGCAGCATGCTGAGATGGATTGCGGCGCTGCCGCTGCCGAACGGCTAGGGAACGCAGAAAGATAGCCAACCAGGGCTCCCAAGTCATCCAGCGGGGGCAAGTGCCAGCAGCGGGGCAGGCGCGAGGCAGGAAACAAACCACGGAAGGTGCCGGAAGGACCAGAACGAGCCGCGATGCCACCCAAAACAGGCCATGTGGATTTTAGCTTGACAGCGGGGGGGGGTATGGCTTGCGGTCAAGGGAGCGTTCAATATTGTCCGACTTCAGCGGAAATGAGACCGTCCAGTGAGGTTCTTTAGGCTATAGTTTCTGCCCTGGTTCACCTCCCAACCCGCGTTAAACTGCGCGGTCTTCAAAAGGAGTGAACCATGAGTGAAGAACCTGCCAGAGTGGAAGGAAGCTCCCCCGCCCGGGCGGGGGAGGCGGCGTCCGAACCCGTTCTTGGGGCCTCAGAATCTGAGATCTTCCGGGGCCCGAATTTGATCAGAAATTGTGCAAATTC
>CAZBWJ010000112.1:0-5748 GCA_964495535.1 uncultured Acidobacteriota bacterium | reverse complement strand
TCCCGCGTCTTTAGCTGTGCGAGCGCACCAGCGACAAGAACTCCTCTCGCGTTTCGATCTCGTCGCGGAAGACGCCGAGCATGGCAGAGGTGACGGCGACGGAGTTCTGTTTCTCCACCCCGCGCATAATCATGCAGAGGTGTTTGGCTTCAATCACCACGCCCACGCCCAGCGGCTTGATCTTTTCCATGATGGTTTCAGCAATCTGGTTGGTCAGCCGCTCCTGGACCTGGAGTCGCCGCGCGAACACGTCCACGAGGCGCGGGATCTTGCTCAGACCAATCACCTTCTGCGTGGGAATATAGGCCACGTGGCAGCGCCCGAAGAAAGGCAACAGGTGATGCTCACACAGGCTGAAGATTTCGATGTCCTTGACGATGACCATCTCGTCGTAGGCCACCGAATAGAGCGCGCCGTTCAGCACCTTATCCACATCCTGGCGGTAACCGCTGGTCAGGAAGCGCAACGACCGCGCCACCCTTTGCGGCGTCTTGAGCAAGCCTTCCCGCGCGGGGTCCTCGCCCAGCTCGCGGAGGAAAGCCCGCACGCCCTCCTCCAGCGGCTCGGATGCCGCCGGCCCTTCGGGATCCATCATGGTTGAGAGTTCGTCTTCTTTCACGGCGTTCATCTCACTTTCCGGCCTGCATCTTTCCGGTCCTGCTCACCTTCATAGGCAAAGAAGTTGGAGCTGGTTTCCTCCAGCCGGACTCGTTCCAGGCGCGCCCGGCCCTCGCCACCGTCCCCCTCCAATCTCCGCCGCAGCAAGTTGAAGATCTCAATGCAGAGGTTCTCGGTGGTGGGCACGCGGGTCCGGAAATTCTCCACGTCCAGGTTCAGATTCGTCTCGTCAAAGCGCTCGAGCACTTCCTGTTGGACCGCGCCGTCCAGAACCGCGAGATCCGAGACCATGCCGGTCGAGGGATCAACGCGACCCGCCACAGTC
This sequence comes from uncultured Acidobacteriota bacterium, assembly GCA_964495535.1. GTDB lineage: Bacteria > Acidobacteriota > Terriglobia > UBA7540 > UBA7540 > JALHUF01. Next base: position 4,805 of record CAZBWJ010000112.1, on the reverse strand, counting down.
ACCTCCAGAACATAATTATGGCCGTGGCCGTAAGGACTGTTGCACTTGCCATAGAGGCGCGCGTTTTCCTCCGCACCCAGCGCCTCATTGTGGAGGCGGTGCGCAGCGGAAAACCGGTAACGCCGCGTCAGGTAAACCATCACTCTCCGTAGTAATCCACGAACAGGTCTGGCGTTTCGTACAGCCGGATTCGATGCAGCTTCCCCACGGTGAGTTTCGGCGCCAGCAGCTTCCAGATTTCCACCGCAATGTTTTCGGTCGTCGGGATGGTGTGAGCAAAGACGGGCACTTCCTGGTTGAGGAACCTGTGGTCCAGCAACTGGAGGACCTCCTGCTCCAGGAGCTCTTTCAAGTCTTTCAGGTCCACTACCATGCCGGTGGTCGGGTCAACTTCGCCGACCACCGTCGCCTCAAGCGTGTAGTTGTGCCCATGGCCGTGCGGATTGCTGCACTTGCCGAAAACGCGGCGGTTCTCCTCCGGGCTCAGCTCGGGATTGTGATAATAGTGCGAGGCAGAGAACTCCACCCGGCGCGTTAGATAGATCATCCTTTCACCTTCCTCGACCCCTGGGTCGAATAATCCCGGCCCTTCCACTCTACCTTCCCGCGGATACGGTAGGCGCGCGCTGAATTCATCACCAGCAGGCCGAACAGCGCCGCGCCTGGGACCAGGTAGTTCGCCAGGTGCGGATCAAAGCCCAGTCGGCCGAGCGCCCGGCTGTAGCTCCACTGCCGCACGACGGCAACCAGAAGGCATCCCGCTGCAACCAGCGCCAGCGGCGCTCTGCCCTGTCCCAGCGCGAGCGCGACACACAGGCCAAGAAAAGCAAGCGCCGGCAACACGTCCAGGAGCCAGAGCTCGGCCACGCTGCGGAACATCCTCCCCAGGTTCCCGCCGTAGAGCAGGTACAGGTTCTTAGTCCACCCGCTCCACATCTCGGAGAAACTCCGGTACATGCGCGTCCGGACCCACCTGGTTCCCGGCAGAAAGAGCAATCGGCCGCCCGCAGCCTTCACCCGGCGAGCCAACTCAACGTCCTCGAGGATTTCACCGCGCACGGCCTCGTGGCCGCCAGCGCGCTCGTAAACTTCACGCCGAATGAGCACGTACTGTCCGTTCGCTGCCGCCGCGGGCGAGCGCGGATCGGAAACCTCCTCGAACCGGTAAAGTCTCGCCAGATGAACATAAACGAGCGGAATGACCGCCTTCTCCCACACGGTGGGGGTCCGCTGACCGGGCGAGAGAGAAAGGAGATCGACGCCCTCGCTCTCGGCCCGCTCCAGCAGCGCTTCGAGGCCACCCGGCAGGTGCTCGGTGTCGGCGTCCGTAAAGAGCAGCCACTCGCCCGTGGCTAGGCGCGCGGCCGTGGCCACCGCGTGAGATTTCCCGGTCCAGCCCTCCGGCAACGATTCGAGGCGAATCGTCCGCAGCTCCGGGATTTCCGCTTTCAGTCCCGCGAGGATTTCGCCCGTGCGGTCTTGCGACTGGTCATCTACGACCAGGATTTCTCGAATGCCCTTCTGTGCCGCTACCGAGCGGACCACGCGCGCGATGTTGGCTTCTTCGTTCCGGGCAGGAATAATCGCCGTCACCCGGCCCTGGCTGTTTTCCTTCATGCCCCTGGCCCGCGCTCGCCAGCAGCGGACGCGCCGGAACCCCTGCCCATTTGAAATTCCACTCTTATCGCCAACAACCATTATAATGGGCGCTCGCGGCATGAGCAAAACGAATCTCGTCAAACTGCTGGTGCTCGCTGTTATCGTAGCGGGCGCAGTGTTTCTGGCCCTCCAGTCCAGGCAACCACGCCCTCTCCAGGTAGGTGACGCAGCCCCGGATTTCACGCTGCCCACCCTCACCGAGCCGTCCATTTCCCTCCAGGACTACCGCCGGAGCGTGGTGGTCGTGAATTTCTGGGCCACATGGTGCCCGCCCTGCGTCGAAGAGGCCCCCAGTCTGAAGGAGTTCGCGGAGCGTACGCGGGGTCTCAGGGTGACGGTCATTGGCGTGAGCGTGGACCAAGACAGGGCGGCGCTGGAACGATTCGTGGCCGACGCTCGGCTGTCGTTCCCCATCGCGCGCGACCCGGAGCAAGCGGTGGCCTCGCGCTACGGCACGTTCAAATTTCCCGAAAGCTACATCATCGATTCGGAAGGAAGGATCGCCAGGAAGATTATCGGCGCCATCGATTGGCGGGACCCTCAAATCATCAGCTTTGTGAGCAGCCTCGCCCGCCCGGGCGACCGGACGGGACAATAACCACCAGCCCAACTCGTAGCGGCATTGTGTGCCCGTCACCGTGGGTCGGCGCTCATAGAGCGCCGCTGCGGAGGGCCCGACTGCGCCCCGTTACCCGCCCTCAGCCAAAGCCTCCTTCACGATGCGCCACAAGTTGACCACATCGGAGATTACTTCCTGTTCCGGAATGTTCAGCTTGGATTGCCGGTTCAGCAGGCGCGCCTGATAAATCACTCCGGCCAGCGTGGCGGCCACCACCGGGATGGTCTGGGTCTCTAGCGAGGTTGCGCTCGGAGCTTTTGGCTTTTTCGCCATAGTCGCCTCTCAGACAGGTTTCAAACCGAGCGGATTCTAGCATAGTGCGCGAAAGCTTGCTGGGTCGTGGCCGCATTTGACAGCGGGTAGAGAGGGAAGCACACGGCGACAACGAAAAGTGGAACCAAGCTTCCGCAATCCCCAACCGACCTCAAAGGGATGGTGAGAACCGTCGCAACCGGAGGGAATTCGTCACTACGAACACGGAGCTGAAGGCCATCGCGCCTGCGGCAATCATGGGGTTCAGCCAACCAAGCGCCGCCACGGGGATACTGACGACGTTGTAAATGAAAGCCCAGAAGAGGTTCTGCTTGATCGTCCGCACCGTGCGCCGGCTGAGTTCGATGGCGCGTACAACGCCCCGCAAGTCATCTCCCAGGAGCGCCATGTCGGCGGTTTCCAGCGCCACCGCCGAGCCGCTGCCTAGCGCGATTCCGAGGTCAGCTCGAGCCAGCGCGGGCGCGTCATTGACGCCGTCGCCCACCATGGCCACCACCTGGCCCTGTTTCTGAAGTTGCTCGATGGCCGCCAGCTTCTCCTGGGGAAGCACTTCCGCAATCACTTCGTCGATCCCCGCGGCCCGGGCAATAGCCTGCGCGGTCGGGCGTGTGTCGCCCGTCAGCATCAGCACCCTCAGTCCCAGGTGGTGCAGCGCCTCGACCACTTGGGCCGCTTCGGGTTTGGCCGGGTCAGCAATGCCCAGCAGGCCCACCAGGCGATTGGCTCGTGCCACCAGAACCGCCGTCTTCCCGTCTGACTCCAGCACGGCCAGCGCCTTTTCGGCCTCAGCCAATGCGACACCACTCTCTTCCATCATGCGCCGATTGCCAAGTAAGACAGGCTCGTTGCCGATGCGGGCGCGCACGCCGCGGCCGGGCGTGTAGCTGAAGTCCGTTAGTCCCTGGGCGGGGGCAAGCCCACGCTGGTCGGCCAGGCGCACGATCGCCTCACCCAGAGGGTGTTCGCTGGACTGTTCGACGGCTGCCGCAATGGACAGCAGTTCGGTCGGCTCTGAACCTGCCAAGGGCACAACGTCGGTCACCTCGGGCCGCCCGCGGGTCAAGGTGCCCGTCTTGTCAAAAATCACCGCGCTCAGGCGCCGCACCTTTTCCAGGCTGTCACCGCCCCGGATGAGCACCCCCACTTCCGCTCCTTTGCCCGTGCCCACCATGATTGCCGTCGGCGTCGCCAAGCCCATCGCGCAGGGGCAGGCAATCACCAAGACGGCCACAGCGTTGATGACGGCCGCCGCCAGATTCTGGGCCAGCCACCAGTGAAGCCCGAAGGTCACCGCGGCAATGGCAATCACAATGGGAACGAAGACCCCGGCCACCTGGTCCGCCAGGCGCTGCAACGGGGCCTTGGAACCCTGCGCCGCTTCCACCACCCGGATGATTTCCGCCAGCGTCGTATCCTCGCCCACGCGGGTCGCCCGATAGCGGATGGCCCCCGTGCCGCTGATGGTCCCGCCAATCACTTCGCTCCCCGGCTGCTTCTCGACCGGCAAGCTTTCACCCGTCAACAACGACTCGTTGACACCAGTTGTCCCCTCGAGAACGATTCCGTCCACGGGGATTCTCTCGCCGGGGCGAACCACGACCACGTCTCCTGCCTGCACCTCTTCTACCGGGACGTCCAAGGTGGCGCTCGCGCGCTCGACCCGAGCCGTGGCCGGCTGCAAATCCATCAGTGCCCGGATGGCGTCAGAAGCGCGCCGCTTGGCTCGATTCTCCAGAACCTTGCCCACCAGGATGAGCAGGATGATGACCGCGGCGGAGTCGAAGTAGATCTGCTCCGGCTTCCCGCTCAGCATGGCCACAACGCTCCACGCAAACGCCGCCGTGGTGCCCAACGAAACGAGGGTGTCCATGTTGGCGGAGAAGTGGCGTGCCAGGCCGAGCGCCTTCAGGTGGAATCGACGTCCGGCGTAAGCCCATACGGGCAAGGTCAGCACCAACAGCATCTGATTGACGTAGGGGAATCGCACCATCCACATGCTGATGAGGGCGACGGGAATTCCCAGCACCAGCGCCAGCCACAGATCCCGGCGGAGAAGGCGATCCTCGGCTTGCCGCTGGCGGTCTTTCGCTTCAGCCTCGCCGCGGCCCACACGCTTCGGCACGCGCAGCGTGGCGCCGTAGCCTGCCGCTTCCACGGCGTGAACCAGGGCCTCAACTGGGGCTTTGGCCGGGTCCACCTCGACAGTTGCCTTTTCCGTTGCCAGGTTCACTGAGGCTGCCCGCACCCCGGGAAG
>CAZBWJ010000111.1:0-5767 GCA_964495535.1 uncultured Acidobacteriota bacterium | reverse complement strand
CATCTCAAGAGATCTTGAAAAGCCGCAGGACTAGAGGGCGAGTCCTGCGCTACACGTTCCGGCCCCTCCTTCCGACTTCTGATTTCTGACTCCTGACTTCTGGTTTCTGACTTCCGCCCCCGGCGTGTCCTCCGAATCGCCAATCACCAATCGGCAACCCTGCCCTTCGGGGTCCCGGAAAGCGGGATCGGCAATTGCGAACGCCCCCGCTGCGCCGGGCCGCATCCCAGTGCAATCTGTCCGGAGATGTCTAGCTAAGTCCAGTGCATCTGGCTGCGTTCTTGTCTGTCCGCTGCACGGCAAAGGATTTGCCAGCTATTCGGGCAAAGCGCGCTGTCGAGCAGGCCGGAACCTATATACTGACTTACTCTTCAATTCGGAATGTGCTAGTCTCATTCAATAAAACTGTCACCAGGAGAATGCCAATGCATCTCGGAATATTGTCTGGCGCTTTGAAAACCAGAACTGCGGCGGTGAGGGCCACTTTCTTTTCTTTTTGCTTTGCGTTGTTGGTCTTGGCAAGTTGCCCATGCATGGGGCAAAGCCAGCCAATCGTTCTGGGTGGAACATTGGTCACGCCAGAGACAGTCATGCGGAAGGGATGGATACTTATCGAAGAGAAAAAAATTCGCAGCATTTCGGAAGAACGTCCCGAAGTTAGCAGTGCGCATATTATCGACACTGACCTTCTAATCTTTCCCGGATTTGTGGATCTCCACAACCATCCGATGTACGCCGTATTTCCAAGATGGAGGCCGCCGCAGAAACTCAAGAATCGTTATGAGTGGCGAGATTTGGACGAGTACAAGCGCCTGATTGGCACGCCGGGTGGTAATCTTCAAAAGTCAGACAAAGACTATTGCGACTTGGATGAATTCGCCGAAGTAAAGGCGTTAATTGGAGGGACGACTTCTGTAACAGGGATCTCTTCCCGAAGGCCTCCAGCCGCCCCGGCACTTGATTGCTTGACTGGCCTAGTGCGGAATCTCGATTGGTCATCGGAGTTCTATGGTCCGACAATTGGCCACGAGCACATACAGCACGCATTAGGCGTGGCCCCAAGGGACTTGACAACAGAGGCAGCCGCAGGACTTGCTCAGAAGCTGAAGAGCGCCGAATTAGATCTGCTTCTGGTTCACGTTGCGGAAGGCTTGAATTCCGACTTAGAGTCCACAATGGAATTCCCGCTGCTGCAATCCGAGGGACTTTTAGCGAGCAGAACAGGCATCATTCACGGGATTGCTCTGGGCAAGCCGGAGTTCCGGGCTATGCATGCAACGGGGGCTGCCCTGATTTGGTCGCCAAGAAGCAACATGGAACTTTATGGTTCGACAACCGACGTTGCCACCGCTTATCGTGAAGGTGTCTCCATAGCGTTAGCTCCGGATTGGTCGCCAACCGGAAGCAGCAACATGCTCGAAGAGCTGAGATATGCTTACCAACTTAACAGAGATCACCTCCAAACACTGTTCTCGGATCGGCAGCTCTTTGAGATGGCGACATCTATTCCAGCCAGGATCGCAAGAATCGATGATAAAGTCGGATCCCTGCAAGCAGGCTTATACGCCGATTTGTTTTTGATCGGGGGCGATCCTTCGGCTCCATATGCGTCTTTGTTCAGATCGAAAGCCGAAGATGTTCAATTGGTGATGATCGGTGGAGTACCGATGTACGGAAGCCAGGAACTTCTTGCACGATTCAACGTGAAGCCCGAGCGGATCAGCGTCTGCCACTCGGTGATGCAACTTAACAGCGAGGCGCTTCCCGACGGGCCCTTTGCCGACGTAGAAGCCCGGCTGAGGTCAAGCCTTGCTCAATTCTGTCTTACACTAGCTCCCTTGCTCGAGTGCACACCTGGACATTAAGCCGGACCTGCAAGAGAAGCCCAAGCGGGTAGCCGCGGTTAGTGGTTTTCCAACTGTGGGCTTTTTCGGCCCCACGAACCAACCCTTGATTCAAACTGCGAATCAAGCGTGGCGGCCACTGTCACCCTGAGCGCAGCGAAGGGTCTGGGCACTTGCTTCGGTAAATACGGGGATTCTTCGCTTCGCTCAGAATGACAGCTCACGGGCGTGGTGGCGATGCCGGTCGGCGGGGCGAATCAACCGTGGCTACCATTATACCTTGCGGTGTCGTCGTGGTGCAAAGTGGTGCGATTTGGTGTATAGTAAAGGCATGGGAGCAACCAACAAATCGCTTCGCCAGAGTGTTTCGCTGCCGGCGCGGCTGGCCAAGCGCGTCAAGTCGCTGGCCAAAAGCCAGCGGACCAGCGCCAACCGGGTCCTACTGGATCTGATCGAGAGCGGCCTTGAATCGAAGGAGCGGGAGAAGGAACGGTTCTTCCTGCTGGCTGGCCGCTTGGCTGAGTGCGGGGATGCAGCCGAACGCGAAAGGCTCAAGAAAGAACTGGCGCGGATGACTTTCGGCGAATAGATGCCCAAGATACAGTGGACGAACCTGCCGTCTGCCTTGCGCGACCATCTCTTTGAGCGTCTCCGCGAACGCACCATCACTGCCGAGGATCTCTACAAGCTGAAGCTTTGGCGCGAATCGGAGCCGGAGGCGCCCGAAGGCGAATGGTATAAGGACTTCGGTTCGTTCAAGATTTGCGGCGAAGGCAAATTCCCCAAGACGTTCTTGCTGGCCGGGCAACCCGCCAAAGGGAAGCGGTTGTGAAACAGAACGCCCATGCGTCGCGCGGCGCCCGCAGTTCGCGCCGCCGGGCCTCAGCTTCGAACGCCTCCTCCAAACGCTCCAGGGCCTATGTGAAAAATGCGGATTGAGCGCTGTAGCGGCGCTCTACCTGTCCCGATGTCCTGTATCGGGATGAGCGCCGGCTTTGGCATGAGGAAGATCCGGCGGTCGCAGACCGCCGCTACAGGAGGTGGTGCCCCCACCGGCGAGCGACGACGAGGACAGCCTGCCCCGACTCGTCGGGGTCGCCGCTACAGTTCCCCACCGCGGCGGGCTCGATTCCAGTGCGGTCTGTCCGGAGATCTCCAGCCATGTTCACCTGGGTCTGAAGGCCTCAGGAGTTCAGGCGGAAGAAATCGCCTGGAAGTTCTTGCAGCGCCTTCACCCGGTGAAGGGCAGTGCGCTCAAGATGGATCGGTTTTGGTGACCAGAATACGCTAGCCGGTACAAGCGGAATTCCTTCTCCAAAAAGTCCGCGCTTGCTGCGCCCCGTGATTCCGCATCCCCCCAGCGCTCATTGTGTCGCGGGAAGCTGCTGGAGGCGAAACACCTTTGCAGCTCCTATTCGGAAACCGACTTCGCTGTAATCGTACTGGCGGATGACAACGCTAACCCGGGGAACGACTTCTAAGTAGTTGAAGCTATTAGTCTGCGTTCGCTCTTGGCATGCTGTTCCACCAGCCACGACAGTGATGTTCTCGCGCGTGGGATCGAAGCAATACTGACAGCTGTAGGGGTAGTGCTCGTGGCCGTGCAGAATCAAGTTCACGCCAGACTCTTGCATGTAAGCAATGAATGTCCCGCCGTTTGTCATGGTGGTCAGTTCGAGTCCAGCCGATCCTTGCCCTTTGTAGGGTATCGGCAGAGGGTGATGATGAAGCTGGGCTATCTTGAAGGTCGCTTCGAGATCTTGTGTATTCTGAACAGCAGCATTGAACTCATTGAAGGACTGCCGGGAGATCCGCCCCCTGCTGCCCACGAGTGGCCAGAGCGGAGACCACTCCCCCTTGCGATCAAGCGTGGAATCAAAGGAAAACACCGCCACTTTGAAGCCTGCCGCATCGAGCAAACGGACGGCTGGATTTCGACCGAACACGCGGTCGTAGTTCCTGCCGATCCAGCGGATACCCAGGTAGTAATGCAATAGAATGTCGTGGTTGCCTGGAATCCAGAATGTTCTTTCCTCAGTCAGACCGATTCTCTTGCCCAATTGAACCAGAAATGCCCGCGCAGCCAGCAGGCTTCGTTTGTCGCCCCAAGTGGTGTGGTCTCCTGTCGCGAAGAGCAGGTCAGGCTTTAGTCGCTGGACCTCCGTCTCCAGTGCCTCCTGAGTGTCCGAATCATGGCCACTGAGTCCCTTGTATCCAAATCCAAGGCGCTTGAGGAGAGGATGTGTGACGAAATGGAGGTCGGCAAGATGGACGATTCTAATGGCCACCAGCGCTGCGGTTGCCTTGCTGCGCTCGTAGGCGGAGAGCGAATCGCGGGGATCAAGTGGAACTGCAGGGTGGCCGCTCACCGCTTTTGCCCCAGACTCTCGAGATAGGAGGGCGTTGGCTCAAACGAAACGATTATGTTGTCTTCCGATGGGGTATATGTGTCTCCACACTGCTGGCAGGTGATTGGGTGCTTCGGAATCTCCCGCCTGTCTGTGAACTCTCTGTCAGGGTCAAAGCGTTGATTCCTGCCAGAGCAAAGCACCTGGTAGTGAGGCTGCAGGTCTCCCAAAGCCGCGAGATCCGAAATAACCCTGTGCACAACGGGAGGATCAAGCGTGTATTTCCCGGACAGATATGATGCTCGAAGGCTGCGTGTCCCCTCGCGCACTTCCGCGTCGATAAGCTCCTTTACGCGTGCGAGGTCCGGATCACCGTAATAATTCACGGACGTTGGCCTCAAAATGTACCATGGCGCTCACACTGGTTCCCGCTCGAAACGCGAAGCGGCCGAATGGGCGTCCAAACTTCACGTGAGAGGTTTCCGAAACGCCGAGCGCGTTTGTGCATCGGTACTGGAGAACATCATAGTAGGAGTCGGCATGCAGGTAATGCCTTCTAAAATGCGGAACGTCCTCCAGGTCAGGTTTGCCATCCCTTGCTTGGAGTGTAATCGTCTTGTAATCACCGCTTGGGTCATGACGCCTAGTCTCGATTAGCCGCGCCCCCAGCTTCCCCTTTATCTTTGTATAGAAATCCCTCGAAGCGCCGCGCGCTGGCTTCATGAGGTGCCAAGCTTCCGGGAGCATTAGCGCTGATTCGAGTGTGCGAATCACACTCACTGCCTTGCCCGACGCGTACGGGCCAAACACCACAGCATGCACCTCGCTGTAATGCAGGAAAGCTGAGTAATAGTTTACAAGATGTACGGTCGTTCTTTCCCCAAAGGACAAGGGGAGGGTCTGAGTGCTGTCGCTTGCGGCGAAACGCAAGAGGAAAGCCTTTGACAACTTCTCCACCTTATACAGTTCGGGTTTGTCCCGCAATTGAGGGCTGATTCCCTGAAGCAATGCGGACGTCGCGGTGTCCTTAAACGCCGCTTCGACCTGCGACCTATCAATCTGACGTTCCGAGCGGAAGAACCACCCAATGTGGTTCTCAACTCCAGGGAACTCCTCGTGAAGTATCTGAATGGTCTTGGAATCGCATAGCCTGAAGACTTCATCCACGAGCGTCTCCTCGTCTTGGTACAGCTTCCCTATCTTGTGTCCCGTCTGCTTCTTGGCCAGCTCTCTCAGGACCTCAACGGGAGCATGGTCGAGGATGTGTTTCCAGCAAGCGTCTCGCTTCCTTTCCATCGGGGCAGGCTGCTCCTTCCATAAATGGTCAGATTGTCATCCCACAGGAGCGCAATGTCAAGTGTTCGCAGCTGGGGATCTCTGCACACCAGGGGTTTCCGCTGGCCTGCCCTCCGGCGCGCGACGGCGCTCGTAGCCCCTGGGGCGCAGGCTGCTAAGGGCTTGAAGGCCTGCCCTCCGGCCCGACGTCGGGTCGCTTGCCGGCAGCCCTGTGGCGGCGGTGTCCCCATCGGCGAGCGACGACGAGGACGTCGCCGCTACAGTTCCCCCACCGGCGAC
>CAZBWJ010000110.1:0-6102 GCA_964495535.1 uncultured Acidobacteriota bacterium | reverse complement strand
CGCGCCCGGCCGTGCCTTGGAACCACGGCGGTGGGCGCCGCGAGTGCAGCCTGGCAGCCACAACTCCAGAGGCGAACAGAAGCACGCGGCGGAAGAAAGGGGCAGGGGGGTCGTTTCGTCAGTCGGACATTTTGTCCGGGCCACAGCTTCGAGTGCCCAAATGTGTTTCGAGAGGAACGAGCTGTCACGGAATTCGAGTCCTGCCCGTCGGCTCGCAGTGATCGACACCACTCACCGCATCATCAGCAGTTGTCCGCCTGCCCGTTCTTGCGGGCGAGGACGCGGGTCTTGACGTTGTCTTTGAGGAGGGTCCAGAAGGAAGCGTCGAGGTAGGCACGGATGGAGACGTAGCAGCCACCGCACGTGTTGGTGGCCACGAACTTCTCCATGATCTCTTTCTGGGAAGCGTAAGTGGGATCGAACATCGAGCAGGGCCGGAGACCGCCTTCGGGGGTGACGACTAGGAACCGCCGCCCGGCGTTGCATCCCGGGATGCTGCCCTTCTGGAAGAACTCGGGGATCCCGGAAAGCGTCCAGGGGGAGTTGGCGATCCGGCCGTTCTTGGCTTTGAGTTCCAGGAGCTCGTCCATCGTCCGTCGCAAAAGCTCCAGTTCCTCCGGGGAACAGATGTAGTGGCCCATCTCTCCCGTACGGAGAGGCGTGTAGGCGCTATAGGAGATCGCGACGCCCCATTCCTCGGCCTTCTCATAGGTAGCGCGGAGCGTGGGGAGGTTGTCTCGCGTGATGGCCGTGTTCAGCACCACGTCACCGTGGCCGTGACGCGCGAGCTTCGGCACCAGCGCCGCCAGGTGGGTGTACAGACCGGGCGAGCGCCGGAAATCGTCGTGGCGCTGGTCGGGGAAATCGAGGGAAACCGAGAACTGGTTTACCCCAAGCTGCCGCAGGGCCAGGTATTTGGGCTCCGTGAAGAGGCGACCGTTCGTGACCAGAATCGTATAGGGCAAGCCGCTAGGCTCCTTGACTGCCCGGACGATCTCCTCGATGTCCTTCCGCAGCAGGGGCTCTCCGCCGGATAGCTGGACAACCATCGGATTCAATGTAGCACGCAACCGCCGGTAGTCCTCCGCCCGGAGCAACCCGGGAGGGTCGGGTTTCATGCCGCCTTTGTCACAGTGGCGGCAGTTAGCCGTACAGGAGTTCGTCACCTCGAATGAGACAACCAGGGGGCGATCAATGCAGAAACTCCACGTGCCCCGGGCAATCATTCGGGCAGCACGCAAGAATGGAATAGTCGGCACTCTCTACTCCCATACGGCAGAATTGCCTTACGGACAAGGTCACGCCGAGCCCCAGCTCAGCCCGTCTCCCAAGCCAGACAGCCGCGCGTGCCCCTCACGCGAAAGACCCATAGGATACTCCGACCAAGCCGACGAGGCAAGCAAGAGGGGTCGAACGTCGCCAAACAGCGGGTGAACGGTCTGACCTACGCGGCCAAATGCGCTGCCCCAACCCTCATGACGTGCCTACTGCCAGCATCATTCGTCATTCCTTTTTCCGCTCCGGGTTCTCGAGCTTCCATTCAATCTGCGCCAGGATCCCGCCCAGAATTCGGACGTCGTTATTGGTGAGCCGGAGGTCGAGCAGCAAGCGGCGCAGCTTGACGAGCGTGGCTTGGCGAGCCTTAGGCTTGAGGTAGCCCGTGTGGTCCAGCACGCGCGCGACGCGCTGAAACAGATGTTCGAGCGCGTGGACGTTCGCAGGCTCGGAAAGATGGACTCTGGCGGCGGGCGATCGGCCGGAGACAACTCTGGCGCGGGCCAGCTCGTAGCAGCACACCGCCACGGCCTGCCCCAAATTCATCGAAGGGCACCGGGGTGAGGTGGGAATTCGAACCAGGGCGTGGCAGTAACTCAATTCTTCGTTCGAAAGACCCGTCTTCTCAGACCCGAACAACAACGCGGCGCGGCTGCGGGCCGGGACGTGGCCCTTGAGCCACGCGGGCAAGTCCGCGAGCGGAATCAGTTCGCGGTCGAGGTTCCGGCGCGAGCCAGAGCTGGTCCCTATCACCAGGCTGGCATCTCCGATAGCCTCCTGCAGGTTATTCACTGCCTGCGCGGACTTGAGGACGTGCTCCGCGCCCACCGCCGAGCGGACCTCCTGCCACACGGGCGGATGTGGAGCCACGACCATCAGGTCCCGAAGCCCGAAATTAGCCAGGGCGCGCGCTGCCGCGCCGATGTTCAGCGGGTTCCGCGGCCGGACCAGAACCACTCGCCAGCGCAAGCCGGTTGATTTCATCGCGGAGAATTGTATCAGGAAGGGAGGCGCCGGCGGCGGCAACGTGCTCGGGCGGCGCCGAAATGAAGCATCAATGGCTCAAGTCCTGCTGTAGGCCGGACCCCGCCAGCTATTTCGGATTCGGCGGCGGCGGGGGCGCCGGCGCCTCCACTGGCGAACTCGACAGGATGCGCACCTTCGACTTGAACTGCTTGTAGTCGGTGTACCGGATGGTCTGCTTGATGGGCACGGGGCCAGAGGCAAAGTATAGCGTGTCATCGGCCAAGGTGAAGGTCGGGAACCAATACTTGCCGTCAATCTGCTCGCGGTAAGTCGTGAAGCGCGGGAAAAGGTTTTCGTTCTTCGTTCTCACCTCCGGAACGCTCTTCCCTTCGGATTTCACGATCTGGAGGTCACGGTCATCCACCCAGACCGTTCCCTGGAAATACAGCCGGCCCTTTAGGATTTCCTTGGGCCGGATGGAAAACACATAGGCCGTGATCTCATCCACTTTGACGTGGCCCAGGTACTTGACATCGTATTCCCGCAACTCCTCGGTAGTCAGCACGAAGGGCTGGATGTTCCGCATCGCATCCAGGTCTTCCTTGGTCACTCCAAGTCGCTTCAGGGTAGCCACGGGCGCGTAAGTGACCCGCTCGATCCGCTTCCCATTGTCGTCGTAAAGGATGTCCCATTCCTGCTGGTAGGTGCCCACGACCTCGCCGTCCGCATCCAGCTCGTTCAGCCTGTTGATCTGGTGGTAGGTATAATTGTTGCGCGCTTCTTTGAAGCGCTTCTCCTTGGCGGCAAACTCCTGGATGATCTGTTGGACCTGCTCCGGGGTAGGGTCGGTGAGCTTCGGGCCTCCCTTGGGCCTGGGCGCCGCAGGGCTCGAGGCGCCGGTGGCAGCTGCGCGCGCCGAAGTCGCAGCCCCGGTTTCAGTCTGCGCAGGCGGACTTGGCGCGGCGGGCCCCGCCGCGATCTCTCCCGGCCGCGGGGCGCGCCCACCGGCGGGGGTGTTGAGCAACATCCTGACCTCCGGCTCGAGATAGGAGGAGAGGCCTTCGCCATCCGCAAAGCCGACACGCGTAAAATAGACACGGCCATCCCGTCCGATCAGAAAGCTCGTAGGCACGCCGGGGATTCCCCCGTAATTCTGCCGGACTTTCCAATCAGCCATGGCGACGGGGTAGTTCACGCGCTGCGTCTGGAAGTACTGGCGCACGGCGCTCGGACCTTCGTCCACCGACAGCCCGATGACCCGCAACCCTTGGTTGCGATACTTGTCCTGAAGTTCGACCAGCCGAGGAATAGCTGCACGACAGCGCGGGCACCAAGTGGCCCAGAAATTCACCACTACAACCTGCCCCTTATAGTCCGCCAAGTTCACTCTCTGCCCGGAGAGGTCAACCAGGGAGAATGCGGGAGCGAGAGGCTGCTCCTCGCCGGCTAAACCCTCGGACGCCGTTGCCTGCGGGCCTGTAGGCGTGGCCGCAGGAGCCTGGGAGGTGGAGGCCTGTCCCCGATTGGTTGCGGGTGGAGAAGGTGGCGTAGTCGCGGTGGCCGGCTGAAGTTTCGTGCCCGCCTTCTGGAGCGCTTCAATAACGATATCGTCCGCCCCGGCATCGTGGAACTTCTTGGCCAAGTCCGGGGTCATCCGGAAATCGATGCCGCGCTGCTCGATCAGCGTCAGCATCTTCTCCGTTGTCGCCCCGCCGAGCAGGAGCAGTGTCACGTCGTCCGGACTGAGAGGCTTGTCGCCGGCCCGCGTCACACCAGCGATCAGGAACGCCAGAATCAACACGCCAATTATTCCGAATGCTCTTTTCACCGCAGTCTGTTTACCTTTCCCGACGCACACCATCTGAACCCCTACAACCTCACCCGCGCCCAAGCCCTACTGGGAATAGAGTCTATGGCCTTGCCAGAAGTTGCATCGTCGGACCCTGGGTGGAGCGCGAGGCGGGGCGAGGACAAGAATCCCGGACCTTCACCACCACCCAGGCGTGCAAGGAATCCCTCCCGGCCGCCGCAACTGGAAAGTGAACTAAGACAATGGGGGACTGGTTCCCTCAGTGCGCCCGCCGCCGGTTCTTCAGCCGCATTTGGCGAAGCTTGCGCGGATTGCGCTTCGGCTTGGAAATTGCGAAAGTCGTGCTGCCCACGCGGCGAACCTTCCAGGCTTCCGCCGGAGGCGCCTTGGGTTCCGTCGCCATCAATCCTCCGCGAAATCTCTCTGGTCCTCGATACCAGCAGGATTATACAGGATATTTGATGGCGACAAAGCTACAAGACCCACCGTGCGCTAACGCACGTCCAGGCTCACCGCGAGCTTCACGTGCCACGGCGGTGCATCCTCGCTCCCCGGAGTGGGAAGCCCTGGGGAAGGACCGGCCGAGCTCGGCTAGACGAGGAGGAGAACCTAGGCCCTGCCTGGGCTCTCCTCGTGGGGACTTTCCTGAAACCTACGGGCCAACCTCGATGCTCTGGGCGACGTTACCGGAGCGGAGAGGAAGGAACTTGACCGTGGCCGGCTTGTTGGCCTGACCGGCCAAGTCGTCAAGCTTTGCCTTCTTGCCGTCCACCTTTATCCGCGTGCTTCCGGTCACCTTGAAGTTATACGGGACTCCGCCGGAGCCAGTGAGCACCACCAGCTTCTTGTCCGTCAGGACCATCGAGAGAGTCCCGGATAGGGTCTCAGCCTTGACCGCGGGCTTGGCAGCCTCGGGCTTCTCCGCCGCCTCCTCCTGGGCCACAACCACGGCCGCTCCCAACAGGCTGGACACAATCACAGCTAGAATCGAAATCAGCAATTCCCGTCCTATCTCACCCTCCCACTTCTCTGGTATCATGGCCAGCCAAGGGAGAGTGCAGAGGCACTCCGGTTAACCTATTCCACTTCATCTGCGGAGGTACACAATGCGCATCAAGTACCACGGCTTTCTGCCGGCTTTCATACTTGTCGCTTCACTTGGTCAGGGCCTCTTCCCTGCCTTTGGACAGCAGTTAGAGCAGGCCTCGCCGGAGTTCTGGAAAGTGGTCGAGAGAGACGCCCGCGTCGAGAAGGTAGCCGGGGGCTTCCAATTCACTGAGGGCCCAGTGTGGAACCCGGCCGGATTCTTGCTCTTCAGCGACATTCCGGCAAACCAGATCGTGAAGTTCGTTCCGGGCGCCGCGCCTGCGGTCTTCAGGACGCCCAGCGGGAACTCGAATGGCCTCACTTATGACCCTTCCGGCCGATTGCTGATGTGCGAGCACGGCAACCGGCGCGTGACACGCCTGGAGCCCGACGGCACGCTCACCGTTCTCGCCGCAAGCTACGAGGGAAAGATCCTCAACAGCCCCAACGACCTAGTGGTCCGCTCGGACGGCACCATCTACTTCACCGATCCGCCCTACGGCATCGCCGAGGGGCAGAAGAAGGAACTAGCTTTCCAGGGCGTGTACAAAATCGCGCCCGACGGCAAACTGAGCTTGCTGGTTCAGGATTTCGACCGCCCGAATGGCATTGCGCTGTCACCCGACGAGAAAACGCTCTACATCGATGACTCAACTCGCTTGCACGTTCGCGCTTTCGATGTCGCGGCCGATGGGAGCATTTCGCACGGGCGCGTCCTGGCGGAACTGAAATCCCCGCGGCCGGGCGTCCCCGACGGCCTGAAGGTGGACCGCCAAGGGAATCTCTATGTGACGGGAGCAGGCGGCGTGTGGGTTTTTGACAAGGCCGGCAAGCACCTGGGAACTATGGTGATGTCGGAACTGCCGGCCAATTGCGCCTGGGGCGACGCAGATTTTCGGACGCTGTATTTGACGGCGCGCACCGGCCTGTACAGAATCCGGCTGAAGATCCCGGGCTTTATTACC
>CAZBWJ010000109.1:0-6195 GCA_964495535.1 uncultured Acidobacteriota bacterium | reverse complement strand
GGCGCGGATGTGCTGGTGTACGACGCCCAGTACACACCGGAGCAGTTGGAGGGCAACAAGAAGGGGTGGGGCCACAGTAGCTGGCTGGAAGGGGCACAGATTGCGCGCGAGTGCGGGGTGAAACAACTCGTCCTGTTCCACCACGACCCTGACAACGATGACGCTTTCGTGGACGGTCTGGTGGAAAAGGCGCAGCAGGAGTTTCCCCGCGTCACGGCCGCCGCCGAAGGAATGGAGCTATCACTCCCCAAGGGCGAGAAGGCGCAGGCACAGTTGGCCACGGGCCACGAGCGCCGCCGAGAGCGTCGCTATCGACTCGAACTACCCCTGCGTGTGTCATGGCAGGGGCCGGGCGGGAAAAGGCTGGAAGCCCAAGGACTCACACAGGATATCTCGAGGTCGGGCATCTATTTTATCGTGCCCGCCGAAGTTCGCACGGACTTGCCCGTCGAGCTGGACGTAATCCTTCCCGACGAAATCACTCACCGTGGTGACACAGCCCTCGAATTCATCGCTCAGAGGGTCCGCCAAGAACTTGTGAATGGAGCCCTCAGCAATCACGGTCCGAGTGTGGCCGTGGCGGCACACCTGATGGCTCGCGGGAATGAGTCTGTGCCCCAAGAAGCGAACTGGTTCTCGAAAAGCGTCAATTGATGTCTTCTTCCTCCGTGGCCCGCGCCAATCACCGGAGAGTTCGAGCGAAATTGTTCGTTTCGGACGACCGCCCGGGCGCTCCCTTCTTTCACCTTAGCTCTCCTCCCGCAAGCATAAGTGCCGGGCGCCAGGTCGATCTAATTCGGTCTCCGTTCAGCTCACCAGCTCGATCTCCTGCCTGCTCTTCGCAAACTGGGAGGGACTTGTCGTTGACAAGTCATGCTCAAGTGATGCTGACCTATGGTACCCTTAACCTTGGAATATCCGCCAAGAATGATTTCCCGGCGTTTGTGAGGCATTGCCATGCGACTCGAGTGCTTTCCTTTACTACCTAAGTTTGCCTGCACGAGGGCGTTTCTAGCCGTTTGTCTCGCCCTTGGCTTTGCAGTGAATGCAGAGGGCGGCGATCCGAAACTGCCCGGGAGGCAGGGAACGCCGTGGGCGCAATCGCCGCTTGCCGGGCTGCCCACGGATGCTGCACGGCCTAGTGATGAGCATCCGCTGCGACCACGCTCGGGGAACCCTCATGCCGCGCCGGCGCAACCTCAGCCTAAGACTCAAGCGCGCCTCATTGAGACTTACGGCGACCAAGCCCTCGTCTTTGAGCCCAATCACGGGCAGACTGACGACCAAGTTAAGTTCTTGTCCCGTGGCAGGGGTTTTACGCTGTTCCTGACATCCACCGACGCGGTGTTGGCGCTGGTCCAGCCTTCAGACAGTCTGATCTCGAGACTCGAAGGCAAGAACTTCAACGGTCTAAGCCATTCATCTCAGACCACCGCTTTCCGATCCACCTCGCTCCGGTTGAAGTTGGAGGGCGCGAACCCAAGCCCTATGGTAATCGGCCTCGACGAACTACCCAGCAGGAGCAACTACTTCATTGGCAATGACTCGACGAAGTGGCGGACCAACGTTCCGAACTACGCCAAGGTGCAGTACAAGAATGTATATCCCGGAGTGAATCTGATTTATTACGGGAACCAGCGGCAGTTGGAATACGACTTCGTGGTTGCCCCCGGCGCGGACCCAAAGGCGATCGCGCTGGCCATCGTCGGCCCCGGGGGGGAACACGAGTGGCCGTCGCGACCGCCCGTGCAAATCGACCGCAACGGCAACCTCGTGGTGCAGACGGGGGGCGGTAAGGTTCGACTCCAGAAGCCCATCGTCTATCAACTGAGTCTCGACGGCGGGTTCCGGACATCTGTTGACGGTCGCTATGTTCTCCGCACTTCGGGAGTTCAAGATCCCAATTCCAGATCCGCGCACCGAGAGTACAAAGTTTGTTTTGAAGTGGCTGCGTATGACCACACAAAACCGCTAATCATCGATCCGGTACTGCGCTACTCAAGCTACCTGGGTGGCAGCAACGATGACGCTGGCAACGTTATCGCCGTGGACGCCTCCGGCAACGTGTATGTGACCGGATCGACCCTCTCCACCGACTTTCCCACATGGGCCCCGATGCAGGGAACTTGCAGTAGCTGCGGCACGGGCATCGCGGACACCTTCGTGACAAAATTGGACGCCAACCACACCGCGCTCATCTATTCCACCTACCTGGGCGGCAGCGGGACCGACGAAGGGCTCAGTATCGCTGTGGACGCCTCGGGTAACGCCTGTGTGACGGGGCTCACGACTTCCACCAACTTCCCCACGGTGAGTCCCATTCAACCGACCCCGAAAGGCGGCACTGATGCGTTCGTAGCCAAGTTGGACGCCACTGGTTCCGTGCTCGTTTATTCCACTTACCTGGGTGGCACCAGCACCGACCAAGGGTCCGCCATCGCCGTGGACTCCTCGAACAACGTCTACGTGGCCGGATCGACTCTGTCGACGGACTTCCCGACGGTGAACGCGTTCCAAGGCACGTGCGGTGGGTGTACGAGTGGGTACCGCGACGCCTTTGTGGCCAAGTTGGACGCCGCTGGTTCCACGCTCCTTTACTCTACTTTCCTGGGGGGAAGCAGGAGAGACGAGGGCTTCGGCATCGCGGTCGACTCCTCCGGCAATGCCTACGTGACAGGACGAACGTCGTCGAACAACTTCCCCACGGCAAATCCCTTCCAGGCAGCCTTTGGGGGCAGCCAAGACGCCTTTGTGACGAAGTTGGACAGTACGGGCTCTGGTCTCGTCTATTCCACCTACCTCGGCGGCACCGCCAGTGACGACAGCCGTAGCATCGCGGTGGACGCCTCGGGTAACGCTTACGTGACCGGGCTTACGACTTCCACGGACTTCCCAACCGCGAATCCCGTTCAGGCCACTTACGGCGGCAACCAGGACGCCTTCGTAGCCAAATTAGATGCTGCGGGATCTGCGCTCCTTTTCTCCACCTATCTTGGCGGCAGCAGCACAGACGCGGGGTACGGTATTGCTGTCGACTCCTCCGGCAAGACCTATGTGACGGGCCAGACCGCCTCGTCCGACTTCCCCATCGCCAATGCGTTGCAGGCCACCTATGGGGCCAACCAGGACGCGTTTGTGGCCAAGTTGAGTGTCACCGGCGTCTCCCTTATTTTCTCTAGCTATCTTGGCGGCCATGACAGCGACGAGGGTAGCAGTGTTGTCCTAGATCCCGTCGGCGAGCCCATTGTGACGGGATGGACTTTCTCGAATGATTTTCCCACTGCAATTCCCATCCAGCCCGCTACCGGCGGCGGCTTTGACGCCTTCGTAGCGAAGCTCGCTGAGCTCACCTTCCCTGCCGTTACGCTCTCCCCGACCACCCTGGCATTTGCAGAGCAGCCTGTGGGAACCAGCAGCACGCCGCAGACCTTGACGTTGAACAATAATGGCGATGCGCTGTTGACCATTACCAGCCTTGTGATCAGCGGAGACTATGCACAGACCAACACGTGCGGAAGTTCGGTGGCTGCGGGAACAAACTGTACTATCGACGTCACCTTCACGCCTACGGTCGCCGGCGCACGAACTGGGACCGTGACCATTACCGATGACGCTGCGGGCAGCCCCCACGTGGTTCTTCTGACCGGCAACGAGTCCGATTTCACGATCCTCGTTACTCCCCCGAGCGCGACGGTCTCGGCGGGCCAGTCTGCCAGCTACACGCTGAGCCTGAAGCCATTGAAAGGTTTCAACCAAGCGGTCTCCCTGAGCTGCAACGGGGCGCCAACAGCGGCCAAGTGCACGGTCTTACCCAGTTCAGTAACTCTGGACGGGTCGAACACTTCCACGGCCACAGTGACCGTAACCACGACGGCAGCCTCGATGGTGGGGCCCGGGCAGGGACCGAGCGTAATGCTGCCGCCTCTTGGCAATCCTGTGGGGATGCGTTGGTTGGTTTGGCTGCTGGCCATCATTACCATGGCGAGCTGGTTGAAGGCCCAGCGGCGCGTCAGGTTAGGTTTCGCGGTGATGATGCTCTTTGTGCTGGCATGGACCGCGTGCAGCGTGGGGGGCAGCGAAAAACCCCCCTTCACGCCTCCGGGCAATTACCAGCTCGCGATTACCGTGGCAGCCTCGGGCGGACTACAGCATATCGCGACAGTGTCCTTGACAGTGAAGTAGCAAGCAGACACGCACGCAGCCGCCCTGTAACAACAGTGAGGTCTGAGTGCGCTTCACCGTTGCCGCTGTGAGGGTCTCCCAGAAATCGTTGGAGGTGAACGGCGGTCGAGTTCATTTTACGCCACCTCCATCTCGAGTGGGACCTGATTCTCGTCCAAGGCCGGCTTCAGCATCCACAGATCCCTGTACCCCATGATCTTGCGAAAACTCTGCTCCGTCATAAGCAGGGCCGCCGCGGCCCAGCGCAATACGATCTTCCCATCCCGCCAGCGGCAGACCCGTTGCGTCCGTAGTCGCACGCCACTATGCGGGCTTTCAATGACGTTGGTCGAGACCAAGCATCGAGCCAGGCTGGGCGACAAACCCAAACGGTTGACTGTGAACATCTCCGCCAGTCCTTCCCGCAAGCTTGCCGCCGCGTCCGGGTATTCGCACTCCAGCCACTCCGCCTGCTTCTCCAGCCGCGCTATCCCTTCCTCGGCCCCCAGTCGGTAAGCTGCCCGCATCGCCGCCTTGACCTGATCCTTCAGGTGTTTCGGCAGATAGCCCGTCACATTCTCAATCTTATGGTGACGACAGCGTTGTACCGGGTTATCTTCTCCGAAGACGGCACCCATCGCGGCCCGGAGGGCTTCCGATCCGTCGATCACAAACAAGTGCCGGCGCCCTGGCTGCACTCCGCGTCGCACCAGGTCTTCCAGCAACCCCTGAGCCACGCCCCGATTCTCGCTCGCGCCTTCGGCCAATCCCAGGACGTGTTTGCGGCCTTCCGCACCCGCGCCTACCGCCACCAACACGTGATGTTCGCCGAAGATTACCCCATCCAGGTAAATGATCAGCAAGTCCACGGCGTCAAAACGCCGCGCGCACAAGCACTCGAGTTCTTCCTCGCTGGCCTCGATCGCTTCTCGGCTCACGCTGGACCGTGACACGCCCACGGTCTCGGCCATCTCCGGTAACACAGCTCGATACTGCCGAGTCGAGACCCCCCGCAGCAGAATCTCTAACATCCAGCTGCCCAGCTTCCGGTCGCTTTGCATCGCTTCGTAAGCCGGGATAGCAACCTCGCCCTCCTGGCCCTGGCCTTTCTTCCGCAGCCGGGGCCGCTGGACCCGCAACTTCCGCTCCTTCAGACACACCGTGCCCCTTTCCCGACCATGCCAGCCGATCTCCCCACCTTTCTTGCCTGGGTGCAGCGGTCCGGCGACCCCTTCGGCCGATAGCCGCAACACCGCCTCAATCTGCGCGCGACCCAGCACGTCGATCAGTTCGTCCACCATGATCTAGGATTGTTCAGTCAGCTCCACCATGGGCAGCAGCACTTGCCCATTCTTGGCCAGAAAGCGCCCCAACTCTCGGGTGTTATCCTTCCCGATGATGTGATAGGGTTTCTCCACGGCGGTTCTCGTCATTCAGTGAGATTTTCCCAGCCCGATTCTAAACGAACCGGGTCAGAGAACCGCCCCCCAACCCCCAACGGAACCCAGGACACCCTCGCCAGTGTGGCTGGACGATGTACGACTTGCTCTCCTGCCAGAGTAGAGCTCGCCCCCCAATTCCGTTTTGTGGTTTCTAGGGTAACAGCCCGCGAAGTTCCGCTGGGATTCACTCCGTTTTGAGGCTGCCTCCACCTTGTGCCTTTGCACAATTCGGAGGTGCCCCCAAGTTTTTGCGGTATATGCTGGGATGGTCTCAGAGGTAGGAATTGGGAACAGAGAGGAAGACTCCAAGAGCAGGCGTCGTGGGTCGGGACCTCCCCTCGTTGATTTCTGCTGGTGCCCCTTTGTAGGCCGATATAGAATTGCGTGCTGATTCGGTCAAAAACGATAATTCCGGAGAGGATGCCTTTCATGGAGGACAAAAGGATTGAGGCGAAGGTTGATGTCAAAGCGCGGCCAGCATATTCGCTGATTTCGAAGCTTGAGGAGAAAACGGCTCAGGTTGCCATAATCGGCTTAGGCTACGTGGGGCTGCCCTTGGCCCTGGGATTCGCCCGCAAGGGGTTTTGCACGA
>CAZBWJ010000108.1:0-6810 GCA_964495535.1 uncultured Acidobacteriota bacterium | reverse complement strand
TAAGATCGGCGCATCTGATGTAGTGGCGGGGGCGATATGTGCATCAAGATTCCCAGAGGGTGGGAGATTCCCGAGCGCGAAGTCACGCCGGAACACGTTTACCTCGACCGACGCAGGTTTCTGGCGGGCGCCTCGGCCGCGGCGGTGGGGGGAATTGGCGGCCTGGTACTCGCGAGCGATAGCGGCCTGTCGCTGGGGCTTCCATCCCAGAAGGGAAGGCCCGGGTTGCTGCCTCTGAGCACGCCGCGCAATCCCGAGTACAAGGTGGACCAGCCGCTCACCTCGGAGCGCGTGGCTACGAGTTTCAACAACTACTACGAGTTCACCGAAACCAAGCGCCAGGTTTGGAAGCTGGCGGAAGCGTTCGAGTCGCGCCCCTGGGAAATCGAAATCAAAGGCTTGGTGGAGAAACCGCGCAAGATTGATGTGGACGACCTGATCCGCCAGATGCCGCTCGAGGAGCGCGTCTATCGCCACCGCTGCGTCGAGGCTTGGGCCATGGTGATCCCCTGGATCGGCTTCCCGATGAGGAAGTTCGTCGAGTGGTGCGCGCCGAAGTCTAAGGCCCGCTACGTGCGCATGGTCAGCTTCTACCGGCCCACCCAGGCGGAAGGGCAGCGGACGCTTACCCACTATCCCTGGCCCTATCACGAGGCCCTGACGCTCGCCGAAGCCACGAACGAACTAGCGCTGCTCGTCCTCGGCGTGTACGGGAAGACCTTGCCCAACCAGAACGGCGCGCCGCTGCGGCTGATCACTCCCTGGAAATACGGGTTCAAGGGCATCAAGGGCATCACGAAGTTTGAATTCACGGAAAAGCAGCCGGCAACCTTCTGGAATACCGCAATTCCCACGGAATACGATCTCCTGGCCAATGTCGATCCGTCGCAGCCCCACCCGCGCTGGTCTCAGGCCCACGAGCAACTGGTCGAAAGCGGCGAGGTGATTCCCACCCGGCTGTACAACGGCTATGAGAAGTACGTCGCACAGCTCTACCGGTAGCCGCGGCTTGTCGGGGGGTGAACCCGCCTCTGCTTGGCTCTCCTGACGCGTCGCCAGTGCCGCTCTACCTCGACTGCGCAGACGTTGCTCGAGGACTCTCGGACGTCTCGGAGATATCAGCGGCGGAGCGTGGGCCGTCGCGAGGTTGACACCTCCGAAGGCCCACAACTAGAATGCCCTGCGCGTTTTCTGGGGGTGAAGCATGACCGAGAGGAAACTTGAGCAAGCCCTCTGGAATAGTCTGGAGACGTTTCGCATTGAACTGCCCTCCTGGGCTTTCGCCAACACCGGAACCCGCTTCGGGAAATTCATCCAGCCGGCGGCGGCCACGACGACGGAGGAAAAGTTCAGCGACGCGGGGCAGGTGAACAAGTTCACCGGCTGTTGCCCGACGGTAGCCGTCCACGTCTTGTGGGATTTCCCGGCGGGGCTCCAGAGTGCGCCGGAAGTGATGAGGCTGGCGGAGCAACAGGGTGTCCGGATCGGCGCCATCAACCCCAACGTGTTTCAGGACCAGATCTACAAATATGGGTCGCTGGCAAATCCGGATGCCGCGATTCGCCAGGCCGCGCGGCGACATATTCTGGACTGTGTGGAGATCGGCAAGCGGACCGGCAGCCGGGACATTTCTCTCTGGTTCGCCGATGGCTCGAATTACCCGGGGACGGCAAACATCCGCCACCGCCGGAAGTGGTTTGAGGAGGGCTTGCAGGAGACGCATGCCCATCTCTCTCCGGGACAGCGCCTGCTGGTCGAATACAAGCCTTTTGAACCAGCTTTCTATCACACCGACGTCGGCGACTGGGGCATGGCGCTCTTGTTGGCGCGGGCTGCTGGCCCGCAGGCGAAAGTCCTGGTGGACACCGGTCATCACTACCAGGCCCAGAATATCGAGCAGATTGTGGCTTGGCTCTTGAGTGAGAACATGCTGGGAGGGTTCCACTTTAACGACCGCCGCTACGCCGACGATGATTTGACGCTGGGCTCCATCGACCCGTACCAGGTGTTCCGGATTTTTCACGAGATCCTGTTCTTTGAGTGGGAAAGCGGCCAGCGCGCCGACATCGCCTACATGATCGACCAGAGCCACAACCTGAAAGGCAAGATCGAAGAAATGATCCAGACCGTAGTCAGCGCGCAGGAACTGTACGCCAAGGCTGCCTTGGTGGACCATGCGAGCCTGGCGAGATACCAGGAGAGCTGCGCTTTGGTGGATGCCGAGGAATGCTTGAAACGCGCTTTCTTCACGGATGTGCGGCCGGTGGTCCAACAGTGGAGACGTTCCCAAGGACTCCCGGCCGACCCCCTGGAAGCGTTTCGCGCCAGTGGATACCTGGAGCGGATCACCCGCGAGCGAGGCGATCGAAACCAGGGCGCGGTCACGAGTTACGCTTGAGCGGCACAGAAGGGGCGGAGGCCGCCTCCCGCCAGGCGGCGCGAGTTTCTCTCCCTGGGTAAGCGCCCAAATCCCAAGCGCGCTGCCTCCGCAGGGTTAGCTCTTCCCGGCCGGCGCAGGCGGAGGGGCAGCGGAGACTTAGCCGGTATCCCTGGCCCTATCACGAGGCCCTGACGCTGGCCGAAGCCACTCTACCGTTAGCTGGCGGGATGAGCCCGCCTCTACGTCGCCCTCGTTTGGTGCTATCGTATGACCCGTTCGAGACACAGGATTTCTTGGAGGAGGTAGCGCGCATGCCGCAGCTTGAGGATTTCATTGCCACCTGGGAAAGCGAGTTTCAGACTACGGTTCGCGTTTTCGAAAACTACCCTGCCGACCGCTTGGCCTATCGCCCGCATGAAGTATCCCGGACCGCGCACGAACTGATGTGGACAATTGCCTACGAAGAAGGGGAAATGATCGAGGGCTGCCTGCGCGGCAGCATCACCTTTGGCGACGAGGCGCCGCCGAAGACGAAAGAGGCCCTCATCCGCGAATACAAGAAGCGCCACGCCGCCCTGGTCAAGAAAGTCCGGAAGGCTGGAGAAGAACTATTCTCCAAGAAGATCGGATTCCCCATGGGTAAGGGCAAGGTGATGAAGTTGTCGGGGAAGGACTGGCTGTGGAGTCTCCTCCACGACCAGATCCATCATCGCGGCCAGTTAAGTGTCTATTTGCGCCTGGTGGGTGCCAAGGTGCCGTCTATCTACGGCCCCTCGGCCGATGAGCCGTGGTAAATCCGCACCCGAGAAGGCCACCGAGGCACGGAGCCACAGAGCGTTTCTATGACGACTGACCACTGACAACTGACAAGTTCACCAATTCACCCGCACAGCAAACTGTATCTGTCGCGAGTTTTGTGCGGAGCTGATCCGGGCAAAGTTTGACGTCCCGAAAATGAGTCCGGGACGGTCGAAGTTCGGATGGTTGGTCAAGTTGAAGACGTCGGCGCGCAACACGAGGCTCGCCCGCTCGCTCAGGCGCGCGTGTCGCGCCAGGCTGATGTCGAAATTCTTGAAGTCCGGTCCGGTGATCACATTGCGGCCTTCGTTGCCGGGAATACTGAATGGACCCAGGGCGTCAAAGAAGATCGGCGGAAGCTGGAAGGCTCCAGTGTTGAACCAGCGGCTGGGGTCACGGTGCCCGTAAGGCAGATTGGGATTTGCCACCAAGTCCGGTCGGTCGGTCCCATTGGACTGGGTACCACTCAAGGCGGTGGGCAGAAGAGCGGTCATCGGCTGGCCGGTTTGAAGCGTCAGGATACTTGCCAGTTGCCAACCACCGAAGCTCTTCGCTCCTAACCCGTTCCTGAACCATCGGCGCCCAGTACCGAAGGGCAATTCCCAGGTGCTCGAGAGCACGAAGCGGTGCCGCACGTCGAAATCGGAGAGGCCGCGTTCGCCCTGCAAGTTGTAGTTGTCCTGGGGCTGGTTGGTGCCGTTCAAGCCGGAAGCCGTGTCGATGGACTTGCCGAAGGTGTACCCCGCGACGAAGGAAAGGCCGCGCGCGAAGCGCCGCTCCAGGCGAAGAATCGCGGCCTGGTAGCTGGAGTTGACGTCCGTGGCGCGCACGAACTGGTTGGAGCCGGGCTGCGGGTGGTAACCGCGGCGGACGCCGGGCAGGTTCGGTACGCCTTGGTTTTGCAGGGCGCGGCGGGGCAACTTGCGCGCCGCCGAGCCGGCGTAGCTCGCGGAAAAGACTGTGCTGGGCGTGAGCAGGTGCTCCAGCGAGAGGCTCCATTCGTAAGCGTAGCCGTTGCGGATGGAGGGAGGCGAGGAAATCGCTACGGGCGATGTGTTGCCCAGTTGATAGGCGAGCGCGTAACTCAACTGCGCCGGCGCCCAGGGTTGCCCGCAGGCCCCCGGCCCATAGAACCGGCAGAGGTCCAGGCCGAAAAGGAATTCCGTGATGGGCGCGCTCAAGCGCGTCTCCGCGGCGTAATCAAGTTCGCCCAGAGAATTGAAAACGCCAAAACCACCGCGTAGGGAAGTAGTGCCTCGCCCCGAGAGGTCATAGGCAAAGCCGAAGCGCGGCGCCCAGCCCGCCCAGTCCGGCCGGATGAGCGAGGCCGGAAGGCCGGCTTCCTGCGAAGTCATGAATTGCAGGCCGAAGGTCCGCTGCAGGTTCTCGACCAGCGAGTCGCTCAGCATGCTTGCAGCCTGCCCCCGCTCGTTGCGGACGATGTAGCGCGCGGCGTTCGTGGGGTCGAGGATGGAGGCGCGCCCGTCAGCGTTCGTGGGCGGCGAGAAGAATTCCTCGCGCAGGCCGTAACTGAGCGTCAGCCGGCGGGTCAAGCGGAATTCGTCGGAAAAGTAGAAGCCCGCGTAGTTCAGTCGGTCGTTGCCGCCGGAATTTCCCGCCTGCGCGAAGGAGAGGAAGGGCCGGCCCAGCAGGAAGTCGGAAAAGGCGGTTCCCGAAACCGACCCGAGACCATCACTGAACGAAAAGACCCCCTGCCCGAAATCCTCCACCAGGTAGAACAGGCGCAGCCGGCGGACGTCCGCGCCGAACTTCCAGGTGTGCCGGCCTCGCACCCACACTAGGTTGTCCGTGAATTGAAATGTGTGGTTGCGGCGGGCAAAGGGCTGGAAGATGTCGCTGTCGCCCATGTCCGCGTAGCCGGGGACGTTGATGGCCGGGATGCCGCGATTCGTGGCCCCGGGCGCGCGCTCGATCCCGAGCGACCCGAGGAAACCGCTTTGAATGTTTTCCGCTTCCTTCGTTCCCAGGAAGTACACGTAACCAAACCGAAAGTCATTGATGAGCGTGGGCCGAAAAACGGAGGTGAGTCCCAGCGCGAGATTTCTGCCCCGGTCGTCCTTGTGGGTCCCGAAGCCTGGGGGCGCGGGAGGGTTCTGGGCAAAGCCGTTGGGCACAAAGGGAAAGAGTTGAGCGCTGTTGAACACCAGGAATCGCCCGAAGAGTTGATGCTGGGCGGTCAACCGGTGGTCAAGCCGCAGGAGGAACTGATCGCTCGTTGCGCGACGCCGGCCCACATTGATGTGGTTGTTCTCACCCGGCGCTGCGTTCGGCTGGTTGGGAAGCGGCAGCTGGTCCAAGATGGCGCGCGATAGCGGATCGATGCGCGCTGCGGGAATCTGATTCCCAGGAAAGGGCTGACCTGTGTCTGGGTTGATGATGGCAGGGAAGGATTCTCCCGTGAGGGGATTCCACCCACTGAAATCTCCGTGGCGCAGCGCCGCGGAGGGCAGGAGCGTGGTGTTGGTCACGCTCTGACGAACGCGCAAGCCTTCGTAGTTGGAGAAGAAAAAGGTCTGGTCGCGCCGCAGGGGGCCGCCGAAGCTCGCGCCGAACTGGTTCTGGCGGAACGGCGGAATCGGCCGGCGCGGGTCGTCGAAAAAGTTGCGGGCGTCCAGCGCGCTGTTGCGCAGGAATTCGTAGGCTGTCCCGGAGAACCGGTTCGAGCCGGAGCGCGAAGCGATGTTCACCTGCGCCCCTGAGGTCAGCCCCTGCTCGGAAGAATAGGAACTCTCTACCACGCGGAACTCGCGGATGGCATCCACGGAGGGATTCACCGTGAGGCTGTAAGCGAAGGGCTCCATCAGGGTGATGCCATCGAGCGAGAAGTTGTTCCGTTCCGCGCGCTGGCCGTTCACCGAGAACCCGATGCCCTGGGCGACGGTATTGAACTGCTGCACGGCGCTGTTGGGATAGGGCGGCACGGCGCCGGCGGCCAGCAGCGCCAGTTGGGAGAATTGTCGGCCGTTCAGGGGCAACAGGCTGACGCGCCGATTGTCAATTTCGTCGCCGAGGGCCGGCGAGGCCGTCTCGATGAGCGGCGGCTGAGCCTCCACGCGCACCACGGTTTGCTCGCGCGGAAGTTCCAGCGTGACGTCCACGCGCGCCGTCTGACCCACTTGAAGCACCAAACCGCGCAGCATTTTCCCGGCAAACCCGGCCTTGGACACTTCGAGCTCGTAGGCGCCGACGGGAACAAAGGGGAAGCTATAGAAGCCATGTTCGTTCGTGCGTGCCGCGCGCGCCTGGCCTGTGGCCGGGTTACGCAACTCGACGGAAGCCGCCGGAATCGCCGCGCCGCTGGGGTCGAGGACGAGACCCTCGAGATTGCTGTTCCAGTTTTGCGCTGGGAGAGGGACGGAGATGAGTGCGAGCGCCAGCGCCGTCGCGGCGAGCGCGAGCACTTCCCGCAAGGATTTCGCGTTTTTCAGATACAAGGCAGTTATCCCCTGCTGGGGTCAAGGGGAGGCGGATGGAGGGGAGGGCCGCTGCCTAAAGAGGCGCGGCTATCCTCAGAGGCCCTACGAGGACACCCGCCTTCTTCAGGCAAGGAGTAGCCTTGACCTTCTCCCATCCGGACTATACCGTCGGCCCCGGAGTTTCACCGGATCGTG
>CAZBWJ010000107.1:0-7006 GCA_964495535.1 uncultured Acidobacteriota bacterium | reverse complement strand
GCCCGGCGCTACACGAGAAACAAGCACAACTAAGGCCTTCGTAGCGCTGCCCTTTGGGGCAGCAAGATGCCGGGCTAAAGCGCGGCGCTACACGAGAAACAAGCCTACCGGCCTGACCTGTCCCGACTGGTCGGGATCGCCGCTACGAGAAGTGCCGCAACGTCGAACCACGGACGTTGCGCTACAGATTGTACCTGCACCATAGCAGACTTCGCATCGCCTGCAAGTGGAATTGCCTTTGCCGGGCCGTCGGGATTCTCTTGCGTGGCGTTCGCGACGGCAGTATGGTGGACACTGATCGTCTGGATCTTCATCGAGAGGAGGCATGCGATGGACCGACGTTCTTTTCTGGCCGCGACCGCCGGCTCTTTGGCTCTGACCTCATTCCCCGCCGCGGCGCGGGCGAATCTGCCGGGAGAAAAGGGCCTGCGCCTTTCGGTTACCTGGTGGTTGATGGGCAAGATGCCGGTGGGCGAGGCTCTGGCGACGCTTACCCACCACGGCTACGACGCCTTCGAGATGTTCGACTGGCGCGACTCGGCCGTGCTCGCAACCTTCGTTGCAGAGAACAGGAAGTATCCCCTGGCTTGCGCGTGCCTTGTGGCTAACAAGGGCGTGGAGGCGCGCGGCTGCGGCCTGGTGAATCCGCGCGAGCGCGAAGGCTTCCTCGCGGAGATCGGCGCGTCGGTCGAAGCGGCGAAGAAAATCGATGCGAAGCGCCTGGTGGTGCTCACCGGAAACGAGCTGGGGGGTATGCCGCGCTCCGAGCAGATGGCGAATGCGGTGGCGGCGCTGCGCGAGGCCGCGCCTATCCTCCAGAAGAATGGCATCACGGCGGTGGTCGAAATCCTGAATACCTATGTGGACCACGCGGGCTATTTCCTCTACTACGTCCGCGACGGGGCCGAGTTGGTGGACCGCGTGGGCAGCCCCAACGTCAAATTGCTCTTCGACATCTACCACACGCAAATCATGGAGGGGAATCTCATAAATAATATCCGGTCCAACATCGAGCGCATCGGGCACTTCCACGTGGGCGATGTTCCCGGCCGCCACGAGCCGGGCACGGGCGAGATCGACTACCGCAACGTTTTCCAGGCCATCTACGAACTTGGCGACCGCTTCCAGGGCTACGTGGGCTTGGAGTACGGCCGCGTCGCGCCCCTGGAAGAGAACCTGGCGGCCATGCGCAAGCTGGCCAACTTCGCCTAGCCCCCACACCTCGGCTTGGCCTAAGAACAGCAGTGCTTGGGAATGGAACCGGCCAATCCTGCGCCGGCTCAGCCGGAGAAAGGACGAATTCTCCCGGCGCACGTCTGCATGCTGGCAACGGAGAACTGATATCTGACCACTAACCACTGACGACCGAGGGCCCTCAACCGAGAACCAATCACCTAATTGCCAGGCTGCGTCTTGCCGTCTGGAGTAGAATTATGCTTCTCTGCATATCGCTTCCCTGGGGGAGACTCGTTGGCCATGAAAAAGATCACGGTCCTTGGGGCGGGACTGGTCGGGAAGGCGATCGCCGCCGATCTCTGCCCGGATTTTGATGTGACCGCAGTGGACGTAGATGCCGCGGCGCTGGCGCGCTTGCGCGCGCGCTATTCCCTCAAGACTGTGGAGGCTAATCTGGCGGATGCCGAAGCCGTCCGGCGGGTCGTCGGCGACGCGGACCTTGTCGTCGGGGCGCTGCCCGGCTTCATGGGTTTCAAGACCCTCGAGGTCGTGATCGATGCCGGAAAGAACGTTGTGGACATCTCCTTCTTTCCCGAAGACGCCTTCTTGCTTGACGAACTGGCCCAACGACGCAACGTCACGGCGGTTGTGGACTGCGGCGTGGCCCCGGGAATGGGCAACCTGATCCTGGGCTATTGGGTGGAGCGAATGAACGTCACGAGCTTCGAGTGCCTGGTCGGCGGGCTGCCGCGCGTGCGCAAGAAACCGTTTGAGTACAAGGCGCCGTTTTCACCCATCGATGTCCTCGAGGAGTACACGCGACCGGCGCGTTACGTGGAGAACGGGCAGGTGGTGGTGCGGCCCGCCCTATCCGATCCCGAACTGGTCGAGTTCG
The DNA here is from genome assembly GCA_964495535.1 of uncultured Acidobacteriota bacterium. GTDB lineage: Bacteria > Acidobacteriota > Terriglobia > UBA7540 > UBA7540 > JALHUF01. Next base: position 4,935 of record CAZBWJ010000107.1, on the reverse strand, counting down.
ACAAGGTCGGCACGCTCGAGGCGTTCAACACCGATGGTCTGCGATCGCTCCTCCAGACGATGAGCGTGCCCAACATGAGAGACAAGACGCTGCGCTACCCCGGCCACATCCGTCTCATTCAGGCCTTGAAGGACGCGGGGTTTTTCGCCCAAACGCCCTTGGAGGTGAACGGCCAGCGCGTCGTTCCTTTTGAGGTCACTGCCCGGGTGCTATTCGATAGCTGGAAGCTGGGTGAGGGCGAAGAGGAATTCACCGCCGGGCGCATCACGGTTGTCGGCGAGGAAAACGGCCGCAGGAAGAAAATCACCTATGACCTCTTCGATGTCTGCGACCGAGCGACCGGCATCAATTCCATGGCGCGAACCACCGGTTACGTGTGCACGGCTGTGGCGCGCCTAGTGCTGGAGAATCGTTACACGCGCCAAGGGATTTCCCCACCCGAATTCGTCGGCAGGGAAGAAGGATGCTTAGCTGCAGTGCTCGCGTATCTGCGCCAACGCAAGGTGGTCTACGAGATGACCGAGGAATGACAGATAGGTGCGCTGCGGCGGCCGGGAACTGACCACGGTCGTCCGTTCTTTGTGCCGTTAACTGCGAGCTAGCGACTGTCATCCGGCTTTATGAGCCGGCTGGGACTCGAACCCAGAACCCTTGCCTTAAAAGGGCAATGCTCTACCGCTTGAGCTACCGGCCCGCATCTTTGTAGCGCAGCCCGTCGGCTGACGGGCTGCGGCTTCTTGTATCGATCGTAGTGCCGCAGGATCACCCTGCGGATCCTGCGCTACATCTCTTATCAAACTACACCAGCCACGCCACCCTCGTAAACCGGAAAAACGCGGCTCAAGCTCGCCACGCCAGGTGTGCGACGAAAACAAGCACCAGCAGGTCTAGGCGTAGTAGTTGACCTGGGCGCCATCGCGCCGTACAATCCGCCCAATTTTGCCCCAGGGTCTGTCCGGAATGGAGGTTTGCCATGCCCGACATCTATTTCCCCGTGCATCCCCAGCAGTCGTCCCGCCTGGGTTCGCCAAACGGCGTGCGGGTACGCGAGGACACGCTTTACACCAACCACAAAGGCCAAGAGAAGAAGGGCATCCGCAAGCGCGCCGACAAGGCCCTGGACAAGCTACAGGAAGTCCTGCGCAGGGCGCTCACGCCGGAGGAAGTCCTCCTCTACGTCGCCCCCTGCCAGGCGCCCGCCAGCGTGTTTGAGCAAATCACGTTTGGCTGGTACATCTACTACGTCACGGCCACCATGCTCGTGTTCACCAACCGCCGCCTCTTGCTCTTTCAGGTCAAGCGCGATGGGAGCTGGAAGAAGATCATGCGTGCCTTCCTCTGGGGAGATGTGGAGGAGGCCAAGGTAACAGGATGGCTGGCGCGGACGTTCCGGATTAAGTACCGCAATGGGAAAAAGGAAACCTATTGGGGACTCGGCTGGGGAGACGCCAAGAAGATCAAGGTTCTTCTTGCAGCTCTCTTTTCACGCGGTGCGGGGGAGATGACCGCGGCCGGGGCGATCGTTCCCCTCTGTCCCAATTGCTTGGCCGAACTCACCCCCCAGGTGTACGAGTGCCACAACTGCAAGCTCGCCTTCAAGGACGAAAAGACCATGGTGCGACGCTCGTTGCTCATCCCGGGCGGCGGCTATTTCTATGTCGGCCACTGGTTTTTGGGAATTGGGGACTTCATCGTTGAGGCTTACTTGCTGATCCTGGGGGTGGTCTTCGTGATCGCTGCGGTCAGCCCAACGATTGGCGCTCCGTCCGGCCCCGGTGCCGGAGGTAGCGGCGAGGCATGGGGAATCGCAGTTTTTCTCGCGCTGGTCCTCGCCGTGGAAAAATGGCTAACCATTCACCACTGCCGGCGGTTCATCCGCGAGTTTATCCCCAAGGAATAGGCGCGGCATGCCGCCGCATTGACAAGCTTTCACGGCTAAGAATAGTATCGTTGTGGTTGAAGCGGCATCTGGGTGGAACCATTGAGGCCCCGTGACCGATTCGATGCGAGCGCTGCGCCAGGCCCTGGATGAGGCTGAGCGCGTTGTGGCGCTGACGGGCGCGGGGATCTCCGCGGAAAGCGGCATCCCGACCTTTCGCGGTCCCGGCGGGCTCTGGCGGAACTACCCCCCCGAAAAACTGGCGACCCCGGAGGCGTTTGCCGAAAATCCCCGCTTGGTGTGGGAGTGGTACGACTGGCGACGCCAGATCATCCGCAAGGCCGAGCCCAATCCGGGTCACCGGGCCCTGGCGGAACTCGAGCGGCGAAAGACGGGCGCGACTCGGGCTTCGGGAAGCTTTACCCTGGTGACGCAGAACGTGGACGGCCTCCATGACCGCGCCGGCAGCCGGAACGTGGTGAAGCTGCACGGCGATATCTGGCTGGTGCGGTGCTTGGGCTGTGGCACGGAAGCACGGAACGAACAAGTGCCGCTCGCGGATTTGCCGCCTCGTTGCCCGTGCGGGGCGCTGCTCCGTCCCGGAGTCGTCTGGTTCGGCGAGTCCCTGCCTCCCGGGGAGTGGCAGCGGGCTGTGGAGGCAAGCACTAAGGCAGAGGTATTCCTGGCGATTGGGACCTCGGCCGTGGTGTATCCGGCGGCGGGCCTGGCGGAAGCGGCGCGGGAGGCGGGGGCAAAGCTGGCGGTCGTGAACTCCGAGCCTACGCCTCTAGACCCAAGGGCGAATTGGGTTCTGCCCGGCCAAGCCGGCGAACTCTTGCCGAGGCTTTTATGAGACAAGCTTACCTGGATTGCTCGTCCGGCGTCAGCGGCGACATGTTGCTGGCCGCGCTGCTCGATGCCGGACTGGATGCCCGCCGGCTCCTGGTTGAACTGAAGAAAATGCGCGTGGGATTCTACGAGTTCAAGCTGACGCGCGCCGTGCGGGGCAACCTGGTGGGAGCGCGGGTGGACATCCGCGTCCCCGGCCAGCAACCCCATCGCAAGCTGGCCGACATTGAGGAGTTGATTGACAAGACGGAGCTGGCGGAAACGGTGAAGGAGAAGGCGCTCAAGATCTTTCGCCGCTTGGCGGAAGTGGAAGGCAAGCTTCACAACCTGCCGCCGAGCGAAATCCATTTTCACGAAGTGGGCGCGGTAGACGCTATCATCGACATTGTCGGCGCCTGCGTCGGCCTGGAGCTGCTGGAAGTATCGGAATTGACTTGTTCGCCCCTGAACGTGGGCGGGGGCCGCGTGGAGGCGGAGCACGGGTCGCTGCCGGTGCCGGCTCCCGCGACCGCCGAGCTGCTGAAGGACATCCCCATCTATTCCTCGGGCGTTGAAGGTGAGCTGGTAACGCCTACGGGCGCGGCCATCGTCTCAACCCTGGCGAGCGGTTTTGGCCCGCTGCCCCCGATGAAGGTCGAGCGCATCGGTTACGGAGCTGGCGAGAGGGATTTCCCCAAATTCGCCAACGTCGCGCGGCTGTTTGTCGGCGAGAGCGTGGAAATTGTAAGACCTCAGCCGGGAGCTGCGGGCGACGAGGTGGTTTCCGTCATAGAAGCCAATGTGGACGACATGAGCCCGCAGCTTTACGGCTACTTTGTTGAACAGGCTCTGGCCGCGGGCGCGCTGGACGTGACGTGCAGCGCCATCCAGATGAAGAAGAACCGGCCGGGCTTTCTGGTAACCGTTCTCTCGCCGCCCGAGGCGGGCGATGCCCTGGCCCAGCTTCTCTTCGAGCAGACCACCACCATCGGCCTCCGCATCCACGAGGCGCGCCGCAAGGTGTTGGAGCGCGAGCTGGTGAGCGTGGAGACACGGTTTGGCTCGGTGCGGGTGAAGGTAGCCAAACGCGACGGCAAGGTGGTGAACGTCGCGCCGGAGTACGAAGATTGCCAGCGGCTTGCGAACGAGAAAGCCGTACCGCTCAAGGAGGTTATGCTCGCGGCGCAGCTCGCCTACATGCAGAGGCAGGCTTGAATTGATTCATTGACCCATCGGTTCATTGACCCATTGAAAGCCACGATGACCCTGCGCGTCCCCGCAGTTCATCTTTCAATGGAGCAATGATTCAATGAACCAATGGTTCAATCGCCCGATGAACCGATGAAGAAGTTCTATCTGACAACCCCGCTCTATTACCCCAACGCCCGGCCGCACGTCGGCTCGGCGTACACCACCATCGTGTGCGACGTGCTGGCGCGATACAGGCGCATGTGCGGGGAGGACGTGGCGTTTTTCACCGGCACGGATGAACACGGCGAAAAACTTGAGCGAGCCGCGGTGGCTGCCGGGGTCTCACCGCGCCAATTCGTTGCCGAGAAGCGAAAGCTTTTCCTCGAGCTGTGGAAGAAGCTGGGCATTGACTACACGCATTTCGCTTACACCGACCAGGCTGATCACCTGACCTCGGTCCAGCGCCTTTTGCAGCGCGCACAAGAGAACGAGCCGGGCGTGATCTACAAAGGTCGGTACCAGGGGCGTTACTGCGTAAACGACGAGCGCTATATTGCGGATGGCGTCGAGCCGGCGGACTGCGACATCTGCGGAAGACCAGCGGAGCTGATCAGCGAGGAGAATTACTTCTTCAAGCTCTCAGCTTTTCAGGAGCGACTGCTCGACCACTACAAGAATAACCCGGAGTTCGTGAAGCCTGACTACCGGCTCAATGAAGTGAAAAGCTTTGTGCGGAGCGGGCTGCGCGACATCTCGGTCAGCCGCAAGCGCATCAAGTGGGGCATTCCCTGGCCGGGTGACCCGGAGCAGGTTTTCTATGTCTGGTACGACGCGCTCACGGGTTACCTGACCGGCCTGGGCTACGCGCAGGGCGAGAACGGCGGCGCGGATTTTCACAAGTATTGGCTTCACACGGAGGGGCCGGGCGAAGTCGTGCACATGATTGGCAAGGACATCCTGCGCTTCCACGCCGTCTATTGGCCGGCATTTCTCCTGGCTGCTGGCCTGCCGCTGCCGAAGACCGTCTTCGCCCACGG
>CAZBWJ010000106.1:0-7298 GCA_964495535.1 uncultured Acidobacteriota bacterium | reverse complement strand
TCGACTTTTGACTTACGACTGCGGTATCTGCGACCGCCAGAAAAGTGCCCGACATGCGGTCGTGCCAGGTCAGGTGGTCGCTATCGACCAACGCCCAGACGAATCCCAGCATCAACGCCCCGATGGAGACCAGGTAGCCGAAGGCACGCCAGAAGGCTTGCGCCGCTGTAGGGTACGTGCCGTCGAGGGCGCGCACTTCAATTCCCAGCCAGAGCAGGCCCGGGGTCGTGAAGGTGAGGGCCGCGAACACCCCGAAGTAAGCCATGATGAAGAACGCGGTAATGAAACCGACGACGCCGAGGTTCAGCGGCTGAGGCGACATACGCCCGCCCGCGCGCCAGAATATCAAGGCAAAGAGGCCCGCAGCCACCAACAAAACCAGCGTGTCCAACACGCCGGCGAGGAACCGCCGCCCCAGCGGAGCCTTAGGCAGAACTACGGCCTCAGCCTCTGTTTGGGCAACCTCCGCCGCGGGTTGGGAGTCTATGACGATCTCCACCGGCTGCGGCTGAACCGCCGCGGGCTCCAGCGGCAATTCGGCGGCATCCACCGCTGTCGAAGTGAAGCCCCTTGCTCCCGCCCCAGGTTTGTCCAAGGAAAGCGAGTCCAGAACGGGCGCCTCCGCATCCGGCCTGCTGGGCCTTTCCAGTTCGATGTCCAGGCTCATTTCTCCCGGAGGCCGCTCGACCACCTCGGCATCGACTCTGGTAGCGGCTTCCACGTGCCCTTCGTCCTTGAAGTCGAATTCCAGGTTTGTACTCCCGCCAAAATCACCCCGCAGGCGCGCGCGTCGCCGGCGGAAGTCTTCCACCCGCTCGCTGAGCTCTTCGCGCCAGGGCCGCACAGGCTCGGTTGGGTGGCCTTCTTCCTCGGCGGCGGCCGGACTGACCGCGGTCAGGCTGGGCTCTCGCGCAGGAGCTTCCACCGACGGCCTGATCGGCATCACCGGGATTTCGGGGGGAGTTACGCTGAGCGGAGGCACCGGAGGTGCCGTCTGGCGCGGCGCGGGCAGCGGTGGCCCCGAAAACAAAGACACGACGGACGACGACTTCTCCTGGGGCTTCGTCGGAACGAACGAATGGCCGCACTTCTTACATTGGGGAAGTCCAGGATAGCTTACGAACCCGCACTTGGGGCATTTCACGGGGCTGTCAAAACCCTCCAGGCAGCGTTCACCGACTCTCCCTGCATCTTAGCAAAAGCGTTCGATGGAACAAAGTGCTTTCGAGTAGAATGAACCGTTCTCGTGCGCCTATGGGTTACGCTTCGCTCAAGCTCCGGCTGGCTGGGCTTTCGCGGTGCGCGGGAGTGTCTATCTTGCTGGTAATGTGCCAGGGCTTTTTCCCGACCGCCTTGGGGCAGCAGCGACCGGAAATTCCCTCCGCGCTTCAAGATCTCAAGTCCACCGTCAGCATTCGCGCGGATTCTCAGGAGAAAGTGAAGGACACCTACCAGTTGTGCGGGCACGTCGAGGTGACCTACCAGGAAATGAAGCTCACCGCCGACGAGGCGAGCTTCGACGCGTCCACGGGTGACGTCGTGGCCCGGGGTCACGTGACGTTTGCAGATTCCGAAAGCCGCCTCGAGGCGGATGAGGCCCATTACAACGTGCGGACGGGGCTGGGCTGGTTTTCGAACGGCCGAGGCAACCTTCATGCGCGGATCAGGCCGCGACCGCGCATGTTGACCACCGAGAATCCGTTTTACGTGCGCGCCCGGAAGGTGGAGCGACGCGGCGAGAGCACTTACGTGGTCGAGCGGGGCCGGCTGAGTTCGTGCGCGTGCGAAAAGAAGGGCTGGTCGATAGGCGCCCGGCGTGCCCGGGTCAAGGTGGGGAACAAGGTGGTCACGCAAGGTTCCGTCTTTCGATTGTTCCGCGTGCCGATTTTCTATTCCCCCTATTTCATCAACTCCATCGCCCAACAGCCCCGCCAGACTGGGTTCCTGCTTCCGCACGTGGGCACCTCTTCGCAGAAGGGATTTATCGTCGGCGGAGGCTTCTTCTGGGCTATCAATCCCAGCGCGGACTTGCTTCTGGGTGTGGAAAACTACAGCATCCGCGGCTTGGCGCGCAGCGGGCGTTTCCGCGCCCGCCCTAATGCCACGAGCGACATCACCATTGATTATTTCGGCGTCAACGACAAGGGGAGTGGTCCTCTGCGACAGTCGCGAGCGCCTGGACAGAGCCTGCGCGCGGTAGGGCAGACCCCCGACTTGGGGCACGGCTTCCGCGGCGTCCTGGACGTGGACTACATCACCTCATTGGCCTTTCGTTTCACCTTCACTGATAATTTCACCCAGGCCGTCGCGTCAGAAGCCCATCAGACAGGGTTCGTGAGCAAGAATTTCGACGGGTACAGCATCAACGCTTACGCCTCGCGCTACCAGAACTTTCTTTCGGCGGAGCGCAAACCGGGCAACTCCATCATCATCCGGCAGACCCCGAGCTTCTCTTTCTCAGGGGTGGATAAGCAAGTGGGGCGCTCGCCGGTGTATTTCGCCTTCGATGTTTCTGCGACAGGTGTGGGGCGCACCGAGCCCGGCCTCGAGACCCCCCAGCTTTCCGAGCGCCTCGATTTCCATCCCGAAGTCACGCTACGCCCCAAGCCCTTCCTGGGTTTTCACGTAACCCCTTCGGCGGGCCTCCGGGCGACGCGCTACGGCACCAGCCTTCGTGCCGATGGCGAACCTCTCCACCGGCTTCTCGGCGAGTTCTCGGTCGATTTACGGCCGCCCTCCTTCGACAAGGTCTTTTCCAAGCCGCTCTGGGGCTACCGCTTCAAGCACGTGATCGAACCGGACATCCGCTACCGGCTGGTGCGGGCCCGCGACCCGGAGAGCCTCCAAGATGTGATGCGCTTCGACCAAGTGGACATCTTCGCCGAGACGAACGAAATCGAATATTCCCTGACCAACTCGCTTTTCTTCCGCAAGGACACCGCGGCGGGTCAAACGGAGAAGCCCCAGGCGCGCGAGCTCATCTCCTGGCGCCTCTCGCAGAAGTACTACTTTGACCCCACTTTCGGCGGCGCGCTCGATCCGGGGAGGCGCGTGGTCTTTGATCCCACCATTTCGCTGACGGGTTTCGCGTTTGCGCAGGGACGGCGGCTCTCGCCGGTCGTCTCCGTCGTGAAGTTTGCGCCTTTCTCGAACTACGACACGGAACTGCGCGCTGATATCAGTCCCAGTGGCGGAGGTGTGCTGAACGCCGGCATCACGTCCCACTTGCGCCGCGGCCCTGTGGGCTTATCGTTCACCGACTTCTTCATCAACCGCACGGCCGCGCTTTCGACGCCGCTCGCGCCTTCCGGCTCGCTTTCCCAGCTCCCTTCCTTCCACCTGTTGCGCGCCGTAGCGAGCTACGGTGAGGTGAACCGCAGAGGCTTCAGTGGCGCGTTTGGTCTCGACTTCAACCTCGCCCAGCGAATCGCCCACCAGGTTGTCAATCAGGTCAGTTATAATTTTGGTTGCTTTGCGCTCGACCTCGAGTACCGGCGCTTCGCCGTCGGCGGCCTGAGGCGGGAACATCAATTCCGCGTGGCGTTGTCCCTGGCGAATGTGGGCACGTTTGGAAACTTGAAGCCGCGCGAGAGGCTGTACTAGCGTCCCTTGTCAGTTGTCCGTCGTCCGTGGTCAGTTGTTGAAAGCTTCTGTGCAACTGCGTACGTGGGGCAACGGGCAACGGACCACGGACAAAGGACAAAGTCATGTCATTCCCAACCCATCGGCCGCGCCGTCTGCGGCAGTCAGAGGCCATCCGCACTCTGGTCCGCGAGACGCGCTGCACGGCAAGTTCGCTGGTCTATCCGCTTTTCGTCTGCCCGGGTTCTCGGGTCAAGCACGAGATCAAGTCCATGCCCGGCAACTACCGCTGGTCGGTGGACCTGTTGGTGGACGAGTGCAAAGCGGCCTACGATTTGGGCATTCCCGCCGTTATCTTGTTCGGCATCCCGGAAACGAAGGACGAGGTGGGTTCCGGCGCCTACGGTCCTGAGGGCATCGTGCAGCGTGCGGTTCGGGCGCTCAAGAAAGAAGTGCCCAGGTTGATCGTCATCTGCGACCTCTGCCTTTGCGAGTACACGAGCCACGGGCATTGCGGGGTAGTCAAAAACGGCGAGATTGACAACGATTCCACCCTCGACCTGCTGGCCAAGACGGCGCTCGCCCAGGCCCGCGCCGGTGCGGATATGGTCGCGCCTTCCGATATGATGGACGGTCGCGTCGGACGCATCCGCGCGGCCTTGGACGGGCAAGGTTTCACGCAGATCCCGATCATGGCCTACTCGGCCAAGTACGCCTCAGGGTTCTACGGGCCTTTCCGGGAGGCGGCCGATTCCACGCCCCAGTTCGGCGACCGCCGCTCACACCAGATGGACCCTGCTAACCAACGCGAGGCAATGCGGGAAATCGCGCTGGACATCGAGGAGGGCGCGGACATCATCATGGTGAAGCCGGCGCTGCCTTACCTCGACGTCATCGCTTTGGCGCGCCGCCGCTTCGACGTCCCCATCGCCGCCTACCAGGTAAGTGGGGAATTTTCGCTCATCGAGGCCGCGGCCAGAATGGGTTGGATTGACCGCGAGCGGATTATCCTGGAATCGCTCACCTCCATCCGGCGGGCCGGCGCGGACATCATCCTGACCTATTTCGCCAAAGACGCGGCACGGTTGCTGGGCGCATAGGTGCCCGGGGCCGGCTGCGGACTGGAAGCCTATCTTCGATTGGACCAAGCGTGGATTCATGTCGTAGGGAAGCCCTTTGGGCTCCCGCTCAGGAGATCGAGCAGACGGGAGGGCAAAGCCCTCCCCTACCTTTTGAAACGCCCACGCTGAGAAGCGTGCCGAGTGTGGCCAGCCTTTCCCGCCGAGTACTTATCGCCTTCGTTCTGACGGTTGCGCTTTCCTCACTTGCAGTAGCCACCGAGGCGCCAAAGAAGCGCGTCACCCTTGCCCAGCGTATCGAGTCCATTCTCCGGCGCACGGAGGCGCGGCGAGGGCTCTGGGGCATCGAAGTGGTTCGCCTTTCTGACGGCAAAGTTCTCTTCACCCGCAACGCCGAGCGCCTTTTCTTGCCCGCCTCGAACATGAAGCTGTTTACCACGGCGGCAGCCATCGAGAGACTCGGCCCGGATTTCGTTTTTCGCACCACGGTTGAGGCGGACGCGGCGCCGGACTCGAGCGGCCGCGTGGGAGACCTCTTCCTGGTCGGACGCGGCGACGCGAACCTCGGCAACCGCGTGCTGCCTGGGCAAGCCCAGTCCGGCCCGCAGGAACCGGCGGACGCGGTCCTCCAGAAGCTTGCAGCTCAGGCCGCGGCGCGAGGCGTGCGCGAGGTGGCGGCGAATCTCGTGGCTGACGACAGCTACTTCCTCTTTGAGCCTTACAGTCACGGCTGGGACGCAGAAGACTTACAGTGGGGCTACGGAGCCCCGGTTACGGCACTGGCTTTCAACGACAATGCCTTGCTGTTACGGGTCCGGCCGGGAGCGGCGCCCGGTGCAACCGCCGAGGTTCGCCTGGAGCCCTTCCCGGACTACTACCAGATCAACAATCGGGTAGAGACCTCCGCGGCAGGGACGCGAAAGCGCATCTTCGTGGAGCGCGCTCCGGGCTCGCGCCAACTGGACGTCTGGGGCGAGATCCCTCTTGACGCAGGTGAGGCGCAGGATTCGGTCTCTATCGACAATCCCCCGCAGCTAATCGGAGAGCTTTTCCGGCGCGCGCTGGAAGCACGCGGGGTTACGATTCGCGGTCGCGTGGAAGTGCGTCACGTGGCACGCATCGAAGCTGCCACCACGCCAGCTGCCTTTCCCGAGCCGTCGCCGCGCGTGGTGCTGGCCGAGCACGTCTCCCGGCCGCTAGAGGAAGACGTCAAGACTATCAACAAGTTCAGCCATAACCTGCACGCCGAGATGCTGCTTCGGACGCTTGGGCGAGAAGTGAAGCAATACGGCAGTCTGAGTGTGGGTTTGGAAGTCCTCAAAGAGTTCGGCGCGCAAGTGGGGATCGAACCGGGCGAGGCGAGTTTCGCTGACGGCTCAGGCCTTTCGCGCCACGCCCTGGTCGCGCCGCGCGCCGTGATCAAGCTGCTGAAATACATGGCCGCCTCTCCGCGGTTCGAGGCTTATCTGGACTCGCTGCCGGTGGCGGGTGTGGATGGGACGCTGGCCGAGCGGTTCACGGGTTCGCCGGGGCGCGGTCGTATCCGTGCCAAGACGGGCACGATGGAACACGTCAACGCGCTCGCGGGCTACATGGAGCTGCCTTCAGGGGAGCGGCTGGCGTTCTCTCTTATCGGAAACAGCTACCTCCTGAAACCAGCCGAGGGAGCAGCCGTGGTTGACCGCATCGCTCTGGCCATTTTTCAGCGGTTCGCCGTCGGGGCAACACCGAGGTAGGAGAGCATTTTGTAGCGGCGCTCCGCGAGCGCCGGAGGGCGGCGGCGGTCACAGACCGTCGCTACAGAAGACCATGAGAACCATCACTATCTTCGGCAGTTCGCTGCCGCGCGAGGGCAGCTTCGTCTATGCGGAGGCGCAGCGGCTGGGGCGACTCCTGGCGGAGAGCGGCTTCACCATCTGCAACGGCGGCTACGGGGGCTTGATGGAGGCTTCGGCCCGCGGGGCGCGCGAGGCTAGCGGGCATACTATCGGGGTCACCTGCTCGGTGTGGGCCGCCGTGGCTAACCGGTGGATCGTGGAAGAAGTCAGAACGAACTCATTGTTGGATCGCCTTACTACACTCATCGAGCGTGGCGACGCCTACGTTGTCCTGCCGGGTGGGACCGGAACGCTCGCCGAACTGGCGCTGGTCTGGGAGATGATGAACAAATCGGCGCTGGCCAAGACCGTAGGCGGGCGAAAACCGCTCCTAGTCATGGCCCCTTACTGGCAGCCGGTCATCGAATGCTTGCAGCAGGAAGGGCAGCTCAACTCGAAGTCCACTTGGCGGATGCCTGCGATGGAGATTGTCACTCTCATCACAAACGTGGATGAAGCCGTGCGGTGCCTCCGGGACTGGTTCACGGCGAGGGAATGAGACTGCCAACGCCTTCTCAGCTGGCCTGCCTAGCGCTCCCCAAAGGCTTCTTCAAATGACCGCAACTTCCCCAGGCGCATGTCTTCGTTGACGGTTTCCCCCGCTCTCAGTATTTGGCCGAAGAGTTTTGGGTCCGTTGCGATTTCGAGGGTTTCAATAGCCGTTCTGAGTCTTTCTAGGATCTGTTCAAAATACTTCCTGTCAACGACGCACTTCTCCTCGTCTTCGCTGCGCGCGGTGACCACCACTACCGTGCGGCCC
>CAZBWJ010000105.1:0-7507 GCA_964495535.1 uncultured Acidobacteriota bacterium | reverse complement strand
CTATCAACGCGCGGGTATTCGGCTCCCCAAACGTTGGTCGAAGCGGGCTGAAAATCGCCCGACTCTTGCGCGCAACAAAGACTCGCAAATAGGAGCATTATGATTCCTACATGTTTCATTCCTTCTCGCCTCCTTGACTTGGATTTCAACCACGCTCCACGTCCGTGCATGGCTTGGTTGTAAATTCTTGCCCGCCTCCGCAAGGATCGCTCGGTAGAAATCGCTTTCTCCTGAGCCAGACCCCCACACAGCATCAAGGGCCGGCCTTCTTTCCGCGTAATGTTCACCTTGCCACCGCGGCGTACGCGCACTCCCTTCAGGCGTCTGCTCGGCCATTGCTGCGGTAGGGCAAGCAACACACTGATTTCGGCGACAGTGCTCTGTACGTGCATCTCCGTAATCGCAGCGGGACCGTCGAGGTAGCCATCGATCTGAAAAGAAGGACACAGACCCAACGTGTTCGGCAGTGTACTCTTCGTGATCAAGAGCTTCAAGTTGGCATAGCGCGCTCTGGGTATCGAAGCCGCGCCCAAAGAGCTACTCTCCGCACAGTTGACCAGCCTATTCCGCCATCACCGCGCAGCTTGAGAGTCCTCTGTGCGGCAGCCACAAGGTCGTGGGGCATTGAGACTAATGCCATTTTCTGGATAAGGCGAGTGAAGATGCGACACACGCCGATGCGTGAGGTGAAAAGTGAATCCCCTGAGTTTTGTCACTTCCTCGGAGGACCCAACCACAAGACCCAGTCGTTATTATCCGCAGAGGTCAGGACCAGCGCGCCTGGCTTTATCGCGGCCTCGACTTCCCATTTCCCATTTCGAGGATTGAACCATCGGGCAGCCATTGGGCGAGACAATCCTTCCGGCCGGAAAGAGATCGTCCCCCCCACCGGGAGGTACGCGAGCAGCCAATCGGACTCTACAGCTTTCGCCAGAGCGATGAACCGCCGAGGGTCTTGATCGCCTGGTTGTATAGCCAAGAACTCGGGCGCAGGCCGTAGTTTCCACCACTCCAGGGAAGTGAATAAGTCGCGGATGTACTTGCGCTCCATGCTGCCGGGCATTTTTATGGCTTCTGACCAGAGGGGGTCGACGGCACTCCCCGGGTGGCCCATTGGAGGCTCGTGCCGGAGCGCCCAAGGCCAAATGCCACTGCCGCCATAGGACACGCCTGCTGTGGGAGAAACAAGCAAGCTCCAGTACGCTGCCCGTCGGACCTGATAGGCGTTCGTCTCCCCAGGACCGGGGGGGTGCGGTAACCCTCGTATTGCGGCTCGATGTCAATAATGGGCCGTGCTGGGTCAGTCTTCCATTCCCTAGCAGGTGGACCCACGACGTGCCAAAGGTACGCTTGGGTAGAATCGAAGTGGCAACTCTGGTAACCAATAAAACTCAGCCAGGATTCATGGTGGAACTCGTCGGCTACCCAGTTCAAACCCTGAGGATGCACCGTGGCGAGTCGATTCTGAGAATTAGCAAATACCGCGCGCCCGATACGCTTCCATCTTTCGGCATTTTCGTCGCGGTAGTCACCGTCACCGTTGAGAATCCACACGGTTTGGTGAGCACCCCAGCGCGCTACGAAATATCTCGCCAGGAGAATGGCCTGGTCTTCGGGCAACGAGACGCCGGGGTTCTCCATCGCCTCCTTCTCATTCCATACTGCAGCCCAGAGTAGGACTGGAGCGGAGATGAAACCGTGGTCGTTTAAGGCGTCCACTCGCGCATCCATCCGGCGGCAGAACTCAGGATTTACTCTTATGCGCTCACGGCCGGAGAAGACCGTTTGCCCTTTCTCATCCCCTCGCCAACCCAGCCACTGCCCCGTCACCCATTGAATGGCGTTGAAACCCTTGGAGGCACGCTCTTTGAGGTACTTTTCCCAACCTGCTGCGCCCGATTTCAATACGCCGTTCCAGGCCGTATCTGCAAGCCAGAAAAACGGCGTTCCGTCGGCGTGGACGAGATAGCGACGGTCATCCGAGACCCGCAGCGCGCCGTGGCGATAGAGCGCATTGTTTCCCGCGTAGGGAACGCAAGTGAATTTGCCCCGACGGCCATTCAGCCCCGAATCGGACGCAAGCGTCGTGCGCGTGCTGAATGTCCACTTCCCGATTTCCTCCGGCGAAAAGCGCACTCGCCACGTTTTGCCGCCGTCCCAAAAAGCTGGGATGGAATGCTCCTTTCCGCTGGGTGAGACAAATTCGACTTCCACCTGGATCTCCTGCAGCGGATTGGCGTAGCTGTTGGCGCTTGTTAGCGAGGCTTCGTAGCACTCCCACTGTGCCACACGGTTGGATTGCGCACCCAGCAAGAGCTGCGATTGAACTGTAAGAATGAATAACGAAAGAAACACGAGAATCCAAAAATGCCTTAATCTTTGCCAATTCATGAAAACATCCAGAAGCCCACCAATATCCGGACACCTCCGAAGTGTGCGAGGGTCTTGGGCGAGTTCACCCCTTACGGTTGCGGCGACGCCGCTGCTGTACTTCTCGGCCCTAACCAGAGTACCTAGTCATTAGCATCTGGAGTGAGGTGCCCGAGTTTTGGTACCAGATGAATTGAGACAGTTTACATCACAGCTCGCGGCTGTAAAGTATGATTTACTGCCGCCGGGGGGCTATAGACCGCCGGTACCCCTGACCTTTAACCCACCGCCGTGTGCGGATCGGGATTCTGCCTGAGAAGTCGGCTTCTCGCCCACGACGGGGCCCACCGGACTACTGGCTGCCACGCGTCCCAGTCTCAGGTTCGATCCCAATGGAGTCGTTCACGGCTTCGTTCAGCCGCTGTTTGCACCCCAGGTAGCGTTGGGTGGTCTGAACGCTCACATGACCCAGCAAGAATTGAATTTGCTCAAGCTCTCCGCCCGCCACGTGACAGAGCCGCGCACAGGTGCGCCGCAGGTCGTGCGGCGCTAGCCTGTCAATCCCGGCCTTCGCGGCGTGCTCTCGGACAACGCACCACACGACTTTCTCCGTGATCCCGCTGCCCCAGACAGATCCGGTCTTGTTCACACAGCGAAAGATTCTGCCCCAAGTGACTCCTGCCTCCATGATCCACAGATCGACGGTAGCTTTGACCCAGTCCGGAACAGGAACCGTTCGGATGTGTCCCCCTTTTCCCACCAGATCGACGATGACCTAGTGGTCTTCCCTGCGCTGCGGGTACTCGACCGTGAGCTGTACCAATTCCAAGCGGCGCAACCCGCACCCGAGTGCGAGGGCCAGCATTGCTCGATCCCGCTTGCCGCGGGCCGTTTCGACATTCGGCGACCGAAGCAGCCGCTTAGCTTGGTCAGGGCTGGCCCAGTTCCCGAGCCGGATGCCCAGCTTCTTGGCTCCTTTAACTCGTCGGATGCCGGCCGCCAACTCGGGGCTCAGCAAGCCGGTGTCGGCGGCCTCGTAGGCAAGCCTTCTGACCGCGGCAAGGCGTAGGTTGATCGTGGAGGACGCCAAACAACGGGCCTCGAGCTGCAACCTATACCGCAGCACAACGGTCTTGTTGAATGCCAGCCTGGGCTCAGTGCAGTACCAGGCGATAAAATCGTTGGTGGCGAACCGGTACGAGCGTTGCGAATCGGGTGAAGTCAAGGTGTTCAAGACGGCTGCCTTGGCGTGGTCAAGGTCGGGAAGGCGAAGGACACGTTTCGGACGAGTATAGCGCGGTCTCTTCATCGGATAGCGGCCCCCTTGTCCGCTGACCGACGAAGACCACGAAAAACAGATGGCGGGAAGCCTGTTTCCCAGGCGGAATCCTGAGGGCTCGACATGGTTAGGCTGTGTTTCTACACGGCAAACCCTGGAGGGGCCTGGAAGCCGCCGACAACGTCCGCTAGCAGTCCGGCGACGTCGATGGGCGTGGCGTCCTCGAGATACGGTCCCATAATCTGGATCCCCACCGGCAATCCTCCCCTGGTGCGCCCGACGGGCGCCACTGCTGCTGGGTTCCCCGTCAAGGTCGCAAACGAAATCCACCGAAATATGTCGCCGTAGAGTCGCGGTCCCTGTGACGTCGCGATGGTCCGCGGTTCGTGGAAGAACCGTCCGCTAAAGCGGTGGTCATGGGGAATGGCCGGCACGAAAGCCTCGGGCATCAAGAAGGCGTCGTGGGTTTGGAAGTACTCCTGCCAGGCTTGGCGGGCCTTTAACCGCAGGCCCGATTGCTCCAACCAATCTTTGTGCAACCCTTCGGCGCCCTCGATCCATCGTCGGGCGTAGTAGCCCCAAGGGCTTTCCAGCGACTCGTGCATCAGCTTAAGTTCTTCCGGACTGGTGAACGGCGCGAAGAAGCCTGCGAGCAAGCGCATGTAATTGTCAAAGATTGTCTGTGGGTCAACGCCCTTCGGCCAGCCTTCTTCTGGCTCGACGCCGTGCTTCCGCAGGGCGTCTACTGCGCCTGTCAAGACTTCCTTAACTTCCGGGGCCACAGGGCAGAACGGGTCATCGAGCACATAACCGAGCCGGTAGTCCTTCAGCCTCGCGCCGCGCGGCGGAAGCAGTCGGTAGGTGTAAGCTTGGGCTTCTGGGGCCGTGGGTCCAGCGATGATTTCCAGTTCCAGGCGCAGATCCTGCGCGCTGCGGGCCAAAGGGCCCGCCACTGGCAGGTCAGCTCCAGTAAGGACGACTCCCGGTGGCGGAGGGATGTGACCCTCCAGTGGGACAACATTCAGCGTCGGCTTGAGACCGTAGATTCCGCAGAAATGACAGGGTGTGCGGATCGAGCCGCCGATATCGCTGCCCAGTTCGAGAAATCCAAAGCCCGCTGCCAAGCCCGCGGCGCCGCCTCCGGTCGAGCCACCGGGAGTCCTAGTGAGGTCCCAGGGATTGTTGGTCGTGCCGGCCACTGCGTTGTAGGACTGCACGTCGCTGGCGAATTCCGGCAGATTGGTTTTGCCCACAACGATGGCGCCGGCTCCCTTGAGCCTCGCCACTGCGGGCGCGTCGTTCTTGGGGACATAATTCTCAAGCGTTTTCGACCCGGAGGTGGTGCGCACGCCCGCCGTCTCGAAAACGTCCTTGATGAGGACCGGCAAGCCGTGAAGTGGTCCCCAGGGTTTGCCCGCCGCCAGGGCCTCATCGGCTTGTGCCGCCCGCTGCATCGCTGACTCTTCGAGCAGCGTCACGAACGCGTTGATCTTCGGATTGAACTGCCGGATGCGCTTGAAGGTGTGCGCCACCAGCTCGCGCGAGGAAATGACGCCCCCACGAATCGCACGCAGCGCCTCACTCGCCGTGCCGAAGTTCGGGTCAAAGGGCAGCGCGGCAGTCGTCTCGGCGCGCGAGAGGCGACTGACGAACGGCGCCGCTGCAATAACCCCCGTGGCGGCTTTCAGAAAGCCTCTTCGACTCCTGGAACTATTCATTTGGTTTCCTCCGGAATTTCCATTATGGACTCTGGCCCGACCGGCAATGTATGCGTGACCGCCCGCGAATGCAATGGCCAGTCGGGCTTTCAACGTTCGGCGTCTTCAGCGACCATGGAAGGCCCCCGTTTTCCCTCTCTTGAAGGTTCCAAAGTCCGGAGTTATCCCTTCTCCGATCGAGGTCTCCGACACTTTCCCGTCCCCTGTTCCTCCTCGCTGACCTCCGATCGAGGCGGCCGCTCTCTTACCCCGCTGGAGAGGACAAGGTCGCAATCCTGTCCAGCATGGCTCCAAACAGCCGCTGCGGCAGATGACCCTCGGCCAGCAGCGGCCAATAGTATCGGGCGTGCTTCACCGAGCGTCCGCCTGTCTTCACCAATCTTTGCTGCAAGCTGGTCAGGGACCAACCGTCGATCTTCCTTGGCAGCACCATCCTCGCCACAAATTCGCCAGATGTTAGGCGATCACTCTTAGCCGGAGCTGTAGCTCATTCGACCGAATGCATTGCAAGCTTAGCCGCGTCATCTTCGCCGAGCAGGTGATCGCAAATTGCTGCAATTCACCCAATTTCATCAGAGGTTGGGATTCAGCCTGATAAGTCGGCTTCTCGGAAAGTGGAGGGGTAGGCTGGGATTGCTGGCGAGAACAGCCCCCCACCAATAATTCAGATTGCTCCTATTAACTGCCATTTATGGTGTCGATCAAGATGCCAGAAGCCAAGGCCCAGACAGCAAACCATGAGCCCATTCACGTTTCGTGGGAATTCCCCACAAACATCTGTTTTTGGGCGATTAGATTGGAGCGTTTGCGACCCTTGCAGGTCAGGCAGTTGCGGGGGTCGTGCGGCGAAGGTTTTTGGGCAAGCCGGCACAGGCTCGTTGGGCGGTGCCCTTGCCCCCCCCCGATGCCCAACTCGGATGAGATTGCGGCCCAGGACCGCCCCTGGGCGCGCAGGAAGGCCACTTTAGAAGCGTCCACCACGACACGCGGCCTGGCGAGCTTCCGACCTCTGCTTTTGGCAAGAGCAAGCCTCGAACGCACGCGGTCTCGTATCAACTCCCTTTCAAACTCCGCGATGCTGGCGAAGATGCCAAACACAAGGCGCCCGTTCGGCGTCGAGGTGTCCACGCCCTCATGGAGGCTCACGAAGTCGATCCCCAGGGCGCGGAACTCGTCAAGGGCGTTCACCAACTAGCGCAGGCTGCGAGCGAAGCGGTCGTAACGGTAGACAACCACGGCATCCACCAGCCGCCTGCGGCACTCAGAAAGCATACTATCCAGCGCCGGCCGGTGCTCCTTCGATCCGCTGCTCCCCTCGTCCACATACTCCCCGGCGATCTTCCACCCGCGCCGGCTGCACTATTCCCGGACTTCATCGAGCTGCATTTCAGGATTCTGGCCGTTGTGCGTGCTCACCCTCGCGTAAATCGCCGCTCGTTTCATCGCTTGCCTCCCCTGGTCCCTTTGCGAGGGCGACCGCCGAGCTTACCCCACTTGGAAAGCTCCTGCTTCGAGTGCCTGCTCGCGCGAGCCTGTCCACCCAGTCGAGCCCAAGCCTGTCTTTGGGCAGCGGTCGTCGTCCGGGCTCGTGCCTCCCCTCCAAGACTTCCCAGTGCGACAGCATGAGGATTCTTCACGCAGCCAATCATACTTAATGCTAAGTACGTTTGTGAACAAGTTTCTCTGGCTTCCTAGGAGTACTCCTGGAGTTTGTGGGAATCCCCTCTTTGACCGCCTTGCTGATGGCGATATAGGGGAATTAACCCTTGGGTGCGGGGTGACAGCGGGGGGAATCTCCGGTCAAGCGTTTGCTGCTAGTCGCATTCAGAAGGTGGAGAGAACGGTGTACTCCGGGAGGCTTCTCAGGTGTTCTGCTGGCGCCCGCCCTGTCGGCCTACCCTGAAGCCGGGGAAGCGCGGAGAATCAGAAACCCGTTCTGCCGATTCCTTCAAGGGCCCGAAACGCGGGACAAGTCGATCCGGCTCCAACGACGCAAAACACGAGTCTGCGGGCGAGGGGGTCTCCCCCTCCTCTAAACAGCCCGGCTGAGTCTGTGACTCTCCGCTCGGCGCTGTATTCAAAAAGAATATTGGGCTAACGACCAGATTATGAGCCTGAGTTCTTGAGGAAAAGGGGTAAC
>CAZBWJ010000104.1:0-7528 GCA_964495535.1 uncultured Acidobacteriota bacterium | reverse complement strand
CATGTGCGGCTTCGAACGATCAAATCTCTCCTTGGCCATGGTGACTTCACCTCAGCAACAGAATTCAAGATTCCGCGTTTCGGTCAACCCTCGCTTACTTTCCCACCATCCGTCCCTGCACGCGAGCGATGATTTCCTCGGCGATCACGGCCGGAGTGGGTTCGTACCGCAGGAAATGCATCGTATAGGAAGCGCGTCCCTGCGTGCGCGAGCGCAGGTCCGTGGCGTAGCCGAACATTTCCGCCAGCGGCACAATAGCGCGGATAATCTGGGTCGAGCCGCGCTTCTCCAGCCCCTCGATCCGCCCCCGCCGCGCGGTCAGGTCACCGAGGACGTCTCCCATGTATTCCTCGGGAACCACGACTTCGACCTTCATGGCCGGCTCGAGCAAGATCGGCTGCGCTTTCCGGGCCGCTTCTTTGAAGCCCAGCGAGCCTGCAATCTTGAAGGCTATCTCGGAAGAGTCCACTTCGTGGTAGGAGCCATCCTGCAGCGCCACCTGGACGCCCCTCATCTCATAGCCCGCGAGTACACCGGTCTCCATTGCCTCGCGTACTCCCTGGTACACCGCCGGGATGTACTCGCGCGGGATAACCCCGCCGACAATCTCGTCGATGAACAGCAGATTGAAATTGGGGTCGAACTTGTTAGTGGATTTCTTCCGGGTGAGCTCAGCGATGGCATGTAGGTCGGGATGAGGCAGCGGGTCGATCCGCAGGGTGACGTGGCCGTACTGGCCGCGGCCGCCCGTCTGGCGAATGTACTTGCCCTCCCCTTCCGCCGCCGCGCCAATCGTCTCGCGGTAGGCCACCTGAGGCCGGCCCACGTTGGCGCCCACGCTTGACTCGCGCAGCATGCGGTCCACCAGGATTTCCAGGTGTAACTCGCCCATGCCGGAAATCAGCATCTGCCCCGTGTCCGGATCCGTGTGGACCTTGAAGGTCGGATCCTCCTGGGTCAACTTCGAGAGGGCCAGGCCCATCTTCTCCTGGTCTGCCTTGGTCTTAGGCTCGATGGCAACCGAGATCACCGGCGCGGGGAACTCCATCGCCTCAAACACGATAGGCGCGTCTTCCGCGCAGATCGTATCGCCGGTGGAGACGGTTTTCAGCCCCACGGCGGCCGCGATATCGCCGGCATAGACCTCCGAGATCTCCTCTCGCTTGTCGGCATGCATCTTGAGCAGGCGACTGACGCGCTCCCGCCGGTCCCGGCGCGGGTTATACACGAACTCTCCGACATTCAGACACCCGGAATACACCCGCAAGAAGGCGAGGTGGCCCACGAAGGGATCGGTCATGATCTTGAAGACCAAGGCGGCAAACGGGGCAGCGTCATCGGCGCGGCGGGTCAGTGTTTGCTCTCCCTCCACGGACTGCCCTTCGGCCGGCGGAATATCCAGCGGTGAGGGCAGGTAGTTGACTACGGCGTCGAGCAGAGGTTGAATCCCCTTGTTCTTGAAAGCCGCGCCGCACAGCACCGGAACCACCTTGAGGCCCACGGTAGCTCGGCGCAGACTGGCCCGCAGGTCCTCCTCCGTCACCGGCTCGCCGTGGACGTATTTGCTCATGATGTGGTCGTCAATTTCCCCGAGCGCCTCGATCATCCGCTCGCGATAGCGCTTGGCTTTCTCGACGTAAGCGGGCGGGATGTCGGTCAAATCATAGGCGGCGCCGAGAGTCTCATCCCTGTAAACAATGGCTTTCTGTTGGAGAAGGTCGATGGCACCTTGGAACTGGTCCTCCGCGCCCAGGGGCAACTGGACGGCGACGGGCTTGGTGTGCAGCTTGCTCCGCAACTGGGTGAGGCAGCCGGCAAAGTCGGCGCCCGCCCGGTCCATCTTGTTGACAAAGACGATGCGCGGGACACGATACTTATCGGCCTGCCGCCAGACGGCTTCCGTCTGCGGTTCGACGCCCTCCACGGCCCCTAAAATGGCAATCGCTCCGTCCAGCACCCGGAGCGATCGTTCAACTTCCGCCGTGAAGTCCACGTGGCCGGGCGTATCGATGATGTTAATGCGGATATCGTTCCAGAAACACGTCGTGGCCGCCGAGGTTATGGTGATGCCGCGTTCCTGCTCCTGCTCCATCCAATCCATGACGGCGGTGCCTTCGTCCACCTCGCCCATCTTGTACGTGATCCCGGTGTAATAGAGGATCCGCTCCGTGGTGGTGGTCTTGCCGGCATCGATGTGCGCCATGATGCCGATGTTCCGGGTTTTCTCTAGTGGTACTTGTCGCGGCATAAATTCTTACGCAAACGGACTCCCACCCGATCTTCATCCCACGGATCAAGATCCGGTACCCCCAGCCTATTAAGCAATGGGGCTCCGCAGACGCGGAGCACAAGGCGGATCGTGGTCCAGGGTGGAACCACCTCCCGCCTCGCCAAAGCTAACCCCGACACGTCGGGGTTACCAGCGGTAGTGGGCAAAAGCCTTGTTGGCCTCGGCCATGCGATGCGTGTCGTCGCGCTTCTTGATGGCGCCGCCGCGGTTGTTGGCAGCATCGATCAGCTCGGCCGCCAGCCTTTCCCGCATCGATTTCTCGCCCCGCTCGCGCGCATAGCCGATGATCCAGCGCAGACTCAGCGAGGTCTGCCGATTCCGATTCACTTCCACCGGCACCTGGTAGTTCGCGCCGCCCACCCGGCGACTCTTCACCTCCAGGACCGGCTTTACATTGTCTACGGCCTTCTTGAAAATCTTCACCGGGTCATCGTTGGTGCGTTCCTTGACCAATTCAAAAGCGCCGTACACTGCCTGCTGCGCCACGGTCTTCTTTCCCTCGTGCATCACGCAGTTGACAAACTTCAGCACCAGCGGATTCGCGTAAATCGGATCCGAAGCTACTTCGCGACGTTCAACGGTCCCCTTACGTGGCATAACCTAATTCCGCCATCTCCCCACTAAGAAGCCTTGGGCCGTTTGGCCCCGTACTTGGATCGTCCCTGGCGCCGGTCACCGACGCCGGCCGAATCGAGCGTGCCTCGGATCACGTGATAGCGGACGCCGGGAAGATCTTTGACGCGCCCGCCCCGGATCAGAACAATCGAGTGCTCCTGGAGGTTATGGCCGACACCCGGAATGTAGGTGGTGACTTCCATCCCGTTCGTCAGCCGCACGCGCGCCACCTTCCGCAGCGCCGAATTCGGCTTCTTGGGCGTCTGCGTGTAAACCCGGACACACACCCCCCGCTTCTGCGGGCAGGCCTCCAGCGCCGGGCTGGAGGTTTTGTATCGCGGCCGTTGTCGGCCAAGACGAACCAGTTGATTAAACGTCGGCATCCAGCGCCTTCAGGCTCCGCCGCCCCCACCCGCCAACTGGCGGGTGGTTCCACAGGGCGGAAACTTCTTCTGGCACAAACCTTACGAATTTAGCAGACGAAACGAGAATCTGTCAAGCGGCATGCCGGCAGACGCCGCTCCGCACCTGCCTAACGCATTTCCAATATCTCTTTCTCTTTGCCAGCTCCCTGAGCATCCAGCTTCTCAATGAACTCGTCGGTCAGTTTCTGGACGTCCTCCAGAGCCCGCTTCTCATCGTCTTCGGAAATCTTCTTGTCTTTCAAGAGCCGCTTCAGTTCCTCGTTCGAGTCACGGCGGATGTTGCGGATGGCCGTCCGATGGTTCTCCAGGACCTTGTGCAGGTGCTTCACCAGTTCTCTCCGCCGCTCCTCGGTTAGCGGCGGAATGGGGACCCGCAGAATCTTCCCGTCGTTCACCGGATTCAATCCCAGATCCGAAGACCGGATCGCCTTGTCCACGGCCCCCAGCAGGCTCGGGTCCCAAGGCTGAACGGTCAGGAGCGAAGGCTCCGGCACGCCCAGCGTGGCCACCTGGTTCAAAGGCGTGGGCGTGCCGTAATACTCCACCTTGATGTGCTCCAGAAGTGAAGCCGAGGCGCGGCCCGTGCGGACAGTCGCCAGCTCATGACGAAAATCTTCCAGCGCCTTGCTCATCCGGATTTTCGCCTGCGCCAACGTTTCCTTGACCATACTACCCGCCTCCTTTCTCGGAGCTTCAACGGGAAACCAGCGACCCCACCTTTTCCCCCAGCACCACGCGTTTGAGATTGCCGGGGACATTCAAATTGAAAACGACAATCGGCAGATTGTTGTCCATGCACATCGAAATCGCCGTCGTATCCATGACGGCCAGTCCGTGCGCAAGGACGTCGAGATAAGAAATCCGATCGTAGAGCTTAGCCCCGGGCACTTTTTGCGGATCCGCATCGTAAACGCCGTTCACCTTGGTCGCTTTCAAGATGACCTCGGCCTTGATCTCCATGGCCCGCAGCGCGGCCGCCGTATCCGTCGAGAAGTAGGGATTGCCAGTTCCTCCCGCCAGCACCACGACGCGACCCTTTTCGAGATGGCGGATGACGCGGCGGCGAATAAACGGCTCGGCGATTTCGCGCATCTCGATGGCAGTCACGACCCGGGTGAACGATCCCAGCTTCTCCAGAGCATCCTGGAGGGCCAAGGCGTTGATGATCGTCGCCAGCATGCCCATGTGGTCGGCCACGACGCGATCGATCCCATGCGTCGAAGCGGCCACGCCGCGAATGAAGTTCCCGCCCCCCACGACGATGGCGATCTGCACGCCGAACTCGTGCACGTCGTGGACTTCCTGGGCCAGGCGGGTGGCCACGGTGGGGTCCACCCCAAATCCCTGACCTCCCATCAGGGCTTCCCCGCTCAGCTTCAGCAGAATGCGGTGATAGACGGGTGCGTTCATAAATCCTTCCGGGTGTCGTCGTCTCTCCGTTATCCGGCGTTTTTCCGGCGCGGACTTCACGCCCCCGCCGGGCCCTCCGCGGAGGGCTTCGTCAGGCCTTCGCCGACCTTGAAGCGCGCGAAGCGCCGCACGGTAATGTTCTCACCGAACTTGGCGATTTTCGAGTTGACTAGCTCTCGGACCGTAAGGCTCCCCGACAGATCCTTGATAAAGTGCTGCTCGTAGAGGCAGGTATCCTCAAAGAACTTCTCGAGCTTGCCTTCCACAATCCGGTCCAGGACCGCTTCGGGCTTCCCGGTAGCCGCCGCCTGAACGCGCAGGATCTCCCGCTCGCGCTCCAAGACCTCAGGCGTAACCTCTTCCTTGCGGACAAAGCGCGGATCCGTGGCGCAGATTTGCATCGCCAGGTCATGCACCAACTGCTGAAATTCGTCGTTGCGGGCGACGAAGTCGGATTCGCAGTTCACCTCTACGATCACTCCGATTTTGCCGCCGGCGTGGATGTAAGAGCCTACCTGTCCTTCGGTGGCCAGACGGCCGGCTTTCTTGGCTGCGGACGCCTGCCCGCGCTTCCGCAAGACTGTGAAGGCTTGCTCCAGGTCCCCTTGGGCCTCGTCCAGGGCCCGCTTGCACTCCATCATGGGAGCGCCGCTCATCTCGCGCAGTTTCTTCACGAGCTCTGGGGAAACACTCATTCCGTCAACCGTCCTTCCGACACGAAAAAGGTAGGCGCCCGTCACCGGCCCGCCTACCCTGAAGTCCTGATTCAGATTCTGGGGCGCTACGATACGCCGGTCGTCGCCGTTAAGTCTTCCGCGTCCTCGTCTTTGCGGACCCGACCTTTGACTTCCGGAACCTTCCGCTTGGGCTTGGGAACCCGCACCCGACCATCGAGAACTTCTTCCGCCGCCATCACCGCGGGGGAAACCCCAGCGGGCGGCCCCTCGACGGAGAACTCTTCACTAAATCCACCTGCCGCCGCCTCGCGCGCGGCCTCCAATTCCTCGGCGGCCTTCTCCGCCGCGATCTTCTCGGCCTCCAGCTGCTTTTGCAGCGCCGCATCCTTGCCCTCCAGCACCGCGTCGGCAATGCGGGAAGTAAACAGGCGGATGGCCCTCAGGGCATCATCATTGCCCGGGATCACGTAGTCCACCACGTCCGGATCACAGTTCGTATCGACAACGGCCACCACGGGGATTCCCAGCTTACGGGCTTCCTTGACCGCAATCTCCTCGGTGCTGGAATCGACCACAAAGAGCACATCCGGCAAGCCTGGCATCTCCTTGATGCCCGCCAGGTTTTGCTCCAAGTGCTTCCGCTCCCGCTCCAACCTCTGCACTTCCTTCTTAGTCAAGAGGTCGTAGCGGCCGTCCTTACTCATCTCCTCCAATTCTCTCAGCCGCTGGATGGATTTCTGGATGGTAGCGTTGTTGGTCAGCAGGCCGCCCAGCCAGCGGTGGTTCACGTGGAACATGCCGCAGCGGATGGCCTCCTCCGCGATGGCCTCCTGTGCCTGGCGTTTAGTGCCCACAAACAGGATGGTTTTGCCTTCGGCGGCGAGATCGGAGATGAACTTCGCGGCTTCCTTGAAAAGCTTAAGGGTCTTCTGCAGGTCGATGATGTAGATCCCGTTCCGCTCCCCATAGATGTACTCCTTCATCTTGGGATTCCAGCGGCGGGTCTGGTGGCCGAAGTGAACCCCGGCCTCCAGGAATTCCTTCATCGTAA
Source organism: uncultured Acidobacteriota bacterium (assembly GCA_964495535.1). Classification (GTDB taxonomy): domain Bacteria; phylum Acidobacteriota; class Terriglobia; order UBA7540; family UBA7540; genus JALHUF01. The sequence continues at coordinate 1,060 of CAZBWJ010000104.1, read as the reverse complement.
TGTTCGCCAATACTCCTCCTTGCTCAAGCACAGTGACAAGTGCGGAGTTACGAGTGGCAGCCAGCCCAGGCTCGCTCGTCACTTGTCACTAGTTACTCGTCACTGCTCCTAGCGCTTCGAGAACTGGAACCGCTTCCGGGCGCCTTTCTGCCCGTACTTCTTCCGCTCTTTGGCGCGCGGGTCGCGCGTGAGAAAACCACCTTGTCTCAGGCGGGGACGCAGCTCCGGATTGAATGCCACCAGCGCGCGCGCGATACCCAACCGCACGGCTCCCACCTGTCCATGGATGCCGCCGCCGCAGGCGTTGATCACGACGTCGAACCTCCCCGCGTTTTCCGTCTCGACCAGAGGTTGCTGCACCTCCGTGCGGAGCGCCTGCGAGGGAAAATAATCGTCGAACGGCCGGCCGTTCACCATCACCTTGCCTTCACCCGGCCTGAGGATCACCCGCGCGATGGACGTTTTGCGCCGACCCGTGGCACGAAATTGGACTTGATCTGTCACCAGAACTCCTTGTACGAAATCAGTTCCGTGGGGATAAGGACTACCGGTTCAGGGAGAGCCGCTCCGGGCTCTGCGCCTGGTGAGGATGCGTTGGCCCGGTGTACACCTTCAATCGCCGAGCCAGACGGTCCGCCAGGCGCGTCTTGGGTAGCATGCCGAGAATGGCGTCACGTACCAACCGCTCCGGCTTCGTCGCCAGGACCCGACGCGCCGAGATTTCTCTCAAGCCGCCCGGGTACCCGGTGTAGTGCCGGTATAACTTCTCGTCGAGCTTCCTTCCGGTCAGCCGAACCTTTTCCGCGTTGACAATGATAACGCCGTCGCGATGGTCTGCGTGTGGCGTGAAATCCGGGCTGGTTTTTCCCGTCAAAACCCGCGCGGCCTGTGCCGCCAGCCGCCCCAACACCCAGCCCTCCGCGTCGAGAAGTCGCCACCGAATCTTCCCTCGACGCGTTTTGGCAAAGTAAGTCCCCACTCCACTCCCCAGCAAAATCAAAAAGCTGCGAATTTCTATTAATACCGGACACCCTGAATCTTGTCAACTGATTTCCCTGCC
>CAZBWJ010000103.1:0-7603 GCA_964495535.1 uncultured Acidobacteriota bacterium | reverse complement strand
CACAAATCCAGAATGCGCGATGGCTAAGGCGCATCACTTCCGGAGAATCCTCTGGATGGCCAGCGCGCGGCCGGTTTCGGCGTCGGCCTCGATCAGGACGGCAGAGAGGCGGACGTCGCCTCTGGCAACTTCGAAGCGGGCGGGAATCTGGTTCAGAAACTTTTGGATGACGGGCTGCTTTTCGATGCCGATGACCGAATCGTAGGGCCCGGTCATCCCCAGGTCCGTGATATAGGCTGTCCCCTGCGGCTGGAGCGTTTCGTCGGCGGTGGGTACGTGGGTGTGGGTTCCCACCACCGCGGTTACGCGGCCATCCAAGTACCAGCCGAGGGCCCGCTTCTCGGAGGTCGCCTCCGCGTGCATGTCGACGATTCGAATCCTGACCTCGACGGGAATCTTCGCCAGCAGGGCGTCGGCGGTTCGGAACGGGCAGTCGATACTCGGCATGAAGACGCGCCCTTGAAGATTCAAAACCGCGTAGTCCGTCCCCACGCGGGTTTTGCCCAAGTAGAGTCCGTGGCCGGGAACACTTCCCGGATAGTTGGCCGGACGCAGCAGGCGACCATCGGCGTGGTCGGAAAGGTAGGGAAGGATCTCCTTCTTATCCCAGATGTGGTTTCCGGAGGTCAGCACCGCGATTCCCAGGTCGAGTAGGTCCTCGACCAGCGGTGGCGTGATGCCGAATCCCCCCGCAGCGTTTTCCACGTTGGCCAGGATCAGCTCCGGCGAGAAATCTTCCACCAACCCAGGCAGCAACTCCTTGACGACGCGGCGGCCCGGCTGGCCGACGATGTCGCCGATGAATAGTATTCTTGTCGAATTGTTCACCTTGCTCCTTCCCACGCGTTGTGGTCCCGCGCCTGGGCGAGGGCGCCAGGAAGCGTCAAGCAACTACCGGGCATAATCTACGGCGCGCATCTCCCGGATCACCACCACTTTGATCTGTCCCGGGTACTGGAGTTCCGCTTCCACCTTCCGCGCAATATCTCTGCTCAGCCAGACAGCTTTCTCGTCGCTGACCTTCTCCGCCTCCACGATGATGCGCACTTCTCGGCCCGCTTGCAGCGCGTAGGAGCGCGAGACGCCCTCGAACGACTGGGCAATCCGCTCCAGCTTCTCCAGGCGGCGGACGTAGGTTTCCAGCGCGTCGCGCCGCGCTCCGGGCCGCGAGGCCGAGATGGCGTCCGCGGCTTGCACCAGTTGCGCTTCCAAGGACGAAAACTCTACATCGAAGTGGTGGGACTGGATGGCGCGGATCACGTCCTCGGCCTCGCCGTGTTGGCGGAGAAGTTCCAGGCCGATTTCGAGGTGCGTGCCCTGCAGGCTGCGGTCCACGGCCTTGCCGATGTCGTGCAGCAACCCCGCCCGCGTCGCCAGCGCCTGAGAGGCCTGGACTTCCCGGGCCATCAAGCCCGCCAGATAAGCCACCTCGCGCGAATGACCCAGGAGATTCTGCCCGTAGCTGGTCCGATATCTCAGGCGCCCCAGCAGCTTGAGCAGCTCGGGATGAACGTTGCGCACCCCCAGCTCCAGCGCCACCGCTTCCCCGTCATGCAGGGTTTGAGCTTCGAGCTCCACCCCTACCTTTTCCACGACCTCCTCGATGCGGGCGGGCTGGATGCGCCCGTCCTGCATGAGCCGGCAGATGGACTCTCGGGCCACTTCGCGGCGGAACGGGTCGAAGCCGGAAAGGACGATGGCCTCCGGGGTGTCGTCCACGACGATATCGACGCCGGTGGCCAGTTCCAGGGCGCGGATGTTTCGACCCTCACGCCCGATGATGCGCCCTTTCATCTCGTCGGAAGGGAGGTTCAGCACGGTTACGGTGCTGTCGATGGTCTGATCCACCGCGCAGCGTTGGATGGCCGCAGTCACGATTTTGCGGGCCTCGGCTTCCGCGCTCTCCCGGGCCTCTTCCGCGAGCTTCTTCACCGCCGCGGCGCACTCCTGGCGGGCCTGCTCTTCCAGGGATTGAACCAGGAGCCGCCGCGCTTCTTCGGCGGTCAGTCCAGACATCTCTTCGAGCTTACTTCTCTGGCTCGTCACCAGGGTCTCCGCTTCCTGGCGAAGCGACCGGAGCGCGTTTTCCTTCCTGTTGAATTCCTGCTGCTGCTCGGCCAGGCGGGCCTCAACAGCACGCGCTTCGCTTTCGCGTTTCGAAAGCTCCTGCTCGCGAGCCACCAGGTGCCTCTCCCGCTCCTCGAGCACGTCGAGGCGCTGGCGGATTATTTCATCGAGCTCCTGGCGCCGGAGCAGGGCCTCCTCGCGGGCGGCCAGGGCGGCTTCTTTCCGCAGGCTCTCGGCTTCCCGCTCCGCCTGGGCCCGGATGCCCTCTGCATGCACCTGCACGGCTTCTGACGTGGCTCGCGCCAAGCGCCGGTCCATCCAAAGCCAGAGCAGGAGGGCCCACGAGAGGGCAAGCGTGCCTCCCAGCACCAGGACCAGCAAGGTTGATCCCATGGGTCTTCTCCTTCGAGGCGTGAAGTTGCTTCGCTTCACTGCCCTCGGCAGGAGGGAAAGGAGGGCGCGGGGGATGCGAGAGGAAAATCGCCGCGCAACCCGCTCACGTCACGGCGGGTCGCCTGTTCGATGCCAACTTGCCTCGAGCCTGCCGGGCCCCCAGGAAATACCGGAGAAAGACGCCGGATTCCTCTGGGGCAGAGCTGATTCGCGACGCCGCCCCATCAGCCCTAACCTGGAACGCCTGCTACCCGGACGTGGTCACGGACCCGGCATAGCTGATCGTCGGAACGAGGTCCTCGAACCTCAAACGGCTTGTTTCAAGAGCTGGTCCAGCACCTCGTTGCACTCGCCAATCTTCTCGTTTACCTGTTTCGTCGCTGTCTCGTGTTTCGATTTCAGTTGATGGTACTCATCCGCAACGTTCAAAGCGGCCAGGACTGCCACGCGCAGCGAATCCACCGTGTGGGTGCGCTCCGCAATCGACCGCATCTTCGCATCCAGAAATTGCGCCAAGCTTCGAATGTATTCTGAGTCGAGTTCCCCCCTGATGTGATATTCCTGGTCGTAAATCTCCACCCGGATCCCGTCGGGGACTTTTGCCACGTTACTTCTTCACCTCGAGCTGTCCTGCGCGGCCCACGGGCCGGGGCCTTCGCAGCCATTATCCCCCCGCCTCGGCCTTTGTCAACAAGTCAATCTGCTGGAGGATCTTTTCCACGCGGGTTCGCACGTCTTCTCGCTCGCGCCGCAGGGCGTGCAGTTCACGTTCCAGCAGGTCCGCGTGCCGGGCGCGCTCCTTGAAATCCGCCTTGAGCTTCTCGAGTTCGTCGCGAAGGGCACGTTTCTCCCCCTGGGTCTGCTGGAAGAGTTGAACGACCCGTTGCAGCTTTTCCTCAAGTTTTTCCAGGGAATCGTTCGAATCCGTCACGGTGATGTCTCGTCGCCGAGCTTCGACCGGCGAGTGCAGACCTCGCTGGCGCTCAGGTTCGCAAGCGGACGCCCAACGCCGCCAGCGCTGCCAGCACCTGCTGGCTGGCTTCCGCGATTTCCTCGCTGGTCAAGGTACGGCTCAAACTCTGAAACGTCATTCGGAGGAGGAGGCTGTAATGACCCGAGGCAATCGAGTCACTCCGAAACACATCCACCGGCCGCAGGCGCTGAACCGCTTCCAGCCCCAGACCCCGGACAGCTTCCTCCAACTGACGGTAAGATACCTGTTCCGGCACCACTAAGGAGAAATCGCGCTCGACGGCCGGAAACTTCGAAAAGGGCACGAAGGTGTGCGTCTTGAGCGGGGTATCTGCCAGGCGCTCGATGTCCACTTCCGCCAGCCACACGGCTTGGCGCAACTTGTACTCGCGGGCGATGTCGCGGCTGAGCTGGCCGAAGACCGCGAGCGTCTGCTCACCCGCAACGAACCGACCGCGCAGCCCGGCTTCGTGGTAGCCGCAACCGTCGGGCGCGAAGCGGAGGTCCACAACCTCGAAGGCCTCCAGGAGTGTTTCCAAGTCCCCTTTGAGATCGAAGAAATAGAAGGGCCGCTCGCTCTCGTGGACGGAGGCAGGTCCGCGGTGGCCGCAGAGGCCCAGCGTCAGAACCCACCGCTCTTCCGGCAGACCCTGGGCGCGCGGAGTGTAAGTTTTCCCTATCTCGAAGAAGCGCAGGTCATCCTGACCTCGATCCAGGTTCCAGCGCAGGGCCCGAAGCATGCTCGGAACCGTCGTGGACCGCAGCGCCGAGGCTTCCTGGCTGAGGGGGTTGGCCAGGATGACGGGCGGACGGTCCGTAAAGCGGGCATTCTCCGCCGGGTCGATCATCGAGGGCGGGATGATCTCTCGATAACCAAGCCCCAGGAGCTTTGCGGAAAGCGTCAGATCCTTCTCGCGGGCGGTATCGCGCTCGATGCGGGGCGGCGCGGGGCGGAGCCGGGCGGGCAGGCGGTCATATCCGAAGTGCCGCGCCACCTCTTCCACCAGATCCACTTCCCGCAAGACATCCAGGCGAAAGGAAGGGGGCGTCACCCGCCAGCCTTCCGTCCCTCGCCGCTCCGTCTGAAACCCCAGCGCCCGCAGGATGCGTTCCACGTCTTCCCAGGGGACTTCCGCCCCGAGGAGACGGAGGATCTCACTGCGGCGCAATACCAGATCCTCGCGGCGCGGGGGCCCGGGATAGACGTCGATCATGCCGCGGAGGATCTCGCCGCCCGCCAATTGGGCAATCAGGGCGGCGGCCCGATCGAGCGCCAGCGGCGCCATCTGAATGTCCGCCCCGCGCTCAAAGCGGTGCGAGGCTTCCGTGTGCATTCCGTGCGCCTTCGCGGTGCGGCGGATGGAGACCGGTTCAAACCAGGCGCTCTCCAGCAACACGGCGCGCGTCGCAGCGCAAATCTCCGAGTCCTCGCCGCCCATCACGCCCGCCAAGGCCACCGGTCTCAGGCCATCGGCAATCACCAAGTTTTCGGCGGCCAGGGTACGGTCTGCGCCGTCCAGTGTCCGCAGGTTCTCGCCAGCCCGCGCTCGACGCACCATAATCTTCCCCTGCCGAATCCGCGCCAGGTCGAAGGCGTGGAGCGGATGGCCCAACTCCATCAGGACGTAGTTCGTCACGTCGGCGACGTTGTTGATGGGCCGCTGGCCTACGGCTTCCAGGCGCCGCTGGAGCCACGCGGGCGAGGGTTTCACCTGAACGTTCTCGACCACACGGCCACAATACCGCGCGCACAGGTCAGGGTCCGCAATCTCGATCGAGATCTTGCCGGTGGTGGCCGCGCCCAACTCCTTGACGGACACTTCCAGGCGCTTCAGCGGTTTGCGGTAGAAGGTGGCCACTTCCCGCGCCACGCCGTAATGACTGAGACAGTCGGGCCGGTTGGTGGTGACTTCGACTTCGAACACCCAGTCGTCGTTCACGGGCGCGAAGGATTCCACGCCCAGGCCCAGCATCGTCAGGTCGCGCTTGAGTTGGCGCGGCTCAACGGCGACCTCCACGAATTCCCTAAGCCAATTCAGCGAAATCTTCATTCAAGTCCAAGGTCAAGAGTTCAAGCTCGAAAGCCAGCTCCTTCGACTTTCGACTGTTGACTTTCGACGCGTCCCTTTAGAACTGCTGCAAGAACCTCACATCGCTCTGGTAGAAGAGCTGGATATCGTTGATGTCGTATTTCATCATGGCATAGCGCTCGACCCCCAGCCCAAATGCCCAGCCGGAATACCGATCGGGGTCCAGGCCGCCGTGGCGCAGCACCTCCGGATGGACCATGCCGCAGCCCATCACCTCAATCCACCCGCTCTCCTTGCAGATGCGGCAGCCTTGCCCGTCACAGAAAACGCAACTGATGGCGACTTCGCCGCTGGGCTCCGTGAAGGGGAAGAAGCTGGGATGGAAACTGGTGCGCACTTTCTCGCCAAAGAACTTCTTGGCGAAAAAGTCGAGCGTCCCCTTCAGGTCCGCAAAGGTGATGTCCGTGTCGATGGCCAGGCCCTCGATCTGGTGAAACATGGGGGAGTGGGTCGAATCCGGGTTGTCGTGCCGGTAGCACTTGCCGGGAATGATGATGTAGAGCGGGGCGCCGTGCTTTTCCATGGCCCGGATTTGCACGGGCGACGTATGGGTGCGCAGGACAGTTTGCGCGTCCACATAGAGCGTGTCCCAGTCATCACGGGCGGGATGACTCTCGGGGATGTTCAAGGCGTCGAAGTTGTAGTAAACGGATTCGACCTCCGGCCCGGTCTCGATCGTAAAGCCCAGATTGAGGAAGATATCCTCGATCTCGCGCTGCACTCTGGTGATGGGGTGAATCGAGCCCAGGGGCCGCCGGTAGCCGGGGAGCGTGAGGTCTTGCACACAAGTGGTTGCCTGCTCAACTGTTAGCTCGCCGCGTAGAGTGGCTGTGGCGGTAACGCTGGCGGAGAGTTGTATGCCAACAGGGACTGATCGAACCAGCTCGTCGAACGCAAGCGTCGAAGCCACTTCCCGCAGCTCATTAAACCGCCGGCCCACAACCGGCTTCAGCTCTTTAGAGGCCTTCTTGAGCCAATTATCGTCCATCAACGACACGAGTCCATTCTTGCGCGCTAACCACCGGTCACGAAGCGTCTTCGCGAGCTTGTCGCGTTCGGCCTCGTTGGCCGCGCCCCGCGACACTAGATCCTGCCTTTCCGCTTCCATGGCCGCGCGGACCTCGGCGAAGAGCGCCTCCACGCCCTGCGCGTCGGCGACGCTCAGTTCCGCGAGAGTCTTCCGGACTTTTTCGTCGAGGGTCATTCTTCAGTTCAAAGTTGAAAGTTGAAGGTCGAGCAGCCTGCGTCACCTCCCTGGGATGAGCGAATGCTTTCGCCTTTTGACTGTCAACTTTCAACTGGCGGCCAGAGCCGCCTTCACCTTCCCTGCCAATTCCGTGAAACCGGCAGAGTCGTGCACCGCCATGTCTGCCAGCACCTTGCGGTCGAGCGCCACCCCCAGCTTCTTCAGCCCATAGATGAACTGGCTATAAGTCAGCTCATTCAGCCGGGCCGCCGCACCGATGCGCGTGATCCAGAGGCGGCGGAAATCCCGCTTGCGTCGCCGGCGGTCGCGGTAGGCAAACCGGCCCGCGCGGTCCGCGGCCTCCTTCATGGCCCGGTAGAGCTTGCTCTTGGTGAGGAAGTAGCCTTTGGTGAGTTTGGCGAGCTTTTTCCGACTGGCGCGGCGTACGGTGCCGCGCTTGACTCGTGGCATGGGCTTTACTCCTTTCTGAAGATTTCAGGGCGGCGCAGCCCTGCACCGTCTGGTGCGGGGCGAAGGCACCCAGCCTTTGGCCTTCCCGCTCCTGAAGAGCAGGTGTCGGGTTTCAGGTGCCAGGTGTCAGCGAGCATTCAAATCTGTAACCTGACGTCCGGCACCTGACACCTGCTTTCATCTGCCGTAGGGCAGCATGGCGCGGACATGACGAGCATCCGCGCCAGAAACCGTAGTGCTCTGACCCAGCTTGCGTTTCCGCTTGCTGGACTTCGAGGTCAATATGTGGCGGGCAAACGCATGCCCGCGAATAATCTTGCCTCCCGCCGTCAACTTGAACCGCTTGGCGGCGCCTTTGTGTGTTTTCAGCTTCAGTTTACCTTTAGCCAACCTTATCCTCCGGTGATCCCGAGGGCTCCGGCGT
>CAZBWJ010000102.1:0-7828 GCA_964495535.1 uncultured Acidobacteriota bacterium | reverse complement strand
CCAAAGTCAAGGCAAATCGCGGGAAATCCTTGGAGTTTCAAGCTCGCCGGGTTTTCCGGTGCCGCTGTCTGCCGATGTGCCCCTGCTGGCCGGGGCGTGCCGGCTCGCTTATCTTTCTCTTATCTGCGGTTGACCTACAAGGGGGCGAATGACATCATAAAGCTTGCGGGCTTTGGGCTCGAGGAGTGCGAGACATGAAAACCCTGCATCGCGTTCGGCGCCTGATCTTCTCCCTGCTGGTTGGTGTCCTGCTGGGCCTTCCGATGCTCGCCTTGGCCCAAGACCAGGGCGAGCAGCCGTCTGGCTCCGGACCGAAGCCCGGCGTGGGCGAGACGGTTCTTGTGCCCAAGAAGACGGCACCCGCTCCGGCAGCGAAGCCCGAAGAAAAGAAGCTCGAGAAGATCAATCCCAACGAGGTCTTCACGCTCTCCACCACCACCAACCTGGTGAACGTGGACGTCATGGTGCTCGACCCGAACGGCAACCCCATTCCCAAGCTGGGCAAGGCCAATTTCAAGCTCTCTGACGACGGTGTCCCGCAGGCCATCAGCAACTTTGCGCCCGCCGAAGCGCCCATGACCGTCTGCATGCTCATCGAGTTCAGCGACAAGTGGTGGGTTTTCCTTTACATGGCGCTGCAGGATGCCTACGAGTTTGTCCGCGTGATTGAACCGAAGGACTGGGTGGCCGTGGTCTCCTTTGACATGCAACCCCATATCCTCCAGGACTTCACCCAGAACCGCTACGAGGTCAGCCAGGCGCTGGACCGCCTGCGCATTCCGGGGTTCAGCGAGATTAACCTTTGGGACGCGCTGGCGTTTACCATCGACCGCATGAAAGACGTCCAGGGAAGAAAAGCCATCCTGGTCATCTGCACCGGATACGACACGTTCAGTAAGCTGACCTACGACCAGGCACTGAAGATCGTCAGGAACTCTGATACTGCTATCTACCCCATCAGCATCCTGGAGTTCATCACGGTCCGTTACCCCCAGATGGAGACCATCGAAGGGTCGCAGGCGCGCAATGCCTTGGCCACTATCGCGAAGTACTCGGGAGGTCAGGCTTACTTTCCCCGCTTTGAGGCCGAACTGCCCAGCATCTACGAGCAGATTGCCGGGCAGCTTCGCCTGCAATATAGCCTGGGATTCGTTCCTACCAACCCTGCCAAAGACGGCAAGTTCCACAAGCTCAAGGTGGAGCTGGTGGACCCGCGGGGAAATCCCTTGCGGATCGTGGACCAGAAGGGGAAAAACGTGAAGTATCGCGTGGTGGCCCGCGAGGGTTACTACGCGCCGAAATCCTGAGAGCCCGGTGGATCTAGCCTGACTCCACACTCGCGACAACCCCGCATTTGAGAGAGCGCTGCATCAGCGCGTCTCTCTTATTTCCCCAAGGGGCCAGGAGAGCACTGCCTGCGTATCAGGAAAAGCCCGCGGTTTGCGGGCGGCGCGCCGCTGGGCTAGTACCGTTCCAACTACTCCGAGCGACTCTCCACGAGCCTTCGTTGGAGGTGCGGCGGTTTAATGCCTAGGCTCATCAAGTTGGAACGGCACTAGCGGGCGGGTTTGGGCCGCTTGGCCGGCGAGGCGAGTTCCAGGATGGCCGGGGCAGGAGCGGGAGGTTCCGGCCCGGCTACTTTCAGGGTGTGCACGCTTGACTCACACGCCTGCATGAACAGCGCCTCGTCTTCTCGGCCGGGGGTGCAGTACATCTCGATGAGGCGCTCCGAGGAGATGACGCGCACCGTCAGCAGCATGGCGCGGTCTCTGTATTCCCAGATGAGCACGGCATCGCGGTTGTTGATCTTGGTGTGCTCGAAGTGGTAGCCAGGAATCTCCTCGTAGGTACCCTGGGTTTGCCACTTAGCCAGAATGTGCGGCGAAAACTCAAACGTGCTGTCGGGGTTAGGTTGCGAGGTGATGGTCAGCGAGGGAGGGATGCTCCAGAATTTGGGGCGCGTGATGCGGACCCCTCCGGGGAAGCCCTCAACCTTTCCGTACAGGCCGGCGGCCACCCGCATATCAATCCCCAAGCTGTCGTTCCGATAAGGAAGGAGCTTCAGGGTTTCTTCCTGCACCCGCTGTTGGTGGCGGGGATACCATTTCACCAGGAAGTACTCACCCACCAGGATGCCGCCACCAAGTACCAGGACGCCGAGAGCAACCAGCAACTGCGTGGAGATTTCCTTTTTCATAGCCCGCCATCTTACTCGCGTCGGCTGGGGGGACGCAACGCGCCTCTGGCACAGGCGTGACGAGATGTCGCCTCAGGGCCCGAGGCCGGCGTTGACTGCCCTCACAACTCCAACTCCATGTAGATCGCACCCTCGATGGGGTTGTGCCGATAGGGTTCGATCGCTTGGAAGCCCAATGATTGATAGAGCGCGATGGCCTCTTGCATCGAAGGGAGGGTGTCCAAGCGCATTCTCGCATAACCGATTCTTCGCGCTGCCTCGATGATGATTGTGGCCAGCTCTCTGCCAACTCCCTTTCCCCGGAACGCCGGCCGCACGTAGAGCCGTTTCATTTCGCAGGTTTCGCCGTCGATTCTCCTCACGGCCACGCAACCGGCAATCTGGGTCTCGTGGAGCGCCAAGAGCAGGCGGCCCTGGGGCGGGGCGTAATCACCGGGGAGCCCTGTCAACTCCCTTTCAAAATTCTGGAAGCAGAGCCGGATGCCGAGCGATGCTTCGTACTCTTGGAAAAGTTCGCGAGTGTGCCGGAGATCTTCTTGCGATTCAGGCTGGATGAACTTCAGCATCCGAAGGCGCCAGCAGGCAGGGCAGCGGTCATCGAACTGAAATCAACGGCTTGGTCTTGGCAACCACCTCGCCGACCTCTTGCGTGGCGACGCCGCGCTCGCGCAAGGCCGCAACCAGGTTGGACGACGCTTGGGCTTCCACGGCGAGCAGCAGCCCGCCGGAGGTCTGCGGGTCAAACAGCAGATTCCTGACCTCTTCGATAACGGGGTCGGCGAACTCCACGCAGCCCTCGAGAAATTCGCGGTTCCGCAAGAGCCCGGTCGGAAGGTAACCCTGGCGAGAATAGTCAACCGCCGCGGGCAGGAATTCGATCCGCGCGTGATCGATTGCCAAGCTGACCTTGCTGGCCAAGGCCATCTCGCGCGCGTGGCCGAGCAAACCGAAGCCGGTGATGTCGGTGGCGGCGCGGACCGGGAACTCCAGCGCCACCTCACTTGCTGTGCGGTTGAGCGCGCACATGGACTCGATGGCGGCGTTGAGGGAGGTTTCACTGGCGCGACCCTGCTTGAGCGCGGTGGAGATGATGCCGGTGCCGATCCGCTTGGTCAGAATCAGGCGGTCGCCCGGAAGAGCTCCGGCGTTCGAGAGCACGCGCGCGGGGTTCACCAGGCCCGTCACCGCATACCCGAACTTGATCTCCTCGTCCCCGATCGAGTGGCCGCCAATCACCGCGCAGCCCGCTTCCTGCATCTTGGCGTGCCCGCCCTGGAGAATGCTCTCGAGGATTGCCGGATCGCGCCCGGTGTTCGGGAAGCCCACGATGCAAAGCGCCGAAATGGGCCGCCCGCCCATCGCATAGACGTCGCTCAGGGCGTTGGCCGCGGCGATTTGGCCGAAGGTGTACGGGTCGTCCACGATGGGCGTAAAGAAATCCACGGTCTCGACCAGCGCCAGGTCGGGCCCGAGACGATACACCCCACCGTCGTCGGCGGTGTCATAGCCGATCAGGACATTAGGATCGGTTTGTTTCGGCAGCTTGGCCAGCACCGAGTCCAAAATACTTGGACTCAACTTGGCCGCTCAACCCGCTGCCTTCACCATCGCGGTCAGCCGCGTGCGTTCGTCCATAACGGCGTGGATTATATGCCGTAACCGGGCCCAAATACCACGCGGCGATGTGCCGCCAGCACACTTACCTTGAAGTTGACCATCCCGAGGTGAAAGAATAGGGCGTCACCGCGACATCATTGGGCGAACAACTTCAGGGTGGCTTCAAAGGAGACTTGTCATGTTCCCTTTTCATGGCGTGGATTACCTGGAAATTGACTCGCTGTTCAGCGACGAGGAGAAGTTGGTTCGGCAGACCGTGCGCGAGTTTGTGGATAAGGAAGTGTTGCCGCACATCGAGGAATGGAACCGGGAAGGCAAGTTTCCCCTGCATCTGGTGCCGATGATGGCGGAGCTGGGCTTTTACGGCGCCAACATGCAGGGTTACGGCTGCGCGGGGATGTCGAACGTCGACTACGGGCTCATCATGCAGGAACTGGAGCGCGGCGACAGCGGCCTGCGGAGTTTCGTCTCGGTGCAGGGGGCGCTGGTGATGTACCCCATCAAGGAATATGGCTCAGAGGAGCAGAAAGAAAAGTGGCTGCCATTGCTCCAGCAAGGCAAAGCCATCGGCTGCTTTGGCCTCACCGAACCCGACTTCGGCTCGAACCCCGCCGGCATGAGGGCGCGCGGCGTGAAGGATGGCGGCCATTGGATTCTGAATGGGGAGAAGGCGTGGATCACTTCCGGCACGATTGCCGACGTGGCCGTGGTCTGGGCGCGCACGGATGAGGGATTTCGCGGCTTCCTGGTGGAAAAAGGCACGCCAGGCTACACGTCGCAAGACATCAAGGGAAAGTGGTCGCTGCGCGCTTCGGTGACCTCCAGCCTCTCGCTTCAGGATGTGCGCGTGCCCGCGAGCGCGATGCTGCCCAAAGGGCTGGGGCTGAAGCCCGCGCTGAGTTGCCTGACGCAGGCGCGCTACGGGATCGGTTGGGGCGCAATTGGCGCGGCTATGGCCTGCTACAACGAGTCGCTCGAGTACGCCAAGATTCGCAAGCAGTTCGACGACAAGCCCATCGCTTCGCACCAACTCATCCAGGCGAAGTTCGCCGACATGATTACGGAAATCACCAAGGGGCAGTTGCTGGCCTTGCAGGTGGGCCGGCTGAAAGACAAAGGCCGCGCCGACTTCGCGCACGTCTCCATGCTCAAGCGCAACAATGTGAAGATGGCGCTCGAGGTGGCGCGTGCCGCGCGCGATATCCTGGGCGCCAATGGCGTCGCCGACGAGTACCCCATCTTCCGCCACATGTGCAACCTGGAATCCGTCTTCACCTACGAGGGCACCGACAACATGCACACCCTCATCATCGGTGAGCGCGTGACGGGCATTCCGGCGTATAAGTAGGCCAAGCCAAGGGCCGGCACTACATCAGGGATGAGGAGAAATCAACCCGCAGACCCGACCACCCCCTAGCCCTCCTAGACTAGGAGGGGAGCTGCCAACCACCCCCAACCCCTCCTGAGCCAGGAGGGGAGTTATAATTCCCCTCCTCTTCCGAGGAGGGGGTAGGGGGTGGTGGTTATGAGAACCCACAACCGGAAATCCATGAAGGAAATCCGCAGGCATCTCAGACACTCACTGACCCCAGCCGAAGCTGCCCTTTGGAAGGCGTTGCAGGGCTCGAAGCTGGCAGGCAAGAAATTCCGCCGCCAGCACAGCATCGGGAACTACGTGGTGGACTTTTATTGCCCCGAGTGCAAGCTGGCCATCGAACTAGACGGGGAGAAACATTTCAACTCGATAGCTTCGGAGTCCGACCTGCGGCGCACGGAGTTCTTGTGCCGCTACAACATCCGCGTGCTGCGGTTCGAGAACCGGGCGGTGTTCGAGCATCCGGACGGCGTGCTGGAGGCCATCAAGAGGCATTTGACCACCTCTGCGACCACCCCCGAGACCACCCCCGAGACCACCCCCTAGCCCCCTCCTTATCAAGGAGGGGAGCCGTCAACCACCCCCAACCCCTCCTAAGCTAGGAGGGGAGTTAGGAAGCAAATTCCCCTCCTCTCCGAGGAGGGGATCAAGGGGTGGTGGAATGCGGGCTGGCGGGGGCCTTCTCAGGCCTGCGTTTCAGAAATGGGCAGGAATCAACCCGCAAACCCGACGGGCCTGTCGCAGCACGGTCGGCGCCAGCCGGCGCCTCTCACGATCACATTCGCCTCTGAGATTCGCCTGCCATCAAACAAAAACCCACGGCGCCCAAACCGTGCCGTGGCTACCACGCTTGCCCCACAGGATTTTCTGCTTGACACGCAATGGCCAAGTGTGCTAGGCTATGGGAGAATGGTGGCCGGGGCGGCTGGGCGCAGGGTTGCCAGGGTGACAGAAGCGGCGACGATTCCGGCAGCCGATCAGATCTTCTCTGGCGGCGGTGGCAGATGGCTGAGCGGATTCAAGGCATGGCGAGAGCTTCCACACTTAAACCGCCACGCGTCTGCGCGCACTATAAATACGCCACGAAAAAAACGAAGCTGGTAAGATATGATGTTTCAATGACTTACGATTTTCCACAGCGGAACGAAGCTGGTATGTTGTTGAAAAATAAAGGAGCGTGTAAAACGCCAGCAAAGCTGGTAAGTCTTGCCCTTACAACAATTTACCAGCTTCGGCAAAAACCAATGCTGAGACGACGCGGCTGGCGCTTCCATCGCGCTCTATGCGATGTGTTCGGTTGCCGCAAGCCGCATGTTGGCGCAGCCCTCCTCAGCCGTACAGAGACGACGGCAGGAATCGCACCGCAGACGCGAAGGAGTCTGCGCCAGCCTGCGTGGGTCGCTGCCTTCAGAGGTTGACGACCTTCATCCCTCCTTCCGCGTAGCGCTCGCCAGCGGCAACGCCCTTGGGTGCCACCTCGTTGATGCGCGCCAGATCGTCTGCAGTAAGCACGACCTCCAGCGCTGCCAGGTTGTCCTCCAAGTGAGCCATCTTGGTTGTACCCGGAATGGGCAGGAGGTCGTTGCCATTAGCGAGCACCCAGGCGAGCGCCAACTGCGCCGGCGTACATCCCTTAGTGGAGGCAAGCTCCTGAAGGTGTTTGAGCAGATCGAGATTCTTCGGGAAGTTGTCTCCCTGGAAGCGTGGCATGTTGCGTCGCCAGTCATCAGGGGCAAGGTCGTCGAGGCTCTGGATTTTGCCGGTGAGGAAGCCGCGGCCAAACGGGCTGTAGGCGACGAAACTGATGCCCAGCTCGCGGCAGGTGGGGATGATTTCGTCTTCCGGGTCGCGGCTCCACAGCGAGTACTCGGTCTGCAGCGCGCTGAGCGGGTGAGTCCGGTGCGCGCGGCGGATAGTGGCCGGACCGGCTTCCGAGAGTCCCAGGTAGCGCACCTTGCCTTCTTGCACGAGGCGCGCCATGGCGCCGACGGTCTCCTCGATGGGGACGCTCGCATCAACCCGGTGCTGATAGTAGAGGTCGATGGTGTCAACCTTCAGCCGCTGCAGGCTGGCTTCGCACGCTTGGCGGACATACTCCGGCCGACCGCATCTGCCCACGAAGCGGCCATCAGGCTCGCGAACGTTGCCGAACTTGGTGGCCAGAATGACCTCGCGGCGTCGGCCTTTGATTGCCTTGCCGACGAGTTCTTCATTGCGGCCCAGGCCATAGACGTCTGCCGTGTCAAGCAGGTTCACACCCAGGTCCAGGGCACGGCGGATGACTTCAATCGACTCCCGATCGTCAGCCGGTCCGTAGAACTCCGACATCCCCATGCATCCAAGGCCGATGGCCGAAACCATCGCCGGACTGTTGCCCAGCTTCCGCTGCCGCATCGGGATTTCCTCCCTCCATCCGCATCCTTTGCGCTGTAAGCGCAAGATAGCATTCGGAATCCGCCTGGGTCAAGCGACCCAACTCAGGGGATAGGGTGACGGCGCTGTGGCGGCGACGTGGTAGACTTCAGAAAGCATTTCTTCCAGCGTGAGGGAGGGACCGATGGACTCCGGAGAGTGCGTACTCACCGCGCTTGACCACCGTGAGCCCGCCCGGGCCACTGGGGGCGGGCTAGACGGAGGCT
>CAZBWJ010000101.1:0-8217 GCA_964495535.1 uncultured Acidobacteriota bacterium | reverse complement strand
CCAGCCGAACTTCGAGGCAGGGCGTGTTGCCACCGTACCGCGAGTTGCGGCGCTCCGGCGTCGGAGTCGATCCTCGCACGCCCCAGAACTTGATCCTCATTTCCTCCTGCCTTGGTCAAACGCTGGGCTTGCGCCGGAGTTGGCAACGGCGACACAACCCGAAGACCGAGGCTTGCTTCCCCCGGTGCCTCGGCCCTCTTCGGCTTGATTCAGCCTAGCAAACTCCGGTTCCCCTGTCCACTGCCATCCACTTGCAGAGTAACAAAAGGGTTACCAGCGCCGCGATTCTCTCGGAAGCACCCTGCTAAGTCGCCTTCAGCCTTGACCGCCTTTTCCCAGGCCAACTAGAATCCCCGAGTAGCCGAGGCGGGGCATGCACCTTCAATTCTCGATGCCGTTCGACCCCAACCTGGACGCGAGCTCGCTGCTCGAGCCAATCCCACCCCGACCCGCTGTGTTCTCTCTTCTCCTTTTAGACGCAGCGGGAAGGTCAGAGGCTCCACCCTATCTCGGTCGGACAATGGATCTCCGGCGCCGCCTGGGACGCCTCCTCGGCAAGTCGAGTGGCGTCTCGAAACTCCTGAATTTAAGGGAGGTTACCCGCCGGATCGAATACCAGTATGTCGGCTCCGCGTTCGAAGCTCAGTGGCTCCTCTACCGCTTGGCAAAATTCTACTATCCCGAGCTCTATCGGCAGCGCCTGCGGCTGAAATCCCCAGCCCTGCTCAAGGTGGATATGCGCAACCGCTTTCCTCGCTGTTATCCCACGCGTCGGCTCTCCCATGATGATTCGCTTTATTACGGCCCTTTTCCCTCGCGCTTGGCGGCCGAGCGGTTTGCGGCCGAGTTTCTCGACCTCTTCAAGATACGCCGCTGCGTCGAAGACCTGAATCCCGATCCCGCGCACCCTGGCTGTATCTATTCTCAAATGCACATGTGCCTGGCACCGTGCTTCGCCGGGTGCACCGAGGACGAGTACCAGGAGGAAGTCGCGCGCGTGGTGGCCTTTCTGGACGCCGAAGGTCAAGCCCTCATCCGCAGCCTGGAGGCCGAACGAGCCCAGGCTTCGCAGACACTGGAATTCGAGCAAGCCGCCAGACTGCATCGGCGGCTGGAAAAAGTGCATGAGGTCCTGCGCCAAAGACCGGGGCTGGTCCGCAATCTGCGTGACCTTCACGCCGTGGTGGTATTGCGCGGAGCAGAAGCGAAAAGCCCAGTTTTCTTTCGTGTCTCAGCAGGCGAGCTTCGCGGGCCGGTTACACTCTCTCTGGATGAGAACGTCCCGTCGCCGGTGCCCCTGGACCAGCAACTCCACGCGCTGCTGGATCCCCTGGCCTCGCCGCGCGACTCCGCCGCAGCACTTCCCTCGTGGGAACACTTGACTCTTCTCGCTCGCTGGTACTACAGCAGCTTTCGCCAGGGCGAGTTGCTGATGCTGCCTCCCAACCAGGAAATGCCCCACGCCCGTTTGATCCGCCTCTGTCGCAAGGTGCTGGCGGAAGCGTAGGCCGCGCGCTGGCGGCCACAAGGTAACGCAAGATTCGCCTTCCAAATCATGCGGCTATTTGAGTCTCTGCTCTGTTTAGGGATGTGGAATAGCTGCAACTTCAGAAGGTGGAAGTCGCGTTACAGGGATTCCGGTCATCATCATGTGCGCGCGCACCAGCCGGTTTGACTGCCGCGCCCCGGGGCCCTAGAATGGTTGAGGAGCAGGCTTCCCATGGTGGAACTTCAGTCTCTTGGGCTCTCGGGCCCCGCGAGCGAGTTGCCTCGTCCTGCGCCGCCGCGCGTGCACAGCCGCAGGGTCTTCGGCCAGTTCGTCTTTCTCATCCTCCTGCTGCTCTCGGCGGGCGCAGGTGCACTGGCGGGGCTGGTTTTCGTTTACTCCTCCGACCTTCCCCAGATCCGCCAGCTCATGGACTACCGGCCGGACGTGATGACGGAGCTTTATGCCGACGACGGCACGCCCATCGGCAGCTTCGCGCTGGAGCGTCGCGTGATCGTCACCTACGACCAGATCCCGCGCGTGCTGAAAGACGCCGTACTTTCGGTGGAGGATCGCCACTTCGAGAGTCACTGGGGCGTGGACGTCATCCGCGTGGCGCGCGCCGCGCTCACCGACATCCTGGAATGGCGCAAAGCGCAGGGCGCCAGCACCCTCACCATGCAGCTCAGCCGCATGCTGTTCCTCTCGCCGGAAAGGAGCTTTCGCCGCAAATTCCAGGAAACCTTGATGGCGATCCAGATCGAACGCCACTTCACCAAGCCGCAGATCTTCACGCTGTACGCCAACCAGGTCAGCCTGGGCCACGGCAACTTCGGCTTCGCCGCTGCCGCGCAGTTCTACCTCGGCAAGCGCCTGGACCAGCTCACGCTGCCGGAGGCGGCGTTGCTGGCGGGGCTGCCGCGCACGCCCACAGGCTATTCACCGCTTCTCTACCCCGAGCGCGCCCGCCAGCGGCGCAACCAGGTGCTGGCCGCGATGCAGGAGAACGGCAAGATCACCGAAGAGGAGTACCGGAAAGCCCGCGCCGCGCCCCTCGGCCTCAATGTGCAGAGGTGGACCAACAATATCGCGCCCTATTTTGTGGAGGACGTCCGGCTGTTCCTGGAGAAGAAGTACGGGACGGAGGCGGTGCACGAAAAGGGCTTGCGGGTGTACGCCACCCTCAACGTTCGCCTGCAACGCATCGCCGAGCAGGCGATTCGCAACGGCCTTCAGGCTTACGACAAGCGGCATGGCTGGCGCGGCCCGGTGGAGAACATCATCCAGAATCCGCCTACGCTGCCCAACGGCCTGCTCGCCACCCTCGAGACCTACAGCCACCCCGATTGGAAGAGACCGATTCAGCCCGGAAGCCTGCTCCACGGCCTCGCGATGGAGGTGAAGCCGAACCACGCCCTGGTGCGGTTCGGCGAATTGACCGCGCACGTGACGCCTCCGGATTTCGCCTGGACGGGAAAATCTTCTCCCCTGGAGGTGTTCACTTCCGGGGACGTCGATCTGTTCCTGGTCAAAGAGGTCAAGGGGCAGACGCTTCGCGTGACGCTGGACCAGCGCCCCGTGGTGCAAGGGGCACTGGTGGCCATCGAGAACTCCACCGGTGCCATCAAGGCCATGGTGGGCGGCTACGACTTCGAGGAGAGCAAGTTCAATCGCGCCCGGCAGGCGGCGCGCCAGGCGGGGTCATCGTTCAAACCTTACCTCTATGCCACGGTGTTGCTCGAAGGCGCGAATCCGTTTGACACGATTCTCGACGCCCCGGTGAGTTTCCCTTCCCCTTCCGGGGTCTGGTCGCCGCATAATTACGACGACAAATTCGAGGGGACCATCACATTGCTGCACGCCCTGGCGGAGTCGCGGAACGTCCCTGCCGTGCGGCTGCTGGCCCGGGTGGGTGTGGACAAGGTGATTAAGCTCTGCCGCAAATTCGGGATCACCTCGCGACTCGTCCCCAACCTTCCCCTGGCCCTGGGGGCTTCGGATTTGACGCTGCTCGAGCACACGTCAGCGTTCACGACTTTCCCCGACGACGGCGTTCACATCTCGCCGCGCATGATCGAACGCGTCACTAATTACGACGGCCGCGTCATCGACGATTTCCCGCCCGAAGTTACCGACGTCCTGCCCGCGCCGATCGCCCGGCTCGAGGTCTCGATGCTGCGCGAAGTCATCAATTCCGGAACAGCGACGCGCGCCCAGGCGCTCAAGCGCCCCCTGGCTGGGAAGACCGGAACCACCAACGACTTCACCGACGGCTGGTTCATCGGCTTCTCGCCTTCGCTTACCTGCGGGGCGTGGGTGGGCTTCGACGATCACCGCGAACTCGGCCCCAAAGAAGAGGGCGCGCGCGTGGCGCTGCCTATCTGGATGGAGTTCACGAGTGAGGCGTTGAAAGATCAGCCCGTCGAGGATTTTCCGCATTCGCCGCTGCTGAAGGACCCGGAGCAGGTGAAGGAAATCCTGGCCAGCGCTGGCACTGAGCGGCTGCTGGCAGAGCGCTCCTCGGCTGCGCCGGCAGGCGCCGCAACACCAGGGGTACCGCCCGCGCTTGGCTCATCACCGCAAACGACACCACCCGCCGCGCCGGCGAAGCCTGCACCAGCACCTGCTTCCAAACCAACCACTGGGACGGAGTCCGCTCCGAAACCCGCCGCGACTTCAGCCCCGGCCAAGCCGCAAGCCGCCCCACCTTCGAGCGAAAATCCCGCAGCCCCGAGCAGACCCGCGGACGCGCCTGCCAGCTCAAAGCCGGCTGCGCCGCCGGGCCGAGGCCCGGCTAGGCCCCAAGCGCGCCGCCAAGCTAGCGCCGTTCCAACTTAATGAGCCCATGCATTAAACCGATGCACCTCCAACAAAGGCTCGCCAATTCGCTCGCGGAGAGTCGCTCCGAATAGTTGGAACGGTACTAGTCAGCGGAGTCACGCTGTCCAATTGCGGAAGTGGTCGTAGCCAGCAGGACGCAAGCGTTCCTGCTTGTCATTGGTCCGCATGATCAGCAATGCCTTCCGACGAGTAATCTCGCCGATGCGATGGAGGGGAAGGCCTCGAAATTCGCGAGGAATGAGGGATGCCTTGCGGGGCGGAACAGAGAAAAGCAGTTGGTAGTCTTCGCCGCCGTGGAGTGCCAGTTCGAGCGGACTGAAGCCGAGGGCCAGGTGTGACGCTGAAACCTCCGGCGCCGGAATCAGGCTCTCCCAGACCCGCGCTCCCACGCCGCTCGCCTCGACGAGATGCCCAAGGTCTGTCGAAAGCCCGTCGCTGAGGTCAATAAGCGCTGACGCCAATCGCTTCTCCGAGAGATAGCCGCCGAGCGCGCACTGGGGGACAGGATAGAGATGAGCCTCGACCGCCTCGACGGATGGCGGAGACCTCCTTAGACCTGCGCGGCGCGCGCTGAGCAACCGTAGGCCCAGCGCCGAGAGCCCCAGCCGCCCGCTCACGAAGATTTGGTCGCCCGGCCGGGCGCCCGAACGGAGAAGCGCTCTTCCCCGGCGAACCTCGCCCGTAAGAACCACGTCCACCGCCGTCCTTTCCGGAACTACTGCGGTATCTCCGCCAATCACCGCCACGCCAAACCGCTTCGCCAGGGCCCGGAGGCCCGCGTAGAACTCCTCAAGCCAAGCACGAGTCGTGCGCTGCGAAATCGCCAATGACACCAGCGCGAAACGTGGCGTGCCACCCATGGCGGCGATGTCGCTCAAAGAACGGGCGAGCGCGCGGTGCCCGACCGAGCGCGGCGGGTGGACCGCGCGCAGGAAATGAACGTCCTGGATGGAAAGGTCGGTGGTCAGTATCAAGTCGTTGCCGCGGGACACGCCCAGCAGGGCAGCGTCATCGCCGATGCCCAGGCGCAGGCGGCCGCCGCGCCTGGGTGATCTTCGCTGGAGCCACCGGACGAATTCGGTTTCGCTTCGAAACATCTCGCCAACCGCAGTATACAATCGCGGCAATTCTACAGCAGCAGAAGCCAACCGCCACCGTCTTTGTCGCGGGAAGGATTTCATGGGGTGAAGAGACTGGGTGAAAACCCGCCTGCCCGCGGCTTAGCCGCCAGCCCTCTTCTCAACAAGCCGACGCAGAGTGGTCGTCGAAGCGGTCGAGTTTCGTGCGGAGCCACAGGTTCGAGCCCCGGGCTGGTTCGTGAAGCCGAGCGGGGCGCCGTCTTGGACGAGCGGTCGCGGTCACTGTTGCTCCAACATGCCGTCGCTAACCTTCGCTGGCTGGCTGAACCCGAGGAGTATTTCCTGCGGCTTTGCTGGTTCCTTTTTGGGACGCGGCGCGAGTTCGACTTTCCCGATTTGGTCGCCAGCCTCGCTCCGCGGCGTTGCCGGCTGCTGAACGCAGCCGGGGTTCATCGAGAAACGGTGGCCGAGTCAACGATGGAGTCGCTGTACACGCCTGCGGTCGATGGCTATGCGAGGCTCGGCGTCAAGCGCGATCTCGCGTTCTTAGTCCGGCCAGACCAAGAATAGTTTGACCTGGCGCAACGCTGGATGGAAAGTTTGTGAGCCCTTCCTTATTTGCTTGACAAATGTTGTATTCCTAAATAGGATTGGCCCCGCATTCCTGAGCGTACGCCGTAAGTGGACCATTCTGCGCAGCCCCGAACGCATACTTGATCGGGGCCTGACGGCACCGAATAACCCTTAGGCGGTGTGAGAGATGGAAAGGAAGTTCTATACCTTCCTCATATTTCCTGGCGCTCACGGCAAGCTGCACAAGATCCGATTGCCTTTCTATGTAGTTCACCTGCTTCTGGGCTTCACTGTTGTCGGCATCATGACCGTGGCCGCGCTCGCCAGCAGCTACGCCAGGATGCTGCTGAAGGTTTCGAATTACAACAATCTGCGGACGGAACGCGAGGCTCTCAAGACGCAGTATCGCACCCTGGAAAACGTCGTTAGCCAGACCAATGCCAAGTTGGGTTCGTTGCAATCGCTGGCGGCGGAAGTGGCTCTGACCTACGGTTTTGGGGAGCCTCGGCGACCTCGGCTGCCACAAACCGTCCTCAGCCTGGCGACGCAGAGCAACTCCACGCTGGACTCGAGCTACCACGCATCGCTTTACGCTTTCAAGCTCATGAAAGCGGCGGCCGCCAACGCCCCCATCGACCCGATCGTCCAGGGCCTAGTTTCCGATCCGCGTTTCGACCGCACCACGGTTCCCTCGATTTGGCCCGTGCGGGGCCAGGTCACGGCGGGATTCGGGCAGCGCATGGACCCCTTAAGCGGGGAGGGCGCGTTCCACTCGGGGATGGACATCTCTGCGCCCTTCGGCGCCAAAGTGGAGGCCACCGCCGACGGGATCGTCTTCCAGGCGGGACCCGATGCGGGTTATGGCAACTCCGTCCTGATTGACCACGGTTACGGAATTGCCACCAAGTACTGCCACTTGAGCGAGATTAGCGTCGTCGTCGGCCAAGAGGTCAGGCGCGGTCAGGGCATCGGGACGGTGGGGATGACCGGCAAGACGACGGGGCCTCATCTGCATTACGAGGTTCACGTCAGCGAGACGCCCGTTAATCCCTTCCGGTACCTGCGTGACTAGTATCGCGAGCGACGCAGAAAGGGCTACTCTTTGGCTAACCCGCAAGCGCGTTGTTGAGCGCGACGCTTGGGGTGTGCGGCTCTTGCCGCCTGCTTTGCGGGTGCCGGGTAGGGGATAACTTAGCGGTGCCAACCAGCCACGCGTCGTGAAGGTGGGCCTCGGTTGAGGCATGCCCGAAGGGGTGGCGTGGCGAGAGATTTTCCCTTGCAATTCGGATTCCCTGATACTATAATTGTGTGATTTTGACGGCTGGCGTAGCTCAGCTGGTAGAGCATCTGATTTGTAATCAGAGGGTCGGGGGTTCGAATCCCTTCGCCAGCTCCAGCTTGAGCGGGCGCGGTCGTGAGGGTGGCGAGCGGGTGCCAGGTTAAGATTCGGGAGCGGGTTTTTCAAATCATCTTGCACTCACAAAAGCGGGGGCGTAGGTGTGTCCCCGCGCCTGACCGCAGACTCGAACTTTCCGGCTCAAGCCATGCTCACGAGGCGTGACGGCAGAAGGCCGCGGCGCTTCCCGTCACCAGCGCGGGGAAGGGAGAATCAAGTCCGGACAGGTGGCCGAGTGGTTAATGGCAGCAGGCTGTAAACCTGCCGCTCCTTGCGAGCTACGGGGGTTCGAATCCTCCCCTGTCCACCAGTTCGAAGCTCGAAAATGGACCGGACCTGTCATGCTGAGCGAAGCGAAGAATCTGGGATGCTTCGTGTCACTCAGCATGATAGTTCGGAGACGGATGCGGGAGTAACTCAGTGGTAGAGTCACAGCCTTCCAAGCTGTTGGTCGCGGGTTCGATCCCCGTCTCCCGCTCCAGAAGAGCAGTGACGAGTGGCAAGTGACAAGCGTACACATCGGAAGCCTTGGGCTCGTCACTTGTCACTGTTCTTGGGGGCCGATGTAGCTCAGTTGGTAGAGCACGTCCTTGGTAAGGACGGGGTCAGCGGTTCAATCCCGCTCATCGGCTCCAGAGATTTGTTCTATGCCTGGCCTCGCGTGCGGCGAATGCCGAGGAGGACCCAAGAGGCAGCGAGGCGCAGAGCACGAACGGAAAAACGGGAAGCATTTCCCAAGGCGTTCTGAAATCGCCCCAGGATCTTCCGGATCCGGGTCGCTCTTATTCTGAGGTGAAGTCACCATGGCCAAGGAGAGATTTGATCGTTCGAAGCCGCACATG
>CAZBWJ010000100.1:0-8637 GCA_964495535.1 uncultured Acidobacteriota bacterium | reverse complement strand
CTATTTACACCTCGAGCGGCGCCGGGACGTGGGGCCCGACCATGCGCACCGGCAATCATCCGGAGATTGCTGTAATCCACCTCGAATAAGCGCCGCGGGCAGCGGAAGTCTTGCTGAGCGAATTCGGAGAAGCCACCGCGTAACCGCGGTTGGCGTCTTTCCAGCCAGGAGCTTTTCGGCGTCCAGGCGCCCCCGGTGAATCGAAAGAACGAATCAACCAAGGCTACCTGCTACGTACCCGCAAAAGGCTTCGTTTTCGGCGGCTGTGATGGACCCGCTCCCGCCCCAGTCCTAAGAATCGCTCTGGCAATTTCCTCGAGGTCTTCTGGTGTAAGTTCAAGGGAGGCCGCTTGAATCCAGCCGTCCACCTGCGCCGGAGTGCGTGCGCCAACAATTGCTGCCGTCACGCCCGGCCAAGCGAGAGTCCAGGCGACGGCGACCGCGGCGACAGACGTCTCGTGCCGCCGCGCGATCGGTCGCAGGGCGTCCCGTAGCGCCACATTCCGGCTGAGCTTCGGCTCCTGGAAGTCGGGCGCGTGACGGCGCCAGTCATCCTCGGCAAACCTAGCGACCCGCGCCGGCGTGAAGCTGTCCGTCAGCAGGCCAGATTGCATAGGGCTGTAACAAATCACGCCGGTCTCATGGCTAGCGCACCACGGAATCTCGTCTGCAGCGACGGCACGATTGATCGGTGAGAACGGGGGCTGGAGAGAATCGACGTGGCGGACTGCTTCGCATCGTTTGAGCAGCGCTACGTTGAAGTTCGAGACGCCTGCTGCTCGCACCTTTCCTTCTTTGACAAGTTGCGCCATCGTTCCCCATGAATCCTCCACTGGCGTCCCGGCTTCGTCCGGCCAGTGGAATTGGTAAAGATCGATGCGTTCAACGCCCAGGCGACGAAGGGAGGCTTCGCATTCGCGCCGTATGGAGTCGGGCTTCAGGACACGGCGAGGAAACGCCATCCGGTCCCGCTCGTTCCAGAGCAGGCCGCACTTGGTAAAGACCAGTGGGCGATCGGCTAACGGCAAGTCGCGCAGCAGTCGTCCCACCACTTCTTCCGAATGGCCCAAGCCGTAAACCGCGGCGGTGTCAATCCAGTTTATGCCTAAAGCAAGGGCATGCCGCACCGCCGCGAGAGAATCGCTATCGTCCTGCGGCCCCCAGCCGAAGGCCCATCCGCCACCTCCGATAGCCCAAGCGCCAAATCCGACAGGGGTGATCCTGAGGACGCTGGAGCCGAGTGGACGGGTAGGTAATGTCATGGTCACACCTCCATTGCAGAGTTGAAGTGAATCGTGCCGACGAAAGTAGCGTTGTGATTCTCACCCGAGAACTCAGGCTAGCCTCACGGTGTCTCCGGACGCGCGTCCACACTGGAAACGCTCGGGGCGGACCGTCCGTGAGAAGAGCGCCCTCTGTTACCTCCGGGTGAGATCCAGGTAGAGGGTCTCGACGAAGCTCGGCCAGCGCCGGGTGGCCTGACCGGGTGCCTCCGCGACGCCGAAGGCTGTCTTGATTTCGTCCAAGGATTTCCCTTGCTGGATCAGGGCTTTGACCTTGGCCTGCTTCTCCTCGATGGAGGCCAGCAATCCTTGGATATCGGCTTTCGTCAGCGGGTCGTTATGGCCGGATATGAAAGTCTCGGCGTCGAGGGCAAGGATCTTCTTGAGGGTCTGGATTAGGCCGAACGACGTGCCGCCCTTCTGCCGGTGGATGAGCGGGTCGCGGCCGATGAACGCCAAGTCGCCGATAAAGGCGATTTTCTGGTCCGGGAGGTAGACGACCAGATCACCGCTGGTGTGTGCCGGGCCGAAATAGAGCAGGTTCACCCGGACACCGTCGATATTGAGCGATCGGTCACCAGCCAGCGTCTCGGTCGGCAGATAGGGCAGGAGAGCGCTCAGCTTCGGGTCCTTGAAGGCTTCCTCCATGTCCTTCTTGGTGTTTTCGTGGGCGACGATGGTCAGCCCTTGGGGAAAACCGGACAGGCCGTTGACGTGGTCGCCGTCGCTGTGCGTGAGAACGATGTATTTCACGGGATTTGGGGTGAGCTTCTTGATCTCGGCCAGCATCGCTTTGGCCGATTCTTCCGTCATTTTAGCGTCGATGACGATGACCTCTTTCTTGCCGATGATAAACCCCGTGTTCGCGCCGCTCCCGCCCTTGACCCAGTAAACGCCACCCTTGAGCGGCGCGGCGCTGAGGGGGACGACCTGCTGCTGCGGCGCCGGCGCGGCCTCGGTCGGGGCAGCGGCCGCGATGGCGAGGCTGCCGAGGCAGGTGACCGTTACGAACCCGGCGACCAGCGTGATTCTATTAGCCATGGGTTGAACTCCTCCTCTGAGCTGAACTTCATCCGGAATTTCCACTTCCGGTCCCTCGGGTGGCTGCGATAGTCGAATACAATCCCCGAGGTGACAAGGATCCTGTCAGGCCTGCGGTGCTTCCCGAGCCAAATCAACGCCATCCTTCGTCAAAGCCTGCTGCAACTCCTTCACCTTGAGCTCGCGTGGTTGGAGGGATCTGGCTGCGCACATGGCGGCGGCTAGACCAGCGGCGTGCCCGGTGGCCATGCAATTGCCCATGCTCTTGCCGGCTGAGGCAGCGACATGAGACGATGCGCAGCCGGGAGCGTTCTAATCAAGATTAAGGGTCAATCGTCCGACCATGCGCTGCCTCAGGCACGCTCCCGAACTTGTGCCGGCCGCCTCCAACGCGCGCCGTGCCGCCGCCCGAAATCCTGCGAGCCGAGTTCCTCACGGGGCTCTTTGAGGATCCGTACGTTGATGCGGACTACGCCGAGAAGATCAGTGACAGCCCCGAGCCCGGCTCGAGGCCCAGACGGTCCTGAACCGCCGATGCACAGATGTCGCCGTGAAAGAGAACTCTTCAGGCCTTCGGCTGCACCTTCCAGTAGACCGTGTAGCGCTGGTCCAGGATTTTGTACAGCGGCGACAGCGTCATGTCTTCGCTCTGGCCGCCGGTGCGGAATGTCATCGGCCGCTGCGGCACCGGCTGGAGCCAGGACTCGGGCTTTGCGGCGTCGACCCGCAGCACGGGGAGCGGCACTTCGTTCGTTTTGATGGTGGGACCCATGGGACCGAACATTTTCTCTTTGCTGGGATCCGTGCGTCCCATCTCGCCCGCCAGCACGAGGGGACCGTACAGGACCGCCAGAATGGTCGCGTCGTCCGGCATGGGCTCGACGTACAGGCTCATCGGGAACTCCACCTCGACCCGGTCGCCGTTCTTCCAGACCCGCGACATCGTCAGATAGCTGCCGGGACCTGAGAAAACCTCAGCAGCTTTTCCGTTGAGCCGGACCGTGCCGCCACGAGTGGCCCACCACGGTATCCTGATCCGCAGGACCATCTGCACGGGCTGCGCGGCCTCGATAGCCAGCGACGTTCCCTCCTGCTCGGGGAAGCGGGTTGTCTGCTGGATGCGCACGCCCTTCTCGGCCCAGTTCAGTTCGGAGGCAATGAACAAGTTGACGTACACGCCGGCGTCGTCGTGGAAGTAGATGCTGTCGTTGAGCTTCGAGCATTCCTCGACTCCCGAGCCGGTGCAGCACCAGAACGAGTCAAATTCGGTGCTGAAGGTTTTCCAGGAACCCGGATTCAGCCCCAGGTAATACATGGTGCCGCCCGTCTCGGGGTGGATGGTCCCGAGGCGGTGGTTGAAGAGAGTCCGCTCGTAGTAGTCGAAGTAGCGGGGATCCGCGGTCCACTGGTACAGGTGGCGCGTAAGCTTGAGCATGTTGTATGCCTTACAGCATTCACAGGTGTTCGAGCGCATCCGCAACTCGCTGGCCAAGTGGCGCGGGTCGGTGAGCCAGAGTTCCGCGTTGCTGGTGCCTCCGGTCGCGTAGCAGCGGGCGCCCGTGACTTCGTACCAGAAGTAATCGGCTATGTCGCGGTAGCGCGGTTCCTGTGTCAATTCGTAGCGGCGCGCCGCGCCAATCATTTTCGGGATTTGCGTGTTGACGTGCAGCCCCTTGAGTTCGTCACGCCGCAGGGCGAGCGGGTCGAAGATCCGTTTGTGGTCAAAGCGGTGCCCCACTTCCGCATAACGTGCCTTCCCCGTGGCGGCCCAAAGGTTATAGAGGACATCGCCCATCCCGCCGAATTCCACGTTGAGTACCTTTTGCATGTGCGCCTCGCCCAGGGGTTCGGTCCAGCGGTCGACCCATCCGGCCATTTTCTCGACCACCGCCAGCGCCTCCTGGTTGCCGCAGTGCTCATACATATCCAGCAGCCCGGCCATAATCTTGTGAAGCGTGTAGAAGGGCGCCCACACTTCCTTGCCTTCTCTCAGCCGGTCCCAAAACTCGAGGGGATATGCGCTCAAGTAGCCGTCCTTCAACGCCTCCTGGCACTTGGCTAGCTCGGCGACCATGTCGTCGGCTTTCTTCTTGAGCTCCGCGTCGCCGCAGGATGAGTAGGCGAGGGCGGAGGCTGAAAGATAGTGCCCCGTGAAGTGCCCGCGCAGCTCGCCGTCCGGCTTTTCCCACCCGCCGAGAGGTTGGGCCGTGGACGCAAACCCAGCGGTCACACGGAAATTGTGAAGCAAACGGTCGGCCGGCAGGCGATGAAGGTACTTGCGGTTGACCTCCTGGGCCTCCTTGAACGGCCCTTCCGACAGCCGGACCGCGGTGATGGGGAATGGCCGGGCCTCGAGAGGCAGGTCGCGCCGGGCGAATGCCACACGCTCCCACGAGCTCGCCGCCTCCGTGGCCTGCTGCCCGGCAGCCGCCACAGCGGGCAGCGCTGCGGCGGCGGCCGCGCCGGCCAGGAACTGCCTGCGGTCCAGAGTAATGCCGTTTCGCACTTCGCGCATATCGTCCTCCTTGGCCGGGATTTCCATGTTGGAATCCCTGCGTGGCCGGGAGTATACACCCCACAACCTCCTTTTACGAAAATGGTCCGCTGTGTCACGGAAAAACATAGGAACCCCTTCCGCGGCTCACTTCCATCTTTTGTTGTGACGCGAAGCGCCATGACTTACTCGTTTTGGAACGTTCCAGTTCAGCTTCCCGTCCCGGTGCCCCCCAGCGGCCTCCGGAGAGCAGTGGGCAGAAAGCACTAAGCAGAAGGCGGAAAAGAGAAAACAACAGCGAATGCCAGGTTTGGCGAGCGCGGAGCCCTGGACCAAGACTGCGCCTCGGCTCGAAGCGGGTAGATACAAGCCACGGCAAATCGGGGTCTCAAATTTGCCCTGGCTTCGTGAACAAGGGAAAAACCCACGGCATAGACATCATGCTGTGGCTGTCCGTATCTTGAAAGGCCGCAGGATTAGAGAGCGAATCCTGCGCTGCAAGCTACCCTGCCGGCACCGGCAGCGCCCCAAGCCTTCTCGCCATCGTCTCGAACGCCCGCATGAATACAGATTCCGAAGGACGCCCGAAGCTTCGTAGCTACAGTCCAAATCGGAGATGTGGGCTAATGACTCACTCCAGCCGCAATTCCCACTAGCACTTTTCGTTCGGGCGAGAGAGAATATGGCGCCTGTTGTGTGCTGGCGCGCAGATTTGGGCCGCGGGTCCTGATGCGCGCGTCACATCTCTGGCAAGTCCTGCAAAGGAGTTGGTGCGATGAGAACAAAAAGCCATTTGACCCTGACAGTTCTTTCGCTTGGCATGCTGCTCTCCCTAGGAGCTTGGCAATTTGCCAAGTCGCAGACGGAAAGTGCTCAGCCGGATTATCGCAATCCGAAGCTGCCCGTAGAGCGGCGCGTGGCGGACCTGCTGAGCCGGATGACCCTGGAAGAGAAGGTGGCCCAGACTGAGGCCTTGTGGAAACTGAAGACGCTCATCATGGATGAACAGGGGAACTTCTCGCCGGAAAAGGCGCGCGAAGTCCTCAAGAATGGGATGGGCCAGATCACGCGCGCCAGCGAGGGCAAGGGACCGCGGGAGAACGCGGTTTTCGCCAACGCCATCCAGAAATTCCTGGTGGAGCAGACGCGCCTGGGCATCCCGGCCATGGTGCACGAAGAGGCCCTGCACGGGCACGCGGCGCAAGGCGGAACGAGTTTCCCGCAAGCCATCGCCCTGGCCAGTACCTGGGATGTGAATCTGGTGGAGCACGTGTTCAGCGCTGCCGCGGCTGAGATTCGCGCCCGCGGCGCCCAGCAGGCGCTGACGCCGGTGCTCGACGTGGCCCGAGATCCCCGTTGGGGGAGGACGGAAGAGACCTACGGTGAAGACCCCTACCTGGCCGCGCGCCTCGGTGTCGCTTGCATCCGGGGATTCCAAGGCAAAGGTCCGGGGATCGACAAGCAGCACATCTTTGCCACCGCGAAGCATTATGCCGCGCACGGGCAGCCGGAAGGCGGAACGAACTCCGCCCCGGCAAACTATTCGGAGCGGGTGTTGCGCGAGTTTTTCCTGCCCTCATTTGAGGCGGCTATCCGCGAGGCGGGCGCCATGAGCGTGATGCCCTCCTACAACGAAATCGACGGCATCCCGTCGCACGGCAGCCAGTGGCTGCTCGAGAAAGTGCTGCGAGAAGAGTGGGGGTTCCAAGGGTTTGTCGTCTCCGACTACCACGGCATCAACCAGCTCGAGACGCTGCATCACGTGGTGGCGAGTAAGGCCGATGCGGCCAAGAAGGCTCTGGAGGCAGGCGTTGATCTGGAACTCCCTGATATGGACTGCTACACGACGCTGCTTCAGCAAGTCAAGGACGGCCGGATCGCGGAAGCCACGCTGGACAAGGCCGTCGCCCGAATGCTGCGCGCGAAGTTCCTCGCGGGGCTCTTCGAGGATCCCTACGTTGATCCGGACTACCCCGAGAAAATCGCCAATAGCCCCGCGCACCGCGAGCTGGCGCTGAAGGCGGCGCGGGAAGCGATCATCCTGCTCAAAAACCAGAACAATGTGTTGCCTCTTTCTGCCGGAAAGATCCATACGCTGGCCGTGATTGGCCCCAACGCCGCCAAGTGCCACCTGGGCGGGTACGCGCAGGACCCGGGCCGGTGCATCAGCATCCTGGAGGGAATCAAGGCCAAGGCCGGCGACACAATGAAGGTGGCGTACGCCGAGGGCAGCAGGATCACTGAGGAAGATGCAGACTGGCGGAATTGGTATCTGGACGAAGTCACGCCGCCCGACCCGGCCAAGGACGCGGCCCGAATCGCGGAGGCCGTCAAGGTGGCGAAGGGCAGCGATGCTGTAATCCTCGTGCTCGGCGGCAACGAGCAGACCTGCCGCGAAGCCTGGGCCGAAACTCATCCCGGTGATCGAGACAGCCTGGAGCTGCTCGGCAAACAGAACGATCTGGTGAAGGCGATCCTCGAAACGGGCAAGCCCACGGTCGTGTTCCTGATCAACGGCCGACCCTTGACCATCAACTACATCGCCGAGAGTGTTCCCGCGATTTTGGAAGGCTGGTATCTGGGTCAGGAAGGTGGAACGGCCGTCGCGGAGGTCCTGTTCGGCGACTACAATCCCGGCGGCAGGCTGCCCATTACGGTTCCGCGCTCGGTGGGCCAGCTTCCTGTCTATTACAACCACAAGCCGTCGGCCAAACGCGGCTACCTGTTCGCGAACAAGGAGCCGCTGTTCGCTTTCGGCTATGGTATGAGCTACACCACGTTCAAGTATGACAAGCCCCGGCTCTCGCCGTCGGCCATCGGTACCGGTGGGCAGACCACGGTCAGCGTGGACATCACAAACACGGGGAAGCTGGCGGGAGAGGAGGTGGTTCAACTCTACATCCGCGATCTGGTGAGCTCCGCCACGCGGCCAGTGAAAGAGTTGAGAGGCTTCCAGCGAATTCATCTCGAGCCCGGCGAGACCCGCACCGTCGAGTTTCCCTTGGGACCTGAGGCGCTGGCGTTCTGGAATGAAGACATGAAGCGCGTTGTAGAGCCGGGGTCTTTCGATGTCATGGTGGGCCCGAATTCGGTTGAGCTGACGACCGTGCGCTTGGAGGTGGTCGAGCGGTAGAGGTTACGCTAACTGTAGCGGCGGCGTCCTCGCCGTCGCCTCTTCGATACTTGTAGCGGCGGTGTCCTCGCCATCGCCGTAGCGTCAGCGTCGCGCTGGCCGTGCCGCCGGGAAGGCTAAGGTTGGCCAGCGTAGCGCGACTACACGGCCAAGTCGCGATGGGGCTATTTGCCACAGATTCGGGCCAAACGCGTGCTACGAGCAACTCTAACCAGTGGAAAGTGAAGGGGTTAGAGAATCATTCTCAGTGTTCTCACTGTTCTCACTTTTCTCATTTTGAGGGCGAGCGGGCGCCCGGGGCGGTTCCGGTCGAGCCTCATCAGAGCCTAGACATCAAGGCTAGGGATAACGACCCCACGGGGATCTCTCGCCCGCCGCCCCGGCAAGGTGGTGCTATAACTCGCCGCGGAAGGCGCGGTGGAGGAGGGATTGGAAGAGGTCGTCCAAGCGGCGTCGGCTCTCGCCCTGGCGGGCTTCGAGCGCCCGAATTTCCGCCACGCGGGCGGCGGCATTACACGGCGTTTCACTCCCCGCGCCTGGCGCGAGCGGAAGCGGGTCCCGCTTCGCGGGATCGCCCGGTTAGCTAGGCCGGGCTAGGCGGCCAGGTCTTGTCATCCCAAATCTTCCACTGCTATCTTCGCAAGTCCTTGAGCGCCCCTGCGTATCGCTTCAGATCCTTAATGAAA
>CAZBWJ010000099.1:0-8699 GCA_964495535.1 uncultured Acidobacteriota bacterium | reverse complement strand
TGACGCCTCGGCGTGCGGCTGCCCCGTCACGGAGATTTGAACCAGTTCGCTTCCCATGGAGAAGTATTCGCCCGCTCAGGGAGTATAGCACGCCCCCCGCTTTCAGACGGGCGTTCCACCGGCCTGTTTCAGCATGGCGGCCGCGTGTTTCAGCACGGCCTCGGTAATCTGGCGGCCGGAGAGCATGCACGCCAACCGGGCTGCGGGTCCCTTCCGAACCTCAATATCGTTGCCCGCGCTAACGACGGAGTTAGTACCTCGCGGACGCAAACCTCGCATGCATCGCGGACAAGGGCAAGGGAACACAAGACCTAGAAAAGATTGTATCTCTCTGCCTTTTCCCTAAGCTTGGCTATGATTGGCGTCAGCCGCTCCGACAACACGTTGTCAAAGATGAGAGCATCCCCATCGGCCTGCCAATCCACGTTGAAAATGTAGACATCGAAAGGCGCTTCGCGGCGGGTCATGACACCGGCTTTGAGCATAGCAGGGATTACTTCTCGATCCGTGAACTTCCGCTCTTCGCCCCCAAAACCGGAGAAGAAGGATTCTACCCTAGCCGATCGTTGGTTCGTTCCCCTCTGTTCCCTGATGAAACGCCGAAAGAACCTCGTGACGAGTTCCAGGACGGGATCTTCCTCCCTGGTTGTAACGCTGACCTTTGCACCACGAAGCACACGGGGGATGAGAACAGTCTGAATGCCGAATTTCTCCAGAGCTTCCGCGCTCTCCGTATCTGCCTCGCACTCGTAAAACCGGCAACCTGTTAGCTGACTTCCATCGAAACGGCAACTCCGAAACTTACAGGCGTGGAAAGACGATTTCGTGAGGTTTACGCCGACAAACTCGAAAGAATCGAACTCGAGAAGCCGAAAGTTGAGGCCGCTCAGATTCTGATATTCAACTCGAGTCTTGCCCCCAAGACAGGCTACGAGCGTCTGGGATCTAGACTGCCTGTCGTCACTGGATGCGCGGTCGCACTTTCCCAGTATGATTTTCCAGACGTCTCGGGTCCCCTCCTTCCACAGGAACGACTTCTGGACGACGGCTGCCAGTTCGGAGTCACTAAGCATGTGGGACAGAAAGGGAACAGACCCATCCGGCAGGTCACTGCGCAGGGACCCCCGCAACTGGAAGTCGGCTGACGAATCCAACTTAAACTTGGCGGCGACAAAATAGTCCCTGTACAGGGGATGAGGAAACATGATGGCATCTTTCTCTCCAATAGTCAGAGCCGTCAAAAGCGGATGGTTCTTCAGTTGAGTAACTCGGGCAATTACCTCCTCCCTTCGTTGCGCCTGGGGTATGTCGGTGGATACATCCGCGTCCACCACAACTGAAAGCCAGCTGTCCGAATCAACAAGCTCGTAGGAGAGTTCCACGTTCATCAAGTCAGCAATGGCTGCCAAGTGTGACATCTGCTTAGCGGGCGGCCAGGGGATCTTCTGTTTCTGCACCTCTCTTTCGCACACTCGCGTCAGGCTCCTTTCGAAGACCTCCGTTGCCGTCGAACCAACGAGTTTCTCCCCATTCTTGACTTCATCCGCCAGGATTCTCAGCATCAAAGGGCTCGCAAGCAATTCCTCGGAGGCAAGGCCTTGAACCGCTCTCTCCACTTCCTGTGCGCTTTTCGCATCGAGCCCGCGCTTGTCGAGGAATAGCCTGCGTTCCTCCTGGTTGAAGGGCTGAAGCTCACGCGTCTGCAAACGGCCGAGGAAACTGTCGAGGTCTCCGACTAGCGACAGGTCGCCCCTGTGGCGAAAATACGCCTGCCGAGAAGTAAGAATGACCTTGGCCTTGTCACCCAGCTGCTCGATCAATCCCTTGAGGGTATCGCGCGCGACACGAAGCCCTCCCGTTTCAGCAAGCTCGTCAAAACCGTCCAGAATAGGCAAGAGCCGTTTGTTGTTCGCCAGGAACGCGAAACCCTTGCTCGTAAAGCCCAAGATCCCACGATCCTGCAAATGCGTAAGTACAAGCTCTTCGAACCGGCGGACATGGCGGTGTCTATGCAAAGGCATGACGAACGGGACGGGTGTACGGGGGTCCCCAAGGTGCTTTCTGGCTAATCTCCGGGCGAGTTGGTATGAAAGGCAGGTCTTGCCATAACCAGCGTGGGCAAGAACTATTAGCAGACCCCCTTCTGGAGAATCGATCCAATTAGCAAGATATTGTGACGCTTGCTGGTCCTCTGGCATTATTCTCTGCTCGACATACTCAGCTTCGGGTATGTAAGCATGGGCTTCAACTACAGCCTCAGTGCATGTCCTCTGTGACTGAATCGCCAAGTTGAGGTAGTCAAACTCACTTGTGGCCGTAACTCCAGCGTCTTCAGCCCGCTCCCTCAGCTCCGAACACAGCTGACTAGCCGTTATGAGGTAGGTGCTCACCCCTATCTCTCTCCGTCCAGCTCTGCTAAGAAGCTTGATGGCCTGTCTGACTTCGTCTGTTTGGTCAGCTCGCGCCCCGCAGAAGCAGAGCTTCAGCTCCTCTCCGGCCACTACACGTCGCGCCCACAGCGATGGGCCGTCCTCTTCAAGGACGAACCCGAGAGAGTTCAAGAAGCCTCGAAGAATCTGGAATGCTGTCCCGTTCGACATGAAAAACTCCTTCGTTATCTACGCTCGAAGTACGTGCCCAATACTAAATTCACGACCCAACTGTGTCAACTGGCGCCGCCCCACCGGCCAAGGCCCACAACCCTTCTCTGTCAAGGGAGACCAGCACGCATTGGGGGACCGACCACGCCTACATCTGGCCATAAACCCAACAAGTCAACACGCCCGAGGAATCAGGGTGTGCTCGCGGCAAATAGTCGTTCGGCCGCCCGCCCGGTCTTCGCGTGCCGGCCAACCGTGGAAGCACCGCGTCGAGGGGGAGCCCGGCCGCGGGCCCTTTATGAGCTACCGGCCTGTTTCAGCATGGCGGCCGCGTGTTTCAGCACGGCCTCGGTAATCTGGCGGCCGGAGAGCATGCGCGCCAATTCCCCCGCCCGCTCTTTCTCGCCTTCGAGATATTTGACCGCCGTGACCGCCCGCCCGGCTCGCTCGAACTTCTCCACATAGAAGTGGTGATGGGCGAAGCACGCAATTTGAGCCAAGTGCGTAACACAGAGCACTTGCGCGTCACCCGCCAAGCGCTTGAGGCGCTGGCCAACAGACTCCGCGATGCGTCCGCCGATTCCCGCATCGACCTCGTCGAAGATGAACGTCGGGGCCACGCGGCGGATTGGCCCTGCCGTGCTGCGCGCTTTCCCTACCACCGTCTTGAGCGCCAGCATCAAGCGCGAAAGTTCTCCCCCGGAGGCGATCTTTTCCAAAGGCCGGAGTTCTTCGCCGGGGTTGGGAGAAATCCGCAGCTCGACTTCATCCAGGCCCCTCGAGCCGCCACGATCTTCGGGCAGCAACTCGAAGTGCACCTGGAAGCGCGCCTTCTCCATGCCGAGTTGGGCGAGTTCCTCGCGGATCAGTCTTTCCAGCTTTCGGGCCGACTCGCGCCGCTCCTGGGAGAGGGCGCGCGCCGCCTTCTGGTATCCGGCCACAACCTTCTCGAGTTCCCTCCCCACCTCGCCGCGACGCTCGTCGGCGTGTTCCAGACTCGCGAGTTGCTGCTGAACCCGCTCGCGGTATGCAAGGATCTCTTCAATAGTCTTCCCGTACTTGCGCTTGAGCCGGTCGATGAGCGCCAAGCGGTCTTCGAGTTCCTCCAGGCGCTGCGGGTTCGCCTGGAGCTTGCCCAGGTAGTGGCGCAGGAAGAATGCCAGATCCTCAAGCGTAGCCCGGGTTCCGGCCACAGGCTCAAGATAGGATTCGACGGCGGCATCGTAGCGGCGTAATTCCTCCAGGGCTCGTCCCACGACCGCCAGCCGCGCGCAGGCCGATCCCTCCTCCTCGTAGAGATGGCCAAAGGCGGTCGTGGCGGCGGCGCGGATCTTCTCCAGGTTGGCCAGCACCCGCTTCTCATCCTCCAACCGCGCGTCTTCCCCGGGCTGGAGCACGGCGCGCTCCAGTTCCTGGGCCTGGAAGCTCAACAGGTCAATTGTCCGCAGGCGGTCTTGCTCGTTCTGGCTGAGGCTGTCCATTTCACGCTCGAGCTCGCGGCGTCGCGCCGCCAGCTCACCCACTCGCTGGAGAAGCTCGTCTGCGGCCGCAAACTGGTCCAGGAGATCGAGCTGCGCGTCCCGGGCCAGAAGTGCCACGTGCTCGCTCTGGCCGTGGACTTCCACCAGGCAGGGCGCGAGCGCCTTGACCGCCGCAACCGTCACCGGCTGGTCGTTTACCAGCAGGCGGCTCTTGCCGCTGGCCTGGATTTCGCGACGGAGAATGACTTCCGGCTCGTCGCTCCCCGCCAGGCCATATTCTTCCAGCCATCCGGTCCAAGGCGGGTTCCGCTCCGCGCGAAACACCGCCGTCACCGTGGCGCGGTCTTGGCCAGTGCGGATCACGTCGGGCGACGCCCGTCCGCCCAGCGCCAGCCCCAGAGCGTCCACCAGGATGGACTTCCCGGAGCCGGTCTCGCCCGAGAGCACGTTCAGCCCGGGCCGGAACTCCACGCTCAGGCGCTCAATGACCGCGTAGTTCTGGATGTGGATCTCGTGCAGCATAGCGTTTGGGGAGCAAAGTCTATCACATTGCGACCTCGAACCCAGGACTGACGGGGGCCCTCGGCCACCGCCAGCGCCTTCTGGGCCATCAAAGAAAATGCGCACACGGAGCGGTCGCTTCGTTGACTGGTCTGGGGCGCTGTGTTAGTTTGAGTTAGAGGTAGAGGCTTGCAGGACTGCTTCTACTGAGGAGGCTGGTTGGTCGGCGCACTCACGGTCATCATGCAAGGTGAAATCTGGCAACTGCTTGCCAATACAGGGCTTGTCGCGCGCATCGTCCTGTTCCTTCTGCTGGTCTTTTCAGTCTTCTCGTGGGCCATCATCTTCCACAAGCATCGAAGCTTCAAGGCGGCGCGGCGGGACTCGCGGGAATTCCTCAAGATTTTTCGCCAGAGCAAGAGGCTGTCGGACATCCGCGCCTCCTGCAAGACCCTGAAGGCCAGTCCACTGGTCGAAGTTTTTCTGGCGGGATACCGGGAAATCGAAAGCCAGGCAGTAGCGGGTGAGAATCCGGGCAAGCCGCGGATTCGGAGTCTGGACGCGGTGCACCGCGCTCTACAGATTGCCGCGTCTACCGAACTCACCCGCATGGAGCAGCGGCTGAGCTGGCTGGCCACGACGGGCTCAGTCACACCCTTTATCGGGCTCTTCGGGACCGTCTGGGGAATCATCGACGCCTTCCGAGGTCTGGGAACGGCCGGGACGGCCTCCCTGCGCAGCGTGGCGCCGGGTATCTCCGAGGCGCTCGTCACCACGGCCGCCGGCCTGTTCGCCGCCATTCCCGCGGTCGTGGCTTACAACCAGTTTGTGCAGCGCATCAAGGAATTCGGCGCGCTCCTGGATGATTTCGCCCTGGAATTCCTGAATATGACCGAGCGGCACTTTACGTAATGGCGCGCCTGGCGACCCGTGCCGGCAGGCGTCAGTCGTCCGTTGTCACTTGTCCGTTGCGAGTTGCAGCAGACAACGGACCACGGACAAAGGACGGTTTTCCCGATGGCATTCACAACTCCTAAGGGCCGAACGCACACCTCGCTTTCTGAGATTAACGTCACGCCGTTCGTGGACGTCATGATGGTCTTGTTGGTCATCTTCATGATTACGGCGCCGCTGCTTGAATCCGGAATCGAAGTTGACCTGCCGAAGACCAAGACCGTCAAGGTGGTCACGGACGATAAGGTCGTCGTGACCGTTGACAAACGGCAGACCATCTACGTCGGCAACGACCCGGTGAACATTCACCGGCTGGGGTCGTTTGTCCTCGACCACATGCAGGGCGCCAGCGACGCGCCGGTCTATATCCGCTGCGACCAGAGCGTCCCATTTGGCGCGTTTGCCCAGGTGGTCGATGCGCTCAAGCAGGCGAACCTCACGAATATCAGTATCGTGACGGAGCCCCTTTCGACGCGCGGCGCGTCCTAGTCCTTGGCTGGAGCGCCCGCCAGGCGGCGGACAACGTGGTGATGAGCACAGCAACATTTCCAGTTTATTTCGATCGGCGCGAACGCCTGGGCGGCATGCTGCTGCTATCCATCATGCTGCACGGACTTTTGTTCATCCTGTCCGTGGCGTATGCGGCCCTGGGGCCGCGCCTGGGGGGAGGATGGGGACGAAACTGGGGAGCGGGCGGCGCCACGCGCGTCAGCGCCGTTTCTTCTCTGCCGGGCGTTCCCCTGCCCGCACCGATGCTGGCCACGCGGAGTACCCTAGCGACCCAAAACCCCGGCCTTTACCAGACGGAGGCTCCGAGCAAACTCGAGCCACCCTCCGAGACAACGGAGATCCCCAAGTTCCAGCAGGCGGTCGCCCCGGAGAAGGCGGTCCGCGTCGCTAAGCGCCTTCAGAAGGAAGCGGTGGAAACGCCGGAGAATGCCGTCCCCTTTGGCCTGGGCGGAAAACCGTCCATGGCCTACAGCCAGTTCGTGAACTCGGCGGGCGAGGGGAGCCTGGGCTTCGGCGACGGCAATTTCGGGGAGCGTTACGGCTGGTACGTGGCGGCCGTCCGGAACCGTGTCAGCAGCAACTGGCTGCTCGCCACGATCAGTCCGAGTATCATGACGGCGCCGCGGGTCTATCTCAACTTTGACATCACGCGTGACGGGACGGTGACCAATGTGCGGATCACGCAGTCCAGCAGCATTCCCCAGGTGGACCGCTCCGCCCTGAGGGCTGTCCTGGCTTCCAACCCTCTTGGCCCTCTCCCGCCCGATTATGCCGGGGACAGGGTGTCGGTGGAATTCTATTTTGATTTCCGCCGACGGTGACGAGCTCGGGGCAAGTCACTAGCAGGGCCTGGCGAGGCCGCGCCTGTCGTGGGGCAAGACCCTCAGCGGTGGAACTCTGCACATCTTGAACACAGGGAGCTTCTTGAAGCATGAAACAGGCACAGTTAAGATCCATCCTGTTGGGGCTCGCGCTGGCGCTGGCTGCTCTGGCTATGGTGCTCCAATCTGGCCGGAGCCAGGACTGGTTTAGTACGGGCGTCAATCTCGGTGCGCCCAGGATTCGCCTGGCGGTCTCGGAATTTCCGCCCCGGTCGGTGGATCAGCTGCTGGTCAGTTTGACGCAAGAGTTCAACCAGGTCTTGGCGAATGACCTGGACAACGTCGGCATTTTCGAATTGGTCAGCAAGAGCTACCTGCCTCTCAAACTGCCCCAGGAACCCGAGGAGGTGGTCTTCAAGAACTGGACCGATCCGCCCGCTGCGGCCCAGATGCTCGTGTTCGGGAAAACCGAAGTCATCAATGCGAACCTGGTCATCACGGCTCGGCTCTTCGACCTGAAGAACCCCGGCAATCCCAGCGTGATTGCCAAACGCTACGTCGCCACCATGAACGAGATCTCGACACGCGAGACCGCACACCGCTTCGCCAACGAGATTGTCCAAGCGCTGGGAGGAGGGGTGCCGGGAATCAACCTCACACGCATCAGTTTTGTGAGCAACCGCACCGGCCACCCGGAAATCTGGGTGATGGATTACGACGGATTTAATCAGCGGCCCATCACCGGCGATGGAAGTATCTGCCTCACACCCCGCTGGTCGGCAGATAACACCAAGCTGGCTTTCACGAGCTACTTGCTCGGAAACCCCGATCTCTCCATCTTTTCGCTGGAAACCAACCGTCGCATCCCCTTCCCGCGCTACAAAGGCCTGACCACCACTCCCGCCTGGTCGCCGGACAACAAGAAAATCGCCTTCTGCTCCAGCATGAGCGGCGACCCGGAGATCTACATCTCAGATGTCAACGGGTTCAGTCTTCAGCGCCTGACGTTTTCGCCCGGCGTGGACATTTCCCCGGTGTGGAATCCGAAAACCGGCAACGAGATTGCCTTTGTTTCCGATCGCAGTGGCTCACCGCAGATTTACATCATGTCGGCCGATGGCACGAACCTGCGCCGGCTCATCACGGGAGGCGGAGACGCCAGCTCGCCTTCCTGGTCGCCCAACGGGCTGTTCATGGCTTTCTCCTGGCGCCTCACGGAGACGGGAACGTACGACATCTACGTGGTGGAGATTGCATCCGGTCGCATTATCCAGCTCACTCACGACGCCCGGCGCAACGAGCACGCCTACTGGTCGCCCGACGCGCGGCACTTGGTTTTCGAGTCCAACCGCTCGGGTACAAAACAGCTGTGGATGATGCTGGCAGACGGCACCAATCCCAGGCAACTGACCCAGGAAGGACAAAACTGGGGGCCGGCCTGGTCGAACTAAGAGATTAGGCTGGCCGGCAGCGGGCGCGGGCAGGCCAACCGGGGCACCCGACCGCGCCGATTGCCCCGCCGCCAAAAATAATCAGAGGAGGTTGTGTTTTTTTTTGATTTGGTGGTAGTATGGCAAGCCTTAGCTGTCATTATCCCTTCCGCGATGGGGAGGCTCCTTCGCACGCTCCTTCGTCATGGGGAGGGATAGTTTCAAGAAAACTGAAGCCATCCACGGGATCACGGGAATTTGTTTGCCGACCAAGGAGGATAGAGCATGCGACACAAGAAACGGTGTATTGCGGTTCTCGTCGGTATCCTGGGACTAGTGCTCCTGGCGGGAGCTTGCAAGGCGAAGAAAGTGGCAGCGCCACCCCCGCCGCCCCCCCCGCCG
>CAZBWJ010000098.1:0-8749 GCA_964495535.1 uncultured Acidobacteriota bacterium | reverse complement strand
TTCGGGTTGCACACCGTCCAACACAACATGCATGAAGGATATGCGCTGAAATCGCTTTGGTTCGCTGCAAGGACCCAGGGAGGCCGTGTTCATGCGCGAAAAAGTAGTCCTCTGGAAGTCGCCGTTTCTGGTGCGAGGCTCATGCATTGTCTTTGTCGCGTTGATAGGTCAGATCCTCTTTGCTCAGGTTGATGCGGGAACGATCAGAGGCACGGTCAAGGACGAAAGCGGATCTGGCGCCGCGGGCGCGAAAGTAACGCTGATTGACGAGGGAACCTCCTTCCAAGCGTCCACCTCCACAAGAGACGACGGCTCGTTCATCTTCGCCCCAGTGACGGTTGGCACCTACACGGTCTCCGTGGAACTTGAGCGTTTCGCGCCAGCCGTGCAAAAGGGAGTCGTGGTCAGCGCCCAGCAACGGGTGATAGTGGAGTTTCAACTGCACGGCGCCCAGGCCAGCGGTAGCACTGAGGCAGCGGCCAGCCCCGCTCCGGTGCAAAGACAGGACGCACCCATAGGGCAAGTGATCGGCTCCAAAGAGATTAGTGACTTGCCGCTGAGCAGCCGCAATTTCCATTTCCTGGCACGGCTTGTTCCAGGAATAGCTTCTGGCCAGCCAGACGCTCTTGGATTGAACGCGAGCGGAAGCTTCACCGCAACCGGTACCCGCCCTTCACAGAACAACTACCTGCTGGATGGAGTTGATAACAACATTCACCTCGTGGACTTTCTAACCGGCACGGCTTTCGTCGTTCTCCCTCCCCCAGAGGCTATCCAGGAGGTCAACGTCCAAGCGAACAACTACAGCGCGGAGCTGGGGGGCACCGGCGGGGCGGTGCTGAACGCAACGACGAAGACCGGGACGAACCTATACCATGGCAGCTTCTGGGAATTCTTCGGGAATGACAAGCTGAACGCGGCGGACTTCTTTGAGAATGCCGGTGACGTGGACAAGGGGAAGTTTCGCAGGAACCAGTTCGGCGGCACGCTCGGAGGCCCTGTTCCGATTCGGCGGTCTCGGGACGGGAAGAGCGCGACTTTCTTCTTCGCCGCTTACCAGGGCACCAAAGTCCGTCAGGGCACTCCCTACGTCGGCACTGTCCCGACAACAGCGGAACGTACCAGCGGGTACACTGACTTCTCCGACCTCATCGCGGGCCAGCCGAATTGTACGCGAGGACCGGACGTGCTGGACCGCACCTTCAACTGCGGAACTATCTTCGATCCCAGCACTACGCGCTTGGTCACCACCGGTTTGGTCGATCCGGTCACGGGGTTAACTGCCACCGGCACGGG
Organism: uncultured Acidobacteriota bacterium; assembly: GCA_964495535.1. Lineage (GTDB taxonomy): Bacteria > Acidobacteriota > Terriglobia > UBA7540 > UBA7540 > JALHUF01. The sequence continues at coordinate 7,453 of CAZBWJ010000098.1, read as the reverse complement.
TTACGTGCGCGAACCTTTCGCGAACAACGTCATCCCTTCTTCCCGCTTAGACGCCTCCGCCGAGACGCTTCTGAATCTTTACCCCACGCCGACCGGCACAGGGATCTTCAACAACTACACGGCCAGCCCCTTGAAGCGGGAAGACGCCCATTCTTTCGACCTTCGCGTGGATCACAAGATCAGTGACCAGGATCTGGTCTTCGCGCGCTTCAGCTACTACGACGACCCGCAGGCTCAAAACGGGCCGTTTCCTGGGATGGGGGATGGAGGTGGCTATGTCCAGCTCGCCACCGCGCGGAACGCGGTGCTGAGCGAAACGCACGTTTTTTCGCCGACGTTCGTGAATGAGATTCGCCTCGGGCTGAATCGCATCCACGCTGAACGGTATCAAACCTATACTGGCGACTCCAGCAACATCCCGGGAATGTTCGGGATCCCGGGTATTTTTCAGGGGGCCGGGAACGGAGGGTTGCCGACCTTGGAAATCGGCTCGCTGTCGCCGCTGGGCAGTGCATCCCTCCTTCCGGCTAAAGACTTCAATACGGCGGTGCAAGCCACTGATAACGTGACGAAGGTTTACAGCGGCCACATTCTGAAAGCGGGCGCCGAGTTCCAGCGCATCAGATATTCAACTCTGCAATCTCCCTATTCGCGCGGGTTGTTTGGATTCAGTGGAAACTATACGTCGATTCCCAACATCGTTGATCCGAGCGCCGGTATCGCTCAGTTCCTCCTGATTCCTCTCCGCAGCAGCGTGCCGTACGGGGTCAACTACGTCGGGGGAGCCAGCCAGGTAGCTGCCTCGAGTGCTCCCGTCACCCCTACGTCTAATCGTCGCGACTACTTTGGCGTGTATGTCCAGGACGATTGGAGATTCAATCCGCGTTTGACGCTGAATCTCGGTGCCCGATGGGAGTACTTTGCACCCGTAGTCGAGCGATACGGGGCGCAAGCAAACTTCATTCCCGGCGCGCCCGGCTCAGGCGCCGAATACCTGATTCCGGCAAACCGCGAGTACGATGAGGACAACGAGACCGGCGACGAGTTGTCTACAGCGTTCACGGACGCGCTCTCCAATGACGGGATCACGTTGACGTACGCGAAAAAGTCCCGCCTTGCTAAAGCGCAGACGACCAACATCTCTCCGCGTGTCGGTTTCGCATATGAGTTCTCACCCAAACTGGTCTTCCGGGGCGGCTACGGGCTCTTCTACGGAGGCCTGGAGAATCAGGGGCTCTTGGCCAACCTCGGAGGAAACTATCCGTTCCAGTCCAACATCGTGTTTACCAGTCCCGATGATGCGACACCTATCGTCTATCCGAATGGCAGCCGCGCCACTCTAAGACAAGGGCTCGCCAGCATTCCCCTTGAGGCCTCCAAGGTGAACGCGCGCAGGCTCATGTTGCGGGGCCTCGAATACTATTTCAAGACGCCTTATACCCAGGGTATCAACGCGACTGTCCAGTATCAGCTGACACCCCATGAGATCTTGCAGTTGAGTTACGTCGGGTCCTTGGGCCGTCATCTCCTAACCAATCCCGGCCTGAACGAAGTCAGCGAACTCCTGCCGCCAACTAAGGGCCGCCAGGACTACGTTCCCTTTCAGAATTTCGGTTACGGCTCCAGTTATATAGCGACGCAGGGCAGCAGTTACTACCATGCGCTCCAATTGAGCTTTGCGCGAAGGTTGGACCGCGGGCTGAGTCTCCTTGGAGACTACACCTACTCCAAGATTCGCACCGATGCCCACGACCTGCTTAGTAGTGGCGGCGATCAGCCCTATCGTGCGCCCTACCTTTCCGGCTTCGGCATTCAAGGCGACTACGGTTTGGCGAATTTCGACCTTCGCCACGTCATCCACTTTAGCGGCGGTTATGAGCTGCCGGTAGGCACCGGAAAGCGATTCCTTGCGAAGAGGGGAAGAACTCTCGACAAGATCATCGGCGGCTGGAGTGTGAACTGGATTCTTACACTCCAAGGCGGACAACCGGTAACCATCCCGTGCACGATTACGACGCTTTCCGGTGCAGGTTGCTACGCGCTTCTCGTCTCAGGGGAGAGCCCCACGGCGGGAAGGCACGACGTCAATCAGTATTGGAACCCCGCGGCGTTCGCCAACCCGGAGGCCGCCGCCTCCGTCGGACAGAGCGATATGTCACCCTTGGGCGGCGCGCCAACGCAGGTAGCTGGTCCAGGTTTCCGCCGCATGGACTTTTCTCTGCGCAAGGATTTCAGAACCTCGGAGAAAACACGTCTGGAGTTTCGAGCGGAGGTTTTCAACCTCACGAATCACCCGAACTTCGCACTGCCTTCGAACCTGGACTTTAATGACTCAACGCACTTTGGGCAGATCAGTTCAACGCGAGACAGCCCCAACGATGCGCGGCAAATTCAGGTTGCGCTGAAGTTTCTTTTCTGAGGCGACGAGACGAACCGCAGCAGCCGGTCAGGCTGGCCGCGGTCCCAGTGCAGGCGTGATCCCAGATTCGACGATGATTCGATTCTTCAAACAATTCAGGCGCGGACTGAGTGCCGTGGGGTTGCTTGCGCTCGCGACCTCACTTGCCGTCGACCAGTCTGCAGCGGCCGGCTTGAGCGGTGAGGTTAAGGACTACTCGGCGGCTCCGATCGCGGGAGTTGCCATAGCTGTCATCGGTACGGACGGAAGGGTGAAGTTTACCCTGAGCGACCCTGATGGCCGGTACTTCGTCAAGGATTTACTTCCCGGCAGATACGCCGTATGGGCTTGGTCGAAAGGCTTTGCTCTGTATGAAAACAGCAGCTTGTTAGTCAGGCTTGGGCGGGCCGCCACGTTGGATATCCCCTTGGAGGTGGGGATCCAAGAGCCCCGGGTTCCTGGCAGGGATTTGTTCAGAACCGCGCATGGCCCTGCCAGGAACCTACGGCAAGGCGTCAAATCCAACATGGGTTTTGCGCAGGCGGGCGTGCTCACGACGGGACGTTCAACCGATTTCCGGCCCTCCTTTGGATCAGACTCCGTTGGAGGAAGCCGTAGCAAAGGGAGGTAACAGTACCTGGTGATGACCTCTGAGTTCGACGGCATCAGGGCAAGACTCCAAGTGGTTGCCAGTCCGCAGAAGGAGGCTGAAAAGGCGGACTCAACACTCCACGAGAAACAGAGACCGTAAGGACTAGGGAAATCCATATGCTCAACATTCTCTTCTCATTGATCTGGGTGCTCATCGGGTTGTTCATCCCGGCTGACCTTCATGCTGAAATGGCTCCCTCGCTCGCCAACCGCGGTCAACCAGTTCAAGAACGCCTGCGCAAGGCTTACGGTGAGTTGCCATTGAACTTTGAGGCTAACCAGGGCCAGACCGATCAGGGCGTCAAGTTCCTTTCTCGAGGTCGAGGCTACGCCTTGTTCCTGAAGTCCAACGAGGCTGTGCTGGCACTTCAGAATCCTTCACTCAACACCAACCACCCGCCGATTCATACGGCCTCGAAGGCTAGTTCTGGCCGGACTCACTCCGTGTTGCGAATGAGGCTCGTGGGCGCCAATCCTTCACCGCAGGTTTCTGGTGTTCAGAGACTACGCGGCATAAGCAATTACTTCATCGGAAACAACCCCAGCCGCTGGCGCACCAAGATCCCCACCTACCGGAAGGTCCGATACGAAAGTATCTATCCTGGTGTTGACCTTCTTTACTACGGTAAGCAAGGGCAACTGGAGTATGACTTCGTCCTGCAGCCGGGCGCGGACCCCAAACAGCTACGGTTACGGTTCGAAGGAGGTGGAGCCCAAATTGATGCCCTGGGCGATCTTGTGGTTGCGGCCGACGGCACCAAGGTTGTCTTCCGCAGACCCTTGGCATACCAATCGGACAGAGAAGATGCCGCTGCCAGGCAACTCGTTGCTGCCGCATATGTTCTCAAGGGTCCCAACCAAGTCGGCTTTCAGGTTTCGGCCTATGACGCCCACAAACCGCTCATCATCGACCCGATGTTAAGCTACGCGACGTATCTGGGTGGCAACTACGGCGACACGGCCAATGGCATTGCCTTGGATTCCTCGGGCTACGCTTACGTAACCGGTTCTACGACCTCCACCAATTTCCCTACCAGTTCGGCTTACCAAAGCTCGAATGGCGGCGGCGCGGACGCTTTTGTTACGAAGTTGGCCAGCGATGGCACGGATCAGGAGTACTCCACATATCTCGGTGGCAACGACTACGATAGTGGAAATGCAATCGCCGTGGACTCATCGGGAAACGCCTATGTAACGGGTTCGACCTCGTCATCGAATTTCCCCACGACGTCAACCGTGTTCCAGAGCTCTTACGGCGGCAAGAGCGATGCGTTCGTGGTCAAGCTGGATTCTGAGGGAGCCGGTCTTACTTATGCCTCGTTCCTGGGGGGTAGTGGCGCCGATTACGGCCAAGGCATTGCAGTGGATCGCGCGGGGAACGCCTACGTAACAGGAACCACCCAATCTACTGACTTCCCCACTGTCAATCCCTTCCAGGGCGGGAACGATGGAAGCTCCGACGCTTTTGTGGCCAAGGTGAACAACTCCGGCTCAGCGCTGAATTTCTCAACCTACTTGGGAGGCGCGTCGGCTGACGCCGGTCAAGGAATCACGGTGGATAGCTCCGGCAATGCTTATGTGACCGGTTATTCCTATTCCTCAAACTTCCCGACGCTAAGCCCTTTCCAGGGTGCGAACGCCGGACGTGCTGACGCATTCGTCGCCAAGCTGAGATGGGACGGTGCTGAACTTCTCTACGCTACCTACCTGGGTGGGAGTGACCTCGACAGGGGCACAGCGCTTGCTTTGGATGCCTCCGGGAATATCTATGTGACGGGCGATACGCTTTCCGTTGGGTTTCCGGTCACTCCCGGCGCCTTCCAGACGGTCAAAAAAGAAGACCAAGATGCTTATGACAATTATCAGGAAGATGCTTTTGTAGCCAAACTCGATCCCACAGGCTCTCAGTTAGTTTACTCCACCTACCTGGGCGGGAGCGAGGTGGACCGGGGAACTGGCATCGCCGTAGATAGCTTGGGAAACACCTATGTTATAGGTTTCACCCAATCCAGCGACTTCCCGACCGCCAACCCACTGCTAGCAAGTTTTGGCGGGGGCACCTGCGGTTCGCACCCCTGTGCTGATGCTTTCGCCACCGAGTTGAATCCCCAGGGAACATCTCTAGTCTATTCCACTTACCTGGGGGGTACTAGAGCAGATTTTGGCAATGGGATCTGCCTCGACTCCTCCGGGAACGCCTACGTGGCTGGAGCCAGCGCCTCTGCGAACTTTACTCCGACCGCTGGAGCCTATCAGGGTAACCCCGGGGACACGGTTGGGAACGGCGATGGTTTCGTGGCCAAGGTCAGTCATACGAACGCACCTGCCGTGGCCCTAAACCCGCAGGACATCATCTTTGACAACCAAGCGATCGATACCACGAGTGACCCCGAGAGCGTGACGCTCACAAACGTCGGTACCGTCCCTCTCAACATCACGGCTATCGGTGCCAGCGGCGATTTTGCGCAGACGAATGACTGCGTGGGAACGGTTTCGGCAGCCGGCGGCAGATGCACCATCCGCATCACGTTCACCCCTACAGCCCTGCAAACCCGGACGGAGGAAATCACCATCACGGACGACGCCGACGGCAGTCCCCACGAAATCACAGTTACGGGCACCGGCGTTAACGCTACTACGGAAGTGGACCTTTCTCCCGCAACCCTGGAGTTCGGCAGTCAGATTGTAGATACCACGAGTCTAGCTAAGACAGTGACACTTACTAATAGCGGAGACATTAATCTGACCATTGAGGATATCTCGGCTAGCGGCGATTTTGCCGAAACGCACAACTGCCCATCCACTCTGCCTGTGGGAGCAGGCTGCACCATTAGGGTTACCTTCACACCCACCGCGACCGGTACCCGGACCGGAAGCCTCACCTTCACCGATAACGCCAAAGGCAGCCCGCAAGGAGTCTCCCTCAAAGGTACCGGAACCGCCGTCTTTTCACTCACTGTGCCCAGCCCCTCAAAGACGATTCTCATCGGAAGTACATCCACCACTTTCACCATCACTGCGGTGGCTCTCAGTAGCTTTGCCGATAGCATTTCGCTTTCCTGCGCATCTGGGGCCACCTGTTCCTTCGATCCCTCGTCGATCGAGCGCGAGGAGAGCAGCACGGTGACCGTCTCCGGACTCTCGGCATCGACTGCCAGCCCCTTTAACATCACGGTGAATGGAACCAGCGGTGAGCAGACGGCAACTCTCTCACTGGTGATTTTCTTTGCGGATTTCACCGTGTCGGCTTCCCCATCGCTCAATTCGATTTCGGCGGGTCAGTCAGTGACGTACACCATCACGGTGACTCCCTTCAATGGCTTCAACCAAGCTGTGCTGCTGAGTTGCAGCAGCGGCTTGCCGGACGGGGCGTCCTGTACCTTTTCCCCCTCCGCCGTGGCCCCTGACGGGTCAGCGGCGGCAACCTCCACACTGACGGTGAGTACTACAGCGCGCTCGTCAGGGGGAGGACAGCGCTCGAGGCCACGTCCGAGTCTCCCTCGCGGCACGATACCCCTTGGCATGCTCTGGCTGTTGTCTTGCCTGGTGCTTGGGATATTTGCCGGCCTGGCTGGTCGCCGGAAAGGCTTGCACCCCGTACCGTGGAATCGGGGACGAGTTGCTGTGGCCAGCCTGGCTTTCGGCGCCATCATCCTTTCTTCGGCGCTTTGGGCCAGTTGCGCGGGCAGTTACTACACAAACATCATCAAACCCGCAGAAACCTCAGGGACTCAAGTGGGAAACTACACGATCACAATCAAGGGCACGCTCGGGGGAGGTTCGCTCGAGGTCACTCGCACTGCCACAGTGAACTTAGCGGTGAGCTAGCCGACGGATTATCCGAAGTCCCTCGCGGCTGGCTTCAGTGAAGCCCGAATTTTGAAGTCAGGATCTCAATCTGAGCGCCAGCGTCAGCATGCAACCACGACTGTGAAAACCGGATCGATGAGCTCTGTTACCCGTAGATGGCTGAACGTCAGGAAGTGGCTGGGCTCCACCACCCTGGTGCTGAGCTTTGTTTCGGGGTCGACGCTCTTGGCGGACAGGGCGTTCCCTGCATCCAAGCTTTCTGCTCCTCCCGGCACCCAGCAATCAGCGGGAAAGGCCGCAGGGGAGGCGAGCCAGAAGCCTGCCGAGAAAGGTCGAGGGGAGCCCGAAAATCTTCGGCTCGAAACCCCGCCGCCCTCTTCCGGCGCGAAGCAGAAGCCCCCTGAGCAGAAACCGGAGGAAGTTCCTGCCCCACCCGAAAAGCTCCAGCTGGAGACTCCCCCGGCAGCGCCAACGGAAGCGGCTCCGGAGGCCCGGAAGGCTCCTGGTCGGCCCACGGCCCCGGCGGAGGAACCCAAGCAGGCCCTCATCGAGGACCTTATCTTCCGCGGCAACCGTCGGGTTCCTGCCGCTACG
>CAZBWJ010000097.1:0-8855 GCA_964495535.1 uncultured Acidobacteriota bacterium | reverse complement strand
ACTCATCCCGCTGGCCCAGGAGAGGAAAGTCGTCATCGCCCTCGAGGAAGTGTGGAACAAGTTCCTGCTGAGCCCGCGCGAGTTCGCACAGTACGTGGACGAGTTTAAGAGCCCCTGGGTGAAAGCTTACCTCGATGTGGGTAACATGGTGCTGTTCGGCTATCCCCAGGACTGGATCCGCACGCTCGGCAAGCGGATCGTTAAGATCCATCTGAAAGACTTCCATCGCGAGCGCGCTGGATACAAGTGGGTGAATCTCGGTGAGGGCGACGTCGATTGGCCGGAGGTGCGGAAGGCCTTGGCCGAGGTCGGCTACAGCGGCACCGTCACCGCAGAGTTGGATGGGGGTGACCTGGCCTACCTGGCCGACGTGAGCAAACGCATCGACCGCCTGGTGCTGGGCCTGTAGCGCGGAGGTGTTCTTCAACTCCGCGGCTTCAGCGGTAGGGGGGCACCTGCATGGTGCTCCCGTGTTCTTCTGTCCCCACGGCCTGCGAACCGGGGCGATTGCTCTCCCGCCGACTCCTCCTGCACGCAGTTCGCCTTGGATGCCGGCCCTCCCGGGACCCTGTCACTTTCGACCCAGCAGCCGAATCCGCGCCGTAAGCGCGCGGTCTTGGATTGCACTGAATATGAGGAAGTGCTGGGAATCCACGTTGTTGTCCACGGCGAACGCGTTCTGGTGATTGGTGATGTTGTCAAAGCCGCCGCGCAGCGCCCATTCGAAACCCAGCACGCGGAAGCGTCGCTCGAGGTGCAGGTTCAATGAAAAATACGTAGGAAACCGATGCGAACCCGGCGAACCCACGAGTTGCTGATCTTGGTTCACGAGGCTGAACGGATACCCGTCGCGCCAGTCGAGCCAATAAGCGAGAGTGGACTTCCAGGGCAGCGGCAGCCAGCCCCAGGAGTTGAAGCGGTTTGGCGTATCCCAAGGCAGAGGCCCGCCAGCCTGAGGGCTGAAAAGCGGACTATCCAGGCTGAAGTTCAGGACCGCCGTGGATCGGGCCGCGGAGCGCGTGTAGGAAGCGAAGACGACGTGATTACCCTTGAACGTTCGCCGTGCCGTCACTTCCAAGGCGTCATAGTGGTCCCGCCGCTCGTTGGCCAATTCGAAACGGCCGCTAAAGGGATCCCCCTGTGCGGCGCCTGGATTGATATAGGTCCAGCCGTCTGTGCCGCGTTTTTGCAGGAATCGCAAGGTGAAGTAAATCTCTGCCGGGAGCTTGCGTTCGAGGTCCACACTCCAGTTGAGGAATCGCGGGGCGCGGAGATTCCGGGCCTCCGCCAGAAACGAGGTTTCGACCGGAGGCCGAACCAGCGTCGTTCCCGTGCCGTCGTAAAACAGGTCAAGCCTGTGGCCCGTCAGGCCACGCGTGAGCAAGTCCAGGCTCGTCGCGTCGTAGTACAGGCCAATCCCCCAGGTAAGTTTAGTCTGGCCGTCCGGCGTGAGGACGACGCTCGAAGCAAGGCGGGGCGAGAAAAGAGGGCGCCGGAGGATCTGGTCCCAATCCAATCGCGCGCCCGCTTCCACCAACCACCGGTCGCGAACCGACCAGCGATCCTGGGCGAACCCGCTCACTTCGACGTTCTTCTTTGTGAACGCCGGGCTTGCGGAGAAGGTGACCTCACGGGAGAGCGTTCCGTCCTCGCGCAGAATGGAGAACCGGCGGCGCGTCACAAACTGGTGGCTGGCCAGCCAGTCCAAGTCGATTCCGACTTTGGACTCGTGCCGGCCGTGCCATCGCCAGGGAGGCGGAAATAGGTTGGCGATTCCCTGCCAGCGGCGGGCGCGCCCCGTGGCGGCGGCGAAGTAGTTCCCGCTCGTGGATTCCGGGTGAATGATGTATGGCTTATCGCCGAGCGGTTCGAACTCTGAGTAGAACTTGCTCACACCTAATCCCACCTCTAGCAGCATCCCGTTCCCGAGCATCGCCTGATCTTTGATCGTGAAAACGTAAGCGGACTCGTCTTCGTTCACCGTTGCCTCTTGCGGATTGAATGGCGAGAGGCCGGCATGCTCGCTGCGAAAGCGGTTGACAAGGAAGCTGGCGGCGAGAATGTTGCCTGGAGTCAGATTGACCTGTGCCTTGGCGAGGTTGCCGAGGAACCAGGCGGGATTGCGATCGGCGCCCGCCGGAAGCTCCTCGACAATGTCGAGACCATACTCGCCGTCCAAGGCGTCCATGAACCAGGCTCTGCCTTTGCGCAGCGGGCCGGAAACGGTTGCGCGTGGCGTCCAGTTGTTGATGTGAATCCCCTTGCGGTTCTGAAGGGAGGGGACGAAATCGGTGGATGACAAACGGAAACGGTCGTCGCCCATGCCCGTCGCCAAATTCAATACGCCGCCCGAGCCTTTGCCGTGTTCCGCCGAGGCGCGGCTCCCCAGAAGTTCCAGCGACCGAATCGCGTCCGTGCTCACCCGCAGGGTGAAAAGGCCATTGGCGGGGTCCGTGATGTTGAATCCGTCCAACCGATCAACGATTTGCCGCGTGCTGGAGCCGTTCACATAGACTTGTCCGTAGGCGTCCTGGAGCACGCCGGGCATCAACGGCAGAGCGTAGCGAATATCGCGCGTCACGGTGTAAGGCAGGTTAACGACTTCCTCGCTGGTCAGATTCTGAGTCGAAGCGGTCTTCGCCGGGTCGATGGCCGGAGGGGAATAGACTACGTTGACGACTTCCACAAACTCGCGCACGTGGTTCAGCGTGATTTCCAGGCTGTCGATTTCGCCGACCCGAACCTCATCCGAGATGAAAGCATAGAATCCCTCTTTTTCTACCCGGACCTGATAGACACCTGAAGTTAGATCCGCCCATTCGCACCGCCCGGCGTAGTCAGTCTCGACTTTGCGAAGCTCCTGCTGGCCGGATAGGGCGACCCGCGCGCCGGGCACAGCAACACCATTTTCGTCACCGACCGTAATGACGAGTCTGGCCGTCCCGACGTGTTCTGGGGCTCTTGGCGAGGCCTGGGCGACGTCCTGGCGCGTCTGAGTGGCGGGGGACGGTTCGTTCTCTCCGCGCACGGGCGCTTGGCCCGCAGCGAGCGTCCAAGGCTGAATGGCGCAGACAAGCGCCACCAACAAGGCAGAGGTCAACCAGCGAGTGCGGCGCGGCACCGCCGACGCTCGCAGGTTCCCAGCGGCTGTTTGATCTGAGATCACCCCCGGGGGCATGCTGATATTTTCGCTCACTTGATGGGGGATTTCCCGAGTTTCCTGGTCGCGGCAGCGCCACGTGCAACCGGCGGGATGTTTGCCTTATCCCGGCAGTTCCGGCTTCAGGATGGCGACGCCCAGCGGCGGCAGGGTCAATTCCAGGCAAAACGGCTGATTGTGCCACGGCTGGCACATGGCGTGCTGGCCCGGTGAGTTGGTAATGCCGCTGCCTCCGTACGCGGTGGCGTCGGTGTTGAGCACCTCGCGGTAGAAGCACGCTCGCGGTACGCCGATGCGATAGCCGTAGCGCGGCACGGGGGTGAAGTTGCACACCACGACGACATGCTCGTCGCGGGCCCGCGCGCGGCGCAGAAAAACCACGACAGAGTTATCCGCATCGTGGAAGTCCACCCACTCAAAGCCCGTGGGCTCGAAATCGACTTCGTGCAGTGCCGGCTCGGCGCGGTAGAGCCGGTTCAGGTCCGCCACCAGTTGTTGGAGCTTGTGGTGCGGCTCGTAGTCGAGCAAGTGCCAGTCCAAGCTCTGGTTGCAGTTCCACTCGATCCACTGGCCGAATTCTCCGCCCATAAAGAGCATTTTCTTGCCCGGGTGCGCGTAAAGGAAGGCGTAGAGCGCGCGCAGGTTGGCAAACTGCTGCCAGGTGTTGCCCGGCATCTTCGAGAGCAGCGAGCGCTTGCCGTGCACGACCTCGTCGTGGGAAAGCACCAGCACAAAATTCTCCGTGAAGGCGTAGAGCAGCGAGAACGTGAGGTTGTTGTGGTGGTACTTGCGGTGGATGGGGTCATTGGAGAAATACAGCAGGGTGTCGTGCATCCAGCCCATGTTCCACTTCAAGCTGAAGCCCAGCCCGCCAAGGTACGTGGGCCGCGAGACGCCCGTCCAGGCGGTGGACTCCTCGGCAATGGTCAGCACGCCGGGGTGCTGCTGGTGCACGACCTCGTTGAAGCGCTTGATGAAGTCAATAGCTTCCAGGTCCTCGTTTCTCCCGTAACGGTTGGGCAGCCATTCTCCGGGCTTGCGCGAGTAATCCAGATAGAGCATGGACGCCACCGCATCCACGCGCAGGCCGTCGGCGTGGTACCAGTCCAGCCAGAAAAGCGCGCTGTTCAGGAGGAAACTGCGGACCTCGGTCCGGCCGCAATTGAAAACGCGCGTTCCCCAATCCTGCTGCTCGCCGCGGCGCGGGTCGGCGTGATCGTAGAGGAAGGTGCCGTCGAAATAGGCCAGGCTGTAGTCGTCGCCGGGGAAATGCGCTGGCACCCAATCGAGGATCACGCCCACGCCATGCTGGTGACAGTAGTCCACGAAGTACATGAAATCTTCCGGCGTGCCGTGCCGGCTGGTCGGAGCGAAGTATCCCGTGGTCTGGTAGCCCCAGGATTCATCCAGCGGATGTTCCATTACTGGCAGCAACTGGACATGCGTGAAACCCATCTTCTGGACGTAATCCACCAGGCGCTCCGCCAGCTCGCGGTAGTTGAGCATCCGGTTGCCTTCTTCCGGGACCCGCCTCCAGGAGCCCAAATGGACTTCGTATATCGCCAGAGGCGCGTCGAGCGCCTGCCGGCGCGGGCGCTCCGCCATCCAAACTTCATCGTGCCAGGTGTAGCGGTGGATATCATGGACCACGGACGCCGTCTTGGGACGCAGCTCGGAATAGAAGGCGAACGGGTCCGCTTTGAGCCCCAGAAAGCTGTTGTCGCGTGAGTTGATCTCGTACTTGTAGATCTCCCCTTTGCCGAGTCCTGGGAGGAAGAGTTCCCAGATGCCGCTGGCGCCGCGCACCCGCATGGGATGGCGGCGGCCGTCCCAATGGTTGAAGTCGCCCACCACGCTCACTCGGCGCGCGTTCGGCGCCCACACGGCAAACGTCACGCCGGGTACACCGTCAATTTCCCTCAGGTGCGCGCCCAGCTTCTCGTAGGTGTCGTAGTGCGTTCCCTCGCTGAGCAGGTGCAGATCGAAGTCTGTCAGGACCGGCGGAAACCGGTAGGGGTCGTGGAGTTCCCACTCGTTTCCTTCCCCGTTTTTCGCGCGCAGGCGATAAGGAAATATCTGCGACTCACCTGGGAAGACGGCCTCGAAAAAGCCCTCGGCATGAATGCGCTCGAGTGGAACGAGTGCGGTGTCCCGCACCACCCAGGCCTGGGAGGCGTCGGGCAGGAAGGCGCGAACCGCAATGGCCGATTTGCCCTGCACCTTGACGGGATGGGCCCCCAGGACATGGAAGGGGTCGGAATGCGCGGCGCGGAGGATCAATTCGATCTCTTCCACCGGCGCCGTTGTCTTGGCAAGGTGCTGTTCGTGTGCGGGCATCCTCACCATTCTACATGAGGAGGGGGCAATTCGGGCAAAGGATGGGGAAAAGAGCGCGGGAACCGCAGCCGGTGCCCGCCAGATTCCGAAACCCGGGCCTTAGTGTCTGCCGCGGGACGAAGACTGGCGCGGAGCAGAGGCTGGCGCAGGAGCGCTGCGGCCGCTGCCCGATGCGCCCCCGCGGCTACTCCCGACGCCGGAGCTCCGCGACGGCGAGGCGACCACGCTGCGGCCCCCACCCGAGGGCGCGGACATACTGCGTCCGCCACCCGAGGGGGCAGACCAGCCGCGGGGCGCACCGCCTCCCGAGGCACGGGGCGCGCGCTCAGTCACAATAGGCCTTTGGATGTCAAGCGCCTGCCGTCCATAGCTGCGCGGCGCGGAGCGGGCGGCTGGTGCTTCTCGCTGCGAAGGGAAACTCATCTGGCTACGCGGCGCGGAAGAAAACCGGCCTTCGTTCCCGGTTGCGAACGAGCTTTCGGCCCGGGGCGAAAAGCGATTCCACCCGGGCTCGCTCCCACTGCGGGGTTCCGCTTGGGGCGCAGGGGTGACGGCACGCCCCGATGGCGCAGGCTGAGCTTGGGGGGTGAACTGCCGGAAGCCACCCTGGTTCAGGCCTTGCCCTGAGGGTGCTGGCCGCGCCTGTTGTGGCGCCGCGGTCGTTGTGGGTCTTGCTGGCACAGCCCGAGGTTGCCCGGTGCCGAATCGCTGCCAGCCTGCCCTCTGCGACTGTTGTGCCGGCTGCTGGGCGGGCTGCTGGGTCTGCACGTTCTCGTTCCTCTGTCCGGCTCCAGTATTCTGAGCATCTGCCCTTGGGGCCGAAGAACCCGTTGCAGAGTTAGCTTGCCCGAAGCGTTGCCAGCCGCGCTCCTGGGTGGGTGCCGCGGCGCCGAGGGCCGGTCGCTCGGCCTGGCCTTGCTCGCGACGAGTGGCGAACGCAGAGGTAGTGCCCGCGGGCGTTCCGCGCCCAGTCGCTTGAAGCTGGTTCTGTCGCTCGACCATCCTTTGGACTCCGGCAGCCTGCTCAGTAAACGGCCGGGGCCCAGCAGGAGGTTGACGTCGGGTGAAGAAGTTCTCAGGCTGGTTGCTCCCCCTTGCCAGCGCGGCCGTGTTGACGGGCCGATCGACTGGCCGCAGGCTCTCGCGGGTCGGCACCGCCGGCAGCGTGCCCCGGATCAACTGGCCCTGGCGAAGTGTGGCCTCGTCCACGGCCTGCGGATTGCGCGGTACGCGCCCGCGCACGAAGTCATCCGTGGACACACGCGTAATGGCCCCGCGCACCTGGGCATTAGTCAATGCTGCCTCGGCGTTTGAGGTGTAGCGCCCGTAGCCGCGACCCCCTCGGCCGCCGATGTTGGTGACGTTCGTCACGTTAGTGATGTTCGTGATGTTCACCACGTTGTAAGAATTGCCGTAGCCCCACCAGGGGGAGTAGTAGTCGTACGGCCCCAGCGGCAGCCAGCCAATCGACCCGAAGCCGAACCCGAAGCCGAAGTGCCAGTTGTGTCTGCCGAAGCCGAAACCGAGGAAGCTGACATAGGCTGGCGCCCAGGTGGGGTAGAAGCCGTAGTAGTCTTGGCCCGGCCACCAGTACCAGCAGTCGCTGTACGAGAACCAGCGGCCATAGTGGTATGGCGCCCAGCCCCAGGGCTCATAGGAAACCCAGGTCCATCCCCAATAAGGCTCCCACATCCAGCTCCCATCCCGGTACGGCACCCAACCGAGGTTTACATAGGGGGTCCAGCACCAGTCATAGCCCGGGACGTAAACCCAGTGGCCGTTGCGGTCTAGCTCGTGCGCACCGGTGTAGTAGTGGTTGGCGTACTGCCAGCTGCGCGCGTCGCTGATTTCGTGGTCGCGCTCCTTGTTCCACTTGTCCCAGTCGTCCTGGCGGGGAGCCTCAGCGATCTGGTATTCCGGGTTGTCCGTGCCGCGAACGGTGATGATGTGGCCCTTCTTGATGGTGGTGCTGCCCTGCGGCGTGGAAGCTTCCGCTTCGCCGTTGCGCACAATGAGCTGGGTTTCGGAGGCCGAGTTCACTTGGATGCGATAGCTTCCCTCGCCCAGCGGGCGCACGGCCATATTGGGCGTGTCGATTTCGACGTCGGCCTCGCTGCCTTTGAGAACGGTGAAGTTCACAAGTCCCTGCGCCACCTGCACCTGGATGCGGGTGCGCGCCAGATCCGCAATCTTGACCTCGGTGCTGGAGGCGAGGCGGAGGGTGTTGGCGTAGTCGAGCTGGACTTCGGTCTGCGAGCGGTCGCCAGTGGTGATCTTGTCGCCGCCCACGATCGGTGCGTTTACAGTGGATGCGACCCAGTCGCCGGAGTCGCCGCGCATGGTGGAGACATCGCCATGAATCAGGCTGACGCGCGCCACGCCCGGCGTCGGCTCGTCTTCAGCCCGCACGGGCTTTACCGCCAGGACCGTCAGAGAGAGCAGAACCAGGATTGCCAAACCCAGAATGTAGTAAAGGCGTTTCATGGCGCACCTCGCTTCCCCCGAAACCGCCGGGGCCTTGCTCTAGCCTCCAACCTAGTCATGGCACGCCAGTCGCCAAACCCCGCGTGAGCCTTGACATCTATCCCGTTTATTTTCTCGCGGTTACGGGAGCCGCTGGCGTGCTCCGGGGGGACCGCAGGGTCGCCTTGGCCGCCTTCGGCCACCGCTTTGGCTGATTTCGGCCAGGTAGGACGCTACACAATTAAGTGGACGCCACAGAGAGGAGGTTTTCTAGGAGGGCACAGTCTTTGCACCCTTGGGAGGATTTCGGGGGACGGGTGAGGTCGAAAATCTCTCGGACTTTCCGCAAGAGTACTGGAATCACACCAAGGGCGAGGCGGACGGGGACGATGTGAGCACTGAATTCCATGAGAAAGCCGTGTCCGGTTGTATTGGCGTCCTTATCCGCAGCCGTTTGGTCGGTGACCGGCTCCGTGTAGACGAGCGCAAGCCCTGAAACCGGGGAAAGCCCGCACCGTTCGCCGATGTAGGCGTACGCGTTGACCTGAGCTTCATACATGGGGAATAGTTCGTCCTGTTGTTCAGTGAACCTTGCGGTCTTGTAATCAACTATGACGTTAGAACCGTCTTCGCGGATTAACACGCCGTCCGGCGAACCTGTCAGCAGTATTGAGGTTTCACCGTCGAGTACATTGAACTTTGAAAAATGCGGCGGGTTTCGGTAGCCCCTTATCGCTCCTAAGGGCGATAACCACGGGGGTGGACTCCCGTGGCGGTCGAACCAGCCATGAACGAGTCGCTTCCCGTAGGAATCGATTGAATTGAAAATGCCAGGGAAAATCTGGTAGGGCAGTTTGTTCTGGACATGCATCTGAATCCAGAAGCATCGGGGGCA
>CAZBWJ010000096.1:0-9012 GCA_964495535.1 uncultured Acidobacteriota bacterium | reverse complement strand
GCGACGACGGGGACGTCGACGCTACAGTCCTGCGCCCGAATCGCAGACCTGAAGCGAAAGGTCTGCGCCAGCCAGCGAGCCCGACCACCCCTTGGTCCCCTCCTGAACCAGGAGGGGAATTTCGCCGCCGGGTTGGCGCGACGATGAGGACATCGGCGCCGCAGAAGGCGGTCTATGAACCGCCTCTGCGACACGGGAGGGCGGAGCCCTCCCCTACGGCGCAAACTCGGCCAAGCTTTCCGGGGGCGGGGTGAATGAAACCGAGCGCAGGCGAATGCGCTTGAAATCAGGCTGCGCGCCTGCCGGCTGGAAGAAGAGAACTGCAAGATTGGGATGCGTGGCGAGGTACTTGCGGCTGGCTTCGACGCCCAGCACAAAGAAGGCGGTCGAGAGGGCGTCGCTCTGGGTGGCGCGCGGCGCGAGCACCGCCGTGGCCAGCATGTTTGCGACGGGCTGGCCAGAGCGCGGGTCGAGGATGTGGCAGTAGGTTCTGCCGCCCAGCTTGAAGAACTTCTCGTAGCTGCCCGAGGCCGAAAGCGAATAGTTCCTGAGATAAACCACGTTGCCAACCTTCTGGGCCTGGTAAGGGTCGCGCAGGGTGATCTTCCAGCCACGCTCGTCCGGCGGCGCTCCCAGGGCATAGAGGCTGCTCGTGCCGCTAGAAACGAGCGCGCTGGTTAGGCCATGGGCGCGGAGGATCTCCACGGCCTCGTCCACGGCATAACCCTTGGCAATGCCGCCGAGGTCGAGTTCTACTCCCTCGGCATCGAACCGGATCGTGCGCCGGGCCTGGTCAAGCTTCACGCGCCGGTAGCCAACGCGCTTCAGGACTTGGCGGAGTTCTGACCGGCTCGGCAGACGGCCCTCGCCGCGGAAGAACCCCCACACCTTCATCAGCGGCCCTACCGTGGGGTCAAACGCGCCGCCCGTCTCGTCGCTGTAAGCCAGCGAGTCGCGAATCAACTGGAAGAGCCGCGGCTCCACGACCACGGCTTGGCGAGCGGCCGAGCGGTTGACGCCCGCGAGCTCGCTCTCGGGCCGGTAATTGCTCATTTGCGCGTCGAGTCGGTCAATTTCCTCGAAGGCCTCGTTCGTCACCTCAGCCAGGTAGCGGGCGTCGCGGCCATAGGCCACCACGGTGAAGACTGTGCCCATGGCGTGGTGCGCGGCTTCATAGCGGACTGGCAGGTCTCGCGCCCCGGCCGGCGCGGCAGCCAAGGCAGGAATCAGGCAGGAGGCAAGGAGTATAGCTGACAGAACTGGTCGGTGGGCCCGCGCCCGAGGCGGACAATATGTCACTCGATGCGTCGGGTTGGCCACCGGATCACTTCTCAAGCGAAACGACCTGTCACGGAATTGCGGCGGCGCTATGCCTGCTTCTTCGGCCAGAACACCCTCTGCCCGGTGTCGATTGCCCGGTTGCCGTAGATAACTGCCAGAGCGTCCGCCGCGCCCAGCTCCAAGGGCGCCACCACAGGCTTCCCTCCGCGGATGCTCGCGAAGTAGTTCACCAGCTCGCTCCAGCAGGGATCGTGGGTTTCCTCATATTCGTATATCCCCATCGACGCCAGCCAACGCTTGGCGTAACGCACTTCACGGTCGAGGAATCCTGCCGGGCCATTGCCCTTCTCGGGGAAGATGGGAACGCCCTTCTGCACGGCCTGTTCGGTAACGGTGGCCCCGGCCCACCAATTCTCTTTCGCCTGCCCCGTCGTGGCCTTAGCGACCGGCTCGCGGAAGTACATTCCTCTGCCGATGGTGGTCTCGAGGGTGCCCTGGTCGCCCATGATCTGTTCTTCGAAGCCGTAGTGGGCGTTGGAGAGGATGGAACTGAAGAGCAGCTTCTGGCCGCCGGGATACTCGAAGATGGCCTGCACGTTGTCGCAGGTTTCGCGCCCGTCTCTCCAGTAATCAATGCCGCCCGTGCCCACGACGGAGACCGGTTCGGCGCCGATGGCCCAGTTGGCCACGTCGATCTGATGGGAGGCCAGTTCCGCCATCAGGCCCCCGGAGTATTCGCGGTACATGCGCCAGTTGATCAGGCGCTCGTATTGGGGATCGGGTATCGGCCGACGCCAATCGCTGTTCCGATGCCAGTGGGCGCGGACAAAGGTTATCTTGCCCAGGGCGCCCTTGCGAATCATCTCCATGGCCACCTGGTAGAGCACGCTCGAGCGGCGCTGCAAGCCCACTTGCAGGACCTGCTTGGGATGCGCGGCGGCTGCCTGGCGGATTTGGCCAGCCTCCTCCTCTTTGAAAAACATGCTCTTCTCGACGAAGACGTGCTTGCCGGCATGGAGGGCGTCAACGACTATCCGCGCGTGCAGGTTGAGCGGAACGGCAATCAGGACCGCGTCAATGTCGCTCCGCTCGAGCAGGCGCCGATAGTCTTCGTAGGTGGCCGGATTGTTGCCGATAGTCTCGACACCCTTCTTGAGGTTGGGAGGATAGATGTCGCAGGTGGCGACGCATCGGCCGGCGGGGATGGTGGTCAAGAACTTTAGCAGCGTGCAGCCCTGGGTGCCCGTGCCGATGACGCCGTAATTGACCGCCTCGTTGGGACCAGGCTTGGCCAGGATCGCGGGCGCGCCCACGGTGGGCAAGGCGGAGGCGGCCGCTACAACCGCAGCAGTTTTCAGAAAGTCGCGCCGCGTGACATCGTGCTCGTTCTCCATACTCTAAGACTCCTCTGCAGTCCAAAAGTTGTCCTTCAGCACCATAGTAGAATCTACCATAGCCTCGCCTCTGGGTGGTGATTGATGGCGCTGCTTCCCCAGAGCCTTACGCCCCTTGCGCCGCCCGCACTTCGCCGCCCAGAGAGAACCTAGGTTATACTGAACCAGGAGGGTGCCACGGCTAGGTTGAATCTCCGAGTTCCAATCATCCGCGCCATAGCCCTCGCCGGCTCCATTCTGATTCTTGCTACGACTCTCCGCTCGCAGGCCGAAGTGCCCGCCGATGACGTGACCGAGGAAAGCCTGAAGTTCACCCAGGTTTACGGCCTCCTGGAGGAAAACTACGTGGAGCCGCTCGACCCGGACCGCAGCATCTTCGATGGCGGCATTCGCGGGATGCTTTCAGCCCTCGATCCCTTCTCCTCCTTTTTCGACCCCGCGCAGTTTGAGCAACTCCAGCAATTTGCGCGCGGCAAGGCGCGAGGTTTCGGCTCCATCCTCTACGTCTCGCCGGGCAAGATCCTGGTCCTGCAGACGGCGCAGGGTTCGCCTTCCTGGCGCGCCGGACTGGGGCCAGGAGACGAAATCGTGGAAGTCAACGGAACGCGCATCAATCGCCTCGCCTTCCCCTCGCTCCTCGAACTGTTGCAGCGCGCGCGCTCGCAGCCGGCGCGCCTGGGCGTGATTCGCCCCGGCCAGGTGGTGGCGCAGGATTTCGAGCTGAATCCCGCTGAGGTCGAGACGCCGACAGTTGACAAGACCTTCGTTCTCAAGCCGGGCATCGCCTACCTCCACGTTTCCGCCTTCGACCAGAAGACGCCCCAGGAGGTCACGGGGGCTCTCCAGCGGCTGGGGGGCGCCAGCCTCCGGGGATTGCTGCTCGATCTGCGCGGCAACCGCGGCGGCGTGCTGGATACCGCCATCACGCTGGCCAGTCTGTTTCTCAAGCCCGACCTCGTGGTGCTCACGCAGCGCGGGCGGGCCATGCCGGAGAAGAGCTTCAGGACGTCCGCGAGGTCTGCTCACTTCGACCCGCCGCTGATTGTCCTGGTGAACGGCAACACCGCCAGCGCCGCCGAAGTCCTTGCCGCCGCGCTGCAAGAGCACGACCGGGCGCTCATCGCCGGGGAGCCGACCTTCGGCAAAGGCGTGGTGGAATCGGTGGCCGCACTCAGCGAGAAAACCGGCCTGGCGCTGACTACGGCACAGTATTTCACGCCCAGCGGCCGCTCCATCCAGCGACCGCTGCCCGGCACCGCCCTGGCCACGCCGGAGGCGAGTCTGGCAGGCGTGGCGAACCCGGCTTTCCGCACTGACAACGGCCGGGTCGTCTCGGCAGGCGGCGGCATTACGCCCGATGTCGTCATCTCTGCTGCCGTGCGAGACCCCTGGGTCAGCTTCCTCGACCAGCGCGGCGTCTTTACCAGCTTCGCCTCCGAGTACTTGACCCTCCGCGGAAAGGTGGAGCGAACCTTCGAGCCCGACGCGAAAGTTCTGGATGAGTTCCGCAAGTTCCTGGGCGAGCAGCGCATCCGGGTGCCGGAGGAGTATTGGACCCAGGACCAGGATTATCTGAAGCTCAAGATCAAAGCCGAAGTCTTCAACCTGGTGTTTGGACTCGCCGTCGGAGACGAGATTGAGACCCGCGGTGACCCGCAGGTGCAAAAGGCCGCCGGGCTTTTCGCCAAGGTCCACGTGCTTCTCAACCCGCGTGCGACCCAGCCTCGCCGGCCGCGCGTCAAGCCCGCCACACCCGCACGCGAAAACCAGAAGGCAGTAAGCGCCACGTAGCGCGGACTTCTTCTACAACTCCGCGGCCTTTCTGCCACGAAACAGACTGGCTCGGACTTTGAGAATAGGTCCGCGCCGTGGCTGAGGCAGGTCAGGGGGGTCGTCGCTTGTTGATGATGTCGCTAGGCTACAGCCTCGGCTTCAATCTCCACCAGCATTTCCGGGTCAACCAGGCGGGCGACGCCGATCAAGCTGGTGGCGGGATGGATTTCACCGAAGAACTCGCAGTGGGCCTTTGCCACTTCTTCCCAGCGCTCGATTTGGGTGAGGTAGATGCGGGTCCGGACAACGTGCTCCAGGCCCAGGCCCAGCCGCTTGAGGGCGTTTTCGATGT
This sequence comes from uncultured Acidobacteriota bacterium, assembly GCA_964495535.1. GTDB lineage: Bacteria > Acidobacteriota > Terriglobia > UBA7540 > UBA7540 > JALHUF01. Next base: position 4,212 of record CAZBWJ010000096.1, on the reverse strand, counting down.
TGCGGATGGCCTGCACGGTCTGCGCGTAAGCGTCCCCGGGCGCCAAGACCTTCCCCGAGGGGTCCGTGCCGGTGGTGCCGGAGACGTGCACGGTCTCACCCACCAGAACCGCACGGGCGTAGCCTACCTTGGGCTCCCAAGGTGTTCCGGAGAAGATCTTGCTGCGTTTGGTCTTCATGCCCCTCTCCTTTTCGCCCCCCCGGCGGGAGCCACCAACCCCCCGCGGCCCTGCCGGACCGTTTCCTGCGCGCCTGAGAACGGCTTGGAGTCACCGGCGGCTCTGTTCGGCCTGCTTCCGGTGAAGATTCTCGTTGCCTAACCCGGCTGCCTATACTATTTCACTCACCGCCCCATTGCAACACGATTTGACAGGTGGCCAGGGCGGACGCGATCCGCCTCTACACCCCCAAGGTGAAACCCTGCTGGACTGGGCTGGAATCGTTCTGGCAGGATTGCTGAACGGCGGCTTTGCCGTCCCCCTCGGGACGGCCCGCGCCTGGAAGTTTGACCACGTCTGGATGGTCTCCTCGCTGCTGGCCAGGGCGGTGATTCCCTGGGGGGAGTCACGCTGGCGGTCCCACAGCGGCGCGAGATCCTGGGCGCCGTCTCGCCTCAGCCTGACTGGACAATAGGACATTACCCATCCACAGCGCATCGCTTGCGCAAGCGACTGGTCTTAAGATTCAATTCAGCTATAATCGAACGACGGTGAGGCCGATCCTGCAAGGAACAGCGGTAGCGGATTTCCCCGCCCGGGAGAAGCAGGCGGTGGCATTGTCGTCTGTACTCGCTGCCACCGTGCTGACGGCTCTGAAGATTGTTGTGGGTCTGGCGACGGGCAGCCTGGGAATCCTGTCGGAGGCGGCGCACTCAGGGCTCGACTTGGTGGCCGCCGCGGTAACTTATCTTTCGGTGCGCGTGTCGGACAAGCCCGCCGACAGCCAGCACCCCTTTGGCCACGGGAAGATCGAACACCTTTCCGCCTTCATCGAAACTGCCCTGCTGTTGATCACCTGCGCCTGGATCATCTTCGAAGCGGGGCGCAGGCTCTTCTTCCGCGACGTCCATGTGGATCCCTCCATGTGGGCTTTCGGGGTGATGCTGATATCTATCACCATCGACACCTTCCGTTCGCGGGCGCTGTTCCGCGTGGCGAGGAAATACAACAGCCAGGCGTTGGAAGCCGACGCGCTGCACTTCTCCACCGACGTTTATAGCTCGAGCGTCGTGTTCCTGGGACTGATCCTGGTGTATGTGGCCGAGCAGAAGCATATCCCCTGGCTGCGGGATGCCGACCCGGTGGCGGCGCTCGGTGTGGCGGGGATTGTGATTTACATCTCGATACGCCTGGGGAAGCGAACCATGGACGCGCTGGTGGACGCGGCCCCGGCCGGGACTTCTGCCCAGATCGCCGCGGCCGTTTCGCGAGTCCCGGGGGTGCTGAGCCAAGAACGCCTCCGCGTGCGGCAGAGCGGCAGCCGGCTCTTCGTGGACCTGCGGCTCACGCTCGAAAGCAACATTCCTTTCGAGCATGCCCAGTCCGTGATGGACGTGGTCGAGTCCCAAATCCACGAACTGTTTCCGAACGCCGACGTGGTGGTCCATGCCAGCCCGCGCGAGCCTGCCACGAGCGACAGGGTGGAGAAAATCCGCTCTATCGCTCACCGGGGAAACTTCCAGGTACACGACGTGACCGCGTACGAGGTGGAAGGCCAGGTGAATGTCAATCTGGACCTGGAGGTGGACCCTGGCCTCAGCTTAGCCGCGGCCCACCAGCAGGCTACGCGCTTGGAAGGCGAGATCAAGCGCGAACTCCCTGGCGTCAACGAGGTCACCGTGCACATCGAGCCCCGGCCCAAGGGCGTCGAGGCCGGCGACCAGCGCTGGGTGGATGCGCAAATGGAAGGGAAATTGATGGCCATCGCCCGGGAGACGCCGGGCGTGGTCGATTGCCCCTCGCTTCAGGCGCACCACGTGGCGGGCAATGTGGTGGTCAGAATGGCGTGCACGGTGGAGCCTAACCTCTCCGTCGGTCGCGTCCACGACCTCACGGAGGAACTGGAATTCAAGTTTCGCCAGGCCTTCCCACAAATCTCCAAGGTCAGCATCCACGCCGAGCCCAAAGAGGCGACATAGCGAGGCAAGCCGCGGGTGCGGACAAGGCTCATCCGCCGCTGCCCCGCGAAGCGTCGGCTTGTTGAATGAGGCGGCCGAAAAATAAGAAACCACCCCGGCGATGCCGCGGTGGTCGGAAAGGCTCGAAATGGCGGCCGCCGTGCGGTTCTACTGCTTTGGCGTGTCCGCCGGCTTGGTGGCCGCCGCCGGCCTGGTGGCCGCCGCAGGCTTGGGAGCCGTGGCGGCAGGCTTTGCCGCCGGAGCGGCAGCCTCCACCGGGTACGCAGCGTCATACCGCCTGATCATCTCTTCCGTGAGATCGGTCGGCGCAAAGTAAACCGGCAGTTGCGGGTAAGACTCCATGATGAGCGCAAACCCATTCTGCTGGCCATACTCATTGATCAGCCGGTACATCTTCTGCCCCAGCCGCTGAACGATCTCCTGCTGGTCTGCCTGGGCGTCGGCTTGGTAGTCTTCCTGATTCCGCTTGAAGCGCTTTTGCTTTTCTTCAAGCTCGCGGGCCAGCCGACGCTGCTCCTCGTCGCTGAGCGTGGCGGCCTGCTTCTGCAACTGGTCTTGCAGGCCCTGGATCTCCTGCTGCTGTTGCTGCAAGTCCCGCTGGCGAGGCTCGATTTTCTTTTGCAGGTCAGCCGCGGCTTTCTTACCCTCAGCCGTATTGCCAATGGCCGCCTGGATGCTGACTACTCCAATCTTACCTGCGCCTGCCGCCGGGATCTGCGCCCACGCGAGCAGGGGCAACATCGGCAAACCCAGCAGTACGGTCAGTGTGCATACTCGATTTCTCATTCCGACTCCTTCACTGGATCAGGTCAAAATCGATGTCGGGTATTCTACAACAAACCCTGTCTGCCTAGAAAGTGCGCGCCACCGTGAACCCCAACCGCGACTTGCGATCCTCCAAGTGGAAGCCCTGGAAGTACGGAAGGGCTGCCTCCCAGGTCGCGTGGTTGGGAAAGAGCGACTCGGGCGGCAGGTTCTGCGGCGGGATCACAGTGTTATTCACGCGCAGGAAGTTGTAACCGTAGAACACCCGAAATGGCGCGTTTACCACCGGGAGGACGACCTGCAATTCCAACCCCGTCGAGCCACGCGGCCGGTAGTTGGCGACGGCGATCGCCCGCAGCTTTTCCGGAGTAGGAAAGTACGGGAAGTCATTGCGGATTCCCTCCAGGGCGCTGGGCTGCACCTTGAGCTGGCTGTCCCGCAGGATGAACGTAGTCCCCACGTCCACAAAGTACGCCAGGGTGACCGGCCCCGCGATGGGCATCCGATATTCGAAGTTGGTGACAAGCGTCGTATCGCCACCCGGGAAGATCACGGTGTTGTAAGGGAACCGGCTGTAGGAGCCGCACGCAGCTTGCTGCGTACCATCCGCATTAAGGGCCGGAATGGCGTTTCCAGCACTATCGCGGTTGCAGACCTGGCCCACCGTGGGGTAGAAGGAAATCGGGCTGATGCTGCGGATGTAGAACCCCCGGATATCATCTTCCCCCCCGACATAGAAACGCGAGAAGGGCGGTGGCACGCGCCCACCGAAGCCCGTAACCATCGACCCCAGAAACCGCATGCCAAACACGTGCGGCCTTTCTGCCTTCTTTCTGGCCACGGGGCGAAAGTACTTCGCTTCGATGACGGGTCGAATCGTGTTGACGTTTCCGCCCAGGATGCTTCCAGAAAAGGCCAAGCTGGCGTAGATGTACTTGCCTTGCGTCGGGTCGTAGGGGTGGTTCAGGCTGTTATAGAGGTAGGTGGGCATGACCTGGCTGGTGGTAATGCCACTCAGCGCATTCGGACCCGCCAAGCCGCGGAACATCAACGCCTGGAAATAGTTCTGAGACGCCGAACTGAAGGCCTGCAAACTGCTAATGGAATAGCTGTAGCTGATACCCACCCGGGCGAAACTGCGGCGCAGTGGGTAGCTGGCAAAGACCGTGAATCCCGCGGAATTCTGCTGGAAGTTCTGGTAAGCGGACCCGCCGGTCAGCGTCTCCAGGTAACCTGGAGCTAGGCCCGAGTAGTAGGCCGCCTGGCGGAGCTGGTCATAGCGGTAATCGCTCTTGAAGATGGTAAATCCCG
>CAZBWJ010000095.1:0-9127 GCA_964495535.1 uncultured Acidobacteriota bacterium | reverse complement strand
AACATCCCCTCATTGTGCACGATGAGGATATCGTCGCCTTGGAGTTGAGCGGAGAAGCCGGCGCGGTCGCCGGGGATGGATGCTTCCAGAAGCTTCCGGGTTTCCTGGTAGCGCTTGTGGCGGGGTTCGAGGCCGGCGCGCAGCATCCAGTGATTGAACGAGCGCTGGCGCCGCTTGATGGTCTGGCGGACGATCTCGAGTCCGTACGTTTCGAACATCTCCAGAAAAGTCGTCAGGCGCAGTGACTCCACGTGCGAAGGGTCGCGGAGAGCTTCGATGCGGTTGTGGAGTTCGCACTTCGCGTCGCTTTCGGGCGCCAGCGCATCGATGATGACCAGGCGCCCTTCGGGCTTCATGACGCGCGCCATTTCCTTGAGGGCCAACGCGGGCTTCGGCATATGGTGGATGGAGCACTGGCAGGTGACCAGGTCGAACGTGGCGTCCGGGTAGGGCAGTTGTTCGGCCTCCCCGCAGTCGAAGCAGACGTTGGCGATTTGCCGTTCGCGCTGGAAGGCGCGGGCTTGGCGGAGCATCTCTTCCGTCAGGTCGATCCCGCGCGCGAAGCGCACGCGCGGCGCCAGCGCCAGCACGAACGCCCCCGGCCCACACGCCACGTCGAGCGCCAGGTCCGTGGGCTGAGGTTTGGCGAACTCCACCTTCTCGGCCACCACTTCCGGCGTGTCGCGCACGGCATACTTCGCAAAAGCTTCCACCGTCTTCGCGAACTGCTTCCGGACTGCTTCCCTATGTTTCTTGGACATGCAGCCTCGTTCTGCGCCCGCCCGGGCATTATGGCGGGGCTCTCGCGGGCGGTTCCTGAACCGCCCCTACTCGGCCGGGAATATGATTCCACCCCGTACCATTGAAACCCCGAATGGTATAGAATGCGCTCTCTTTTGGAAACCCAAAACCACGAGATGAAAAAGCTCGGGGTGACAGGTTTCCTTACAGCATGAGGTTTGTTGTTTCCATCTCAATCCCAGGAAGGCACCTATGCCTGAACTCCGATACAATCTTCTTACGCGTGAGTGGGTGATTATTGCCAGCGAACGTGCCAAGCGGCCCGATCAGTTTGCCAAGAAGGAGGCAGACAGGAAGAAACTGCCCGCCTTCGTAGCCAACTGCCCGTTTTGTCCCGGCAACGAAAAGATGACTCCGGCCCAGACCTACGTCGTGCCCGACACCAATGGCTGGCAGGTGCGGGTAACGCCCAACAAATTCGCCGCGCTGGCCTCGGAAGGTGAGCGGCGGCGCTCGATTGTGGGGATTCGCCGCACCGTAACCGGCGTCGGCATCCACGAAGTGATCGTGGAGACGCCCGATCACAGCAAGACGACGGCGCTGCTCGAAGACCGCGAGGTCGGGCTCATCATCCAGACTTACCTCAACCGCTTCAAGTTCGCCTCCTCCGACCCGCGCATTGAGCAGGTCACGATTTTCAAAAACCACGGCGAGGCGGCCGGCACCTCGCTCGAGCATCCGCATTCCCAGGTGATCGCCACACCCGTCATCACCACGCAGCTGCGCGACCGGCTGTTCAACGCCCTGGAGCATTTCGACGAGTTCGGCGAGTGCATTTTCTGCCGCGTGCTGGACCAGGAACTGAAGGAAGGCGTGCGCGTGGTTTTGGAGACTCCGCATTTCGTATCCTTCATCCCCTTTGCCTGCCTCTCGCCGTTCTCCATACTCATCATGCCGCGGCGGCACATGGCGTGTTTCGTAGAGATGAATGATGCGGAGGCGGTGGACCTGGCGCGCAACCTGCGGCGGACGCTCGCCAAGCTCTACCATGGGCTTAACGATCCGGACTTCAACTATGTCGTCCGCACTGCGCCCACCGAGTACTGCGGCGTGAAGTACTATCACTGGTACGTCAGCATCATCCCGCGCCTCACCAGGATGGCGGGCTTTGAACTCGGCTCCGGCATGTTCATCAATGTGTCACTGCCGGAAGAGAACGCCAGCTTCCTGCGCGGGGTCAGCGTGGAGTAGCGGCATAATACGGCGCGTTCTTTGGGGGACCGTCCCTAGACCCTCGCCAGGAGAGGAGAGCAACATGCAGCGTCGGGATTTCTTGACCTGCATGGCGCTGGCGACCCTTACGAGGGCATTCAGAAGATCCTCGACCTGCTCGTGAAGTACTTGTGGCGCAACGTTCGTCCTTTAGCGTTGCGGCTCTTCCAGCGCCTTGCGGAATTGCCGCAGGGGCAGCGAACCCTGCCGGCGCCACAATTGTGGCGAACACTATCAGGATGCGAAGACGAGCGGGGGTGCGTTTCTGTTTGTCGGCGGGTGTGTTCGTGATGGCGTCGGCCTTGCCAGCGCAGGAGCGGCCGGCGGCCCTGTCCTCAAGCGGGGCGACACGCCCACCCACGCAAACTCGCTCCCGCCCGGAACGACCCATCCACCGCTTCTGGGACACACGCAACGCAGCCCTGTTTGCGGGCGTGGGGGCGGAGCGGTGGGCTTGAACACGGCGTGCGACTACAACACACATATCGGTAAGGGTGCGGTCCTCGCGGACGGGAGCGCGACACACATCAACATGGCCATTTGCGACAACTGCTTTGCGGAAGGCGTACCTGCCGTGATCAAGAGAAGGAACCTTACTGAAATGGACCGGGCCGAGTACTTCGGTGTCTCGCCTCTGGCCTGGACGACATTTGAGGGGGACAGGCAGGAAGCCAACGCAAGAAAGAGGATGGGCCAATAGGTTTAATACGCCCCCCTGAACCTTGCCGGGAGGCCGGTCAGTCTGTAATGCGCCGCAGGATACTTCCCCATTTCCCTCCCTTCCTTCTATTTCGCCAGCGGGTAGCCACGCTTGGCGCTCTCCCAACCGTGGGCTTTTCTCACGCCCGATGCCCTTCCGGCAGCGAGTAGCGCAGGTCCCGTTCGTCGGACCTGCGGCCCTTCTATGTGTTTGCCGACGCCCCCCATGCCCGAAATCCCACCGCAAAAGACCTGCAAAAGCCGCAATCCCGCAGAGCGGGACGGGAGTTGCGCTACTTGCTTCGTTTTCCCCTCAAGGCTTCCTCAATTCGCCGTATACACGCCGAGGCCCGAGTTCGAAGATCACATTCCCACAGCCGCACAACTGAGAATCCCAGGGTTCGGAGTTGCCGCGTGATCCGCGCATCGCGGGCGCGATTGCGCGCAATCTTAGCCCGCCAGTAGGCCCTATTCGTTTTGGGAATGTGTCCGCACGTGGGGCACCCGTGCCAGAAGCATCCGTCCCCGAACACAGCAAGATGATGCCGATGGAAAACAACGTCGGGGACTCCGGGAACTTCTTCAGGCCTGAGTTTCCATCCCCGCAACCTTGCGGAAATGAGTAGGGAGACTAGGCGTCTTTCAGTGGTTCTGTTGCCACTGGAACGGATGGCCCGCATGTTATTGCTGCGTGTAACCGGCGGCTTCCGGAAGCTAGGCAAACCGCGTCTGATGAAGCGATTCATAGCACTACGGTTTCAATCGGATTTCCGAGACTCGCGAGGTCGCTAAGCCCGAGAGGCACGAACTTGAACGGTTTTTCGATTAGCAAGTCTGGGGTGATGTAGTCGTTGAAGAGAACGCAGCAAAAGTGAACGGTGACTTGAAGACCTCTGTGGCAGCCCAATGAAGTTTCAGTTACCCCCAAGGATTGAAGCGCCTCCCGTAGTTCGTAAAATGAGTTCTTACATTGAACAGAAACGATCGGCCTGTGCGGAACTGTCCCCAATGGGGGAAGCCAGATGATGTCCAGGCCCCCATCCTTGTCGTTCCCAAGGGCAACGCTTCTTTGGAAGCCAAGGTTCTGCAAGTGTCCTCGGAAGTCCACCACAGACACGGCGTTGTCCCTCGGCCATCCTGTCCTGTGTACCAAACCTGTGACTCTGCCGGAGAGCAGTCTAGACGCACTTACCTCAAACTCCTTTGACTTCGCTCCCACGCTTCGAATGCTTCTCATGCCTGCGATGAATTGGATGAATTCCTCATCCTCTGCAAAGAACTGTCCCGTCGCCGGATTATATCGAAAGGGAAGGCCCGAACCCTTGGAAAGGAAATGCTCACCAAGGGCTTCGACAGCTCCCTCTATGGCAGCCTCTCCCGAAGTCTCGTTGAAATCATACTTCAGGGCATCGATAACGCCGTCGATTCTTTCCAGCGAAAAGTCGTCGCTGGTGAGCACGCGCACGGCGCGCGAGCTCAACTCTTCACAGACTGCTTCGAAGAACTCAAAGACGGGACTTAGCATCTCTTGCCAGTTGCCTCACTGCCACTTCGATCGGCTTGAGGTGAATTTTGATAGTTTTGAATTCTGACATTTTGGAAATCCCGGGCGAAATCTTTCCTATTAGCAGGCGTATCTGCCTGAGCAGAGACGCCAATCTCTTTATGCTTTCTTCCGTTGTCTCCACAAACAGCAAAGATTCCTGCAAACTCTTTCCGCCCTCTAGCGCTTCCTGGGCTCTCCTTGAAGCGAGGGCCTTTGCGAGATCCTGTATTTGTCTCGTGTCGGTTATTCGCCTGTCGCCTTTGGAGGTCCTGTATATGAACCGGACTAGATGCCTAAGTTTTCCCGCGTCAAAGTCAATTACCTCGAGGGTCTTAGGGTTCACTTGCAGACTGAAGTATTCCTTTATTCCTGTGCGTGATATCGATTCGCCTAGAATCCAGAAGTCCTGTTTCCCAATTTGCTTAAGCAGTGGCGCTCCCATCATTTTTTTTAGCCGATAGGGCACGAGGTACCTTCGAATCTCCGATTTCGGAATGTTAAGTCCTTTCATGAAGCTCAGCAGATCGTCTTCGCTCTTGATATGCAGGTCAAGGAACTTGGCTTTGCTTTCGGGCGGCCATTGTCTGAAACCGAACAAATGGTGGACTCCAAGATAGACGCTGATATCCCTGCCTTGAGATTCATCTCTCGCTTCATGGAAAATGATAACTGGGACTTGCTTCACGCGCTCGATCTGTTGAGGTGTGTAACTGCCTGCTGTGTTGTCCAGGATATGCTTTACCGCTGCCAGCCTACGGTTTCCCTCTATGACTCGGTACTTCGAGTTGACCCTCCGAACTACCAGAGGCTCGTAGTCGATGAATCCGTTTTCCAAGAATGAGTCTACCAACTGAAGCGCGGCGTGGTCGCGGCTCTCCAGCAATCGCCGAATCTCATCCTGATTTAGCCCAACGGCAAACCCGCCAAAGCGCGGATTATTAGGGTCGAACTCTATGTTTTCCGCTGAGACTCGTTCGTATCGCGGTTGCGGGAAGGCTTCAGCTTTATTGGTCCGAGGCATAAGCTAGCTCCAGATGGGTGGCAGTGCTCTCACCACAGCTTCGAAGAGAGGAGGGGGGACCGCGTTTCCGATCATCTGAAAGCGTTCGCGTACTGTCCCGTGATCCCACTTAAACATTGGTGGGAATCCCTGCGACGCTGCGCATTCTTTGTACGACAATCTCCGTGCCCTCCTGGGCCGTGAGAAGCGCCAATGGTCCGTATCAATGCGTCTAAGTGGAGGGCTCGATGGGTGCAGTGGAACGTGCCTCCAATGGCCCACGATGCATGGAGACGGGCGTCTCCAGCTGCGGCGCCGATTTCGCGACAGGTAATACCAATGGAAGCCCTCGGTATTGAACTTCCCCTCGGGCCACTTCGGCATTCCGCTAATCGCGTCGAATTGCGTGACGTAGGGCTGTTTCCTCCCCGGCCCGTGCGTCGGCGATGGGAAAGTGTAGGTCACTCCGATGTCAGACCGGATGCCGACAATGAAAACGCGCCTCCGAGTCTGGGGAACTCCGAAGTCTTTGGCATCCAGGACATTCCACCCGACGCGGTAACCAGCCAATCGGAAACGACGCACTTGGTTCATGAGAAGGGTGCGGTTCATTCCATAGGCCATGCCGTTGACGTTTTCAACCACAAAGGCCTTCGGGCGAACGTGGCGCAGGACTCTGTCGAAATGCCGGTAGAGATAGTTAATCGGTTCCTTCGGATCGCGTTTTCCGCCCTGACTGTATCCTTGGCATGGATAACAACCAACTAAGAAATCGGCAGGCGGGAATTTGCGGAAGGTGGCAATGTCCCCTCCTTTAATTTTGGCATTAGTAATGTTGTCTCGGTATGTTTCGCAGGCGACATCCCAGACGTCGTTGGCCCAAACGATGTCGAAACCACAGTTCTGGACAGCCAGATCGGAGCCGCCACAGCCGGAGAAGAGGGAAATTGCCCTTGCCTTCGCCATATGACTTCTTCTCTCGGGCTGAATTGTACACCCATCGGTCAACCCTTGATGACGGGAACTGAGATTACCCGGCAGTGGGCAGATACAAGCGTGGAGTTCGCGGGTTTCGGACTGCGCAGCTTTTCTCTCAGATTCGGGCCCGCTCGTGGGCGGACGGCCCGACCGCCCCAGCAGGTACAGCCTCGGCGCAGCGAGGGCGAATGGAAGGCGAAGAGAGTTGGCCAAAAGTGTGGCAAAGTGCCCCATCGAGAACTTTTTACATGGCCTGTATATCTGGCCAGAATTGGACATAATGTCTGCGCCGTGGCGCTCAGACTACGAAGTGGTGACTGGCGGCTGGGAGTCCCATCCTTCAACTTCGAGTCAGTTGGCCGTCGCAGGAGTCTGCCGGTGGGGGAGCAGGACGGCGGCCGGCGTGGTATGCCGGAGGGAGTTCAGGGCCTTGGGTTTGGGGAGGCCGACCACTTCCACCTCGACGGGGGCCAATCCGGAGTTGAGGAAACCCAGACTCCTTGCTGCCGCCATCGAGACGTCGATAACGCGCCCAGCGATGCCGGGACCGCGGTCATTGACTCGCAGGGTCGCCGACCTGCGGTTCTTCAGGTTGGTCACCCTTACCTTGGTGCCCATGGGAAGGTCACGATGCGCGGCCGTAGGTCCATTCATATCAAAGACTTCGCCGTTTGCGGTGAGGTTGCCGTGGCGTTCCTCGCCGTACCAGCTCGCTAACCCCCTCTCAATTGGAGGTCGCGGGGATTCTGCCCGGATGCTCGCAGCCACAGCCGGCGGCTCAGCGACTGATCGGCCGGAAAGGACGACTAGCGCCGCCACCGCACAGCCCATTACCAGTTTCCTCATTCCACCTCGCTTGGCCTTCACCCCTCGATGAGCCAGAACTCATCAATACTCAGTCGGCTTGCGAAAGGGGGAAAAGTTCCTACGACTCTACAGGATTTTGTATTTTTTGTCAAGGCTAGAGTGCGGCGGGCCGCTACCGGCCGGTCGGTAGGGAATTCCCCAACTTGGCCCAGATGTGAGACCGGTGAGAACAGTGAGACCGGTGAGAACAGTGAGACTGGTGAGAATCCTGAGAATGGGCCGATCCTCCCGCTAATGCTCTTTAAGGGCAGGAGTTAGCGGATTGCCTTGGGCCCCAGAGGGCTGGTTCAAGCCCAAGGCCACAGCCAACGTTGGGGCTAAGTCAATGGGCTGGCAGGGCACGGCGTAAACCCCGGGCTTGAAGGCGTTACCCCAAAGCAGTAGCGGAACCTGAGCGTCGTAGTTCCATGGGGTCCCGTGGGTGGTCTCCGTATCGTTGCCCACAGCCACGACATAGGGCTCGAGCATCAGGAAGACATCCCCGCTCCTTTGGCTGTGGAAACTGTTCAGCGCCTTGCGGCCCAATGAGGACGCCCCTGCGCTGCCGGCCAGAAGCTGGGTTCGAGTGAAAGCGGCCATGACGCCGGGGACCGCGGCTGCCGCTCTCGCCGCTTCGGCCTCGGCCCTTTCCGGGAGGACTCGCCGCTGCTTCAAGGCAGCTTGGCTTAGGTAGAGGTAGTGAACCCCCGCACTTTGGGTCCATTGCTCGCGCCCGAAGGCCTCAGAGAGGGCAGCTTCCACAGCATCCCGGACTCCCACTTGGAAGCTGCCCATGCCCAGGCGATGGTCCTTCACAAACCTTGGGTTTGGGGCCACTCCATGATCCGCCGAGAGGGCGATCCAGACATTGTCCAGTCCAACCATGCGGTCGAGATCGGTGAAGAAGTCGGCAAGGTAGCGGTCCGTGCGGAGGGTGGTGTCGGCCACTTCGGGGCTATAGGGGCCGAAGTGGTGCCCAATGGAGTCGTTGACGCTCAAGGATATCGATAGGAGGTCGGTCGCTGCATCCTCTCCCAGATGCTCGTTCCGAACTGCTTCGCGGGCGAACTTGAGCTCGAGGTCAGTGATGAACGGGGTGCGGTCGAGCCAGCGCATGAGGCTGACGTTGGGGCAGGGCTGGCCGGGTTGAGGCTCGAGGCGCGTGAATACGCGGCCCTCCGCGCCGGGCGTCTCGGGCAATGCCTGCCATGCCTTGCCGCAGTAGTCCTTGGCAGGGGAGCTGTCATTGAACTTGGCTACCCAGGCTGGGAGCGCCGCCATGTAGTACGTGCTCGACACGAATCGGCCGGTGCCTGAGTCGTGCCAGTAGGCGGCGTTTGCCGTGTGGCCCCCCGGGAGGACGGCGGCTTGATTCTTGAGCGCGATGGCGATCACCTTCGAGCGGAAGTCTGAGGCAAAGCGCAGTTCGTCGCCCAAGGTACTTCCCAGCAGGCTCCGCGGGGAAGCACCCCTTTGCTCGCCCGCACCTTCCGCGCTTTGCACCAACTTGGCACTGGGGTCTTCCACGCAGTTGACGGCCTGGCCCAACCTGCGGTCGTACCAGTCGTTGTCTATAATCCCGTGGACATCAGGGTAAGCCCCCGTGAAGAGGGTAGCGTGGCCCGGGCCTGTGACGGTGACCGCGTAGTCGTACCGGCAGTTGACGAAGTTTGCGCCGCTCAACAGGAGGTTGAAACCCCGCGCGACGAAGTAGGGCCGAAAGCGTGCCAAGTAGTCGGGACGGAATTGGTCGATGACGATGATGACGATGAGCTTGGGTGGGCGAGACGCTGCGGCGCGGTCGGGTCTTGCGTCACACCCCCAAAGGGAGAGGAGAACGAAGCACGAAGTGAAGAGCAGCAAAAGATAAACGGGCAGTCGCTGGCGCAAAGAGTCCTCCTGGCGCTTGCCAGCTTCCTGTTTAGCCGTGAGCAGGACGGAAAGGCGTCCCTGCATTCGGCCTAAGCGCGAAGCGAGCAGTCTAACAAAAGTGGCGTGGGGGCGGCCCGGGAAATGTGGGATTCTGATGGCCTGAGCTTCCGGCT
>CAZBWJ010000094.1:0-9301 GCA_964495535.1 uncultured Acidobacteriota bacterium | reverse complement strand
GGCACAGCGCACGAGTGGCAGACGTGGCGTCGCGATCTGAAAGACTTCGCGCCAAGGCTGTTTTGAGAAAGCCGCTCGAAGAGATGTGGAAAACTTCCCCTCTTTACGGCGAGTCCCGGTGTTCGGACCCGGACCGATTCGAACGAAGAAGCTTCGTCCTCGAGCGGAAAACCGAGGAAAGGCAAACAAGCAGGACCCGAAGATATCCGATACTTCCGGAGAAGAACAAATGGCCTTTGCACTCGTTTATGAATCAGAACTGAAATTCCGCTGCAGGAGACTCCAGGTCTCTACGGCGTTGGCGAGCAGAGTTTCGTCAATAGAACACTCTTTTTTAAGTCGTTGTTTTCCGCTTCCAGTCATGGCTCTGGCCCAAAGGGTATCGCTCGTCATGCGTTCACTTCTTGTTGGTCTCGCGCTGACGAGTGTAGTCTCAACTGCGTCAGCCAGAGCCGCAGAGAAGGTTGAATTGTCGGTTGACGCGTCCAAAACCGGTGCGAAGATCGACCGCAACATTTTCGGGCAGTTTGCTGAACATCTTGGCCATGGCGTTTATGAAGGGATATGGGTTGGTCGCGATTCCACCATTCCGAATACTCGCGGCATTCGCAACGACGTTGTTGCCGCTCTGAAGGCACTGAAAGTGCCGAACGTCCGCTGGCCAGGCGGTTGCTTCGCCGACGAATATCACTGGCGCAAAGGCATCGGGCCTCAGCGCGCGTTGACGCTCAATCCCAGCTGGGGCGGCGTGATCGAGCCGAACACGTTCGGAATACACGAGTTTATGGACTTCCTCGACCAGATCGGTGCTGATGCGTACATCTCCGTCAATGTCGGGTCCGGGACTCCGCAGGAAGCAGCCGAATGGCTCGAATACATGACCACTGCGCAGCCGACGACGCTGGCCAGGGAGCGCGCTGCCAACGGCCACCCCGCTCCCTACAAGGTCGGCTTTCTCGGCATCGGCAACGAAAGCTGGGACTGCGGCGGCAACATGACGCCCGACTACTATCTGAGTCAGCTGAAGATTTACAGCCGCTTCGTCAGGAACTTCAATCCGGCGCAGCAGGACAAGCAGCAGATGCTGAAGATCGCCGTAGGACCCGGCGGCGGTGAACCTCGCTGGACCGACTGGACGGAAGCCATCATGAAGGCCTATCAGCATCACCAGTGGAGCTGGGATATGAATGGCCTTTCGATGCACTCGTACACGGTCGTGCGCTGGCCGCCGGCATTTGCGTCCGTGGGGTTCGGAGAGACCGAGTACGCTCAGATTCTCAAGTCCACCCTGGACATGGATGGTCTAATCACAAAGCATTCGGCCATCATGGATAAGTACGATCCGCAAAAGAAGGTCGCCCTGGTGGTTGATGAATGGGGCGGCTGGTATGCACCATTACCCGGCAGCAATCCGGGCTTTCTCGTTCAACAAAACAGCCTGCGTGACGCCATCCTCGCTGCGTGGAACCTGAATATCTTCGCCCGCCATGCCGACCGCGTGCGCATGGCCAACATCGCGCAGATGATCAATGTGTTGCAGGCCATGATCATGACCGACAAAGGAAAGATGGTCCTGACGCCGACTTACTACGTATTCAAGATGTACTTGCCGTTCCAGGATGCCACGTTCGTGCCGGTCACATTTGACGCGGGCACCTACATGCACGACAACATCAGCCTGCCGCGCGTGGATGCCATCGCGGCCAAAGGTAAAGATGGGAAGCTGTGGTTGGAGGTCACAAATGTCGATCCCAATGAGCCCGTCGAGATCGAGTTGAACCTGGCTGGTATCACCGCCGAGTCTGCGGCCGGAGAAACGCTGTCTGCGCCAAAGGTGGACAGCGTCAACAGCTTCGACGCGCCCAACACTGTTGTACCAAAACCCATTTCGGCGAAGGTTCAAGGCGGCAAGCTGACTCTGAAACTCGAGCCCAAGTCGGTGACCGTAGTGTCAGTTGAGCAATGACACAAGATCGCACGTCAGGATCTGCAAACGTAAAGGCTAGGTCACACGTCCTCGCGTGGCCTCATTGACCAGGCCCGGAGGCTGTGAGTGCAAGCCATTTTTCTAAGTTAAGAACGCGACCGTTGTGTCCGGGCTCGCAACAGGAGGCAGAATACCGTCCGATCACCCTGAGACAAAAACCAGGAGTTGCGGTGCAGGAGCAGGAACTGACATCCGTATCTGATACGATGTCCGTGCCGCCCATAAGCGTAACCATTTATTTGTTCGCAGTGCAGTAGTTCGTCTGGCCTGAAAACGAGCGGAGGATGGTAAACAGACCGCGGATAGATAACGCAGCTCTCAAGCAAATTTCGCAGGAAACACGATGACAAGACTTGCTAAAGTATTCGCGATAGTCGTTCTCCTTACGCTTCCTACACCTCCGCTAACGGCGCAATGGGCTCCGCTCGCGACTGACGCCAACGCCCAGAAGCGGATTGAGTGGTGGAGAGAGGCGCGCGTCGGGCTGTTCATACACTGGGGCGTTTATTCAATCCCGGGCCGTGGAGAGTGGGTCCAGTGGGCCGAACAGATACCAACCACGGAATACGCCAAGCTGATGGCCCAGTTCCATCCCGAGCATTTCAGTGCGGAGAAATGGGCGCAAACCGCAAAAGACGCCGGCATGAAGTACGTGGTTTTGACCGCGCGTCACCATGATGGCTTCGCTTTGCTCGACGACCCGGGCAGCGACTTCGCTGCTGTCAAATCCGCAGCACATCATGATTTTGTTGCCGATTATGTAAGAGCGGTACGCAGTGCGGGACTCGGCGTTGGTCTTTACTACTCGCCATTGGATTGGCGGTTCCCCGGTTTCTTTTTCCCGGACCTGTATAGGGACAGCGCGGTTGCGTTGAGGGAGCAGTATCGGCGCCAGATATCAGAACTTGCTACTCATTACGGCAAGCTGGACATACTGTGGTTTGACGGCGGCGGCAATGAATGGCTGGGATTCGGGGGCGTTCAATTCAACGGCCATTGGTACGCTCGTCGCGCAGACCAGCCATACACAGGAAAATTCGATTGGCAGGATGACCAGGTTGTTGGCTACCTCCGCGAAAAGCAGCCCAACATCGTGATCAACGATCGCACGGATGCACCGGCGGACTTCCGTTCCCGCGAAGGAGATGGTGCACTGGGAAAATTCGACAATCAGACGCCCTGGGAGCTGTGCACGACGATTGTCGAAGGGGCATGGGGTTATCAAGCAGGCGCGAAGGTGAAGCCATTCGACCGAATTCTTAGGCTCCTGATCGGCGCAGCAGGGCGGGACGGCAATTTCCTCCTGAATGTTGGACCCCAGCCTGATGGCGAGATTGAGCTCAGCCAAGCGGAACGCTTGCACGAACTCGGCGAGTGGCTCAAACAGAACGGCGAAAGTATCTATGGGACGCGTGGCGGTCCGTGGCTTCCCGGCGGGTATGGCGTGTCCACACACAGAGGGAATTCCGTATATGTGCACGTTCTGAAGATTCCGGAGAGTGGAACCCTTGTGCTTCCATCCTTACCCACACGTGTGGCAAAAGTCACCGATCTTAACGGGAACTCTGTTTCTTACAGTCAGGACGACAAAAGCATGGCACTCAAAGCGCCTCCTGTCGCAACGGATACGGTCGATACCATAATCAAGCTCGAATTGGCGGAGCCGTGGAATACGAGCGCGGTCGTGCCGGTCAAATCTGAAAATACGCGCTAGCAATAATCGGTTCTAGCTCACAGGAGAGAGGCGATACGTGCTTCCTATGTCTTGGCCACTCGGCGCGGGCGAGTCATTCGGAGGAGCGAAGTGCGAAAAAGGCGAATGAGTTTCGGAGCGAAATTAGCTTTGGTTGTAGTTGTCGATGCCAAGAACTCCATCGCGGGGTGAGGGACGACCGGAATGCACCTGAAGTCTCTTCTCCCTGCGTATTCTAGGATGGGTCCCTTCGGTTTCTTCCACTTTGAATGCTGTAGCCCCGCTGCATTTTGACGGGGGTGACGTGGCGGCCTCTCTGAGGGCAGAGTTCACTGGGTTTGGGGCCCCGGATTTTCGTTCAAGTGTCGGATTTTCAGGCTGCCCTTCGCTCGTAACGGTGATGAAGTCCGCCCACCTCTGGGATCTCCACGACTGCGCCAAGATCGCTGGTTGGATGGCTCGCAGCTCAAGCGGGTCTTTGCCCAAGGACAAATGGGTTCGAGAAATTTGGTAATAAGTTAGGTACGACTTCAGAATGCGCCGTAATGATGATTGGTTAAGGACAAGGATGCGGTCGAGGCGTTCGCGGCGAGCCGGCCCGATCAGGCGCTCCGCGTAAACTTTTTGCCATGGTGATCTTGGGGCCGTCCGTGACGGCTCTTCCAAGTCCAATACAGCCGAAATCCCTTTCGATGCCAAGTAATCACCGTCTCCGGCTTCGCTATGAGCAACACTGTGCGCCAGTTCGACCAGAAGCGGCAAAGCCAAAGTAGTCGGTCCCTCGAGTTGAGGCGAAGCCGCCTGCGCTGAGACCTCTTCAGGACTATGAGCTGGTGACGGAGGACAAGAATGTCGATTCGCAGCGCTGCCCGAATCCGGAACCAAGGTCGGAGGCTGGCAAGCGCGGAAAGAAGCAGCGATGTAGAAATAGGGCGGGAAGGTTAGCGAGGGTGCTTGACAAGATCGATGATTTCACCTCGAACGAGACTTTTGGAAGGCACAGCTGCGTTGTGTCGGGAGGATCATAGAAACCCTCGAAATTTCCTCGCATGTTGTTTTTCTGCGCCCAGTTCGATTAAGTTGAGGATGAATTGCGCGGCTATTGGCTGAATATTTCCATTCCGATTAAAGGCCGGGAGCAAATGATGGACGGACACAGCACACGGAAGATCGGCAGAAGGAAATTTCTTGGCAACGCTTTTCTCGCGAGCGGGCTGGGGCTGGTGAAGGAACTCGTCCCGTCCTCCACGACGAAGGTCGCAATTTTGGTTGACCCCGCGGACCAACTTGCGAGCGCTCCCCCCGCGAAGTGGGCCGCGGCAGAGCTCGAGAAGTCGCTCTCAACGCGGGGCGTCGCCGTCGATCGCCTCACGCGGTTCGACCGCCACGCAGAGTTTGACTTGTGGATTGCCGTGTCCGGAACCAACCGAGCTCTTGCCCGGCAACTGCTTCGAAAGGCCGGCGTCGTCATGCCCAAACACGACGAGTCTCTCGCGCTGGTCTCCGGGAAACTTTACGGAAAGGACGTGCTGCTGGCCGGAGGCTCGGACGCGCGCGGCATTGTTTACGCCGCGTTAGAACTCGTCGACCGCGTCCAATGCTCGAGCGCGCCGCTCGACGGCCTGACGCTGTCCCGACCCGTCATCGAACAGCCCGCCAACGTCGTGCGCGCCATCGACCGGTGCTTTGTCAGTAATGTTGAAGACAAGCCCTGGTACAACGACCGTGACTTCTGGCAGGCCCACCTCAGCATGTTGGCCTCCCAGCGATTCAATCGCTTCTGTCTGAGCTTTGGGCTCGCCTATGATTTCCCCCGAAACATCACCGATTGCTACTTTCGCTTCGCCTATCCCTTTCTAGTCTCCGTCCCGGGATACGACGTCCGGGCGGTTGGACTCCCGGATGAAGAACGCGACCAAAACCTTCAGATGCTGCGGTTCATCAGCGATGAAGCAGCGGCGCGAGGGCTGGAGTTCCAGTTGGGCCTGTGGACGCATGCCTACCAGTGGCACGACAGCCCTCACGCCAATTACACCATCTCCGGCCTGACGCCCGACACCCATGCCGGATATTGCCGCGACGCGCTGCGCGCGGTGCTCGACGCCTGTCCTGCCATCCGCAGTCTGGCGCTCCGAGTCCACGGTGAAAGCGGCGTCGCAGAGGGAAGCTACGATTTCTGGAAAACGTTATTTTCCGGCACGGCCGCTTCCGGGCGTACTGTTGAAATCAATCTGCACGCCAAAGGAATTGACCAGCGCATGATTGACCTGGCGCTCGACACGGGAATGCCCGTCACCGTTTCACCCAAGTACTGGGCCGAGCACATGGGGCTTCCGTATCATCAGGCCTCCATTCGTGAGCTGGAAAAGCCGCCGCGGAACCGTCAGGTCAACACGTTCTTCTCACTCAGCTCCGGCTCGCGGAGTTTTCTACGCTACGGCTACGGCGACCTTCATGAGATCGGCCGCCGTTACGGAATTTACAGTCGAATTTGGCCCGGCACGGAGCGCGTGCTGCTGTGGGGAGATCCCGTCACCGCGGCAGCCTACGCGCGGGACATGCAATTTTGCGGTGAATCCGGCGTGGACATTTTCGAACCCCTTACTTTCAAAGGGAGGCGCGGCTCGGGCATAGCTGGTGGCCGGTGCGCCTATGCGGACCCCTCGCTCCAACCGAGGTTTGACTGGGAAAAATTCCTTTACACGTACCGCGTGTGGGGCCGGCACCTCTACAACCCTGACACGGACCCGGACGTATATAGAAGGTTCCTCAGAAAGCAGTTCCGGACAGCCGCCCCGGCGGTGGAATCGGCCCTCGCCTGTGCCTCGCGAATTCTTCCGCTCGTCACCACCGCACACGCACCTTCCGCGGCGAACAACATTTATTGGCCTGAAATCTACAGCAATATGCCGATCATTGAGAGCGGGGAGAGGACGATTTACGGTGATACTCCCAGTCCCAAGACCTTTGGCAACGCCAGCTCGTTTGATCCCGAATTATTTTCAAATGCCAATGAATTCGCGGAGGAATTGTTGCAGCGGCGGCCAAGTGGAAAGTTCTCGCCGATTGAAGTCGCGCAATGGCTCGAGGAGTTGGCCGGGGACTCAAGCAAGTATTTGGCGGAGGCGAGGTCCTGGACGGAAGATCAGAATAGCCCGGAATTCCGCCGCCTCGCGACGGACGTCGGAATCCAGAGTGGCCTGGGGCTTTTTTTCGCGGCGAAGTTTCGATGCGCGGTCCTCTACGCGATCTTTGCACGCACTGGAAACCCAACCGCGTTGGACGAAGCGCTCAGCGCTTATCATCGGGCAAGGGACGCCTGGGCCGGCCTCGCGGAGCAGGGCAGGGGCGTCTATGCGCCCGACATCACTTACGGTCCGGAAAAAAACTTGCGCGGTCATTGGCTGGACCGGCTTGCCGGCATTGACGGCGACATCGCTGAGATGCAAAAACGCCGGCAAAACCCGGGGCCTGAAATTCGATGCGATCAGAATCTTGCGGCGGACCAAGTCAGGCGTGCCATCCAGGTAGCGCTCGGGAAGCCCTCTCGTCCGCCTTTGCGCTGGAGGCACGTTCCGGCGCAACACTTCCAGGCAGGCGCGGCGCTCGATATCGAGCTGGAGATTGATTCCCCGAAAGGGACGTCCAAAATTTCAGCGGTCCGTCTCCACTTTCGGCACGTCAATCAAGCCGAAAGCTATTTGGTAGAGGAGATGAAATATTCCGGCGGGCGCCACCAGAAATCTATTCCGGGAACCTATACGCAGTCTCCTTATCACATGCAGTATTTCTTTGAAGTGCTCGACGATAACAACACAGCGTGGCTTCTCCCCGGCTACGACCCCAATCTGCCACGCCAACCTTATTTCGTTGTTCAGCAAGAAAAAGCCAGCCGGAACCCTTAAGGTCCAAAAACTCAAATGATAGGGAGTTCCCTCAGCTCAGCAAAGTCCGCTTGCTTAGTAGCCTGCCGCTTGGTCATTGATTGGTCTCAATAGGTCCGCGCCAGTCGGCCACATCGTGGCTCAGGACCGCCGGATTCGGCCTGGCCACGAACGGTCCGCGCGGCATTGGAAAGAAGGCCGACGCGACCTATGATGATCGCTGCCTCGGAATTTGAGTGCTAATGCCTCAGGCGGCCTGACGGTAACAGGAGTTCAGCATCCCACCAAGCCGCTGACGGCGCCGGAAGAGTCCGGAGCTAGCGACGCGGGGCTCGTCTTCCATGATCAGCCGATTTTCCAGCCCTTGGTGGTTGCGTTCCCGATGGTAGTGCTCGACAAACTCATGGATCGCCCTCCGTAATGAGCCTTCTCCGAACAGAATCATACGGTGCAAACACGATTCCTTGATGGTCCTCACGAAGCGCTCGGAATATGCATTCGGGTTGGGCGAGCGTGGCGGTAGTTTCACTGATTCTACCCCGCTGATTTTGAGTGTTTCCAAAAACTCAGTGGTGAACAAAGGGTCTCGGTCGTGAATCAAATATCGTTTGCCTTTCAAGAAGCCATCCTCAGCATCACTCAGGTTCCGCGCGACCCGACTCATCCAGAGCCCATTCGCTTGCCTCGCCAGCCCAGCGAACTCCACTTTTCGGGTGGAAAGGTCGATGAGGAAAAGCACTACGAATCGCGTTAAGCCCCTCCGAGTCCAAGCTTCGATGGTGAAGAAGTCCGCCGCCACAATCACTCCCCAATGTCGTGCGAGGAACTCCTTCCAGGTTGTCTTCTGGTTTCGTTCGGGCGCTGGTTCCATTCCATGTCCCTTCAGGATGTTGGCAACTGTGCTGCGAGCGACCTCAAGACCCAGATTGGCCAGGGCTCCCTGGATTCTCCGGTACCCCCATTCCCGGTTCTCAGTGGCCATGCGGACCACTAATTGTTGGATCTCATCAGACGTATGGGGACGGCCAGCACCCCTTTGTTTGCTGCTATCATATTTCTGGGCGATCAATCGGCGATGCCAGGCCAGGAGTGTCTCCGGCTTGACGATGGTGGTCAATTCGAGAAGGACTCGACGGCCCAGCTTTTTGGCCTTAACAGGCAAACGTCGGCGCTGGTCGTCGTTCAGGCGCAGCCGTTTACTGCCGAGTTGTTCGCGAAGGACGCGGTTCTCTTCCTGGAGGTAATCAATTACATCTTGCTGTTGTTGGCTCATCCATCCGGCGAGGGAAACCAACAACAAACGAAAGGGATCCAAGGTCAGACGCATTGGGTGAGGCTACCACTTTGAAGGGGGGCAAATGCAGCGGAACTCTCCGTTCGAACAGTTCGACTAATGTGCTGCATTTTCAAGAGGATCGAATAAATGGACACTACGACCGGCGGCCTAGACCCCTCTGGTCACACCGAGAGCAGTTTCCCAGCCCCAAGTTGTGATGTAGACTGTCTCAATTGAGTATGGTGCCGTCAAAAGAGTCCGGCCGGTGCTGCGTCTTCCTGCCGGCGGGGGAAAGAAGGGTCCATCGGCCATGAATCGCTGTTTGTCCTGCGCGCTCTTTTTTCTTCTCGCCGTATCTCAAGCCTCCGCTTCCAGCTCGACGCTGCCGAACGGCGCCGAGTTCCCTTCCTGGGAGAAGCCGCTCCACTTTACGCACACGTACTACGTCAACGGCCAGGCGG
>CAZBWJ010000093.1:0-9360 GCA_964495535.1 uncultured Acidobacteriota bacterium | reverse complement strand
GGGCCGACGCCACCCTGAAGGGTACCGCGACCGAGAACAAGGAAGTTGTCTCACGCCTGGAGGACGAGGGAATTGGGTTTGGCAAGAAGGTTGCCGGGGCGAATGGTTCATGGAACCAGTCAGGCGGATCCGTGTCGGCAGGTGCCGCGGGGGTCGCAGGGATTGCCAGCGAGACGCTTGCGTCCTCCACGGTCAAGAACAATACGAACCTGGCGCTGCGTCTGGTAGATAAGGACGGTGACGTGATTTGGGCGACAACGCAGGAAAGCACTGGCAGCAAGATGAAAGGCCCCGCCGCTGATCTGGCCGACCGAGCCGTCAAACAATTCATCCGTGACGTCGAGAAGGCCGAAGCCCCGCCGACGCTCAAACCGAAGTAGAGGCGGCTTCCCGGAAGAGCCGGGAGAGGTTACGCCGCCATCGGGAACTGGCGGGCTAAACCCGCCGGTACAATTCCAGGGCGGTTGGGAGGTTCTGCACAAGGAAGCTGGAAGGGTCGCGGGAGAGTTGTGCCGATTTTCGATTTTGGATTGGTGATTTTCGATTGCGAAGCCTTTGCTTGCGCGCCCGAGCGGACCCCGCTTGATCGGGACCTCAAGTTAGAGTTCGATCGCCGAATGCAGGTTCTGAGCAAGAAAACTCGAGGAGTCCTGCGATAGCTTCTCGAATTCGACTTCAGAATAGACGATTGAGTCTATGGGAATCGACCTGCTAAAGATCGCGTAGTTGGTGCGGTCGAAGATATCGGCGAATTCCTTCCGCACCACGACAAACAAATCCGCGTCGCTATCGGCGGTCCAATTCCCTTGCACGAAGGAGCCGAACAGAAACGCCTTCACGATCTCCGGGTGCTGGGCCTTGGCCTCGGCCACGGCCTGGCGCAGGTCGTGGATCACCTGATCGTGGTCAATGAATCTGACTTCGACAGAATTCGAGTACCTGTCGAGCATAGTCGATATACTCCCGACTGCTTCTCTCGTTGAAGTAATCTCCTGGATGCCCCGAAGGGAACGCGTTTGGATAGCGCGGCGCAACGTACACGCGATCCAATGCAAGGGCAGCATCCAGAACGGGATTAGGAACCTGCAGCGAGCTCGGGAGTCGCCGCAAGATTTCTGCGATGGCGTGGCCACGCACGGCGCCATGCAGCGACTGTACCAGGGCCTTCGCGGCCTTCTCCGCCGACTGCTGGGCCTGAAAGGCCGCCCACTCGTGATGACCCGTCTTTGCTGAGTCCTCAGCCGCTCTTAAGTCGTTCTCCGCCTGCTTTAGCCAATCCGCCGATCGGTCCATGCCTTCAATCCTGCCACAGTGTACCACGAACGTGGCGCGCCCCTGGGGTTTGTGTTGTTCCCGCTGTGCCCACGGGCCGCCCGGTTTCTGGCCCATATCTCGGTGGGCGCTGTATAATGCTCGGCAGGCATTTTAACGATTTCGCCGCGGGCCTGGGACGGCGCATTAGGCCCGAGGAGAGGAATGAGCCTAACGGCCAAAATGATTCTGCGCATCAGCTTGATTGTGCTTTTGACCTTTTTTGCCTGCCTGTTCTTTCCCCGACGGACAACGGAAGCCGAACAGGCGCCCGAGCCGCCGAGTGGCAGTGGCGCGCCGAAGCCCGCCGCGACGCCGGCGGCGAGGAAGGCCGTGGGTTCCCCCTCCGCAGAAGTCCAGACCCTTCGCAACGTGGGCAAAGCGTATTACGAGCAAGGGAAATATGTTGAGGCGACCGGGGAGTTCCAGAAGGTCATTGCCTCGGGTCAAGCGCTTGCCACGGACCACCTGAACCTCGGTCTGGCGTTGATGCAAGCCAACAAGCTCGATGAGGCCTTGGGGCCTCTGACCACGGCCAAGCAAATGGACCCGAAGCTGGTGGCTGCCGACTACAACCTCGGGATTCTCTTCAAACGCGAACTCCGCTACCCTGACGCCGAAGCTGCCCTCAAGCGCGTTATCGGGGCCGACCCGCGCGATCCGGCCGCGTGGTTCAATCTGGGCACAGTGTACTTTGCCCAGAGGAAGCTGGAGGACGCGCTCGGGGCGCATCAGCACGTGGTCGAGATGGGCTTTGGCCGGGGCCAGAACTTCTATGTCGCTTCGCTTTTTCACAGCTTCACCACCTTGGTACGCCTGAAACGCCAGCCGGAAGCGCAGAAGTCCCTGAAGATTCACGAAAAGATGCGGGACGCGGTCCCGGGCATATCGCTCCAGAACCCTGCGCTGGAGGGAGGCAAGTACGGGGCAATTGCCGTGCCTCCTTCTCCCACGACGCTGATCGCGCGGAGAACCGCCACGGAGAGAGTCACGTTTCTCGACATCACCGCGAAGCTGGGTGTCGCGCCGGGGGCGACCGACGCGCCATCGCCCGCCGAGGCGCGCGGGGAGATCAGGGCGAGTGAGTATTCACTCGATTGGGCGCGGCAGACTCTCGCGCCGCTTTTCGGCCCTTCGCTAGTGCTGGGGGATTATGACAACGACGGACGGCCAGATGTCTATGTGGTTGACCCCGCCGGCTCCAATCGCCTCTATCACAACAATCCGGACGGGACCTTCACGGATGTGACCGCCAAAGCCGGGGTAGCCGGGCCGGGCGCGAGTCTTTCCGCCACTTTTGTCGACTATAGGAACAGCGGGCACCCGGGCCTGTTCGTGGTGGGCGTAGGCGGAGTCCGGCTGTACCGTAACGCCGGTGACGGCAGGTTCGTGGATGAGACCGAAAAAGCCAGGCTGCAAGGCCAGCCGGGCGAGATCGCGACCCGCGCCGTGCTGTTCGATGCGGACAACGACGGCTCCCTGGATCTGCTGGTTACCGGTTACGCCAACTTGAGCACGGCGCCCGACAAGGCGTCGTTCGTCTTTCCCAACGACTTTGCGGGCGCCGAAAGCCGTTTCTATCGCAACAATGGCGATGGCACGTTTAGCGACGTCACCGCGTCGTCGGGTCTGGCCGTCACCGGACGCACGCGCCAGGCCCTCTTTGCTGATTTCGACAACGACGGCTATACGGACGTGCTCCTGGTTCGTGACGACGCGCCGCCGGCCCTGTACCTGGGGCGCGGCGAGTGCAAGTTCGTGAACCGGACAGCGGAGGCGGGCGCGGACCTCACCAGGTCGCCGGCGCTCGATGCCCAGGTGGTGGACTTCAATCACGACGGCAACTTCGACCTCGCCTTGTGGTCTCCCACCGGCTATCAGATCCTGCTCAATCGCGGGGGCGGAAGGTTCACGGCCGCCAAGGGCCTACCGGTTGTCACACCTCCCGTGGGACAGTTCGCTTTTCGCGGGATGGTGGCGGACCTGAACGGCGATAGTTTCGATGATGTGCTGGGCGTGGACGCGAGCGGGAAGTGGCACTGGCTCGCCAACCGCGCCGGGCGCTTTCAAGAGGCTGCTCTCGGCCTGCCGTCGCCAAAGAGCGCACCCGTAGCCGCGCTGGCGGCCACGTGGCTGAGCACTCCGGGCAAGCTCGACCTCGTGGCCGTTCTCCGCCGCGGTCAACTGGCGGCCTTTGAGAGAGAGGGGCCGTCCGCGCGCTGGCTGGAAGTCAAGATGAACGGCTACAAGAGCAACGTGCTGGGCGTGGGCAGCATCGTCGAGCTCAAGGCGGGGAACTTCTACCACAAGGTGGTGGTGACCGGAGACCGTGTCCGGGTATACACCGGTGCCCTCCCCAAGCTGGACGTGGTGCGCGTGACTTGGCCCAATGCCGTCGTGCAGAACTGGGTCAACGTGACCACCAATAAACCCATCGAGGTTCGGGAATCGGAGCGGCTGGCCACTTCCTGTCCGTTCATCTATGGGTGGGATGGCGAGCGGTTTGTCTACCTCACCGACGTGCTGGGCACGGCGCCGCTGGGGGAACTCCTGCCTGACGGCGGCCGGATCAAGCCTTACCCGGAAGAGTTCGTGCGCCTGCCCGAAAGCCTGCGCGACCAGAAGGGGATGTACGTGTTCCAGCTCAGCGACGAGTTACGCGAAGTTGACTACTTCGATCAGGTCCGGCTGTTTGCGGTGGATCATCCCGCGACCGAGGAAATCTATGCCAACGAGATCTTCTCCTCGGCTCCCTCCTCTCCCACGCTGCATGCGGTGCGGCAGAAACACTTCCCCGTTTCGGCCGTGGATGACCACGGAAACGACGTCCTGTCTTTGCTGCGCACCGTGGATGGCCGTTACCCTACTAACTTTCGTCAGAACCGGATCTTGGGCTTGGCTGACGTTCACACCCTGACGCTGGATCTCGGCGCTGCGGCGTCCTCGAAGGCCCTGACGCTCTGGCTCACGGGATGGGTCTTCTGGACGGATTCGAATGCCTCCCGCGCCCTGATGTCGAATTCCGAGCTCCAGTTGCTTCCGCCCTACCTTCAGGTCCGCGATGAGCAGGGCAAGTGGGTGACTGTAGTGCCGGACATGGGTTTGCCGAGCGGCACCAACCGCACGATGCGGCTCGACCTGACCGGTAAGTTTCTCTCCCCGGATCGTCAGGTGCGCATCGTCACCAACTTCTGCGTGTACTGGGACCAGATCTTCTTCACCACCCACGCGGCTCCGGTTCCCAGGCCCATCGAGTTGCCGCTGGTTTCCGCCGACCTCCACTATCGCGGTTTCTCGACGCCCATCAGCGATCCCGCGCACCTGAAGCCCGACGTCTTCGACTACACGACCGTTCTGGCTGAGGCGCCTTGGAATCCCATGCTCGGGAACTACACGCGCTATGGCGACACGGCGAAACTGGTTAGCCAAGCGGATGACCAGATGGTGGCGATGGCTACCGGCGACGAGTTGACCGTGACGTTCGACGCTCGCGGCCTGCCGCCGCTCAGGCCCGGATGGAAGAGAACGCTGTTCCTCTACACGCACGGCTGGGCCAAGGATGGCGAGCCCAACACCGCGTACTCCAAGACCGTGGAGCCGCTGCCTTTCCGTCAGATGTCCAATTACCCCTATGGGCCAGAGGAACACTACCCGGATAGCCCCGAGCACCAGCAATATATGCGCGAGTATCAAACCCGGCCTCGATACCTGCTGATCCCGCCGCTGGCGCCTTTCATACAGTAGGAGGGCCTTCCTGGGTGTGTGACAACCGAGTGTTTTGAGCAGCCCTGCCGCCACGCGGGGGATGTCGTCCCTTTCTCCTCCCATCGGCTGCACGGGTAACGCGGGACGCAACACGTCTGTCCCTCTGCGCTTCGCGACTGTGCACCTGCGCATCTCAAGGCAGTTCCATTTCGATAAGCGCTGGAAGGTTGAGTTCATCGCCAACGCCTTCAACCTCTTCAACCGGTTCAACGCGGCGGACGTCAGCCCACTGTGCGATCCCTTGAAGCCGGCAGTCTGCTGCGCTGGCGAGCTTACGGCCTCGCTCGATCCCCGGCAGTTCCCGTTTGCGCTGAAGGTCAACTAGTAGCGTTGCTGCGGCCCCCGCTCTCATCGCGGCCCACGACTGCTGCCGAGGGGCAGTATTCCCGTCGCAAAACGCGATTCTCCCGCGCCCACGATAAAGGGAGTCACAGAAGGGGCCACAAGGCTGGCGTCGGGAGAAGTGCTCGGGGCCGCGACTGACTACTGCACGCGACCCGGAGTATCCGCGGGAGGGGGCAGCTGCGGGGGAGCCATGAGTCCCAAGCCTTGGAGCAGAAACACCGTGCGCTGCGCCGCGCCACGCCAGACAAGCTGGCAGCCTTCGCCCTGGCAGTTCTGCACATAGACATCGCCGCCGGAATACTCCAGACTGCAATTTCTAAAGGTGCAGTTTATGAACACGCAATCGTCGAGGACCAGATGCTGGTTTTCGAAGACCTTGTTTTCGTATCGGTTCATGGTCGGACCCATCTAGCCGCACGACGCGCCGCCTTCCTTGCGGTTGGCAAACGCCGCGGCACCCGGGAGGTTCGGGGAAAGGCTAACACTCACCCCAGGCGCATTTCAAGCGTCCGCACTACGTGGGGGTCGCTTCCCCGGTGGTTTCAGAGGCTCGGGGACAGCGAACCTGCTCAACTTCGGCGGGGGCGTGGACTACCGGTTCCGTGAGCGGATAGGATTGCAGCTGGAATTCCGAGACCACGTTCATCCCGCTTCGCCCGCCTCGCATTTCTGGACGTTCCGCATCGGCTTGGCGTTCCGGTGAGCGCTATTTAACCGGGCGGGTGTCTTGGACCGTGGGGCGGGATTCCCTCAGCCCTACGACGCGAAGCGAGGGGCGCATAGCTGCGGGTGATTTAAGATCTCCTTGACGCGCAAGCACAGGCGCGCCAACGCGGCGGAGTGAAGCTGGGAGACGCGGGATTCGTCGATTCCCAGCTTCTCGCCGATTTCTTTCATGGTGAGTTCCTGGTCGTAGTAGAGCTGCACAATCTGGCGCTCTCGTTCGGGGACGCGCCCCAAGGAGCGCTTCAGGATTTCTTTTTGCTCCCGGCGATAGCACGATTCAAATTGGTGTCCCTGGTTGTCGGCGGGCAACGCTTCCTCGCTGGCCGCTTTGACTTCCTTCATTCCCACTGACCCCAGGGGCCGCAGCCAGTCCATACCCACCGCCTGAAGCTCCCGCACCGCGCGGAACCATTTCTCCAGACTCACGTCCAGCGCCCCTGCCATCTCTTCGTCGCTGGGGGCCCGACGCAGTCTGGCTTCTAGTGCGCGGTACACCGTCTCCGCCTTCTTGTTCTTTTTCCGCATGTCGCGCGAGGCACTGTCCAAACTCCGCAGGCCGTCCAGGATGGCACCCCGAATCCGGTAGCGGGCGTAACTCTCCAGCTTCACACGTTTGCGGGCATCAAACTTGTGCACCGCATCGACCAATCCCAGCACGCCCGTGCTGACCAGATCGTCCATCTCAACGTGAAGAGGCAATCGCTCGCGCACCTGCAACGCCATCCGCTTCACCAAGGGCAGTAGCTTCACCACGAGTTGATCGCGCTTCAACTGCCTCCGCTCGGCGCGAGCTTGCTGCGCGGGGCTGACCCGAACGCCACTCGGTGCGAAGGGTCGTGGCTCAACACGGCTTGGCCAGCCTTGGAGCCGAGGGAAGGGAAGCGTTCCCCGCAATGAGTTTCCAGGAAGCACCGCTTGCGTTGCCATGCCAGACCTCGCTGGGCTGCGGGCGTCCGGGCATCTGGAAGACAGGGGGCTTGGCCGCGCAACCCATTCTCGCGAGCCGCTCTACTTCGCCCGTCGCCGCCCACCTGCGCCGGCACTTCCGCGCCGACCTGAAGCCCTGAGACTTCACGCAGCGATTTCGGCGACTGGGCTAAAGGATCCGCGTCGCGTTCCCAGGGAGTTGCAAGCGCGGTGCCACGTCGCCACCCTAACGTGACAGAGGAGACACCAGAGGCAAGCGCTGTGGTGTAGCTCGTTGGCCACCTCCGCTCTGGAGTGCTCATGTAGCTTCGCGCGCGCACACCTGTCAGGAGATGACTTCCTTCTGAACAAACACCAGAGCGAGTAAGTCCTGAAAGGGGAAGGGGTTAGGGAACCGCTTGGGCTCAGCATGAAAGGGGCTTGCTGAGACGCGGTGCAAAGCCTTCGGGCCTTTCGAGGCTAGCTCAAAACCGCGCCGGCGTCACTTCAGGCGAGCCGCGGTCAAAACATTTCTGCTGGCGCGCGCGAGAAGACCGGTGGCGCCCTTCCTGCCGGAGTTCCAAAATGGGAAAACTGGAGGTCGCGTTGGCTTTCCCCTTTCTTCTCTAAGTGCGCCGCTCTCGGATGAGGCTGATTTCCGGCCGCGTATGCGCGCTGCAACTTCTTTCCGAAGCGAGCACATCGGCGTCATACAGCATCTTCGCGGAAGTGCCTGATAGGCTCCTTCGACCCTTGGGAAGGGCTCTCGCGCCTCGGGCCTCAAGTGAGCAGGAATCCCGCCGATAACAGTAGTTAATGTGGGTGGTTCGAAGTTTCGGCTCTGCAGTTGGCCCCGAGGAGGCGGTGGCTGGGCCCAATTTGGGAGCGCCGTCCCATTATGGGAATGGGGAGGGGTGTCGAAGCCGCGTCCTCGCTGGTTCTTCGGCCAATGTGTCGCGCTTCAGAGAGGCACTCAGAATAACCGGGCGGGAAATAGTCCCATGGCAGTGCATGGAGGAAGCGGCAGATGAGGGTTGTTTAGGCGAGATGTGAAGGTGACAAGGATGTTGGCAAGGAGCAACTGACATGGGGCAAGAGCACAGCGGGCCAAAGCGTGGTCGACGCCGACCGGGACGGCAACGACGCACGAGCGGTCGCCGGGCACTGCAGGGGCAAGCCGAGGCGCAGCCTGTGCCTTTGCATCACGTTGATGAGCTCGCGCTCGAGACGATGGGCCCCGCAGACATCATCCTGCTGTCCGAGGCGGAGTCCTTGCGCTCCGCCGTCGAGTCGGTTTTCTTCGCCATCCTCGCTTGCCCAGCGTGTGGAAGCTTGGGACTGATCACCGCCGCGCAGTATTCGGGAGGAGAGCCGGTGGTCTGCGGGTCCAAGCACTGTGCCTGCAGCTTTCGCATCGACAACAAGACTCGCCTGGTTTATCTGCCGGTCAACTGAAATTAGAATGCGAGCGCGCTTGGCCCCCAAGGTCAGGGGAATGGCGCCGGCCGACCGTGCGGGCGGTGCCTGGAAGAGCACGCGGCACGCAATATCGACCGCGTGTCGGTGACTCTCTTCGCACGCGGCCGGGGAGCGAGCCGTGTTTCCTTGGGGCGAGCGGCACATGGTTGGCGATTGAGGAGAAGGCGGCAGCCCCTTCCTTTGACCTCCCGGACTCGTCGGCACGCTTCAACTCGTCTTCCCGCCCCCGGGCAGTTCTTTCCAAGCTCGATGCGATTCCCAGCTTCTGAGTTCCCGCTCCCGTCGCCAGGCTCTTGCCGGGCTGGCGGATTCTTCCTGATGAACCACGTGCCAAGGGTCCCGCTGACGAGTGTGGGCCCTGTGCTTCCGGTTGTGTTCTGCGAGACGGCACTCTAAGTTGACCGTGCTGCCAACGTAGGACCTCCCGGGGGAAGCACTCTGGAGGATGTAGATCCAGGCTGCACACAGGTGATGGTAGGCCCGTGAAGACTCGAACCGCAGACCTCTACCGTGTCAAGGAAGATCGACTTTCCCTATGCGTTCACGCGAAGCGGTGTGGCATTTCGCGGTGCTTCGGGGGCGTCGTCATGCGATTGCTCCGGCGGCTGACGTGCGCTGGAGCGGGATGCTCACACATCGCAAACGATCCCATGTATACCCCATCCGCCGTGGCAGGGTTCACCTTGACAGCTTTCCTCGCCCGGCGTAAGGTTGGAGCAGCTAGATCGAGCCGCTCACCCGCTTCTCCCACGTTCGAGCGACTTTGCCCAGAGGCCCTAAGTCCGGGAGGGAGATCGTGTTTCAGGCACCACGTTTGCCGGACCATCC
>CAZBWJ010000092.1:0-10110 GCA_964495535.1 uncultured Acidobacteriota bacterium | reverse complement strand
CCGCCAGTTCGACAGCTTTTGCGCCGGATGCCTGAGCCTCTTCCGCCTCGCGGCGAGGCAAGCCCATCACAGCCAGGATGTTCACCCAGGCCAGCAGCAGACCGGAGACGACGAATCAACTCAGCCTACCGAGCATGAGGATCTCCGTCCCGCAAGGCACGCCTGCTTCAGAAAGCGATTCCCAACTCGGCCCGGTACGATCGAGGCGGAACGAAGTGTGTGCCGGCGCAAGTCGAGAGGAAATTATACAACGACACCTTATCGGTCATGTTCAAGGCCGTCAGTCTCAGCGTCCAACGAACCTTATCCGTGCGAAACAGATTGTCCGTGCCAACACCCAGGTTAAAAAGGTGCCGTGGGCGCACCCGGGCTGGGTTCGTGTCGTCGTTCGCCGTCCCCGGCGCCGGGATCCTTACCAGTTTTGCTCCCCAGTCCGAAGAATCACAGGTCGTGATCCGACCCCAGGGTGTCGCCACCTGATCGCCGCAATAGAACCCAATTTGAGCTTGCTGGTCTCCCGTCAGCCCCAGGATGCTCGCCAAGTCCGGGACTGCCCCAGAGATGATCCCACTGTCATACCGCCACGTAAACGCGATCCAAGGCCCGTTCCTCGGCAACTGATACTGGATGTGGGTCGTCTGCTGCAGTGCCTGGTCGTGGTCAATTCTCACCACGCTGCGATCCACCGGACTGCCAAAGATCAGGCCGCCAATCTCCGGCCCGAATACGCGTGCCCGCGCATGGCCGAGGGTGGTGAAAGCGGAAATGCCCTTGTACTGACGGAGCGTCAGCCGTGCTGAGACTCCGTCCATTTTAGACTTGTACCATTCGATCGGGAAGTAGATGGCAGTGTTAAACAGGTTATCCAAGTCGTAAGCATTTCGCGTGTACTTCCAGAAGTAATCGGCGTCCAACACAAAATGCGTGCCGATCCCCTGTTGAAACCCCGCGTTGGACATATTACGAATTCCCGGTCGAAGCGGCACACTGTCGTAGGCGCCGAAGACGTTAGCGGCGAGACCGCCCGCTCCAGTGGCACTCGACAATACCAGGTTCTCATTCAGGGGCGTTTCGTAAAGGTGAGAATACGCCAGTCGTAAAACCGTCGACGTCCGGCTGACGAGGTAAGAGAGGCCGAGACGAGGCTCCCACTGCGTCCCGTAGCTGAGGCCGTCGTAGCGATCAAAACGCAGTCCGGGGTTCAGCGTCAGCTTGCCAACCGTAATCAAGTCCTGGGCGTAGAACGCTTGTTCTTTGATGTCGGCATGGCCGCGAAATTGGAATAATGTACCTCCTCGCGTCAGGTCGTAGGGCACCAAGCCTGGCGACAGGTCGGGGTTAGCTTCAAACCCCGCCGCGGCGCAACTGCCAGGATCAGTAACGCCGGGGGCCAAGACGGCCTCGCCATTGGAATCCACACAGACCGGATTGAATGTCGGATCCGTCAGGCCCAGACTGAAGCGTTCGCTCAGAAGCGTATGCATGACCTGCACTCCAACCTTCGCGGTGTGCCGCCCCTGGTGGTAGTTGACGTCCATCTTCAACCCCAAATTGGTCAACCGTCGTGTTTGGGAGACGGTTCCGGGTTGATCCGCCGTCAGGTCGGCGCTCGGGAAATAATTGATCAGGTCCTGGCGAAGGAAGGGATTGACGGTCAGGGTCGCCGAGGGCCCGAAGACGTGAATCCAACCCGGCGCGACGTTGTAAGAGCGCACCATCTGGCGTTGGTCCTGACCGGAATCCTGCTGGTCGTAGGTGTTGGGTATTTGAAACCAGCTCCTCGCCGCGAGAATGTTCAGATGCAAGGAGTCTTGGGGCCGCGGCTGGTAGTCAAAGCGATTGAAGACGTTCTGGTTATTGCCCAGGTCATGGAAGGGAAGGAATTCGGGAGAATCGAGGAATCGCCCGGACCTCGACACATTCTCCGCAAAGAAATTGCCCCATGTCGCTTTGCCGAATCCGATGTCTGCTCTCTGGTTGATCGTGCCGAAGGATCCGTATTCAGCGGAGAAACTCCCATGCGTCTGCTGTCCCAAACCGGACCGCGTCACCGCCGTTACGACCAAGGCGGTCTTGTCTCCATACTCGGCCGGAGTTCCGCCGTAAACGGCCTCCATCGACTGAATGGCGTTCAAGGGTATCTGGGTCGAGAATATGTTGCCCTGTTGATCGGTGATGGGCTGGTTGTCAACTGAAAACGCCATTTGGGCATGGTCGCCCAAGGCGTGGAAGAATCCATTGGAATCGGCCACCACGGCGGGTGTGGAGAGCGTGATCATGTCACTTGCTCCCGCGGCGATGGAAAAGGCAGGCATCTTGGAGAATACCGTCCGATTCAGATCGGAATGCGCCGTCGGCGTCGTCTCGATGAGCACCGGTTCTGAGGAAACCGTGATGGATGTGCGTTCCGAAGCGACCGCGAGGGAAATTGCCAGGTTCAGCGGCACCGTTGTCCGCACGAGAACATGCTCGTGGTGCCTCTCAAAGCCCGGTGCTTGGACCTCGAGGTGGTAAATGTTGGGAGGGATGTTCACGAACTGGAACTCGCCGTTCTCATCCGTGACGGCGGCTTCTCGGTACAGGGTGAGATCATTAAGCAACGAAATCGCGGCGCCGCGGACGACGGCGCCGCTCGGGTCGGTCACCCTGCCCCGGATCGTTCCGGAGGTCCCCAGGCCCTGGCCGAACGCCCCAGGCCCGAGGAAAAACAGGGAGGCGGCAAAAGCAACAACGGCCAGGCTTGGCAGCACAGACGTGCCTGCCTGCTTGTTGCTGAGGTGAGTAACAGAATAATGAAAATAGCCGCGAAGCACCGAATTCATCGAACTCTCCTAAGGAATAGATTTTGCGTCGCGTAGCGCGACAAGGGGAACCTGGCGAACTTAGGAGAGCGGGGGAGCGCGCCCAAAGATGACGGCGGGATGACGGGCATGGAAGTCGCTGGCAGAAGCGGCGAGGAGCGGCACCACGGAAGCGGCAAGCGTCGGAGCCGGCGCACTTACCGCCGGGCGGGCCGCGCTTTCCCGGCTGACCTGGCAGGCCACGCAGAGCGGCTTCGCGGCCAGAGGCTTTGAACCGCCGCCACTACGCACCATAGCCGCAGAGCCTGACGAGATTTGGTCTGCCTCGTGGACATGAGATTCCGCGACCCACAAGAGCTGGGCTTGGATGAATATCAGGCACCACACAGCCAGCGTGCGCGACCGTCGGTTTGGGAAAAAATGAACTAGCGTTCTGATTGCCACTCTGATCTCTTCGCCGACCTTCTCGCCCGATCCCTGGAACCAACAAGAGCGGCGTCAACCAGCCAGGCCAGGTCGACCTACTTCCCGGTTAGATGGGACCACGACGGGAGAAGATGTCCGAGGAAGCGGCGTTTTGTGAAACAGCGAGCAAGAGGCTACGCCGGCGGGTCGGGTTCGGAAATCGAGCTGCGCCCACGGCTTCCTGGCACCCTGCCCATCAGCCCCGCTTCGAGAGTTGGTCGGAGATAGCCTTCACCTTCTGCGCCAAGCTTGGAAGATGGGAGAGGTGCGCGTACATCCGCTTGAACTCCGCCAGAGGCCGGGCCGGCGAGCCCCAGACGGTCTCGCCCTTGCGCACAATCTTGCCCGGCAGAATCGCGGCGCCCCCCCCCAGCACGGCCCTCTCCTCAACGCGCGCGTGGTCACCAATTCCCACCTGGCCACCCATCACCACGTAATCGCCAACTTCCACGCTACCCGAAATCCCAACCTCCGCTGCAATCACGCAGTGCCGGCCGATCTTCACGTTGTGGGCAACCTGCACCAGGTTATCAATCTTGGTTCCCTCGCCGACCACCGTCGCCCCCAGCGAGCCTCGGTCCAGCGTCGTGTTGGCGCCGATCTCGACGTCGTCCTCAATAATTACCTGCCCGACCTGCGGGAACTTGTGCTGGCGACCTTCCGCCAACACGTAGCCGAAGCCGTCGGAGCCGACGACGACGCCGGCGTGAAGGATCACCCGGTTGCCGATGCGGGCACCGGGATAGACGGTCACGCGCGGGTGCAGGACGCACTGGGCGCCCACTTCTGCGCCCTCGCCCAAAAACACGCCGGCGCCGAGGCGCGTCCCCTGCCCCACTGTCACGCCACGTTCGATGACCACGTACGGGCCGACATTGACATCCGGCGCCAGTTGCGCCTCCGAGGCGATGACGGCCGTCGGATGGATTCCTGCGCCCGGCGATACAGGTGGGCGCAGCGCCTCCGCGGCCCGAATGAAGGCGAGCTTGGGGTGAGCCACGGCAATGGTCGTTTGGCCCTCGACCGAAACCCCTTCCGCCACCAGGATACAACCGGCGCGGGAGCCTCGGGCCAGCGCCAGCGCCCGCTCACCCTCGGCGAACGTGAGCTCATGCGATCCGGCGCTTTCCAGCCCTGCCACGTCGCGGATGTCGCGGGTGCCGTCGCCCTGAAGTCGGCCGCCCAGTAACCGCGCAATTTCTTCAACTCTCATGGTTGCACCCCGAGTCCGTCCAGACTGTAACTCCAGAGGTCGGAAGTTTCCTCCTTCGACTCTCGGCTGTCAACTTTCGCCTGGTTAGGAGGGATAGAGCGGCGGCTCGCCGGGAGGACGCGTTTTCCAGCGGCGGTGCACCCAGAGCCACTGGTCAGGATAACGGCGGATATACTCCTCGAGCAGACGAGTGAAGTGCGCCGTGTTGACCAGGACTTCTTCCTCCGGGTCGTCGCGCTTGATCCACTCGACGGGATGAAAGCGGAGGCGATACTTCTTTATTTTCGCGTCCCAAATCACCAGGCCCAGCACGACAGGTACGCCGGTCTTTTGCGCCAAGCGCGCCGGTCCTGGCGTGGTGCAGGCGGGGCAACCGAAGAAATCTACAAACACCCCATCGGCCGGAAGCATGTTCTGATCGGCCAGAATACCCAGGGCCTCACCGCGTTGGAAGGCGCGGAGTACTTCGCGGGGCGAGTCTCTCTTCTCGAGGGCGCGCCCGCCACTCAGACAGCGGTAGCGGTTGATCAACGCGTCGATCAACGGGTTGTCCAGCTCGCGCACAATGAAATTGAGGGGGTAGCCGTACACGCCATGCGCAAAGGAACTGAGTTCCCAATTCCCAAAGTGCGCGGTAAGGAAAAGCACTCCCTTCCCCTGGTCTCTGGCCTGCGCGTAGTTCTCGAACCCATCGTAGATGATGAGGCGCTCGATGTTGCCCCGATTCCAATAGGGGAAGTGCGCAAAGTCGGCAAGCATCCGACCAAAATTCCGAAACAGGCCGAACAAGACTCGCCGGCGACGGTGGTCGGACCACTCGGGAAAGGCCAGGCGGAGATTAAACAGACCCACTCGCCGCAAGCGGGGCCACAGCCAGTAGCTCAGCGCCGCCAGCACGGCCGAGACGCCGCGAGCCACCCGATGGGGCAGCCAACCCAGTAGCCTCAGGAGGCTCGCCACAGCCAGATATTCCAGGCGATGGCGCAGACAGTGGCGGCCCGGTCTCGCGGCTTGATTGGGGGGCGCCGCAGGTGCCGGCGAACCGTTAACCACTGAAGCAGCCATTCACCCTCGCTCGTGGCAACCGTGCTTGAAGGCACACGAACCCGTCCACCAGCCTCCCAACCTGATCGGGGGCGTCATCAGTCGGCCCGCAGCGGCAGATTATGAAGGAAAAAGTTGAGGACCTGATCCTCGTATTCCTTTTTGACCGGACCTGAAGTAAGCGCAGTGTACGAGTGCTCTAGCACGAGCATGCGCTTGGGTGGCGGCGAGAGGTTGAAAAGGTCTTCGGTGGCCGCGGCCAACAAGGGTAAGTCCTGCCCCATCACGAACAGCTTGGGCATGTTCCCCAGCTTGGCGAGATTGGCGCGGACTGGAGGCCTGGTCCTCCCCAGCGTGGCGAGATAGAATCCCGCACGCGGCAGCAAGCGGAACAACTGGCTCGTGCCCCCCAGCAACTGGTCAACCTGCGCGTCGAGCATCTGGGTGGGGTCGTCGTAGATGGTATCGGCCACAAGCGCCTTCACCAGCGGGCTCTGTTCGGCCGCCACCAGCGCCGCGTAGCCTCCCGTCGTCGTTCCAAACAAACCCACCCGGCGCGGATTCACCCCAGGCTGCCGGGTAACCGTCTCGATGGCGGCCAGTAAGTCGTCCGCCTGCCGAATTCCCAGGTCGGAGAAACTCTGCTGAGCTTTGGCACCGTAGAAATTGAAGACGTAGACGTTGAAATGGTTCTGCCGGAGGAGGCTACCCAGCGCTAGCAGCTCCGAGCGGTTGGAGTTGTACCCGTGGCAAAGAATGATGGCCGGCGCCCCCTTTAGTCCCACCAACAACCATCCTTCGTGCTCGCCGCCCCGGTGGTCGGTGAGACTCAGGTTGACAAAGTTGCTTTGGAAAGAAGATTGAGGCGTAACGGTTTCGGTGTCATTAAATGCAGTCACAACCTCATAAGTGAGGAAGCCACCCACCCCGCACAGCACCGCCAGCAGAACACCTGCCAGGATCAAGGCGGCTCGCACCAGCCGCCCCACCAGCTCACGGGAGAACCGTGACGGGGCCACAACCGCGGTCGTTCGCCTGCGTGCCATACAACTGCCTTTACGCCACTCCACTCAGCGAGAGTCCTGCGCGCGCGCAAACTCGCAAACGCAAAATCCTACCACAACCCGTTTTCTCCCTCGACAAAAACTTTGGGAGCACTCTGCAAGGGCATTGCGTCTCTCACGCCGCTGGGAGACGCAAACAGCATGGCAAAGCTATCGAGCCCCTTATAGCAATCGGCAGCCCCTGAGCCCGACTTTTCTCAACGGGTGCGGTGTGGTCGAGGGTAGTTCGCTGCACATTCTGTCCTCGCCCTGCCCCGAAGCAGACAACGCGCACGGGTCGCCACATCTCCCCGGGCGCCTTGCGGACCGAGCGCTCCAAGCCGCCTGGGATCTTCACAGATGACAGGTCGATTTTTGCGCTGTATTCCTGTTAAGCTTGGCACCTTGCGGAAGCCTAAAGGCGTCGCGCCGCTACTCCCAAGACTGGGAGTGTCGCCTCCAAGATGGGAGAGCGGCACAAAGGGAGCCTCCACGCTTGGCATCCGAGGTTATTGATATCCGCCAGTTCACGGCGCGCCAGTTCGAGCCCTTGCTCGAAGCCGAGTCACGCGCCTGGGACGCAGACCTTCGCTGGGACAACAGCGCCTCCCGCCGCCTGATCTCAACCTGTCTGGACGACAGACGACTTTCAGGCTATGCCCTGCTCAGCGAAGGGCGAATCACAGCTTACAGCTTCTTCTTCTACGAAGGCGAGAAAGGCCTGATCGGAAACCTGTTTGTGGCGCCGAACGGCAACCGGCTCGACCCGGCGCTGGTGTTGCTCGAACACGTCATCGAGACGCTGCTCGCCACCCCAGGGCTGCGCCGCGTGGAAACGCAACTTCCCCACTTCACCTACGAGGAACTGGAACCCTGTTTCCGTGCCCATGGCTTCGAAGGCTATCTCCGCCGCTTCATGGCGTTGTCGCTGGTGGACCGACGACTGGATTCAGCCAGCTCCGGCGCGGCGACGGCCCAGAGTGCTCATGGCACCGTGCCCTGGCCCGAAGCTTTCCACATCGAGCCCTGGGAACGAAGGCACGATCGGGCGGCGGCCGAACTCGTCTATGGCGCCTACCGCTACCACGTTGACGCCCGGATTAACGACCAATACACATCTTTGCCGGGCACAACCCACCTGGTCGAGAACATCGTGCAGCAGCGGGGATGTGGCGAACTTCTGCCCCAAGCGTCACTCGTCGCCGTTCATCGGCCGACGCAGAAGCTCGCCGGAGCGCTGGCGGTGACCGGCGTCCGCCCTCGGACCGCGCACATCCCCCAGGTCGCCGTGGCCAGGGAGTTCCAGGGTGCGGGCCTGGGTACCGTCATGATGGAAGCGTCCTTTCAGGAACTCGCTGCGCAGGGTTACGCGGAAGTCTCGCTGACCGTCACCGACTCGAATGCCGGCGCCGTGCGGCTTTACGAACGTTTGGGGTTTGAGACGTTTCGCACCTTCGGGGCGTTTGTGTGGGAGCAGCGCTAGCTAGGAGGACGCTGGATTCTGGAATCGGCCAGCGGCGATGTCCGACTCCGACTTTGAAGCGTGACTCGCGTACGGCGACTGCATGACCAGAATCCGGATGTGGCGTTTTGCCCCAGAAGCAGTCCAAGAGCACCCGATGAGAAACTGTAACCCTCGAAATATGTGAGACTTACCAGATCTTTCTCACTGTTCTCACTATTCTCACTGTTCTCATTTTTCCGCCCAGAAGGCAGCATGTGGCCGGGGGAGGGACCGCTTCGAGCCTACATTGCTGGGCCTACATCGCGACGCGCCAGCCCTTCGCCGCCCCCCGCGCCCCACCTCCCGCCAGCGACCCCAGCGGTTTCCGCCGGTCGGGACACAATCTGGTCCCAATTTGGATAGCCGGGGGTGGGGAGCGCTGCTACAGAACAGGTTTTGAGACAAAGTCCGCAGGTTCGGCTCTAGCGTCGCTCTGTAAGTGCCGAACCCAGTGAAAACAACCATCGACGGCGAGGACGCCGCACCTACAGGAAAAGCCCCAAGCGGGTAGCCCCGCTTCGTGCCCTCCGAACCGCGGGCTTTCTCCGCCCTAGAATCCACGGTCAATCTCAAAAGCAGATTAGCCCGGGCTACCGCCTGCGACCTGCCACCTACCGCCCCTGCGCAAAACCCCAAGGTTGAAGAGAGAGCCTTGCGCCGCCGGTGCCATCTTTACCTGTGGCAATCCAGCGGAACAACTGGTAGGATGGGCCAACTTTGCCCGCGGGAGATACACACATGGTTAACATCAGCATCGGTGAGTGCCTGGGAAGAGGCTGGGAAGGTTTCCAGCGCCACCCGGGAACCGCCATCGGGGGCTTCTTCCTCTATATGCTCATCAGCGTGGTGGGCCAGAGCATTCCATTCCTGAACATCGCGTTCCTGATCTTCATCGCGGCGCCGCTGGCCGGAGGGGTTGTGATTCTCTTCCTGCGTCTCGCGAAAGACGCCTCGCCGGCAGTAGGTGATATCTTCGACGGATTCCACAAGTATGGGAAGTTCATGGGAGCCTTCTGGCTCCTCTATGCCATAGTCCTGGCTTGCGCCATTCCGGCGCTCATCGGAGTGGGAATCGCCGTGTATGCTGGGCGCCAACTGGGGGACGGGGCGGCCGCCGCCATAGGGGTTACGGGCGGGCTCGTCTCGCTAGTAATTGTGATTGTCGTGGCCATCCGTTGGGTGTTTGTATTCTTCCTGCTGGGCGACGAGGAAAACCTGGGCGTGATCGATGCCTTCAAGAAGAGTTCCGAACTCACCAGGGGATGGAGAGTGAAACTGTTCCTGACCCTGTTTGTCATGGGTCTAATCTCCTTCCTCGGCATACTCCTCTTGATAGTGGGGATGTTTGTCACTGGCCCGATCGTGGGGATCGGTGTGGCGTGGCTATACGTCGAGGCGAAGAGGCAAGTGATGGCGTCACGAGGCAGCTTGGCGCCCCAACCCGTCACGTCGCCGCCGCCCCCGATCGGGTAGGCCCGGGGTGGTAACGCCGCCGGGTCCTGGCGGCAAGAGGAAAATGCCGGCAGGATGGCGGCGCTACGCTGGCTGGAAGGTGACGGATTGATCGAGGGAGGGCAGGGACTTACCTGCCCCGATGTTCTAGGTCGGGACCCGTGCCGTTAAGTCCGCCTTTTATGAACATTCTGGGGCTTCAGCCCCTGAGGCCCTAGCGGCTAAAGCCGCGAAGATAGGGCGCCCTGTTTCGGCACGGCTGAAGCCGTGCCCTTCCGCAGTGGCTGGCCGGCCGGGACGCTATTCAACTCTGCACTTGTCAGGCTCGACACAAACGGTGCTACAATGGCCCCAAACTGGGTATGCGCATGGAGCCCAGATCAGTCACGCGCTTTCACGACCAGGAGTTCCTGGGGCATAAGCAGGTAGCCACCGCACGGTCTTGGTGCCCTGGGTTTTTCTCTTGCTGAGGCACAAGGACGTCAAGACCCAGCTAGGCCCGTCAGGGCCGGGATCGTCTGGCCCACGGCGAGAGCCGTGGGATGGAGGCGGAGCCCCGTGGAAGGAAGCCCCGCAAGGGGCGGCATA
>CAZBWJ010000091.1:0-10560 GCA_964495535.1 uncultured Acidobacteriota bacterium | reverse complement strand
CTCCATTGTAGTCTAGCATACTTGCCCATCGGATGTCAAGGGACACCTTGCCCGCGTGGCGCGGGGCGCTAATCCAAAATCCAAAATCTAAAATCCAAAATCTCAGATCGACTGCACAGGCAGGTTCACGATGTCGTCAATCTGGGCGACTTCGCGCGTCACAAAGGGCTCGCCGTAGCGCACGCCGATCATCAGGCCGAAGTGGCGCGCCAGCGAGGCCATGCGCTCGCGCAGGTCGGCGCGGGAAGGGAAAAGGTTCTGCATGTCTTCTTCCGGCGAGAACTGCGAGGAGTAGCAGAGGATGGCCTTCAGCTTCTTCTCAAATTGCCCCGTGATATCCACGACAAACGTCGGCCGCACCGCAGGGGCGTACGCGGTGGAGTAGATGATCTTGTGGGGGCGGAAGGGCCGGCCCTCGAGCGGCAGCCGGGCCAGCCCGGCGAGGAAGCAGGCTTCGTAGCCGATCCTTCCGGTGAGGTAATGGTCCGGGTGACGACCCTCCCAGTAGGGCAGGATGACGGTGCGCGGGCGCAGTTCGCGAATCTTCTGGGCAATCTTCAGCTTGTACTCGCGCCGGTCTTCGATGCCGGCGTCGGGCAGGCCCAGATTCTCGCGATAGACGAGGCCCATCGCCTTGGCGGCGCGACTGGATTCCCGCTCGCGCTGCCGGACGCTGCCGCGCGTGCCGGACTCGCCCGCCGTGAGGTCGAGCACGCCGACCTTGTAGCCGGCTTCCACCATCTTGATAACCGTGCCGCCACAGGTCAGCTCGGTGTCGTCGGGATGAGCGGCGACGGACAAGATATCGAGTTCCATATTTGGCTGGTAGGGATTTTTGATTTGTGATTTGGGATTGGTGATTTTCAATCTCGCGCCCTCAGCCTCCTTTTTGGGTCGTCTTGCGCGCCGCCGCAATGATCGCGACGAGCTCGTTGGCCTCAGCCATCAGCTTCCCCAGGCGGTCGGTCTTAACCAGCCCGGATTTAGCGAGCAGTTCCAGCCAGTAGAGAGTCTCGTCTGCTTCCTCCTCAACTATCGCTAATTTGGCTGCAAAGTCGGCCCGAGAACGAGCTCGGCATGC
Organism: uncultured Acidobacteriota bacterium; assembly: GCA_964495535.1. Classification (GTDB taxonomy): domain Bacteria; phylum Acidobacteriota; class Terriglobia; order UBA7540; family UBA7540; genus JALHUF01. Next base: position 9,479 of record CAZBWJ010000091.1, on the reverse strand, counting down.
TGTGCGGTAGTTGGCGCCAATGGAGGTTCCCGACCGAAGGATCTGCCGCGCGATGACCCGTGCGGCCGTGTCCCGTGGCAACGCCCCGACCAACTTAATGATCTGCAAAGCGAATGCTTGGGTTCTGGTCCTCAGTTCTTCTGCGGTCATTGGTTTGCAGATGGGCGTGTCCGGAGTTCCTTGTCTCCCTCTTTCAATCGTACACTTTGAGTTCGGAATCCTGCATACTCACAACGCTATCGTAAACTGTCTCTCTGTAATCCTCAATCCCAAATCCCGAGTCCGAAAATCCCAAATCCAAAATCACAAATCTCGCTTCCCCTACCAAATTCGCGCCTCGCGTGATATGAATCACCGAGTATGAGCGAACATGCCCTGCAAGGTCAGGTCGCGCTCGTCACCGGCGCGGGCCGCCGGCTGGGCCGGGTGATCGCCCTGACGCTCGGCCGTGCGGGAGCGAACGTGGTGGTGAACTACCACCGCTCCCGGGCGGAAGCGCTCGAGACGGCGGACGAGATCAAAGCCCTGGGCGTGCAGGCATTCGTCGTTCGCGCCGACGTCTCTCGGCCCGCGCCGGTGCGCGCGATGTTCCGGGCGGTCGAGAAGCGGTTCGGCCGGCTCGACATCCTGGTGAATAACGCCGGAGTTTTCTTTCCGGGTAAATGGGACAAACTCACCGAACGGGATTGGGACCGGATCCTGGGCGTCAACCTGAAAGGGACATTCTTCTGCGCCCAAGCCGCGGCACGAATCATGCAGCGGCAGAGGCGCGGCTGCATCATCAACATCTCGTCCCTGGGTGGGCTCGAAGCCTGGCCGAGCTACACGCACTACTGCGCCTCCAAGGCCGCCGTCGTCATGCTGACGCGCTGCCTGGCGCGGGCCTTGGCGCCTCACATCCGGGTGAACAGCGTAGCTCCCGGGACAATTCTGTTTCCGGGAGCGAGACGCAGCCGCTTCGCCGAGAACGTGATTCGCACCACGCCCCTCCAAAAGGCTGGCCGGCCGGAAGACGTCGCGGAGATGGTGCTCTATCTCGTCACGCGCAGCGACTTCATCACCGGCCAGGTGTTCGCCGTGGATGGCGGGAAGTCGGTGCCGTGAGGCAGGGTGGGGGCCCTGTGCCGGACGGATTTCTGATTTGTGATTGACGATTTACGATTGGCGATTTCACGCTCTTGGGTCGGCCAGTGAGGTCGGTCCCTGCTGAGTTCTTTCCGCAGCAATCACAAATCCTCAATCTCAAATCAAGAATTGGCTGCCTACTGCTTACTGGCCGCGATATCCTCCAGGAGCGCCCGCAAGCGGGCCAGGGACACCGACGCCTGGCCGAAGCGGAGGGCGTTGTAGAGGCGGGTGAATTCCAGGACAGCCCAGCTCAGGCGGGTTCCCACAAATGACAGCGCGAATTCACGCGGTGTCTGCGCGGGCGATTTTCGGTAGCCCCTTTTCTGCAGGGTTTTCAGGAATTGCTGGTAGCTGAGCGTGGCCTCCTGGGGGCTCAGAGCGCGGTCGCGGCGGCGGAACTTCCACGCCCACAGGAAGCGAAGCTCAGCGAGCGAGCCGCTCTTTTCGGCGGCGACCAGGGCAAACAGAATTCCCGCCATAATCAGCAGCACCAGCAGCTTGTGTGACATCAGCCAGCCTTCGACGCGATACGCGAGCCGAATGGCCAGGCGCTGGAGACGGCGGATGCGCTGTTGGAAATCCTGCTGGAACTGCCGTGAATCCCTTTCGACTTCCCGCGCCAACCGGACCTGGTGGGCGAAATCGTAGTTGATGACCCATTCGTTCCAGAACAGGGCCACTGCGTCGAGATATTCGTCGAATGCTCCCGGCAACACGGGATTCGGGTCGGCCGGCGTGGGGTCAAACGCGATCCAGCCGTACCGCGGGAAATAGGCTTCCACCCAACTATGCGCGTCGCGCCCGCGCACGATGAAGTCCTTGCCCACCCGGTTGTAGGTTCCTGTCTGAAAACCATTTACGAGCCGTGCAGGAATCCCCTGGGTGCGGAGCATGAGCGCCATGGTGGCGGCGAAGTACTCGCAGTAGCCCGCCTTCGCCTTGAACAGGAAGCTCGAGACAGGGTCGCCGGGTTCGATGCCCGTGGGGTCAAGCGAGTAGGTGAAGTTCGAGCGCAGATACGTCTCGATGGCCAGGGCGCGGTCGTAGCTGTTGCGGGCGGAGGCGCTGACCTGCCGTGCCAGGTCGGGGACCCGCGGGTCGAGCTTGGGCAGTTCGAGGTAAACCCGCCGGATCTCGGCGGGATAGTCGGTGGACGCGCGGCGCAAATCGTCGGGGGAGGGAAGGCCGACGTCGGAAAACGCCTCGTAGCTGAAGGGGGAGTAGCTCTGGCCGGGATTGTGCAGCGAGTCAGTCTGGTCGAGGGTGATGGCGCGGATGCGTCCGGTAACCTCGCGCGGCACCGCGGCCACGAACAGCACGTCGGTTGAGATGGGCGAGAGCAGCACCCGGTAACGCAGCGGACGCGGCCGCCGGGTCTGCCAGCCGTCCCACCTGGGCAGCACATAACGCTGGAACGAGGCAGGAGGCAGCGGCACCTGCTCCGTGTTGTCGTTGTACCAGTGCTTGCCGTCGAAACTCGTCAAGCCCACGCCGCGCCACTTGACGCCCTGGAATTGGCGCGGTCCGCCTTCCACCATGACGCGCATCACGACGAGCTTCGAGCGCAGAATTTTCCGGATGTCGCCGAGATTGACGCTGGCAGAGAATCCCGTGATGTTCTGCGCTTCCATGCCGAGAGAGGTCAAGTAGCCCGTGCGATAGCGCGGGATGACAAAGAAGAGAATCGTCGCCAGCACCACGATGCCCAGGGCCAGTCCGATGGTCGCGGTGCCCAGCGCCCTTTCGATGGCCGAGCGGTTCTCGGCTGGCGTGCGGAACGGGCCTTCCGGGGCCCGCGCGGCACTTTCCGCCGAGCGCTTGATCTCGTAACTGATGAATGTGGAAATGGCGAAGAGAACGTAGAACGTGAAGCAGGCCAGGTACAGGGTGCCTACCGTCAGGATGGCGCTGGCCAGCATCATCATGAAAGAAAGCGTGGCCAAGTAGGCGTAATCGCGATAAGTGCGCGCTGAGAAAACCTTCACCACCGCGGTGAAAAGTACCAGATGCACGGTGGCCGTCAGCATGCTGTCCATGAGGCTGGGGCCGGCGGAAAAAATCAGGAAGTCCAGGGCGTAGAAGAAAATGTAGAAGACGGAGAGGCGCGTCACCGTGCGCGGCGAGAGCGAATAGTCAGCTTCGCGCAGATAGCTCCAGAGCCGGATGAGCAGCGCGGCGGAAACCACCACCACGGAAACCAGGTCCAGTCTGCCGGTGGTAGCCACGGTGAAGAAACCGGTCCCCAGCATCAGGAGGAGTGAGGTCTCAAAATAGCGCTCGACGCTGATGTGGGCCTGCCTCTTGGCGAGTGCGGCGGGATCGGCTGCGGCTTTTTTGGCCATGGATGCTCAAGCCCCGGTGTTGGCGAACATTTGACTGGACCTGCCGATTCTGCAACCCGCCTCTTTTGCCTGGCGCGGTCGGTGCCGCGGCAAGATTTATTCCAGCGTAAAGTCGGCGCTGTGCACCGGGGAAGAGTTTCCGGCACCGTCGAGCGCTTTCACGTCCAGCCTGTACTGTCCGGCCTGGAGTTTGTCCACCGGCACGTACATCCCCACGGAAATCACCGGATTGCCCGCCTGCAAGTAAGCCTCGAGCGCGACCGTGTTAGAAGTAAAAACCCGCTGATTCGTCTTGCCGTCGACAATGTCGTAAATAATCCCCACGCGCGGCGGGTTGCTGCTGAGCATCAAGGGCTCGTAAACTTCGACGTAGAAGCCGACCTTCACGTTCCGCTTGAAGCGATTGTTTGGAGAAGGCGACAGTTCTACGCCTTTCACTACGAGCGGCGTGCGCTCCTCGAGCAGCGCCGCGTCCAGGTTGGTGGTGAGTTCGGACACCGGCTGCATCCGGTCGCTGAGCGCCACCCCGCTCAGATGGAATTGCTTGCCGTCGAAGGGCTCGATACTTAGAGCTTTCTCGTGCTTCCCGAATTTCTGCCCTCCTGCCCCCAGGATAATCTTCAATTTGTATTTTCCGGGGGCAATGTCAAAAGCGTTCTGGTACATGAAGGGACCCTTGGAAAACTCCTTCAGGTTTCCCTTCTCCATGTCGAGCTTGACCGTATCGCTGAAGCGTGCGGCGACTGAGCCGTCCTCGCGGTAGGCAATCCCCAGGACGTGGACGACGGAGTGGAACTTCCCCTTCTCGGTTTCGAAGGTCAGGCTTCGGGCGGGTACCTCCATTGCCAGATTGACGCGCGCCACGTTGGCCGCGGTGTAGAAATACGGAGTGTTGAGCGATACCGGGATGTCACCCGGCTGCGGGCTGGCCACCTGTTCTTCGAGCACTTTCCCTTCGGGCTTTCCGGCGAGGATGTCAGGACCCCTTACATCGTAGTAGCCGTTTCGGAAGCGGATCTTTACGCCCTTACGCTCCACCTTAACATTGATTCTGTGGTAGCTCCCATCATGGGCCTGACTGGGGAGGGCGTAGCCCAGGATGTAGTACTCGTTAAGCTCTTTGGCGATCTTGTTCAGGCCTTGGAGGAAGTCGTTGGTGTTGAAGATGGTGAAGCCGCCCGTGCCTGCCGCCAGCGCATGAAGCACCTGCTGGTTGCAGCTGATGTTATCGAGCAGCGGGGGGATGATGTCTCGTCGGGGATAGGTCTCGTAATCTCGCCGGCCATATCCATAATCGCCAGGCCGCCCACCCGAACCCGTGCCACCGCGTGAGCCCCCTGGTGTGGTCGTACCCGTTCCGGGTATTGTTCCTCCAGGCGTACTGCCGCCACCCGTACTGCCGCCTGTTGACGGCGTGCCTCCGCCATACCCGCCTCCGCCACCCGGCCCGCCTCTGCCACTTCCTGCTTCTCCGCCCCCGCCTCCGGACGCTCCGCCGCTTGGCTGGGGCCGTTGTGCCAAGCGCTGCGGCAGCGTCAGCCCACCAAGCTCGAAGGCCCAAAGACCATCCTCGTGCGGAAATGGAGACTCATCGAGCTGCGCGCCCGGCGGCATTCCCGGAAACGAAGGTTGCCGCGTGGGCGGGGTAAAGTCTGGTCCACTGGTAAAACCCGGGCCCTGAAGACCGCGCACGTCGATGGGATAGACCGCCACATTCGCCTTGTTGGCAGCATCGATAGTGGCCGTGAGTTCGGACTGCCGTTCCGCGTTCAGCGGGAATCCGCCTGAGAACAGGATCAGGGTTTTGCGTCCGGGCACGTCGCGCAACGTCTTGGCCAGACTGCGGATGGCCAGCAGCACGCTGCGAGCAGCGAAATCGGATCTCATCTGGAGCATCGTGGGCGCGCCCAGGGAAGCGATCTGGGTGGTTTGCCCCGGCTCGTTCGGCTGGACCGCGGCGTATTTGACGCCCCCGATGGCGCGCTTCAAGGTGTCGGCGTTGGCGGTGAAGTTCTGAGTGATGCGGAAAGCTCCGCTGAAATCCACCACGGCCATCAAGTGGTCACGCGAAGCGCTCTTCTCGACGAACTGGGCGGCGGCTTGGCGCGCCCGAATCTGATCGGAGAAGGCCATGGTCGAATTGTCGAAGAACAGCACGATGTAGCGGGGCTGCGCCGGGCCTTGGGTTGCCTCGGCCTCCGTCGCGCGCGAGAAACTGGTGATGGGCTGCTCCTTGTCGTCCTCGAAAACGCGAAACTCGTTCACCTGCAGGTCGGGAATGTAGTTTCCCTTCTTGTCCGTGGCGACCACATCCACCAGCACCACGTTGACTTCCGCGCGGATGACGCCCGGCGCGGTCGCCGGTGCTTGGTTATCGGCTTGCTGGCCGCCTCCGGGAGCAGCGGGCACCTGGGCGGCACTCTGTCCCAGCCAGCAGAACGCAAGGTAGAAAAGGAAGTAAGAAAGCAAGGGGCGACGAAGATTCATGAATCACCTTCCTAGAACGGTATTTCCACGGTCCGGTTGAGCGCGGAGAGCTGGGCGCCCTCGGAATCTCGCACCACCTGACGCACCAGGTAGGTGCCCGGCTTCACGTCGAAACTGGTTTTCGCGGTGATGCCCGACTGAGATAGCTTCTCCAGGCTTCCGTCCAGTAAGCGGAACTGGAGGGTTTTCTCTTTGCCCGTCAGGTACTTCCCGTCGCGGTCAAAGAGGGCCGTGATCAGAGTTACGTTGTTCAGGTTGCGCCCGCTCTCCTTGCGGAAGTGCACAAAGCGCAGGTTCAGGCGCGTCACCACGGAGAGCCGGGCGTCAAGGTCATTGAGCTTGAAGAACTGCGTGTGTACTTCAACCGGCAGCTCGTTCAATTCGTCATGGGAAAAGACTGCCTGTTCGATCTCTTCTTTGGCCTGGGCGGCGGGATCGGCAAGTTTCCGAGGGGCGTAATAGCCGTTGCGCGCCTGCACCGTATAGCGCACGCGCGTGTTCAGGCTGACCTTCAGGGTGTGGAGGCGGCCGTCGAGCTTCAGGTTCTGCGGCGAAAAGCCCAGAACATAATACACCTCGGCGAGCGACCCGACCTTCCGAAAGCCGTCGTCCAGGTCGTTGCTGTCATGAAAAAAGACGCCTCCCGTGTCTTGCGCCAGGGCGCGGAGGACATCGGCTGCCATGCTGATTTCTTCGAGGGCGAGTTGCGCCTTCCGTCCCATCAGGTCAGGACGGTTTGGCACCACGATGTGGGTCCGGCTGATGTCACCCAAAGGGGCGGGGGCATACAATCCTTTGGAGTCCAGCGTGTTGATGACCACGTTCGCACGCAACGCCCGCTCTATGATCTCGTTCACGCGCTGTTCCGCGGTGAGCATGAGGAAGCCGGGAGAGACCAGGACAATGCTCCGTTGCCCCGGGGCCGCGGCCATGCGCCGCACCAACTGCTCGAGGCCACGCAGCGCGTACTCCGTTTCGGTCTGAAAGCCGTTCAAAGATCTCATTGCCTCCGATTCGGCCAGGTTTCGCGCTGCCGCGAGCGACACCTCTTGGGAAGCACCCTGGTTTTCGGGGTAGCAGGCAAGGACCTCCTGTAAGGCAACCTCTAAAGCGCTCGGATCGTGGGCGTACACAATCAGGTACGCCTGGTAGTCGGATATCTCTGGGCAGGCGTTCTCGCGCCTGGGGGCAATCGGCTGCGGGAAAAGCTGCAAAAGCGTCTCGTGCAGCTTGGCGCGGTCGTCGGTGAAGTCAATCACGTGCCGGCCCGACGAGGTGAAGATGCCCACACGGTCCCCGGGCTGGAGGGCGGTGGCCAGGTGGCGTTCGGCCGCCTCGCGGGTTCGCGCTACGTCCTCGAACTTCATGTGGATGTCGTCAAAGAACAAGCCCACGTAGCGCTCGGGAGTCGAGACAGCCAGCGCGGTCTCCGAAAGCGCCTCGGGCCCGGGCTCCTCCTCCGCGGGCGTTGTCAGGTCGCGGATCTTCGAGGACGGGACCTCGACGGCGAAGTGGCTGATCGTCTGGGGCTTGCCGTTGTCAAACACGCGGAAGTCTTCCTTCTGCAGGTTGCCGACTGTCCGTCCCTTCGCATCGCGCACTACCGCGCGCACCAGGACCAGGTTGCGTTGGACTTGCACCTTGAATGTGGTATCAGTCTCGCGCGTGCTGAGCTCCGCTTCAGCCTGTTGGGCGGATGCACTGGGTAGGTTGCCGAAAACACAGAGCAGGCATGCGGCCAGGGCGGAGATGCCAAGCGCGCTCGCGGCACCAGCGCGCGCGGCTCGAACCTCGCTGCCTGGTCCACCTGGGCAGGTTGGGAATTGGAAGAATCTCGCGGCCCAGCTCCCTTCGCGCGGGTTACCAAGCCGATCCACGCCGCTTGAGGCCCGCGCGCGTAGTATCCCGCCCGCTCCAAGCCTTGTCAAGGTGACCTGACTCAGGCTCGCGGCTTGATTTGCTGGGAGCAATCTGCAATCCTTCGTGCGTAGTTCTCAACCGTCAGCCGTCAGCAAGAATCTGCGGCAACGAAGTTAGCCAGCCCTCAAGAACCGGTCAGAGCTGAAAGAGGGACTGGCTTGGCTGAAAGCTGACGGCCGAGGACTGACGGCTATCTTGGCGACGAGGGAATCCCGTGGCTTACAAGGACCTGCGCGAGTTTATCGCACGCCTGGAGCGTGAAGGCGAGCTGAAGCGAATCCCGGTCGAAGTGGATGTGGATCTGGAAATCACCGAGATTGCAGATCGAGTCTCGAAAGCCGGCGGCCCGGCCCTGCTCTTCGAGAAGCCGCGGTCGGCAAAAGACGGCGTCGAGTATTCGATGCCACTGCTCATCAACGCCCTCGGCTCGAAGCGGCGTATGGAGCTGGCGCTGGAAGTCGGCTCGCTCGAGGACGTGGCGCGGCGCATCGAGGACTTGCTGGACATGAAGCTGCCGGAAGGGCTCTTCGACAAGGTCAAGCTGCTTCCCATGATCTCTGAGCTTGGGTCGGTCTTCCCTAAAATGGTCAAAGGCGGCCCGGCCAGGGAAGTGATCGAGAAGGACAATTTGTCCCTCGCCCGCTTCCCCATCATGAAATGCTGGCCGCAGGATGGTGGCCGCTTCATCACCTTCCCCATGGTCATCACGCGCAGCCCGAAGACCGGCCGGCGCAACGTGGGCTGCTACCGCTTGCAGGTCTATGACGAACGCACCACGGGCATGCACTGGCAAATCCACAAGGGCGGCGCGGAGCATTTCCGCTGGGTCGAGCGCCTACGGCCGGCAAGCGAGGCCGGGCAGGGCAAGGGCGGCCGCATGGACGTGGCCGTCGCTGTCGGCTCGGACCCCGTGACGATGCTCGCGGGCGTCTTGCCCTTGCCGGAAGACGTGGACGAATTCATCTTCGCCGGATTCTTGCGCAAGGAGCCTGTGGAGCTGGTGAAGTGCGAGACGGTGGACTTGGAAGTCCCCGCGAACGCGGAAATCGTGCTCGAAGGCTACGTGGACCTCGACGACCTCCGCGTCGAAGGCCCCTTCGGTGACCATACGGGTTACTACTCGCTCGAAGACAAGTTCCCGGCGTTGCACCTCACCTGCATCACGCGCCGCAAGGACCCCATCTACATCTCGACTATCGTGGGCGCGCCGCCCATGGAAGATTACTGGATGGGCTACGCCATCGAGCGCATTTTCCTGCCCCTGATTCGCAAGCAGCTTCCGGAAATCGTGGACCTGCACATGCCGGTCGAAGGCATCTTCCACAACCTGATGATCGTCTCCCTTCGCAAGAGCTATCCCGGCCAGGCGCGCCGAGTGATGCACGCCCTCTGGGGCCTGCCCGGCACCATGCTCACCAAGTGCATCGTCGTGGTGGACGAGGACGTGGACGTCCACAACCCGCGCGAGGTCACCTGGAAGGCGTTCACCCACATCGACCCCGAACGCGATATCGAGTTCGTGCTGGGGCCGGTGGACCAACTCGAACACGCTTCGCGCCTGCCCAACTTCGGCTCCAAGATGGGCGTGGACGCCACGCGCAA
>CAZBWJ010000090.1:0-10905 GCA_964495535.1 uncultured Acidobacteriota bacterium | reverse complement strand
CAGCCGCCGGAAGGACAGGGACTAGGGGCTAGGGACTAGGGACTGGAGATTCTTGGCTTTCGCCTTTTGATTTCGCTTTTGTCGGAGGATGCAATGCTTGCGCCAGTTTCACATTCCAGATTCAAGATTCAAGATCGTCACCCCAGCCCCCAGCACCTAGCACCTAGCACCTCTGCGGCACCTGGCACCCGACACCTGACACCTAGCACCCCGCCTGTTCCCCGCTTCGTCGTCACGCTCGCGGCCGATGCCGGGATGAACGGCTTGGTGCGCGTCCCCCTGGCGGTCACCGGCAAGTGGGCGCGCGGCTCCACCACTTTCGGCATCACGCGCCAGGATCTGCAAGACATCGTGCGCAACTTCCGCGAGCGGCAGAACGGCGAGATCAACGTTGATTACGACCACGCGAGCGAAATGCCGGAAGTCGCCGCCGGCGGCCCCGTGCCCTCGGCGGGACGGGTCGTGCGGCTGGATCCACCGGAACCGGCCACGGGGCTCGGGGCTCGGGAGTCGGGGCTCGGACAACCACCCCTTAATCCCCTCCTTCGGAAGGAGGGGAGCCCGAAGGGCGGGGTGGTTGGCGAATCCCGTTTCATTCTCTGGGGTTGGTACGAGCCCACCGAGCGCGCTCGCCAGCTCGTGAAAAGCCGCGAGTACCGCTACATCTCGCCCGCCATCGACTGGCAGGCACAGAACAAGCTCACGGGCAAGCCCCAGGGCACCACGCTTACTTCGGTGGCCCTGACGAACCGGCCTTTTCTCGAAGAACTGCCCCAGATCCGGTTGTCGGATCCGGCGTTCCGGCCGGTCGATGAACCCGCAAACGTCGGTGGGCCAGTCCAAAATCCAATCCGTCAGTTGACGGACAAAATCGCAAATTCCGGAGGTCCCATGAAGCACGTCAACCTTTCCGTCGCCGACGGCAAAATCCGCCTGGCGCACGACGATTTCAAAGATGAGTATTTCCTGGACCCTGAAGACGTGAAACGGTGCATGCACGAGCTGGGGATGATGTCAGAGGTAACGTCAGCCAGCCCGACGCTTGCGGAATCCTCGGCCGTCATCACCCTGGCCCAGGCCCGCGGGCTGCTTTCGGAAGCCGAAGCCCGCGGCAAGTCGGTCCCCGCCGCTGAAGTCTTCCGCGGCCAGGTGGAACAGGAGCTGGAAGCCGCCGTGAAGGCCGGCAAAATCCTGCCGCGCCAGCGCGACGACTGGCGAAGGATCGCGCTCGCCGACTTCCCCACCTTCCGCAAGATCCTGGGGATGCAGAAGCCCCTGGTGCCCGTCGAGCCCCTGGGGTTCTCCGGCGCCGGCCCCACGGACGTCCAGGCCCAGGTGAAATTCCTCGCCGAACAGCGCATGCGCGAGCGCCACCTCAGCTTCGGGCAGGCGCTGAGCGAGATCGGCCGCGAACAGCCCGACCTGGTCCAGCAGTACCGCCGGGCCGTGAGCGGCAACGAGTAGTGCCGGGACTCGCCACTCGGGACTCGGGGCTCGGGTAGATACGCCGCGCCTGCGAGTCCCGAGTCCCCAGTCCCGAGTCCCGAATTCATTGGAGGAACGAATGGCAGGAGCAACCTACGTTCTGGATAAGACCTACAAGGTGACCGAGGCCGCCGGCATCACGAAGTGGCGCGCTGTCGTCCCCGGCACCAACGACGGCGAGTGCAAGTTGCCCACCGCCGCCAATCAACTCTCACTCGGCATCACCCAGGAAGCCCAGGCGAAACTGAATCAAAACGTGGCGGCGCGCAAGTACGGCATCTCGCGTGCCTACGCCAAAGGCGCCGTCACCAAAGGCGACTACGTGGAAGTGGGCGACGCGACCGGCGCGCTGCGCAAGGCCGACCTCGCCACCGTGCCCGGCGCGGCGACGCTACACCACGTCCTGGGCATCGCTGAGACTTCCGCCGCCGACGGCGAGATCTTCTTCGTCTTCCTCTCGCCCAACCCGGTGGTGATGCCGGTCAGCTAATCGAGCCATCTGGCCATCGGGCCATTGAGCCATCACGGGGATGCCTGGCGATGATTCGATGATCCGATGAACCGATGACTCAATTTCTTGGCGGGTCCGGTCCCCAGGGTCAGTCCTCGGGACACTCTGCCCCGCCGGCGAGCGAGCGACCTGCTGACAGGTCTCCGCGTACTGCCCTCACCCCGCTCCCCTCTCCCTGAGGGAGAGGGGCTAGGGGATGAGGGGTTCGTCCCGCGCGCGGAGCGCTCCATGCCCGGCGGCACCACCGAGCAGGCTCAGCCCTGCTCGACAAGGAGAAGAAGCCATGCCTGACATTTCGATGGTACACGTGGATCAAGCCCTGACCGAAGTGTCCATCGCTTACCGCAACCTGCAATATGTGGCGGACGCGGTTTTCCCCGTGGTTCCGGTGTCCAAGCAATCCAACAAGTACTTCGTCTACTCCAAGGACAACTTCCGGACCCTCGACGACGCCCGCCGCCCCGGCGCGCGCGCCAACGAAATCGACTGGGCGCTTTCCACCGACACCTACTACTGCGATGGCCACGCCCTGGCCCAGGCCATCCCCGACGAGATGCGCGCCAACGCCGACCAGGCCATTGACGTGGACGTGGACACCACGGAAATGCTCACCGATCTCATCTATCTGCAACGCGAAATTCTCGTCGCCGCCAAGTCCACGGACCCCACCGTCATCACGCAGAACACCACCCTTTCGGGAAACAGCCAGTGGTCCGACTATACGAATTCCGACCCCATCCCGGCCATCGAAGATCAGAAGGTGACGATCCTGAAGCAGATCGGACAGCTCCCCAACTCGCTCCTGGTAAGCTACCCGGTCTTCAAGGCCCTGCGCAATCACCCCAAGATCATTGAGCGCTTCAAGTACTCGCAAGTCGGCATCGTGCAGCCGGATCACCTGAAGTCCGTGTTCAACGTGGATAACTTCTACATTGGCGGGGCGATCAAGAACCTGGCGAAGGAAGGCGCGGCGGATTCGCTCGATTACGTTTGGGGCAAGAACGCCCTGCTCTTCTACAAGCCCGCCACGCCCGGCCGCCGCACGGTGTCGCTGGGTTACCAGTTCACCTTGCTGTTCGGCGCGAATACCGGCGGCTTTCTCGTCAAGCGTTACCGCGACGAGGCGCGCACCTCGGACATCGTGGAAGTCCAGCTCTACTACGATTCCAAGGTCGTGGCGCCCAACGCCGCCTTCCTGTGGCTCTCGGCGGTGGCGTGAGAACAGTCGTCAGTTGTCAGTGGTCAGTTGTCAGTTGTCCGTCGTAGGGCACCCGCGAACGCCTGGGCGGCAACGGACAACGGACCACGGACAACGGACCTTTAACAATACGGCGTGCCAGTTTGAAAATGGCACAACGTGAGGTTCACATGTCTTTTACCACTATCGACGCGGTTGCGGCTCACTATCCCGGATTCCAGCGCGGCGTGCCGGACCAGAATCCCTCGGACGCGCAGATCCAGGCCTGGATCGAAGGTCAGAGTGCGCGCCTCGCGGCGCTGGCCATCGCTCGCGGCTACACGCTCGAGGGGCTGGCCACGTCCAACCCGCAGGCCTACGCGCTGCTCGCGCTCGCCAACGAAGCGGGCGCGGCGGCAGACCTGGGCGAAGCGCTCTTCTCCCTGCTCGGCCCGGAAGCTTCACCGCAGGGCTGGGCCAATCCCAACGCGCTGCGGCGCTCCTACGAGAACATGCTGGCGGAACTCGCCCGGGGAACCTACGACAAGCTCTTCATCTCCGGCGCGCGTACCGGCGACGTCTATCCCGCGTTCGGCGGCGTCGCCGGCCAGGAAACGGATCTCGACGACGAGGACAGCAATGCAGCGTTCAAGAAAGAAGACGTGTTCTGAATTCTGAATTGCGAATTCTGAATTCAGCGCTGCCAGACGATTTTCGGATTTCGAGTTTCGCTTTTCGATTTTCGCTTTTCGGTTTTTGAGTTTCGCAGATGATCGAGTTCACGTACGCCGTCAATTCGGAGCCAGTCGAAAACGCGCTCGCGACGTTCGAGGAATCGCTGGCCGAGCAATCACCGGCGCTCATGCGCATTGCGGATGACTTCCGCGAGATGATGGCGCGGCAATTCGCCACCGAAGGCTGGGCGGAAGGAACGCCGTGGGCCGAGCGCGCGCCCTCCACGCTCCGCCGCCGGCGCACTGGCACATCCATTCTCTATGAGACCGGCGCGTTGCTCCGCTCGCTCACCGAACCCGGCGCCGCCGGGAACGTCGAGGAGCTCGAAGGCTACTCACTCACGCTCGGCAGCCGGCTGCCCTACGCCCGCTACCACCAGACCGGAACGCGCCGCATGCCCGCGCGGCCCCTCATCGTCCTCTCGGGGGCGCGCGCCGAGCGCTGGGCAGAAATCGTTCGGCGCACTCTCGAGGAGAAGACGCTGCTCCTTGGCGCGAGGGAACTCGGGCCGTAGCGCCGGGCTTCAGCCCGGCATGTGCCCCGACGAGTCGGGGCGCTACAAGGACTCGAAATGAATGTCCGTTATCAGGCACAATTCGCCAAGCCGCTCGTCAACCAGTTGATCGCGCTTCTCCAGCGCGACCAGCAGGCGGCGCTCAACCTCGTCAACGCCCATCGTCCCCCGGGGCGCGAGCTCAAGCCATTCGCGGCGTTTCACAAGGAAGTGGTGACGGTGCAGAACTGGCCGGCGCTGGTCCTGGTGGCGCAGGAGAATGCCTTCGACGCGAACTCCGACGTCGACCTCCGCACCCAGGCGGTGCGCTTCATCTGCGCCCTGGCCATCACGGGCGCCGACCCGGAGTGGTTGTCGGAAGACGCCATGGATTACTTGCGCGCGGTGGACATCGTATTGACCTCGGCGCCGCTCGGAGACTTCTACACGCCGCTCTCCATCAACCACCGCACGGTTCCCGAGGGCGAGACTGCGGGCCTCGATCCTGACGTGTCGAAAATCCTGGATCTGCGCGTCCTCCGGCACGACCTCGGCGTTCTGGTGGGGCGGCGGGGCGGGGGGATGGCGCGCGGACCGCAGCTCGAGTTCGTCATCGAGTTGGAGGAGCGATGAAACGCAGTAAGCACAAGGCAGAAAGCAGTAGGCAGTCGCCTCAGCCAGCAACACTTGTGGCGCAGACTTCGGCGTCCGCGGTGTGTCGGACAATCGGACGGCGTGAACGCCGCATGTGTCGCGCCGTCTGCGATGCACGTGAACACCAAGCTCGCACACACGACACAAACCGCGGCCTATGCGCTTCCCGGTTACTGCGCCTAATTTCTACGGTCTTTTGTCTGCTGCCTACTGCCTTCTGGCTACTGCCTTCTGCTTCCGCTGCCACGCACGTTACTGCCACCTACGACCTCGGCGCCAACCCGCGCGTGATGGCAACGGTAAATGGCACGCCGCAATATGGGCTGGTGTTCGCTCAGCGGAACAAGCGGGTCACCTACGGCGGTGTCGAGTACAACCCGAGTGTGGTGAAGGGCTACCTCGACGCCAGCGGCCAACTGAACGACGGCGCGGGCAACCTCTGGCTCGATTTGATCCCGAACCTCGGCGCCACGCCCGGCGACAGCTATTACGTGGTCACGCTCAATATCCAGGGGCGCGTCCACGCGGAGATCTGGGTGGTGCCCGACGTGGCGAGCGTCGCCGCGGAGGTCTGCCGCCAGGCCCAGCCCCCGTCGTCAACCGCTCCGGCGCTCTTTTACCAGTTCCTCCAGCAAGCCGGCGACGACCTCCCGCAACGTCAGAAGCTGAACTTCACGGGGGAGGGCGTGAGCTGCGTGGATAACGCCGGCCAGTTGCGGACTGACTGCACCCTCACCGGCGGGGGCTCCGTCCCCAAGGCCTCGGCCACCACCTCGGGCACCGTGAAAACCGACACGACCACCTCCGATCCGGTGGTCTATCTGACGTCCAGCGCTGATTCCCTGCTCGCCTCGAAAGCGCCCATCGCGCACAGCCACCCGGAATCGGACGTGACCAACCTTGTTGCTGACCTCGCCGGCAAGGTGCCGAACACGCGCGCCATCAGCACGACCTCACCCTTGAGCGGCGGGGGCGCGCTTTCGTCCGACCTCACGCTGTCCCTGCCCGCTGCGTCGGGCACCCAGAGCGGATATCTGACGTCGCCGAACTGGACGACGTTCAACAACAAAGAGGATGCCCTGACATTCAACTCGCCGCTGGCGCGTTCCGTCTCGACCATCTCCTGCCCGACGTGCGAGGTCACCGGCAACAAGAATGCCGCCACTGGCTATGCGGGCCTCGATGCCAGTACAAAGCTCTCGGCGGCGCAGTTGCCCACGCCGGGGCCGACGACCCTGGGCGGCGTGAAGTCGCTCACCTGCAGTGGGACTGACAAGCTCTCGGCTATCTCGACCGATGGCGTCCCGGTTTGCTCCGCCGACCAGACCGGCGGCAGCAGCTCGCACGAAATCCTGAGCGCTACGCATACCGACACCACGGCGGCGAGTGTGGTGCGCGGTGACCTCATCACCGGGCAGGGGACGACGCCCAAGTGGGCGCGGCTCGCCAAGGGTACGCCGTATCAGGTTTTGACCGGAGGGGCCACCGAGCCGGCGTGGAGTGCCGTGGCGCTCGACCAACCCACGGCGGTAAGCGGCATTCTGGCGGCGGCGAACGGCGGCACCGGCAATGCCTTCTTCCAGGTCTCCGGCCCCGCAACTTCCGTCAAGACTTTCACCTTCCCAAACCAGAACGCCACGCTTGAGTACCAGGGGAACAAGGACGCCGCCAGCGGCTACGCCGGCCTGACAGCAGGCACCAAGTTGAACCCCACTCAAGGCCAGGAAGTATGGGCGCTCAGCGACCTGTCTGATTTCACCGCGAAGAGTGGGAGCGGGACAACAGGGATCGGCACGACGCTGACCAGCCTCGCTACGGACGACATTCTGCAGTGGAGCGGGACAAATTGGGTGAACGCCACCGCCGCGCCAAAGGCCACGGCGCTGGCGGCCGACCCCTCTGACTGCGGGAGCAACCAGTACGCCACGGCTATCGCGGCCAGCGGCAACTTGACCTGCTCGCAGCCTTCGACCTCGAACCTGAGCGACGGCTCGAATGTCGTCAAAAACAATCAGGCCAATACGTACACGGGCGGTGGCCTACAAGATCTGAGCGCAAACAAGTTGGCGTTGCCCGCCGCCACCACGCTCCCTGGAACCTGTACAGCGAACAAAGAAATCTATGTGGACACCGACGCCACGCCCGCCGGCCAGCAAGTCTATCTCTGCAACGCGACGGGTAACGGCTGGAATCTGATTGGCGATGGCGGAGGAGGAGGCGGGGACAACGTTTCGGTGAACGGCACGGCGGCGACAGACGCCGACTTCGACGATTCGACTCCTGCTGCGCCCGCGGGGACCATCAATGTGAAATGGCAGAAAGACGCCTCGACCCCCAACAACATCTCGGCTTACGTGGACTATGGCAGCGGTCTCACCGTGTCCGCCAGTGAGCTGGTTCCGGACTTCGCTACGGCAGGCTCAGCCGGGATCAGCGCCTACAACGCCGGGACCGCAACAACCCTCGCCCGCTCCGATCACACGCACCGAGGTTTCATGAGCCTAAGCTGGCATTTTCCGGGCAGCGTGGTAGCCGGGGTCCAAAACGCCCGCGCCCTGGTTCCAGAAGGCGTTACAAGCTGCGCCCTCACCAACGCTCGGATAACGGCGAACACCACTGCCTCCGGTTCTAGCACCTGGAACATCCAGCGGTGCACGGGCGGGGCCGGGAATTGCTCCAGCACCGCGAATATTTACTCCAGCAACGTGACGCTGAGTGCCAGCACGGAGTCTGTGGCCGGAGGAACGCCCAACACGACCACGGTCACGGCGGGCGATGCGTTTCGGGTCAATCTGGTTTCGGTCGGTTCGGGCCTGGCGGATGTGACCGTGACGATGACATGCAAATGCGAAAACACCAACTGATTCTTCTGCTCATCTCGCTGGCACTGACGCTGGCCCCAGCGCGGGCACAGACGACCCTGTATCTACGGGACTCCACTTCGCCGCTGGGGACTCTCTCTACGTCCGGCGCGGGCCTCGGATGCTACAACGCCACCAAGTCTTATAAGTGGCGGCAAGCCTTGACGAGCAGCGGCACAGAGGTTTCCTACTCCTTTGCTCCTACGAGTACCGCGCCCCCGTGTCTGGTGCAGACAAGCAGTGATTTCCTGCGCTGGGTTTCCCCGCCCCTCGCCTCGTCTGTGGATCTGACTGGGAACTATGACTACCAGGGGAAATGCAAGGAAAGCTCCACGAGCACGAACGCCGGTTTTCGTTTCGTCGTGTATCGCTGGTCCCGGACGCTGGGGGGCATCGACCTGACCCTCGACACCAGCAGCGATTCAACCGAGTGCGGAACGTCAGCGGGAAACAAGACCATCGCGGCCCATGCGCCCTCCTGCGGATCAAGCTGCAATCTGGCGGTTGGGGACCGGATCGTCGTGGAAGTGCAGGTGCGAAACGTGGGCGGCAGTTGGGGCGGAAACTCCAGCCGGACCTTCACCCTCTACCTCGAGGGCGCCAACAGCTTCGCCCACTTCGCGCAGACGCTTTCCTTCAGCTCGGATAGCAACAACGCGCGGGCGCTGGTTTTCCCCTAGCGCGGGTGGAGGAATCGCAGGTGGAAGTAATTTGCAGGCAGACGTAGTAACGAGGATCTAGAAACTGGGATCTAGGATTCAGGGCCTAGATCCTAAATCCTGAGTCCTGAATCCTGGAGGTTCACATGGCAAGCAACGTTGATGCAACGAAAATCCACCAGGGGCCGGGCAAGCTGTGGCTGAGCGTGAATGTCCCGGCGAGCGGCAGCCGGCTGCTCATCGATGCCGCGGGCGAGCCGACCACCGGTACGCCCGTCTTCGCCGGAGCCACGGAGGGCGCGGCGACGGTGGTTCTGGCCCCCAAACTGGAACAAATCTCCGCCGACGAGGTGGCCGGCCCCATCGACGTCGTCATGACGGGCGAAGCGGCGTCGATTGAGGTCACGCTGAAGGAGTCCGACTTGGCGAAGCTGAAACACTTCATCGTGCACGGCTCTTTCTCCTCGGGGACCGACACGGGCCTGCCGCCGGGAGTGCAAGAGTACGAGGAGATCTCCTTCGGCGGGGTCATGGCGATTCCCAAGACTTCCGTGGCGGTGATCTCGCCGCGCCGCGACGCCGCGAACAAGTACGTGGTGAGCCAGCTCTACCAGGCCTTCCAGGCCGAGGCCATCCAGCTTCCCTTCCAGCGCGGCAAAGAGACCACCTACAAGGTGAAGTTCGAAGGCCTGGCGGACCCCTCGCGCGCCGCGGGCGACCAGGTGGGGAAGATCTACCGGCAGACGTAGGGGCGTTCTGTGCCCCTACGCCCTGAGCATGGCGAAGGGCCTGCAGATCCTTCGCTCCGCTCAGGGTGACATTGACGATTGAAGATTGCCGATTGTCGCTCGGCTGGTTTGATGTCCGGGTGGGGTCAGCATCGCAGGGAGGCACGTAATGCCCAGCAAAGAAGAGCAGATCGCCACGGCTTCCGCTTGGCGAACCGCGGCGCAGGCGGCGCGCGAGGCGCGGGCCGAGCCGCTGGTGTTGCCGAGCGGCGCGACCATTCTCGCCGTGAAGCCGGAGCCGCTGGAATGGATCATGTCCGGGCGCGTCCCGCAACGCTTGCTGGCAGCAGCGCTCCAGGGCGACGGCGCTCTCGCGCCCGAGGCGAGAACCGAAATCAGTCGCGAGGAGATTTTGGACCTCGCCGGCTTCGCTGCCCAACTCGTGAAGGCCAGCGTCGTCCGCCCCGCCATCGGCGCGGGGCCCGATGAAATCAGTCTGGAGGACATCCCCATCGAAGACCGGGCCTTCATCTTCGCATGGGCGTGCCGCGCGCTGAGCCGGCCCGCAGCGGCCCCTGCGGCTGGGGGTGCTGGCCTGGGCGTGCCTGACCCGGCCTCAAGTTCCGTGCAGGAGGAGGTCTCCAGCGACAAGCTGGAGCGGTTTCGTGCGCAGTGAGAATTTCCTGCTTGTTTCCATGGCCGCGCAGAAGTTCGGCACACGCCCCAGCCAACTCGTCGGCCTGCGCGATTCGGTGCTGGCGCTCGATTTCGACTTGGCGGCGACCGCCCGCCTCCTCGAAGCCGAGCGCGCGGCGTGCGGCCAAGCGGAGATGGCGCTCGGGGAATCAGGCTCATCGCCAAGCCGGGTCCGCGCGGTGAACTGGTAACTGTAGTGGCGGTCGGCGCTCATCCCGATACAAGGCATCGGGACAGGTAGAGCGCCGCCACAGGATCGGGTGAACGATGCCAACGAACACGGCGGCTGAACTCTTGATTCGCATCGGAGCTGACCCCACCAACGCCGAGGCCAGCATCGAGCGCTTCCGCGCCAGCTTCTCGCGGGACCTTGCCGGCATCGGCTCGGACCTCAAGCGCTGGTCGGCCCAGGGCTTGGGGGATTTCAGCCGGGTGCGCGGCGCGGTCCTCAACCTGCGTGGGGCTTTGACCGAGACCGCGCAGGCGATGCCGCCGCTCGACCGACAACTGGGACTCGTTGACCAGACCACCCAGCACCTCGCCGACCATTTCAATGTCAACTTGGCCACGGTGAACAACCTGTTGAACCGCAACCGCCAGGTGGCCCAGCTCTGGAAGACTGAACTGGTGACGAGCTTCGTGGAAGTCTTGAACACTTCTCAGGCGCTGAGCTCGAGCCTGGGGCGGAGCTTCCTGATCTTCGACTCCGCACTGGGCGCGAACATTGCCAACGCCATCATCTGGCAGAAATCCATTGGCGAAGCCTTCCGCAAAGCGGCGCTCCAGGCGCTCGGGTCAATTGCGCAGGAAGCCCTGGTGCGCGCCGTCTACTCCACGGCCCTGGGCTTCTACCTGCTGGCCATCCAGGACTATCGCGGTGCGGCGCTCGCGTTCAAGTCGGCGGCG
>CAZBWJ010000089.1:0-11095 GCA_964495535.1 uncultured Acidobacteriota bacterium | reverse complement strand
CGCGGATGAGGTCATCATTCACTTGGGCCTCAGTCACCTTGGACACGCTAATCTCCACCGGCCCGATAGCTGCCAGGGTATCCCCCGCCCTCGGCTTCGGCCAGATGCTCCAGGGCCATAAGATCGCGGGGGCCGACCTAAGCTCGGTTGAGCCCTGCGCGAGCCACATGTCGCCAAACACGTAATCAAGGGACGGGGCAGTCCAGCTATCAAACGTTGGGGCGCCGCTGGCGTCAAACCTGACGACGGTCTCCCCCTCATCCCCACTCACCTTGGCCACTAGTTTACCATCAGCGGCGGCGGCTACAATTGCGATGCTGCCGTCCGTCGGCTGATAGGTCCAATTCACGGCACCAGTGTTGAGGTCAAACGCCAGGACTGTGCTGCCGTCCGTCCCAAAGGCAACACCATTCTCACCCAACACGAAGGAACCGCTGCTGGTAGGACCAAGTGGCAGGACATACTCGTTCGTGCCCGCGTTCGAGGCGCGGGCTTGCCGACGCGCCTGGACCCAGCCCAGTACAAGAAGGGGCTCGGGGCCATTTAGGCCAGCCTTAGAGGCTAGACAATGCCCCCGTACCTCCTCACAGCTCTCCCGTCCCGGCCCTGGCCGCTGGAAAGTGAGAACAGTGAGAATAGTGAGAATGTTTCGAGTGCTCTTCCCAACTCGTTGAAATCCAATCATTTGGACCGCAGAATCCGAAAAATGACTTTGTCCCGCTGCCCTGGTTTTGTCCCTTTCTGACCCCTCGGTGAGTTGCGCGCGTTCCCCGTCTCGGGTGTGGCCCGGACGAAGAACCGTGGCGATGTGAAATCGCCGCTGCGGAGCAAGATTACATTTGCCTGGGTCGCCTGGCATACGCGATGATGCCCAACAGGGCGAGGAGTACGGAAGGGACGATGGCCTCAGCCGGTTCGTTGTGCGTCAAATGGCTGAAGACACTCCCGGCCATCATGGCAGCAAGGCCGACAGCTCCCACCGATGCCCAACGAGGTGTGAGCAGCATCGCGGCACCGGCGATTTCAACGGCACGGGCCATGAGATAGAGCAGTGTTGCACTGGACCAGCGGCTGAGGCCACCTGCCGTCGCGGATGGATCCGAGAGCTTTGATGCCCCCACAATTAAGAAGAACGCGGCGAGCAGCAGCGCGAGCGCCCATACGATTGTCTTCTCGATGGTAATCAGCGCCGAAACACCTGCTGCCTTCATATTATGATCGCTGGACGACTTAGGATTCGTTCGCGTCACACGGCTCGTCTGGGCGCTTGGGTTGCTCGAATCAATCACACCACTCCGGTCGGCGCGTGTCCTGAGCCTCGGAAGATACAGACGCTCGTGGCTTGGCTGTTTCATCTTCCCGCCCCTTCCCGCTAGAACCTGAACATCATCTGGAACTCGATCCGGCGGTTCGCCGTAGCTGTAGCGAAGAAGCCGCCAGCGAGCGCGTTCGACCTCCCAAACAACGGGGAGCTGAGATTTCCCACAGGAGGCGCCAGATTGACAGTGTTCAACAGGTTCCGCGCCATGACGCTGAATTCCAGGCTGTAGCGTTTGTTACCCGAGCCGCCGAAAAGGCCTGGCGGGGGCCCACTTCCGCCCAGGCCGCCGGGACCCAAGCCGCCGCCGGGGCCGCCCGGGGGGCCGCCACCGCGCCCACCGCCCGGTCCGCCGGGAGGAGGAAAGCCCGTAGTTTGTCTGGCCTCAGCCGTTCCTCCGAAGCTGAAGGTCTTGCTCAGGCGCATGTTGAGGGTGAACTCGGCTGGGCCGCGACCGTAGTTGCGCGGAATGATCGTCTGCCCAGCCATGGGATCGGTATCAAACACCCCATAGCTCGTCCTAACGACGCTAGGACGGGTCAAATCCGTGGCAAATGCCGGGCGGTCGTTGAAAAGCGAGTCGCCATTGAGATCTCGCCCCACGACGATGTTAAAAGGCTGGCCAGAGTTCGCGACCACAATCGGACTGAAGCGAAAGCCGAGGGGCACCTCAATGGAACCGCCCATGAAGACTCGGTGCCGCACATCGAAAGCCGCGCTGCCATATTCCGCGCTCAAATCGTACTGGTTGGCCGGGAAGCTTCCCGCTCCATCCGTACTGCTTTTCGCTTGATTGAGCATGTAAAAGCCAAAGAGTGTGAGTTTGCGGCTTACCCGGGCGTTGAAGTTCGTAATGAGCTGGTTCTGGTTGAAGAGGCCGGTCGATTCGTACAGATAGATGCCGCCCACGTGGCCGTACGGCCGCACACCGCTACTCGGCAACAGCGGATCGTAGGTGCCCGCGAGAGGCGCGTTGATATTGCGCGAGCGCAACGTATGGACGCCGTGGGATCTGGCATAAGTGATCGCAAGGGTGATGTTCTTGGGCAACTGGCGCTCGAGGCCGATGGCCGTCTGGACGACATAAGGGGCGCGCAGACTCGAGTCCACTTTACGGATGGCCTGCGGCATTTCGTTGCCTGCGAGGGTCTCCAGAGGCGGGACGTCGGGATAGAAATCGGGGAATGAAATCAAGAACTGTTGCTGCGTAACCCCGTTCAGGCGCCGAGCCTGGAGTGTCAAGTTTTCACTGAAGCGGTCGTAGAAGATGCCCGCGCCCGCCCGCAGCACGGTGAGCGGGTGGCGACTCTTGCCCTTGCCGATTCCCCAGGCGAAGCCAACGCGAGGAGCGATGTCAGCGTGGTCCCCCAGGTTATTCTGGGTCTCATACCGTAACCCCGCGCTGGCACTGAAATTGGGGCGCAAACGCCAATCGTCCTGAACGAAGAGACCCAAATCCCACTGACTGACGCTCGCCAGCGGGTCTCCACCCGTGATAGAAAACTGGCTGGGGCCGCCGCCGAGAGCGCGAATCTGCGCCATACTGAGGCCATCCTGCAAGCCTTGCAGCGTGATCCGATAGGCATCCAGCGAAGTGAACGTGAAAATCCCGTTGTAGTTTTGCGTAGAACGATCCGAAAGGCTGACGCCCCTCAGGCGACTGCCAAATTTAAGCAGATGCTTGTTGAGGTTCAAAGATGTGTAGTTCTGCAATTCATAGCGATCCTCGTCGGAAGAACCCACGCCGCTGCTGGCGCCTCCGCCGGTAAAGGCGCTTAGTACCGAAATAGTAGGCTGGGAGTTGTCCCCCTTCTGATGGTCCCGCCGCCGGATGTACTGCAAGCGAGTCTCATTGACCGCCCTCGTGCTCAGCACCGCGGTCTCGGTCAGTTGTGCCGTTTGTTCGCTGTTATTCACGTTGTAAGCCTGGGAGGGAAGCGAGAATTGTCCGACGCCCTCATTGACGCGGCTCGATTCGGAGTAGGAATATCGGCCCATCAGAGTGTGGTTCGCGGACAACTGATAATCAATGCGCGGGCTTACCGAAGTGCGTTTCGTGGGGTTCAGCACCGCCTCGCTGAAGGGCGTCACCTTGAACGATGAATCGAGCGTCAAAGCACTCACGACCGATGTTTCTTCCACATCGCGCCGTTCTGCATCGATGAAGAATGACGCCTTCTTGCTCAGGGGGCCACCCAAACTGCCCCCGAACTGCTTGGACTGGTAAGGTGGCTTGTTGGGCGCAAATGGATTGCGCGAGTTGAAGGTCGAGTCACCGAAATTGATGCGCAGCATGCCGTGAAACTTATCGGTTCCAGGTTTGGTGAAGATCTCGATGCGACCGAAACCCAGCCGGTCGTATTCCGCGGAAAAGGGGCTCTGGTTGATGCGAATCTCGCGGATTGACTCTTTCGGAGGCAGCCGACCCCCGGTGAAGCCATCGATATAGATCTGACCTCCGTTGGGCCCGGCCGCTGGACCCGCAAGAGCCATTAATTCCTCTTGTAGGTCCTCGGGATTATCGGAGAGGGCGTTGAGGTCCTCGCCTTTCAGCACAATGGCACCCGCACTGCTGATGGGACTTACGTCAACCCTTGAGGTGTCGGTGACCGTGACTTCCTGCTTTTCCATGCCCACCGCGAGTGGGATGTCCAGCGTCTGCAGTTGTGCGTCCGCAATGGCGAGATCGGTTTTCTCGTATACACGGAATCCTTTCGCAACCGCGCGTACGGTGTAATTGCCGGGTGGCAGGCCGTCGATGATGTACTTGCCGTCTTCCCGCGTTGTGGCAATCTTCACCACCCCCTTTGCTCCCTTCACGCTGACGGTAGCCCCAGGCACGGTGGCCCCCGACGGGTCGGTGACCAGGCCACGAACGGCTCCGTTGCTGGACTGGGCAAACGCTCCGGCGGGAAGCAAGGGCAAGAGCGCCAACAACGCGACGGTCTGTACAACTTTTCTCATCAACAGAACCATCCTTCAACCCTCCAGGGGAAGACTCAGCGAGGCGCCGGGTTTCGAGGAAAGCTTGGGGTAAGCCCCAGCGCCGCCGAAACACTCCATACCCAACGAACCCCTGCTCTCACTGTTGTGAGAGGCCGAGATCCCGCTCTAGTCAGGGGCATCCTCGGATGAGGGGGGCGGCCCCGGCGGACCTGGCGGCGGGGGATTCCAGCCGTGACACCCCGGCGGCGGTCCGCCTGCGAAGCCGGGCATCATGCCCATACCTGGTCCCGGCGGTCGTCCATGTCCGAAGCCGCGCATCATCATGCCCGGCCCTGGGACGGGGAACTCGTCAAACCGCTGGCGTTGCTCCGTGGTGAGGATGGCGCGGAATTTGGCCCTCGCCTTCGTCTCATTTGCGGCGAGCTGCCCCACGAGTGTCCCCATTGCCCCGGCCAACTTCTCAATCTGCTGATCGGTTGCGCCGGTCTTTACCACGTTGTTCAGGTCTTCCTGTGCCTTCTCCAGGCTCTTCCGGAGCTCTTTCCTTGCTTCCTCCGACGCGCTGAAAATAGTCCTGGCCTGCTGCTGTTGTGAATCAGTCAAATCCAGACGTCTGGCCAGGAAATCGATCCTCGTCGGCCGCCGCCCTTGCGGGTCGCGACCGAAATCTTCATGCCTCGGATGCTGTGCGAGAGTTACTCCAGACGAAATCACCATCGCCATGATCAGCCCCAACAGTGTGTTCTTCATTTCGGTTTACCTCCGATACGATGAGACGCACAGCAGACGAGAAGTGTTTCGCTGAACGCGTCAAATGCAGGCAAAACGTCGTTTACACGGACTTTACAGCGAAGTGATCCCTGCGAAAGTGCGTAACTTTTCAGAACTGCGCTTCGTAGATACAGTCGGTACTTCGAATTGCATTTTGCCGGTGCCTCATGGACGGCACGGTCGAACGGATTGGGCTGCATATTTGACCGGCCGATGGCGCTCCTCTCCGACACCGGCCAGATGGGTGACATGTGGGTGGGAGCTGATTACGGTGAGGCAGGAGATCGGTCCTCGGCTGGTGTGCACAGCTGCGGCCTCGCGTTGATTCGTAGGAGACAACACTTCTTCAGTACAAGGCATCTACGTCTCTCAGCCCAGGAGTGCAACGCAGGAAGTGGATCCTCTTCCCTGCCAGATGGTCGCCGTGCGAATCGGCACGCTCCATGGAGTTTGACTTCGGGAGGAGCCCTGAGGCGGAGTTGTGGCGATCGCGTCAATGTGAACTACCCCACCGAGACTTCGAGGCTCTGGTTCGTTCGCTCACGGCGGAGTAGCTGGTCAAATTGAAAAAGTCGGCGCTCTGCCTGTAGCCACGTGGACACAGGAAGGGATGGGAAATGCGGCCGCGGTTCTTGCCTCACACCCTGAGACTGTTATCTGGGCGCTCGATGCTCTCCTTCGGTGTTCTTCTGGCTCTCTCAGCGATTCTCATCTTGCTGGCGGTATTGCAGTACCGGTGGAGCGGGCAGGTCAGCGAAGCAGAACGCGAGCGCATGCAGAAGGGGCTGAACACCGCCGCTCGTCAGTTTCAGGAAGAGTTCTATCGCGAGATAGCCCGGGTCTGCGCAACGTTTCGGATGGAACCAGTGGAATTCTCTCGGGATTACGGAAACGAGTATGCCCAACGTTACGAAGATTGGACGCGCACTGCATCCCATCCGCAGCTCGTAGCCCACTTGTTTCTTTGGAAGCTGGCCAGGGATGGAGACTCGCAGCTCCTGCGCGTGAACCAGGACACAATGCAATTCGAGCCGGTAGACTGGCCACCGAGATTTGAGGAACTGCGCAAGCGCCTGGCGGTGAGCGGACGTCTTGATCCCCGCCGCCCTAGAGGCCCCGAACCTCCGCCGTTTGCATGGACGATGGCGCAGGAGATCCCTGCGCTTGTTCATCCACTCGTTCAGCCTTCCCCAAGAGCAGTGGATCCGGGAGCGTTTGAACCACGCCCCTGGGGCTACTCGATCGTGGAGCTGAACTTGGAATATCTTCAAGCGGAGCTCTTCCCCAACCTCAACCTACGTTTCTTTGGGGGACTGCGTGATTCGCCGTATCAGGTCAGAATTGTGAGCCGAAGCCAGCCCCCGCGGGTCATTTACCCGCCGAATCTTCAGGAAGCGGGGAAAAACCTTCTGGCCGGAGATGCCGTCGTCGACTTGCTCGAAGCACGACCGGGGCGTCCTTATCCGCCCTGGCCACCGAGACAACTAGATGAACGTGAGCGGGATCGCAACGGAAGTATTCGGTGGGCAGAACCCAGGTTGGGCATGACTCGCGATTCCGTGTCACGCGCACCGAGGCCAGGTCTTCCCTTGCTCTTGGCGGGTAGCCCAGAGGGCAGCTGGCAACTGGTGATCGAGCACAAGTCCGGCTCGCTCGAGGCCGTAGTGGCGGCGGCCCGCCGCCGCAATCTGGGTATCAGCTTTGGCATTCTGCTGCTCCTTGCCGTGAGTGCCGTCATGGCCTATGTCACGACCATGCGCGCTCGAAGACTCGCAGAGCTCCAGATGGAGTTTGTCGCCGGCGTTTCCCACGAACTGCGCACGCCGCTGGCTGTTATCTGCTCGGCGGCGGACAACCTGGCGGACGGGATCGTCGAGGCCGAGGACCGGGTGCAACACTATGGGGCGCTGATACGAAGCGAGGGATCGCGGCTCTCGCGGATGGTGCAGCAGATCCTCCTTTTTGCCTCCGGCCAAACTGGCCGTGCCCACTATGAACTTCATCCCGTTCAGGTCGGCGAGATCATTGACCGTGTGCTGGCAGACGCCGCACACATGGTTGAGACGGCAAGTTTCTCCGTGGAGAGGCAGATTGAGCCTGATCTCCCGCTGGTTATGGCCGATGCGAACGCCTTGGGGCAGTGCCTCCAGAACCTCGTCAGCAACGCCGTGAAATACGGGGGCGATCGCCGCTGGGTAGGCATTCGCGCCCGGAAAATGGACGGCGCCCGGGGCCCGGAAGTTCAGGTCACGGTCGAAGACAAGGGCCCGGGAATAGAACCGGCCGAGCTGAGCGACATCTTCCGACCCTTCTACAGGTCAAAATCTGTTGCGGCTGCCCAGATTCACGGGACCGGGTTGGGTTTGAGCCTGGCGAAATCCATCGCGGAAGCCATGGGCGGGAGTCTGAGCGTGGAGAGCATGCCGGGAAAGGGCACTGCCTTCACGCTACGTCTGCCCGCGCTGAAGCAGGCCGAACAACCGCACCAAGAGAAGGCTGGATAAATCTTGTCCCAAGGAATCTGGGGCCCGCGACGAGGTGCAGTGGCGATGGACGAAAGAATTCTGCTCGTGGAAGATGAACCGGGTTTGGTGGCGACCCTGGGCGACCGTTTGCGCTCCGAGGGCTATAAGGTAGAGACCGCTCCGAACGGAGTGGAGGGACTCAGTCGCGCTGTAAGCGATTGTTTCGATCTGATCATTCTCGACGTTATGTTGCCGCGCAAGAACGGCCTGGACGTGTGTCGAGACCTGCGGCAGCAAGGCTTCGCCACGCCCATCCTGATGCTGACAGCACGCGGGCAGACCGTGGACAGGGTTATCGGGTTGAAGATCGGTGCGGACGACTACTTGACCAAACCCTTTGACATGCTGGAATTGCTCGCACGAGTTGAGGCGCTACTGAGACGTGCGCCCAGGGCCGCGGTTGGCCCATCCCCTATCTGCCAATTCGGTCATCTGCGGGTAGATTTCAGACGCACCGAAGTGTTGCGTGATGGGAAGCCAGTGGCACTCTGCGCGCGAGAATTTCAGTTGCTCCGCTACTTCATCGAACATCGGGGCGCAACCTTGTCCCGCAAGGAGCTCCTGAAGGAAGTGTGGGGGTACAGTGGGGCCCAATTGACTCGCACCGTGGATGTCCATGTCGCCAGCTTGCGACGAAAGCTGGAGGCTGATCCTGGGAAGCCCCAATTCATTCTCACGGTGCTCGGGTTCGGATACAAGTTTGCCGGGTAAGCCAACTGAATCCTGTGGGGCTCGGAGGTTCGCTCACCTCCTCATCACCTCCTCCCTGCTTGCTTGCGGCACGACGATTGTAGATGCGGGCCGCGCGACTCGCTCGACTTCCCCAACTGGCCTGGGAACTCGGCGAGTAATGTCTCCCTTCGGCCTTCTCCTCGGTGACGTGTTAAGCGGGTGTAAGGCGGTTCTTACTGCGATTTCACGGCCTGTGGGCAACTCCCTCCAGCACAGCAATCGTCTTAACGAGCGGGAAAGACCTCACGACGTAAGGCAGACTGGTGCGGTTGGCGTGATCCACAGGGTTGGCAAGAAACATGGATCGCAATGCCTGCGCGCGACGGCCGTCTGAGCCGCTGCAGAAGTGAATCGATTCTGGAAACGAGAAGGGAGCATCCAATGAGAAAGGCGAAACTAGTCTTCAACATACTAGGGACGTTCATATTCAGTCTCGGCGCTTTCTGTACAGCCCCAGCTCAAACCGATTTTTCCGGCACCTGGGTTCTAGACAAAGAGAAGACACGCAACCTGCCGTCTCAGCTCGAAGGCTACACGATGGTCGTCACGCAGAGTGAGCAGCAGCTTACCGTTGAGACCAAGGTGGAGGGCGATCTCAGGCCGCCCGCGCGCGAGTCCGGCGAAAGGTCCCCCAGGGGCGGCGGATTTCCCGGCGGTGCTGGCGGTGGGTTTCCCGGCGGATCTAGCGGCGGGGGATTTCCCGGTGGGCCCGGCGGTGGCGGATTTCCCGGTGGACCTGGCGGTAGATTTCCCCGTGGCGGGCCTCCCAGCGGGCTCCTGGCATTAGGCATGGTGATTCCAAGCGCAACCTACTTGCTTGACGGCAAGGAGACGACGGCGGAATTAGAGGGTCGTATGCCTGGCACGGCCACACTCAAAGCCAAATGGGCCAAAGACAGAAAGGCTCTTGAATTGTCCGCGGTCCGACAAGTGGACTTCCAGGGAAACAGCGTGACCTTCACTAGCAAGGAAACTTGGAAACTATCCGAGGACGGCGAAGTGCTCAACTTGCAGCGCACTGTCGAGACTCCGCACGGAACAGACACGGTTAAACTCACGTTTCGGAAGGATCAAGGTGAACCGCAGACCCCGCAGCAGTAAGCCGCCTACGGCGAAGGTAATTCGATGGAGCCGAGGTCTTAATTGAGTCTTTCCAGATGCTGGGCGCACGGACTGGGGATTCTATTCTCTGGCTGGAAACAGATTTCACATGGCGGGAGAGAAAGAAGTAGAGGGCGGAGAGGTGTCTGAGAAATCGCGGCCACTGGAGACAGGCCAGGCACAGGCACGCAGACTTTTCGGGAGGGGCAGAAGGGGCCGTTTTGGAGGCCAGCCGGGGCCTGGGATGGGAGACTCAGTGGGAACGGCCAGGAACGAGGCGGATAACTGTGCAATCGCAGCTTCCCGGGAATCCAAGAACAGAAATCCGGGGCAACTAGGCTAACGGTCTGCGAATCGAAGCCTGAGGAAGACAAGGGGACATTTGCAGGGCTCGATGTACGGGTACAGACTCGAGCAGGGATAGGGCGGCAAGCTCTTGCCTGCTGCTGGCACACGGAGCGCGGCCCGGCAGCGACTCCCAGAGGACGGAAACAGACCATGAAGCGGATTCTATCAACTTGGGTGGCTCTCACCTTGGCGGCCGCCTTTTCTATTCGGAGCGCCAGCGCGATCGAGACTCCCACGATTCCTCCCGGCACCATCCTGCACATCAAGCTGGGCACAACAATCACCTCCAAGACGAACAAGGCGGGCGATACCTTCACCGGCGTCGTTGCCCAAGACGTCCTTTCCGGCACCGAGACGATTGTCCCCGAGGGGAGCATCGTGAGCGGTCATATAGCCTTTCTGAAGCCTGCGGGACGCATCAAGGCCAAGGCCCGGATGCGGATTGTGCTCGATTCGATCACCACCCCCGAGGACCAGAAGATCCAACTCTCCAGCACGCTCGAAGACAGCAAGGGTGGCGTCTGCGGCAGTGCGCCGAGCGATGAAGAAGGGACGATTGTCGGCTGCGGCAAGAGCAAGAAAGACGCCGCGAAGGACGCCGCCATGGGGGCTGCGATCGGCGCCGGGGCGGGCGCCTCCGTCGGCATGGGTCAGGAGATCGATTGCCGTTATTATGGGAACTGCGGCGGCCCGGGGATGGGCGGCGACATTCTCTATGGTGCCGGCATCGGAGCGGGCACCGCATTGCTCTACAACCTTTTTAAGCACCAGAAGCAAATCATTCTTCTCGCGGGCAGCGAGTTGACCTTCGTCGTCAACCGGACGCTCGACACTTCCAAGCCCAGTTTGCCGCACGGTGCATCCAAACCGTAGGTGACAGGGTTGGACCTCCGCGCATCTGGTGGGACAAAAAACCGGAGCGGGTGCCCACGGGGAGCACTTTGCTCGCCGTGGGCTTTTCCCCACCACGAACCCACCGCTAATTCACAAGACGTATTATCCATAGTATCAACAGCCTGCGCAGGTTTATCTGAGAAATTGTCACTGCGTGGCCTGACTTGCAGGCCGGAAATACACCCTTAGGTCTGGAATCTTGCAGCAGGGTCTGATTCCCTCACTGTGTAGCCACACGCCGAGCATTCAGCACAGTCTCGACTGATTGCATGCCTTCAACCCTTCACAACTGAGGCGACAGGATGATCGGTAGGAAAGACTGTCGCCAAGGGAAAAGCAAAACATACCGGAAGTGGGAGAACAAGACACTCTCCCCTTGCTTGCCGCAATTCTCGTTCGGGGCATATCCGTCGCACCTGCACGGCAACGATTAGGAGTGTCAGCAACTGTCTCTCCTGAC
>CAZBWJ010000088.1:0-11799 GCA_964495535.1 uncultured Acidobacteriota bacterium | reverse complement strand
CGGCGGGCAAGCGCGGCGGCTTCGGCGACACGGGCGGCGACGGCGGGAGTCATTTCGGTGGAGAAGGTAATCGGGTCGGAGACGGGGATGGCCAGGATGCGCACCTCGCGCGGAAAGCCGAGGCCAAGCTGGCGCATGACCTCGCGCACTTCCCCCAGGCCGACGAAGTGAGGACAGACCGCGCGGGCCTCGCCGACTTCGTCGAGGTTACGTTCCTGAATCTCCGCTCCGGTAAACTCTTCGGGAATGTAGCTGTCAATCAGCAGGACCTTTTCCCGGCCAAGCAGCTCGTCGAGCAGCGCCAAGCCGAAGAGCGACGTCGCGCGCACTTCGACGCCGGTCGGGAAGGTCCCTCGAAGCCGTTCCGCGACGCGGATGCCTACCGCGTCGTCCTTGAGCAACTCATTCCCCAGGCCAAGAATGAGGATCGGTGCGGGCGGACATTTTGTCCCTTCGGTCTTCTCCCCGCTCAAGGCCTTTTCCTCAGCATCAAGGCCATGTTGGTTCCTATTGACGACGGATCTCCCGCAGCAGGTTCCCCGCGGGGTCGCGGATCTCAACGATGATCGGCATCGAACCCGGCAGCGAATGCGTACCGCAGGCGTGGCAGGGATCGTAGGCGCGGAACGCCATCTCCACCATGTTGAGCAGGCCGTCGTCATTCGCCGTCGCTGTGTTGATGAGCGCCCGCGCGGCCTTGTCCACCGAGAGCGCGATGCGCGCGGCGTTGTTCTGCGTCGCCACAATCAAGTTGGCGCGGGTAATGACCCCGGCTTCATCCGTCTCGTAGTGGTGCAAGAGCGTGCCGCGCGGCGCCTCGACTACCGCCATGCCCACTTTGGGAATCGCCGTAGGCAGGGTGCGCACGTTGGGATCGACAATCTCCGGATCGCTGGCCAGTTCAACGAAGCGTTCGGCGGCATAGATCATCTCCACGATTCTAGCCCAGTGGAACGCCAGCGTGTGATGGACGGGTTTGCCGCCCAACGTGGCGAAGAGTTGCTCATAGGCCTCGTTGGCGCGGCGCGTGGCCATGCCCTCCGCGGCGTTCAGGCGCGCCAGCGGCGCCACGCTGAAGACCCCCGATTCGGGCCCATCCACAAAGCCTTTCCAGCCGACCTTCTTCAGGTAGGGGAACTTGACGTAGCTCCACGGCTCCACGTGCTCCGCGATGGCGTCCAGATACTCGCTGGCCGTGAAGACGCCGAACTCCTTGCCCTGCGGGTCGACCACGCGGATGCGGCCGTCATAGAAGTTGACGCGATTCTTGGCGTCCACCAAGCCCATGTAGTAGGTGCGGTGGGTGTACATCTCCGAAGTGATTACGCCCACGTATTCCTTGTTTTTCAGGACGATCTGGTCAAAGACGGACAGGGTGAACAGGGCAAACTCCACAGCCCGCTTCGCCGCCTCGACGAAGCGGGGCTGCTCCGCCGGCGCCATGGGCTTGGCAACGCCACCAGGCAAACCGAACACCGGGTGAATCACCTTGCCTCCCAGCAGGCTGATGAGGTCGCGCAGTTCTTTGCGCATGCCAATCACCCGCTTGCCCACTTCCAGGCCCACCACACCCAGCACCCCCAGGATGTTTCGCTGGGCCTTGGGAGCCTTGGGGCCGACGACGAAATCCGGCCCGCCCAGGAAGTAGAAGTGGAGCGCGTGGTCCTCGAGCATGAAGATGCTGTAGATGAGCTCCCGCAACTTCTTGGCGACGGGCGGAGGATCGACCTGGTAAAGGTCATCCAGCGCCTTCGTGCTCGCCGTGTGATGCGCGGTGGGACACACGCCGCAAATGCGCGAGGTAATCTGGGGCATGTCCTCGGCGGGCCGGCCCACGGCGAACTGCTCAAAGCCTCGCAGCTCGGGGATCTGGAAGTAGGCGCGGCTCACCTTGCCACTGTCGTCCAGGAAGATCTGGATCTTGCCGTGCCCCTCCAGCCGCGTGATGGGATCAATCGTGATTCTCTGAGACATGAAGCACCTCTGATGTCATCCTGAGCGGAGCGAAGGATCCACGCTCTTCTTGTCGGGTGTTCCAAGCGGATGCTTCGCTTCGCTCAGCATGACATTCGATTCCTGTTACGCCGCTTTGCGTTTCCGGACCAGGAGTGACGCCGGCACGCTGTACCGGTAGAACGTCCCCGCCGGGTCGGGCACCGCCTCGAAAACTTTGGCCATAACTTTTTCGTCGGTCGTATCCACAATGGAGGCAATGGCCGAGAGCCCCTTGCCGCCGTAATCCCGGACTCGTTCCAGAGGCCCGAAGCAGCCGGTGCAGGGCATGCCCCCCTTGACGCACAGCGCCTCGCAGCCGCCGCGCGTGACCGGGCCCAGGCAGAGAATCCCCTGCGCCAGCAGGCATTTCTCACGGTCAATCAAGACCTGGTGCGGGCGCTTCAAATCCGTCACCAAGAGCTTTTCGGGCTTGGTGGAGTTCAGATCGCACTCGTAGCAGAGCGCGCGGTCGCCGGCCAGTACCGCGCCCTTCTCCGGCAGTTTCCCGCTCAGGATGGCCTCGATGGCCTGCAAGGTGAGCTTCGGCGTGGGCGGGCAGCCGGGAAGGTAGTAATCCACGACAATGACCTGATCGAGCGTCTTGACGGTTTCGTAGAATTCCGGCAGCTCCAATTCTCCTTCCGGAGCTTTGAAATGGGTCTGGGGCCGCACGCCGGTGTCGTTGGTTGTCGAGGGTGACAGGTGGTAGGCGAATTCCAGAATCGCCTCGCGGTCCGTGAGGTTGGCAAGGCCGGGAATTCCGCCCAGGTGAGAGCAGGCGCCGTACGCAATGACCAAGTTCGACTTCTGGCGCAGCAGCTTCACCATCGCTTCCTGCTCGTCAAGGCGAACTGCGCCGTTAATGAACGCGACGGCGATCGAGCCGTCGGGCATGGCCTCGACGTCGGAGCGCTTGAAGTCGAGCGCCACGGGCCAGAAGACGATGTCCACCGCCTCGACGACTTTCAGGACTCCCTCGGCCAGATCCACAACGGCCTCTTCGCAGCCTCCGCAGCTTGCACACCAGTAAAAGGCGACTTTGGGTTTAGCCATGGTTTCTTCGCTCCCTTCCTGCCGTAGCGACGCCTTATGAGCGCCGGAAATTGTCGGCCATGTTAGACCGCCGCTACAGTAATCACGCAGTACTTCGGCACGGCCCGGACGTCAGGCAGCTATCGGTTCCTTCGCGGGCTCTGCCGCGCGCAGCGGGCCGAGCCGGCGAATCTGCTCGGTAAACTCGTTCACCACATCGCGCAGGCGCTCACCCTCGGAGGCCGAAATCCACTCCAGGCGAAAGCGCTCCGGCTCGATGCCGAACTGCGCCAGCATCTTGCGCAAGAGCTTCGAGCGCCGCAGTGCCTTGTAGTTGCCTTCCTGGTAGTGGCAATCGCCCGGGTGGCAGCCGCCAATCAGCACGCCGTCGGCACCGTGGCGAAAGGCCCACAGGATCATTTGCGGGTCCACGCGCCCCGAGCACATGGTGCGCACCACGCGCACGTTCGGGGCATATTTCATCCGCGACGTTCCTGCCAGGTCGGCCGCGAGATAAGTGCACCAGTTGCAGAAAAACCCGACGATGGCGGGATTGAAGGTTTTGCTCATACCAGGACTCCTTCCACTTCGGCAAAGAGCTGCTCATCCCGAAACAGGTTCTGTTGTGCGGCGCCGGACGGGCAGGCGGCCACGCAAGTCCCGCACCCCTTGCACAGGGCCTCGTTCAAGACTGCCACCTTCTTTTCCGCGTCGAAATGGATGGCCGTGTAAGGGCACATCGCGATGCAGACGTGGCAGCCGGAGCAAAGCTCCTCCTCAATCCAGGCGGTGTTGGGCTCCATCTCCACGAACCCCTTGTCAATCAGGGCCATGGACTGCGCCGCGGCCGCCCCCGCCTGGGCCACAGTGTCCGGGATGTCTTTTGGCCCTTGACAGCACCCGGCCAGGAAGATCCCGTCCGTGAAGGTGTCCACGGGCGCGAGCTTCGGGTGCCGCTCGAGGAACCAGCCCTCGGCCGAGCAGCCCAGATTGAAGAGCCGCCGCACCTCGTTTGTATCCGCCTGGGGTTCCATGCCGACCGAGAGCACGACCATGTCCACGGGAATGCGTCGTATTACACCCAGCAGCGTGTCCTCGACGCGCAGGATCAGCTTGCCCTCCTCAGCGGGTGACTGTGGCCAGCCGCTCACTTCCGCCACCTTGCCCCGGATGAAGGAGACGCCTTCGTCCAGGATGCGCTTGTAGAACTCTTCGAATCCCTTTCCGGGGGTGCGCATGTCGATATAGAAATTGTAGAGGCGCGCGCCGGTCTTCTCCTTGAGCAGGTGAGCCAGCTTGAGCGAGTACATGCAGCAGACGCGGGAGCAATACTTGTTAGTGTTCTCGTCGCGAGAGCCGATGCAGTGCAGGACGCCGATGGACTCCGGCTTTCGGCCATCCCGCATAACTACCTGGCCCAGCGTGGGTCCCGAAGCGTTCACCAGGCGTTCCACCTCCAAGCTGGTATAGACGTTGGAGAATTTCCCGTACCCGTACTGTGGCAGACGGTGGGCATCAAAGGTCTTGAAGCCGGTCGCCATAAGGATCGTACCAACCTCCAGTTCGACCTCCTGCACCTGTTGTGTGAAATCGATGGCGTTGCGGTCGCCGCAGATCTCCACGCATCCCTTCGGGCACTTGTGCGACTTGAACTCGATACACGTCGCAGGATCGATCACCGGCACCGAGGGCACCGCCTGCGGGAAAGGCAGGTAGATGGGCTTGCGCTTGCCGAGCCCCAGGTCGAACTCGTTCGCGTATTTGCCTTCTTTGTAAACGCAGGCCTCAATGCACTCCAGGCACCCCACGCACTGGTCCTCGTCGATGTAGCGCGGATATTTCTTTACTTTGACCTTGAAATTCCCCACAAAGCCGCTCACCTCACTGACCTCGGCGTAGGTCATGAGGTGAATGTTGGGATTCTGTTTCACGGCGGTCATCTTGGGCGTGAGGATGCACGCCGCGCAGTCGAGGGTGGGGAAGGTCTTGTCAAATTGCGCCATGTGCCCGCCGATGGTGGGCTTGCGCTCGACGAGGTACACCTGCTTGCCGGCGCTGGCCAGCGTCAGGGCGGCGTGGATGCCCGCAATTCCTCCCCCCACGATCAAGACGTTGGGGTTGACCGGGAATTTCCGCGGCTTGAGTTCCTGGTGCCACAGGATGCGCTCCACCGCCGCTTTCACCAGCGCCTTGGCCTTGGCGGTGGCCATCACGGGGTCGTCGGTGACCCACGAGACGTGTTCCCGGATGTTCACCAGGTGGAACAGGTAGGGATTCAGCCCGGCATTTTCCGTGGTCTTGCGAAACGTCAGTTCGTGGAGATGGGGCGAGCAGGAAGCCACCACGATGCGGTTCAGGCCGTGCTCCTTGACGTCCTGCACAATCAGCTCCTGGCCGGGGTCCGAGCACATGTACTTGTACTCGCGTGAGACGACCACCCCGGGCAGCTTCGCGGCGCTTTCCACCACGGCGTCCACATCCACTTTGCCGGCAATGTTCGTCCCGCAGTGGCAAACGTAAACGCCGATTCTTGCTGTCTTGTTCCCGTTACCGTTCATAGCCGTAACCTCTCCGCGTGGAGTAACCGCACCTAACCAGCCAGGAGACGCGTGCCGAGTCGGCTCAAGCAGCCTGTTGCTTCGCCGCTGCCGAGCCCACCGCCACGGACTCCAGGCCCACAGCTTCCGCCAATAGTTCCGTCAAGTCCTTGACCGCCAGCCGGCCCTCGAGTCCGGTCGTCTTCAAGGCGTCCGCAAACATGACGTAGTCCTTCGGACACGCCACCACCAGGGTCTCGACCCCTTCCAGCGCCGCCGCCTCGCGTACCCGGCTTTCACTCGGGCGCGCATGCGCCTCGCCGATTTCTTCCATCCAAATTCGGCCGCCTCCACCGCCACAACAGAAGCTGTCGCGGCGCGCGCGCGGCATCTCTTTCAAATCCACTCCCAAGGCCTTCAGCACCGCCCGCGGTGCGTCGTAAACGCCGTTGTACCGCCCCAGGTAGCACGGATCGTGATACGTCACCCGGTACCCCAACTTCTGCGTCACCTTCAGCCGCCCGCGTGCGAAGAGTTCCGCCAACAACTCCGTGTAGTGCCGGACCGGATGCCGCCCGTGGTTGAGGTCCGGGTACTCATTCTTCAGCGTGTTGTAAACGTGCGGGTCCGTGGTGAACACGCTGTTGAACCGGGCGTTCTGAAGCGTGGCCATGTTCTTCTCGCGCAGCAGTTCGAACAGACCCTCCTCGCCGACGCGACGGGCGTCGTTGCCGGAATTGCGCTCAGCCTCGTAGAGGATGCCGTAGTCCACCTCGGCGGCGTGCAGGACGCGCGCGAGCTGGCGCGTCATGCCCTGGAGCGCGGGGTGGTAGCAGGCATACTCCCCCAGGTACCAGAGCCATTCCACCGCTTCCTTCCGCGCGTCCTTGGGCTTGAAATCCAACCCCTGCGTCCATACGGCGCGCTTGCGCTCCGACTGGCCGAAGGAGTTGCCGTAGCGCGCCAGATTGCGGAGAGCTTCGCTCAACTTCTCATCGGTCTCTCCTCGCAGGACCAGGGCGCGCCGCAACTGCACAATCATGGGGACGTGCTCGACGCCAACCGGGCAGATGTCCATACAAGCCATGCAGGTACTGCAAGCCCATAGGCCTTCCGACTTAATCAGACTCCCTGCCAGCGCCAGCCCGTCGATAGCGGCGACGTGAGCACCAAAAAGCACCTTCCTCCCCTCGGTTTTCACGCGCTGCTGATCCACCCGCGCCCGCGGTGCAATGGTCATCGCATCAACATACTCCCGCAGGTCGAGAATCAGATCCCGCGGCGAAAATCCCATGCCCGAAGTCTGGATCGGACACGCCACATGGCACCACCCGCAGCGCGTGCAGGCATCCAGGGAGAGGAGCTCTTTCCAGGTGAAATCCTCGACCCGCTCATAACCGGCCGAGGGGGCATCGGGTGGCGGCGGGGGCAGGCGGCGCGCCGCGTCCTCGTTGTGGAAGACGAGGTTGAAGAAATCGACGACGAGGTGGAAGGCTTTGGAATAGGGGATGTAGGCAACAAAGCCTAGCGCCAGGATCGCGTGGCTCCACCAAACGTAGAAGTGGGTAGCTTGCGCCAGGCTCGGCGACATGCCGAGCCGCGCGAACAAGCTCGCCGTCGCCCATCCCACCGGCGACCAGGCCCTTTCATAGGCGGGCCATTGCTGGGCAATCCGCAGACCCTCCGCCAGGAAGCCTGTTAGCGTCACGAAAAACAGGAGCCCAAGGAAGATCCAGTCGTCCCAGATGTACAAACCGCGGTCACACTCCCCCGCATGGGCGTCGGCGCGGGTGTAGTCGAGCTGAGGAAGCCGGAAAAAGCGCCGTCGGACGACCATCAGGGCCAACCCGACCAGCAGAACCACACCGAAGAGGTCCAGCACCAGCGAGTACCCGAGGTAGAAGTCCCCTTTCCAAAAGCGCCATGCCGGGTGAAGGGGCCTCACCAAGTCGTAGTCGATGGTCAGGACGGCGGTGCCGACGAACAGGACGATGAACCCCCACATGATGGCCAAGTGTCCCAGTCCCGCGTAGAGGTCGTTGCGGGTCACGGTCGCGTTGCGAGCCACAATCTGCAAGACAT
Organism: uncultured Acidobacteriota bacterium; assembly: GCA_964495535.1. Taxonomy (GTDB): domain Bacteria; phylum Acidobacteriota; class Terriglobia; order UBA7540; family UBA7540; genus JALHUF01. Next base: position 4,153 of record CAZBWJ010000088.1, on the reverse strand, counting down.
GCAGCAGCCTGGAGCCCAGCCGATTGAAGCGGTTGGCTGCTCGGCCGCGACGATACTTGCGCACCCGTAAGTAGATTCCCGTCAAGAAAACCAGAACGGCCAGGAAGGCCAGGAGATAAAAGGCTAGCTCCGATCCCAGGCCAAACTGGGGGAAGACTTCACGTGTTGGCGCTTCAAGCGGCACGCTAACCCTGCCTCGTCTTGATTTCCGCGGTCAGTAAGGGGAGGATGTCGAACAGATCTGCTACCACCCCATAATGGGCGACGCTAAAGATGGGGGCTTGGGGATCCTGGTTGATGGCGACAACGAGTTCGGCGCCCCTCATGCCCTCGACATGCTCGGGAGCTCCGCTGATACCCAACGCCAAATAGAGCTTAGATTTCACCGTCATGCCCGACTTGCCCACCTGCCGGGTCTTAGGCAGCCACGCCTGGTCGATCACCGGCCGCGAACCGCATACTGCTCCACCCAGCAGCTCGGCCAAGGCCTCCGCCTGCGGCACGTTGTCAGCGTTCTGGATACCGCGCCCTACGGCCACCAAGATAGGAATCTTTGTGATGTCCACATCTCCCGGGGGCGGCTCAATCCAGCGGCGAAATGATGTTCGTGGCTCCGGCGGCCCAAGCACATGGGAGAGTTGCACCATCTGGGGCGTTCCGCTCACCTTGCCCGCCTCGGCCGGCAACATACCGGGAGCCACCGCGACGAGCGTGGTTCGCTGCGTCAGGAGAACCTCCGCAAAGAGCTTGCCCCCGTAAATCTGGCTAGTGGCGACCACCTCTCCATTCTGTATTTTGAGGGCTATGCAGTTGTCGATGCAGGGCAGGTTCAGTCGCGCTGAAAGAATACTGACGAGGTCTAACCCGACAGAGGTGCTCCCCAGTAGAACCACCCGTGGTGATGCGTTCCCGATTGCACTCCCCAGGACAGCCGCGTAAGCGTCCGGAGTGAATTCGCGAAGTTCTGGACGATCGGCAGCGTAGACTACCTCGGCAGCCCCCAATTCGCTCACCAGCCCACCCACATCGTGTCCCAAGAGCGCAACCCCAACCTGGCCGCCCAAGGCGCGCGCCAGCTCCCGGCCTTTGCCGAGGAGTTCGAACGTGATGTCAGCGACATGTCCTTGGAAGTGCTCGGCGACGACTAGAATGTCGTTGGGCATAGGTCACCTCAGGAGATGTCTCTCGGAGAGGAGATTGGCGATTTGCCGCGCCACCTCCTCTGCGCTTCCAGAAAGCATCGTTGCGCCTTTCCCTTCCTCGGGCTTGTACATCCGCCCCACGGCAAGCGGCTCGACACCCTCCGCAGTGGCGGTCTCTTCTTCCACCTTTGCAGCCTTCATCACTTGGCGAAGCCGGCTCACAGGCACATACCGTGGAGGTTGCTCGGCGGCCTGAATCCCCAGAACCGCTGGCAGGCGCACCCCGAGTTCGGCCGCATAGCCCCCGGGATACTCCTTCTCGACGAGCACCGTCCCGCCGTCGCCGGAAATCTCCACCTTGCGCACCAATCCGACGTAAGGGAGCCCGAGATAACCCGCGAGCAGGCCGCCCAGCGAGCCGTCCAGGTCGTCAATGGCCCGCACCCCGGTGAGGATCAGGTCGAAGGCCGATCCGTGAAGCACTGAGGCAAACAGTTTAGCGGTTGTATGACTGTCGGCAGGCGACTCCAGCCCTGTTCGGACCATGACCACCCGGTCGGCACCCTTGGCCAGCGCGGTGAACAGAGCTTCTCTGGCCTCGCCAGTCTCAAGCGAAAAGACCTCCACCTGTGCCTGGCTGCGCTCCTTGAGGAGCAGAGCTTCTTCCAAGGCGTGGTCGTCCAGCTCGCTCAAGATGAAGCGGATCGAAGTCGGGTCCACTGCTTTCCCACTCGCATCAATCTCCACGCCTTCCACCAGGTCGGGCACCTGCTTGGCAAGCACCGCAATGTTCATGGCTGTGCCCTCCCTCTACTCCAGCCCCATAGATTCGGCCAGCAGTTCGATAATGTCCCGCACGACGAGCTTCTCCTCATTACCAGTAATCTTCACCGCATCCTCAAAGCGCGCCGGCTCATACGGACAGGCCACGGCCAGGATCCCGGCCTCTGTCGCCGCCGCTTGCTGCACCCGCCGGTCGGCCAGGCGATCCTTGGCGCGCTCCTGGATGTAGCGGTCCAGATAGATCGTGCTCGCCCCCCCTCCGCAGCACAGGCTCGACTCGCGGTTCTGAATCATTTCCACGAGCTTCACGCCCGGGATGGCCTCAAGCAGCACGCGCGGCTCGTCGTAATGCCCGGTCTTGCGGCCCAAGCAGCAGGAGTCGTGATAGGTGACGGCAGCACTTGGCTTCTTCTTGAGCAGGGGCTTGAGTTGCCCGGCGCGCTCGGCGAGAAACTGCACGTAATGCTTCACGCGGAAGGTGCCACCCAGCTTCGGGTAGATATTCAGTAAGGTACGGTAGGCGTGCGGGTCGGTGATCAATATCTCCTTGAAGCGATATTTTCCCAAGATCTCGATGTTGCGCTCGATGAGCATTTCGAAAAGTCCGCGCTCGCCCGCCAACCACTCGCAGTCCCCGATGCAGCGTTCCTCATGCCCCAGGACGGCAAAGTCCACGCCCAGTGCGTTCAAGATGCGCGCCAGCTTGCGCGAAATCTCCTGGTTTCTGGGTTCATACGAAGGGTAACACTCCACGATCCATAGAACCTCCACCGGCCTTTTGATCTGGGAGATGATGGGAACTGGAACGTCCGCCGTTCTTGTCCACTCGGCGCGTTTGCGCGGCGACTGGCCCATGGGGTTCCCGTAGAGATATGTGTTCTGCAAGGCCTTTTGCAGGTCCTGCTCCATTGGCTTGCCCTCTGCCATCACCGCCGACCTTAGCGCGGGGAAGAGGCCATCCGGAATCAGCAATTGGCTGGGGCACCGGACTTGGCACGTATGACAAGCCACGCAAAGCCAGGGGGTGTTGCTACTCACAACCTCCTCAAACCGGCCGTCAGCAATCATCTTAGCCGCCTTGCGCGGCGCGAAGTCCATTACTTCACCCATGGGACAGGAACCGCTGCACACCCCGCATTGAATACAGGTCCGGAACAACTCTGGGATTTGGGCGATTTCAGGGAAAATCACGCCGGACTTTTCGGGAGTGATTTGGGGCTGAAGTGTACCCATGCGCTAACTCCTTTCCCGCTCGTCGCCCAATTAAGTTTCTCTCAGGCGGCCGCAGGTTCCCGCGCTGCCATGCCCCTTTCGCCCACATCCCAACGGAGAGGCACCAAGAGCTTGTGCAGCCCCAAGGCCTTCTCCGGAAGCCCCAGGGCCATGCCGATTAGTTGCGTGAAATAGGGGATGGGTATGGTGATGTCGTCATGGTACTGCCTCTTTATCTTCCCCTGGTGCGCTTCCAGGTTGAGTTGACAGAGTGGACAAACGGTGACCAAGACGTCGGCGTTGTTACGCCTGGCCTGGTGCAGGAGGATGTATACTAAGCGATGTCCTACATCTTCGATGGTTCCCGTCAGAGAACCACCGCAGCAACGCGCCTTCAAGTCGAAGTCCACCAGATTGGCGCCCAACGCGGGGATGAACGCGTCGAAAGCTTCGAGGCTCATGCCCTCGCTCAGCGCATAAGGCCGCGCGATAAGGCAACCATAGTACGGCGCCACGTTCCAGCCCCGGAGTGGCTTCTTTACCTTGGCCTTCAAAGCTTTCACGCCCACATCACGCAAGAGAATTTCCAGGGGATGAAAGATTCTGGCCGTGCCTTGGTACTCCAGTCCAATCGTGGCAAGCGCGCGCGCGATCGTGGCCCGTAGTTCCCCGTAACGCGCCAGGTAATCCTGGGTTTTCTTTAGGATCATGAAACAGGCGGTGCAGGGTGCCACCACTTCGAGGCCCACCTGCTCGGCCATGGCCAGATTGCGCGCCCCCAGGGCAATGGCCTGATGCTCGTCCACCGAGATGTAAGTAGTCGCCCCGCAGCAGTTCCAGTCTTTCAGTTCGCGGAGTTCCAGGCCCAGCGCGTCGAAGACCGCGTAAAGCGAGTCCTGGCAATGGCGCGCAAAGCCGTGCATGCAACAGCCGGGGAAGTAGGTATAAGGCATATTCAAGACCCTCCGTCTATCCCCGCGGTTGAAATATCCATTCCCAGCGCGCGTCGGCGAAGC
>CAZBWJ010000087.1:0-13025 GCA_964495535.1 uncultured Acidobacteriota bacterium | reverse complement strand
GCCCACGTTTTTGAAGCAAGATAGGGCAAGCGGACAGTATCAACAAGAGTTCAGTGTTAGCCGATAGCTCTTAGCGGCGGACCTTTCCTGCGCGACGTCATTCCGGAATTGTCGGCTTAGATACTCTGTGGAGGTTGAAGGGTGAAGAAATCAACAACAGGATCGCCGGCCGACACGGCTGCCTCGCGCCGCCAGACCGAACGACTAGCCATTGCGCTGCCTATTTCAATAAGAGTCCCGAGACGGGGCGAGGCATTTAAGGAGCAGACCCGGACTCTGGACGTCTCTCGGGGCGGGGCTTCCTTCACCGCCCGGCGATCCTACCGTGCCGGGATGAATCTCCGACTCAGCTTTCCTGAGCTGCAGAACCTCCCGGCAGGAATGCAGGAGATCCCCGCCCAGGTAGTCCGGGTGAGCAAATTGGGTCGCGGCAATAACACGGCCGTCGCTGTGCGTTTCCCGGACGCGGACCTTGCGAATCTGATCTTTAGCGAACTCCTCCGTGCCAAAATTCGCACTTCTTCGGCTTTGCTCGGGATTATCCAGGCCCTCTCGCCGGGAGCGGAGGTTGGGGCAGTGATTGAGGACATCTGCCGGGCGACGGAACGGGCCATGGAGGCGGAGAGAGTCCTCCTTTTCCTGCACGACCCGCAGCAGGATGCCCTGCGCGCGCGAACCCAGGTCGCTGGCCGTGCGGGGGAATTCCAGATAGGGTTGGGCGAGGGTCTGGTGGGCAAGGCGGCGGAGGGCCGCCAGTTGACCAATGTTCCGTTCCTAGCCGCCGATCCCCGCTATCGACCCGAAATCGAGAAGTACTTTGATGAACGCACCCGTTCTGTCCTTTGTGTCCCCGTGAGCAAGGAGAACGGAGTCTCGCCGGGCATGCTCGTCATCCTCAACAAGCGTTACGGCCTCTTCACCCGGGAAGATGAAGGACTCGGCGTGGCGGTAGCCAGTCAGATCTCCGTCGTGCTGCGCGAGGCCCGCCTGTTCGGGAACATCCGCGACATGAAGAATTACTACGAGAGAATCCTGGAGAGCATTGCCACTGGCATCCTCACTTTCGACAGACTCGGAAAGCTCACCACCATCAATCGTGGCGGAACCGAAATCTTCGGTTTTCGAACGAACGCTGAGGTTGGCAAAGACTACGCAACGCTCTTCGATGGGGCGGCTAACGCTCGGCTTGCTTCGCTGACGGAGGATGTTCTGACTAAGCGGCACGGGCGCAAGGCGTACGACGTTCGATTCCTGCGCCGCGATGGATCCAGTTTCAGCCTTGACTTGAGCGCGCTGCCACTGCAGGACACGCAGGGAAACTTTCTGGGCGGCGTCCTGGTTGCGGAGGATATCACCCAGGAGCAGCGATTGATGAACACTCTCTGCCGATACATGGCACGCGAAGTGGCGGAACAAGTGATGCAAAACACGGACGAAGCCAAGCTGGGCGGAAAGCGTGCGGAGGTGACCATTCTCCTTATCGACATCCGCAATTTTACGTCGATCTCCGAACAGATGGACCCCTGGAATATCGTGGAGCTCTTGAATACCTACTTCCCGCGCATGATCAACGTCATCTTTCGCCACCAGGGAATGGTCGATAAGTTCATCGGCGACTCCATCCTGGCTGTCTTCGGCGTTCCTGTGCCTCGCGAAGACGACGCCCTGCGAGCCGTTCGCGCCGCCCTCGAGATGCGGAAAGAGCTCGGCGCCATCAACCGGGAACGAGCTCGCAACCGGCAGATGACCATCGAAATCGGCATCGGCATCACGAGTGGCACCGTAATCTCGGGTAACATCGGCTCCGAGCGCCGGATGGACTATACGGTCATCGGTGACCCGGTTAATTTGGCGGCGCGCTTGGAAGGCCTGACCAAGGAAGTCAAGCGCAGGATTCTGGTAAATGAACGCGTCCAGGCGGCAATCGGCAAGGAGATTCCCTGCGAAGCGCTTGGACTGTTTACGGTCAAAGGCAAACGGGAAAAGGTGCCGGTTTTTGCCGTCAAGACCCCGGAAGAGGAATTCTAGGAGTGACCGGAGTCCGATGCAGCAGCAACAGGTCAAAACGAGAGTCGGGCTGGTCTTCCTGCGACGATTGAATCACATACCTCTCTTTGCTCTCTCGAGGTCAGGCAGCACATCGCGAAGGCGCTGATTCAGTGCACGCACGACCGAAACGGCGGCGGAGTTGTAAGTCGAAAGCAGCTCCTGGAAGTCCTCCTTGTCGATGCGCAGCAATAGGCAATCCGTCACGGCAGTTGCGGACGCGGATCGCGCCTCTCCGTCGATGATGCTCATCTCCCCGAAGAAATCCCTTGGGCCCAGCGTTTTCAAAGGCGTCTCCCCACGCTGAATCAACACCTCGCCATCCACGATCAAGAACATATGGTCGCCATGTTCACCTTCCTGAATAATCCGGAACCCGGCCGGATATGCTACCTCTCGCGCTATGGAGGCGACCTGCGTGAGTTCACTAGTCGCCATGTTTGAGAAGAGGGGTATATGTCGGAGAAAAAGGATCTTTTCAACCACGATCATACCGGTTTCTCCCTCCTGCGAGGTTTTGTCCGGGTGACACGACAGCGACTGCGCCAGACGACGGACGATCATGTCCGGGTCTGCAAGCAATTTACGGCACTGCCGGGCGAGCTCGTCGGGCGCCTCCATTTGGGCGAGGCCAAAAAGCGCTGTCTCCCTGACGACTCCACTGGTGTGAGACAAGAGTTGTTGAATCAGCGGAAGTGGATCCTTGGAGCCGCTGCGCGCTGCGGCGTAGAGGGTGCCCAGGAGCACCGGCTCCGAGCTATCCGAATCCATGGCATCGCGCAGCAGTCCGACAACGCTGGTGATTTCGTCAGCCGACAGTTTGGCGTCGATCAATTGCAACACTTCACTCCTCCACTTGACCGGGAGTACATGCTCCAGGATTTCCAGGGCGCGGGCACGTTGCTCTTCATCTCCGTTCTGCAAGTGCGAACGAATCGCCTCCATTTTGACAGTTGTGGCGCGGAGACCGAGAAGCGTAAAGACATTCCCGAGATGAGTGGCGTATTCCTCCTGGAGCACGCCCAGAAGGAATGTGTTCCCCGTCAGGGGCGCTGAGCGAGCCAGCAGCCGTTTTCGCTTCTGCGTGGCTGCGATCTGGCTGCGCAATACAGACTCCCAGTGCTCCAGGTGAGGCTCGAGGGGGGGCTGGCGTTGCAGCATCCGGCAGTAAGCCTGAACCATTGCCACCGAGGCATTCGGACCAGAGAAATCGAGGACCCTTTTGAGCACCTGGAGCGCTCTAAGGCGGCCAATCTTCTCCAGAATGACTGGCAGTTGCATTGATCGCCGGAACAGGTCCGCCAGTTCCGCCGTGTCGTCATGGGCGTACAGATAATCAGCCGTGAGTGGCCCGAGTGCGATGAGGGCATCGGCGGCCACACCGGCCGTTCTGGTTTCCCAGAGTTGCGAAATCACCTTGGGGACAAGCTCGGCTTCGGGAATATTGGCGCAGGCCCGCAAGGCAGCCAAGCGAACCTCCGGCTCCGGGTCGTCAAGAAGCCGCAACAGAGAATCAGTTCGCCCGCGAACCCGCAGTCGGCTCACGGGGCTGGCCACCGCCATCCTGTAGGACTTGTCATCGGATTCGAGCATGCCTTTGACTGCGGCTACACCTTGGAGGAGTCCGCCGAAATGACCCATATCGATCAAGGCGGACGCAGCTTCTGCCCGGACCCCCGGGTCGGAGTCCTCAAGGGACTCCCGGATAGACATCATGACTGTCTCACCGCCCAACCCAGCCGCACGGACGGCGGCCCGCCGGACTTCGGCAACAGGATGCCGAGCAAGTTCGATTACCTCGTTTGGATCCCCTGACTTCCCCCACTTGATGAGGTACTCCAGAGCGGCGATCTTGATCTCCGGCTCGGGTCGCTGGAGCAAGCTTCGAATTTCAGTCGACCAGTCGATGTCATCCAGTTGTTGGACAACGCTCAGGAGATACGGGAGTTCTTCCAGTTTAGCGGCGACCAAAGCCCGCCGCGTGTAATCCTCCACCGCCTTGTCATGCAAGCCGTGGGGTTCCTCAGAAAGGTCGAGCAACCGGGCACTTAATGACTCGACCAGGCCGGATAGGTAAAGGGAGTAATTGCGGCGGGCAAGGAAAAACCAAACCAGACACAGAAGAAGGCCGGGGATCGACAGAAAGTAAACCCTCACGGCGCCTGAAATGAGAACGAGAATAGCCCCTGTGATCCCAATGGCTGCGGGCCTGCAAATGCCATCAACCAGCACTCTTCCCTGGGTTCGAGTTTGCTTCTTGATGCCGAGATAAAGGATCTGGAAGGCGCCGCTGTCAACCGTGAACAGAGTCGTCTGTGCGACCAGCTTGCTGATCAACACTGCCGCGAAAGATGCAGTGAGGATTGTTGCTGACCCTCCCAGGAGCATGCCCATAGGAAGGATACAAAGCGAAGTCAACAGCCCCCTGCCTTGGAGGAGAAGGTGCAAGGCAAAGATCTGGATCAGCAGCATGATGATGTTGGCCGCAGCGTAAAAGTCCCCGAAGAATGCCGCCAGTCGTGGTCCCTGGAAGTGCGCCTGGGCCACCGCCTTGAACTGATAGTCAACCAGAATAATCACCATGGTGCCGACCATCGCCTGGAGGGCGAGAGAGCGAATGCGTGGCGCTCTCAGCAGGCCGATGTAATAGCTCAGATCAGGCAAGTTGACATCTGTACAAGAGGCCCTGCCGAGTCCTTCGAATTGCGATTCGGAATGGTGGGTCAGATAGAAAACCGCGGCCGCGAACCCGGCCAGCAGGAGAGCGACAACGATGAGGAGGTTGGGCGTTCCAAACAGCTTGGCAAATGGCCTGATCAGTAAACCTGCCGCAATACAGGCAAGCGTCCCACTGGCACCCACCCATCCCAGCAGCCTTTTGGCGCGACGGAAATCGAAAACCAGGCCGAAAAAACTCCAGAAGAGGAGTGTGGACCCGTTAACGGTTAAGTCGCCCCAAAAATAGGCAAGAACGCGCAAGCCGTTCCATGGAAGAAATAGTGCGATGCGCAATAAAAGGGCCACTAGACCGAGAAAACCACAGGAGAGAATCAATATTCGGCTGAGCGACACGCTGCGGACGTAGCGCCCGAAGCAGTACGCGACCGTACCCACCAGGACACTGGTACCCACATACATCAGCGAAAGGACATGGGGACCGTAGTAATCGAGGAACAGCGTGTCGGCTGCGGCACGCGCCGTAAGGGCTCCCGCAGCGGCGCACGCTGAGGCCACAGCAGTGCAAAGGAAGGGAATGCGTTCCTGGGGGTCGAGAGAAGGTATGACCACTGCCACTTTTCCGAGCAACCAAAAACAAGGGCACGCCACGCAAGCCCTGACCTGAAATACGCTGAGGTTCCCGCCCCCAGCGTCCCAGGCGAGCGCTCAGCTCCTCGCTCGGCGAGCCAGCCCTGGGTACGGCCGAACACTCTTCCCGATCGAAACCGTCATTATTGAGCACCGATCTTGTCGAGCATCGCATTCAACTGGCGAGTTTCCCGATTAAACTCCTGCTCGAAGACCGGGTAGTAGTTGTAGACCTCGTAAAAGAGCTTGGCAACCTCTCGGTCAATGAGGTGATAACCCTGCTTGAGCTCCTCTTGGCTGGGAAAGACGATCTGCCGGCCGATGTGAAACTCCTTAAGGGTCAAGGGCATGGACCGGTTCAGGTCGAGAAGTCGCTTCAGGACCAACACACCCTGAAGGAGTTCGAGAGGCGACACCCGAATCCCGGAGTAGTTCGTGCTGAGCAGAACTGCCCAATTCCGTGGCGTTCCGTCGGGGTTGCGTCCATTGGCGTTGATCAACAATTCCGGATAGCCCTGAGCGGAAACATCCGGGTAGCCCAGCACCGCTTTGGGCTGCACGAACGGGCGCTCCTCGGTGCCTTGCGGCTGCGCCTCGAACGTGAGGGCAAGGCCGACTTTCCTATCCTTCATGTCCCTCAGTTTCTGGTTCAGAAATGCGAGCTGGAAGCCGCTACCACCGGCCGCGGACGGGTTGTTTTGGAAGAAGATGATCCGCTCCGGGTCAATGTAGCGGGCGAAATGGGTCTTATCGATGATCTCCCAGAGCATGCGCCGCACCAGGACTTCCTCGCTCGGCACGCCGCCCTTCAGCACGGATGCGAAGAGCTCGATTTTCCGCAGTTGAGGATAGCTGGCACTGGCCGTAGTGACGCGGCCGACCAACTGCTTATACACGTTGCTGTCACAGACGAATTCAAGGTCAAAGAGATCGTTGCCCCGGATCCGGTAGGCGTTGCGGAACAGCCGATAGTTGAAGCGGTCAAACTGATCGGAGTCCTTGGGGATCACATAGCTGAAGTACTTGTCTTCGAGGGGGATCACATGCGGGGTGACGACGATGATGACCTCCTGCTTAACCTTCGTCACGGTTGTCCTGCGGAACAAGGCGCCCAACCCGGGAATCTCGGAGAGGAAGGGAATCCCGCTCATCTTCGTTTGGTTATTGTTAGAGATCAGCCCGCCGATAATAAACGGCGTGTTGTCGGCAACTCGCACAATTGATTGAACTTGGCGGTTGTCAACGAGGGGAGCCACGAGGGCAGAGGTCCCAGCCACTACGGCGCCCGTGTTGATGGCGCTGACGATTGTTTCTGTCTGCATTGTGATTTCGCTACCGTCCTCATTGATTCGAGGTCGCAGGTTCAGCACAATGCCGACCGGGAAATAGTCCACCGAGGAGATGATGCCGGCCTGAGTGGAAACGGACTTGATGACGGGCACCTGCTGGCCAATCTGGATGCGAGCTTGACGGCCGTCCAGGACGAGGACGGAGGGATTGGAGAGGATCTCCGCCTCGCCGGTTTTGAGTAGTGCCGACAACGAGGCTTTGAAGGTAGCGAGCCTGGGGGCGCTCTTATCGAAGGAGAAGACGAACGGCAGCGCCTCGCCCGTTACAGCATCTGTGTTCACAGAAAAAACGCTGGATTGGTTCTGCTGGGTCTCGAAGGTAACGCCGAGGTCCCTGGCCCTGCTGCTGTTTAACTCGATGACCAGGGCCTCGATCATAATCTCGCGGGACGGCACGTCAATGGTACTCTGCAACAAGTCCATCAGCTTCTGCAGGGATTCAGGGTCATCTTTGTCGTAAAGGATGAGAAGCCGCTGCTGTGGTTCCCCGGAGGTCATTTGGTGGAGGTAGGTTCCTCCAATTGCGGGCAGGCCCGTAGTCGTGGTGGAGCCCGCTTGTTGGGGAACCTGCGCCATCGCCGGCATCTGGCCAGGCGCTCCTGACGGAGTTGGAGATGGTTCCATCAGGCTGGTCTTAGTGGAATCGATCAGCTTGACGATGATCGGGGGCCGGCCAGTTCCCAGCTTGACAGGGTTATAGATATTCTGATAGGTGCTCTCCCCTGCCTGCTCGTTGTACTCGACCGTGGTATACCCCAGCGCCTTGAGCAGCGCGATCGCGCGATCAGCCAGCACATAACTAAGGTAGTACGTTTGATAGCTCAGCTGACTTGCATCCAGGACGGGCGGTGGAGACTGCTGCATTCTTGCGACCTCAGTGTTCACCAGCTGTTGGATCGCAGGGAGGTCAGGGTTTGGACCCTGTGCAGTCTGTTCGACCTGCTGACCGTAAACTGCCAGCTCATATCCGCCCTGAGGGGACGGCGTGATCGCCAGCTCAAGCGTACGATAAGACGCCCCGCCTATCGATTTGATAAAGAGCCGGTTGGCTTCCACCCCGGGAGTTCCCTTGGTCTTCCACGCCGCCTCCTCTGGATCTCCCTTCCTGTAGTTGTGGGCCAGCACAATCCTCAGGCTGAGGCTGTCCAATAACCTCTGGTTCTGGGGCAACGACTTGAAAGGCGACAACTGATAGAAGACATTGGCTGCGCCCGGCACGCTCGGACCGGGAGCTGTCTGCCCTGGGGGGGGCTGCAAAGTGGGCTGTTGACCGGGCGCGGGCACGCTTTGCTGCGCTGGTTTTTCAGCCTCACCCTTGGCACCGGGGACAGCCAACAATGACGGGAGCAGGTCGCGCGGCTTCAGCTCAACGCGAACGCCGTCTGGAGTGGCACGGACATCAAAGGCCGGGTTGCCACTGAGCTCCAACACGACGCGTACAACCGCCGGCCCCTCTGCCCGGAACTGGCCAATCCGCACGCGCTTCAGCAGGGGCGACTCAGCCGCGTAGGACTCCTGAGGGGTGGCTATGTACGCCCCCTCTAGGTCGACCACCAGGCGCCGCGGACCCTCCAACTGCAACACACGGTAAGGGGCGGGACTCGAGGTCGCGATGTCCACCAAGGTTCCGCCGGCCATCCCCGCCTGAATGGTGATGCCAGAGACTTTGGCGGAATCCTCGGCTGCCGCCCCCGTTGCCACTTGCACTGCCCCAAGCGGGGCGGAGACCCTGGCCAGGTTGGCAGGGGCGGTCGGGAACCCCCCCTTCTCATAGTCCTTGGTCGCTTTACCGTCTTCGGGTTGCTTCTTCAGTGGAGGCGTCCGGCTCGGTTCGACAGCGGCGACCACGTTGCTGGCTGGCACGTCGACCGCTGTGGGCGTCTTGCTCGCAGGCTCCGTGGAAGGGGCTTCGGGGGCCCGCGTGGCAGCGGCTGTCTCCTCAATCGAAATCCCCTGCAGAGCGTTGTCGTTGGTGTAGACGGTCACCGCTTTGGGCTGCGATTGTCCTTTTGCTCGCTCTTCGCGAGCCAGGTCACCGAGCGACTGCGCCCAATTCATGCCGGCGGCAACTCCCAGCAGAAATCCTAGGGCGATCACGACGAGGGCTTTGGTTTTCATACGGTTGCGCTCCACACCCCGCTACAGACCCGGCCAGCCGTGAGCATGCAGCGACATTTCACCGCGCAAATCTCCTTAGAAACGACAGACTAACACTATCCTGGATGGTGCCATTTATCGCACGAGAAAGGCAGCTTGTCAAGAGCCTTCATCGGGGGGGTGATTCTAACCAACTTGTCTGAAAAGACTTAGGGTTCGATTCCGCCATGGTTCGGTGAAATGGAAACCCTCACTCGCATTGGTTCGAATTATCAGTCAGGTCCGGGATGCAGGCAGATGATCGCGACTCCTGACATATCGCTTGACATTTCCGGGGTGCCGCGTGAGGACATGGGTTGACTGCGCCAGAACGGTTCGTCGTGGGGCGAGAGCCCGACGAGAACTGAGAAGTGGTCTTATTACCGAGGGGCGTGTTCGCCACGAAGAGAGGATTCCCTCTCTTTCTCACACTGTAGCGTGAACCGGTAGGCGGGACGTGTGTGCTTCCGCGAATTGTGGCGGCGCAGGGTTGTGTGCCGTTCCGGGGTCTGCCGGACACCACATTCGCCGTGTGAGTGGAAGGAGGACACAAAGATGCGCGGGTGGGTATCTCTTAAACCATTTCTGGTCATTCTCCTGGGAGGGATAAGCCTTGGCCTTCTGGCGCAGGCGGCGGCAGCTCGAAGTCTCGGGAACGGGAAATATGTCGCTCATGAACTCCTAGTGAAGTTCAAGCCAGGAACTCCGCCCTACGTCAGGCAAGAAATCCATCGGGGCGCGGGCGCCACCGTTCTCCAACGCTTTGCCAGGGACGAGCCGCTGGTTCGCGTTCGCGTCCCGGAGGGCATAGACCTGGACTCCGCGCTTGCCTACTACTCGACCCTGGCGGATGTTCAATACGTCCAGAAGAATCCGATCTACCACATTGTCGAGGCCATCCCCACGGATCCCGGTTTCGCTCAGCAATGGGGGTGGAAGAACACTCTACCCGACACCAATCCCTTTGCCGACGTGGGCGCGACCTTCGCTTGGGACAAGGCGCGTGGGCGATTCAGCATCGTGGTGGCCGACATCGATACCGGCGTGGAGTATACGCACCGGGACCTGGCACTGAACATCTGGACCAACCCCGGGGAAGCCGGCGTGAAGTGTGCCAACGGTATTGATGACGACCGGGACGGCTTCGTGGATGACTGCCGAGGCTGGAATATCTACGCGTACTCCAACGATCCATGGACGACAACGGCCACGGAACGCACACCAGCGGCACCATCGGCGCTCTGACTGGGAACGGGCTGGGCGTGGCAGGGGCAAACTGGGATGTGCAGATCATGCCCTTGAAGTTTACTGACGCCACGGGCGCTGGAACCCCTGCTTTGGAGTGTTACCCCTTTTCCTCAAGAACTCAGGCTCATAATCCGGTTGTTAGCCCAGTTCTATGAGGTCACCGCCTACTCGGTCCAGATCGCCCCGCTCAACCAGGAACTCCGGCAGTCGGAACGGATCTACAACACCGTCCGCCCTCAGCAGGCCCTCGGTTACCTCACTCTCCGGGAGTTCCTCGCTCACTGGCAAGCCCAGCCCAACAAGGCCAGGGTGTCAGTAATCTACTGGACGAGTACATCGCCTTGATAGGATTCGTGCGAAAGGATAGAATGGCGATGCAGTCTTGAGGTGAGTTGGCCTGAACATGTTGTTTTAGATATGCGGAAGTGCAGCGCACGCGTAGCTCCCGCTCCTGGGAGCACAATTCCGGTTTCCCCAGGAAGGGTATAGCCATCATAGGGGAAGTCAGAGTACTCGTCAGTGTATCGGCTTCCTCGTACGCGAAGATAGTGACCACAGGTTTATTCAACCTTTCTTGGTTCAGATTCACGTTTGGGTGGGTGACATGGCTTTCTACTTGGTGACTGGAGGCGCCGGTTTCATCGGTTCGGCGCTCGTGCGCCGCTTGCTGGGGGAGGCTGGACGCGTCAGGGTGGCTGACGACTTCAGCACCGGTTTTCGGCAAAACCTTACTGAAGTCCTTGAGCGCATTGAGCTACTCGAGGGGGACTTGGCTGATCCTGCCGTAGCCCGATGCGCGGTGGAAGGTGTGGACTATGTTCTGCATCAAGCGGCCATCCCCTCGGTTCAGAGGTCGGTTGAGGATCCTGTCAGCAGCAACCGCGCCAATGTCACCGCGACACTCAACCTCCTGGTTGCCGCACGCGAGGCTCGGGTCAAACGGCTGGTCTATGCAAGCTCGTCTTCGGTGTATGGGGACTCGGAGGTCCTGCCGAAGGTCGAGACCATGCCCGAAAACCCCATCTCACCGTATGCCCTTTCCAAACTGGCCGGTGAGAAATACAGCGTGATCTTTCATCGGATCTACGGTCTGCCTACGGTTTGCCTGCGCTACTTCAATGTCTTTGGCCCCCGGCAGAATCCCGATTCACCTTATTCCGCGGTCATCTCCCGTTTTGTGACTGCGGCGCTGGAGGGCCGTCGGCCCACGGTGTACGGGGACGGGGAGCAATCTCGCGACTTCACGTACGTTGACAACGTCGTGAATGCCAACGTCCTCGCTTGCACGGCGGAGGGGGTCGAGGGCCTGGTCTTCAACCTGGGGACCGGGGAGCGCCACAGCTTGAACGAACTGCTGCGCAATCTTTCAGAGATTGTGGGAAATGATTTGAATCCCGATTACACCAATCGGCGCGCTGGCGACGTGCTTCATTCTCTGGCCAACATCGAGCGAGCACGGCAGCTACTGGGGTATCAGCCGCGCGTGCGCTTTGCCGAGGGGCTGCGCCGGACGGTGACGTGGTTTCAAGACACCAGGCGCTTGCCCGGAAGCTCCGACGGCCCAAGCATTCCTCGCCCCTTTTAGACGCGCATCGGCAAGCCCCTGATGATGCACGTCGGTTTTCCACTTTCAGCGGATGTCCAGGGTCGAACGAGCACTTGTCACCTGAACCGCGCAAGGTTTCAGGGCTCCGTGGCACAGTTCTTCGGAAGATAGATGCAGGATTTGACCTGTACGTGAGCTGGTGTCAGTGTGAGTTCTCGAGCCACCATCGGTGGCTCCGACTGCGGGATACCCCGATACCTCCGGGCTCAGCCTCCGCAACGCCCTTTTCACTCAAGCACTGTAGTCGCGCTCTGGTAAGGCATGCGCCGCCTAACTCGCAGGCCTATGCCCCCGTATCAAGCTCCCCCGGCTGAGGCCACGGGGAAGCTCAGCGCGGGGATCGCTCCTTCTTCCGAGCCTGCTTTCTCTTTTCAACTATCTGTCAACCTACTGCCGCCAAACTATCAGGCTCGCCTCGCTGGCAAGGTCGAATAAACGGAGCTGGAGCCTGCCGCAAGACGCTGAAGAAGGTGAGACGGATCAAACTAGGGAAGCAAGTTTATGGGTGCTTGATGAAGAAGGTCTTGGAGCGCGATGGATGGCGGTGTCGGAAGTGCGGGGCACTTGAGAACGTGCAGGTTCACCACAAGATCTGCCGCAGCTGGCGGGGGAGCGACTCCCTCGAGAATCTCGTCACCCTCTGTACCTACTGCCACATGGCGGAGCACGGGCACCTTCTCTATGGACCGAAAGCCATCCACGTGATTAGGAGACAGATTTTGAGCGTGCCGAACTGAAGATACAAAAGCCCTTGCTGTTGACCTCCCTCTGTATTCCCCTCCAATGAAACTGGACACGCGAGCTAGGAACGCTCAGGTTTTCCAAAGGAGGCCGTCAGAAGGAAGAAAGATCTGGACGGCGAGGTCTGGACGAGAAGTGGGAGATTATGTGCGAGGCTCTGCTGACCGGGAACTCAGTTGAGACGTGCCGGCGGCGCGCAGTTGCCGTGAATTGTCCGAAGACGCACACTAGCGCGCAATGGCTTCTCAGGCGTGCCGCGTATCAGTTGGCGCGCGACTCTTGGTGAAGACCCAGTGGCCGCTGGAACTGCGCGTCGGTATTCCGTCCTTAAAAACGCTGAGGGCCTCACATTAGAGTTAACCAGACGCAGAAAGAGGGTCAAAGACAAGTCCTTGTTATTAGATTTTGGGCCTTAAGATTCCGGTTAGCATCCGGCCCCGAAAGGAGCTTTCTTGACTATGGTTGTCACGAAAGGCTTCAGAACGTCTATTCCCTTCCTGTTACTCCTTATTGGCATGGCCGGCGGGTTGTCAGCGTATGCGGGGTCGGCGGTAGTTGGCTCGGTGGCTGGGAGCACGAACGCGACGCTTGGT
>CAZBWJ010000086.1:0-13182 GCA_964495535.1 uncultured Acidobacteriota bacterium | reverse complement strand
GCCTAAATCTTGAACAGCGAATCGAATCTCTTCTTGGCGTTGTCGGCGGGGGAGGAGCGTTTGCTGGCGCGCAGGACGGCGCCGGGGGAGAAGTAGTCGCAGTAGTTGCCCGCTTCTTTATCGCGGACCCATTCAGCCTGGTTCTCGGTGCACTGGTTGTGTTTGCCGGGGTCGTAGAACTGGCAATTGCGGCAGGAGTGGAGATCGGTGTCGCACTTAGGGCAAGCGTCCCGGTTGCCGACACGGCTGCCGGTGGGGTATTGAATCGTCTCGCCGCATTTCCAGCAATTGAACTGCATAAGAGCAGCGAAGAGTGACCAGTAACAAGTGACGAGTCAGAAGAACTCGATTCCAACTCGTCACTCGTCACTGTAGTTACGTACGTGCCTCGTCCTCGTCGGTGAGCTCGGCTGCCACGCCGGGCGCGGGAGCGCCGGGGATGGCTGCCTCGCCGGGGATTTCCTCGGCCGCCGCCACGGGCGGAGGCGCCTCGACCTCCGTGAGCAGCTTGAAGTTCCGGTAGAACTCGAGGCCTGTGCCCGCGGGAATCAGCCGGCCCATGATGACGTTCTCTTTCAGGCCGCGCAGGTGATCCACCGAGCCGCGGATGGCCGCTTCCGTCAGCACACGCGTGGTTTCCTGGAACGACGCCGCGGAGATAAACGAGTCGGTGGAGAGCGAAGCCTTCGTGATGCCGAGCAGCAACGGCCGCCCCGTGGAAGGCTTACCGTTCCGGGCCGTCACCCGGTCGTTTTCCTCGCGGAACTTGAACTTGTCCACCTGCTCTTCGAGGAGGAACTCGGTGTCGCCGACGTCCTCCACCTTCATCCAGCGCATCATCTGGCGGACGATGACCTCGATGTGCTTGTCGTTGATGTTGACCCCCTGGAGCCGGTAGACCTCCTGGATCTCGTCCACCAGATACTTTTCCAGTTCCTTTTCGCCCAGCACTGCCAGGATGTCGTGCGGGTTGCGCGGGCCGTCCATGAGGGGCTCGCCCGCCCGCACGCGCTCGCTTTCTTGCACCGAAATGTGCACGCCGCGGGGCAGGAGGTATTCTTTCGGCTCCCCGCGGTCGGGCACCACGATGATCTTGCGCTGGCCCTTGGAGACGTCGCCGTACTTCACCACGCCGTCGATCTCGGTAATGACCGCCGTCTCGTGGGGCTTGCGCGCTTCGAAGAGCTCCACCACGCGCGGCAGACCGCCGGTGATGTCTTTCGTCTTGGTGGTTCCGCGCGGGATCTTGGCCAGCACGTCGCCCGGGCTGACCTCGTCGCCATCCTGCACCATGAGGTGCGCGCGCGAAGGCATCAAGTACTTGCGTGTGGCCCGGGACGGGGCCTTGTCGCTGCGCACGACGATCACGGGCTGGCATTTCTCGTCCGGAGCTTCCGTCACCACCCACTGCGAGAGGCCGGTCACCTCATCGACCTGCTCCCGCAGCGTGACGCCCACCTCCAGGTCCTTGAACTCGATCTTGCCGCCCACTTCCGTCAGGATGGAGAACGTGTACGGATCCCATTCCACGATGCTTTCGCCCAGCTTGACAGGAGCGCCGTCCGCGGACTTGATCTGGGCGCCGTAAACCACTGAATGCCGCTCGCGTTCGCGCCCTTTCTCATCGGCGATCACCAGCGAGCCGTTGCGGTTCATCACCACGAAGTGGCCGTCGCGGTTCGTCACTGTCCGGAGGTTCTGGAACTTGAGGAAGCCGCTGCTCCGGGCCTCCAGCGTAGACTGTTCGGAAATACGGCTGGCCGTGCCGCCGATGTGGAAGGTCCGCATGGTAAGCTGGGTGCCGGGTTCGCCGATGGACTGGGCGGCGATGACGCCTACCGCCTCGCCCCTCTCGACCAGTCGGCCGGTGGCCAGGTTGCGGCCGTAGCAGCGTACGCAGACGCCGCGCCGGGACTCGCACGTCAGCACAGAGCGGATCTTGACGCGCTCGATGCCGGCAGCCTGGATGGCCGCCGCCAGGTCTTCATTGATTTCCTGGTTGACGTCCACGATGACGTTCCCCTCGTAGTCCTTGATTTGCTCGAGGGAGACGCGGCCCACGATGCGGTCGCGGAGAGGCTCAACGACCTCGCCGGCTTCCACGATGGGCTCTACGTAGATGCCGTCCACGGTCCCGCAGTCGAACTCCGATACGATAACGTCTTGCGCCACGTCCACCAGCCGCCGGGTCAGGTAACCGGAGTCGGCGGTCTTGAGCGCGGTGTCCGCCAAGCCTTTCCGCGCGCCGTGCGTGGATATAAAGTATTGCAGCACGTTCAGGCCTTCGCGGAAGTTGGCAGTGATCGGAGTCTCGATGATTTCGCCCGAGGGCTTGGCCATCAGGCCGCGCATGCCCGAGAGTTGGCGGATTTGCTGCTTGGAGCCGCGCGCGCCCGAGTCGGCCATGATGTAGATGGGGTTAAGCTCGCCGGACTTGTCCTGCGATTCCATCACCTGGAACATCTCGTCGGCCACCCGGTCCGTGACGTTGGACCAGATGGCAATCACCTTGTTGTAGCGCTCGCCGTGGGTGATGGCGCCGTCCTGATATTGCCGCTCAACCTCGAAAACTTCCTTCTCCGCCTCTTCGACCAGACTCGCCTTGTTGACGGGCACGATCAGATCGTCGATGCCGATGGAGATGCCGGCCTTGGTGGCGTAGAGGAAGCCCAGCGCCTTGACTTCGTCCAGCATCTGGACGGTGGTCTCCAGGCCGAAGCGCAGATAGCAGTAGTTCACCAGCCCACCGAGTCCCCTCTTCCGGAGCAAACCGTTGACGAAGGGCATTTCCTTGGGCAGGTGGTCGTTGAAGACCACGCGGCCCGCCGTGGTGTTGATAAACTGGTTCTTCACCGTGATGGGCTCGGTGTGGAGGACGTCTTGATCGTCGTAAGCCGTGCTCAGGTCAATGACGCGGCCGGTGTAGCGCAGGCGGATGGGCGTGAGCGTCTCGACTTCGCCCGCTTCCAGGGCCAGCAGCACGTCATCGGCGTTAGCAAAGGCGCGGCTTTCACCCTTGGTGCCGTGCTTCTCCTTGGTCAGGTAATAGATGCCCAGCACGATGTCCTGGCTGGGAATAGCCAAGGGTTGGCCATTCGCCGGCGAAAGGATGTTCCGCGAGGAAAGCATCAACACCGAGGCTTCGATCTGGGCCTCGGGCGACAGCGGGATGTGTACTGCCATCTGGTCGCCGTCGAAGTCGGCGTTGAAGGCGGTGCAGACCAGGGGATGGATCTTGATGGCCTTGCCTTCCACCAGGACCGGCTCGAATGCCTGGATGCCCAGGCGGTGAAGCGTCGGGGCGCGGTTGAGTAGCACCGGATGGTCCTTGCTGGCCTCCTCGAGGATGTCCCAGACCACCGACTCCTGCCGCTCGACCATTTCCTTGGCGGCCTTGATGGTGGCGCAGTGGCCGGCCTGCTCCAGCCGGTGATAGATGAACGGCTTGAAGAGCTCCAGCGCCATTTTCTTGGGCAGGCCGCACTGGTGCAGCTTCAGTTCCGGGCCCACGACGATGACGGAGCGGCCGGAATAGTCCACGCGCTTGCCCAGCAGGTTCTGGCGGAAGCGGCCTTGCTTGCCTTTCAGCGTGTCGGAGAGTGATTTCAGCGGCCGGTTGTTGGCGCCGCGCAGGACGCGCCCCCGGCGGCCGTTGTCAAACAGCGCGTCCACCGCCTCCTGCAGCATGCGCTTCTCATTGCGCACGATGACGTCGGGAGCGTGGAGTTCAATGAGCTTCTTCAGCCGGTTGTTCCGGTTGATGACCCGCCGGTAGAGGTCGTTCAGGTCGGAGGTGGCAAAGCGGCCGCCATCCAGCGGTACCAGGGGCCGCAGCTCGGGAGGAATCACCGGCAGGACATCGAGGATCATCCACTCCGGTTTGTTTCCCGATTTGCGGAAGGCTTCCACGACCTTCAGGCGCTTGGCGTACTTAACCTTCTTCTGCTGCGAGGGGTCGTTCCTCATTTTTTCACGCAACTCTTCGGCCAGTGCCTCGATGTCCAGGCGCTTAAGGAGTTCCTTGATGGCCTCCGCTCCCATGCTGGCGCGAAACTTCCCGGGGAACTCCTGCTGCAACTGCCGGTAACGCTCTTCGGTCAGAAGTTCCTTCTCCTTGACGGGAGCTTCGCCGGGATCGATGACCACGAAGCTTTCAAAGTAGAGCACGCGCTCCAGGTCACGCAGCGAGATGTCGAGCAGGTGCCCGATGCGGCTGGGCAAGCCCTTGAAGAACCAAACGTGCGAGCAAGGCGAGGCGAGCTCAATGTGGCCCAGGCGCTCGCGCCGGACCTTTGAGAGAGTTACCTCCACGCCGCACTTGTCGCAAATGACGCCGCGGTGCTTCATGCGCTTGTACTTGCCGCACAAGCATTCCCAGTCGGTCACCGGACCGAAAATCTTGGCGCAGAAGAGCCCGTCGCGCTCCGGCTTGAAGGTCCGATAGTTGATGGTTTCCGGCTTGGTGACTTCGCCGTGCGACCAGGACCGGATTCTCTCGGGCGAGGCGAGGCTGATGCGGATGGCATCAAACTCGCCAATCAAGCTGACTCGATCATAAGGACTGCTGCGGAACAATGTACTCCTCCTTTGAAGGAGAGAAGAATTTCTTCCAGACTTTAGCCGCGCTCTCTGAGCGCCGCTTGACTGCAACCTCTAATCGGCGCCGACGAGCGCGAGCTGCTCCTTGGGTTTCTTAATCAGCTCCACGTCAAGGCACAAGCTTTGCAGTTCGCGCACCAGAACGTTGAACGATTCGGGGACGCCGGGTTCGATCGCGGCCTCCCCCTTCACAATGGCCTCGTATATCTTGGCGCGGCCGTAAACGTCATCGGATTTTGCCGTCAGAAGTTCTTGCAGGATGTAGGCCGCACCGTACGCTTCCAGGGCCCAGACTTCCATTTCGCCGAAGCGCTGACCACCGAACTGTGCCTTGCCGCCGAGCGGCTGCTGAGTGATTAGCGAGTAGGGTCCGATGGAGCGGGCGTGAATCTTGTCATCCACCAGGTGAGAGAGCTTCAGCATGTAAATGAAACCTACGGTCACGGGTTGCTCGAAGGGTTCACCCGTCATGCCGTCGTAGAGCTTGACCTTGCCGGAACTGGGCAGCCCGGCCTTCGCTAGGTAGTCCTTGATTTCTCTCTCGGTAGCGCCGTCGAAGACCGGGCTCGAGAAGGCCAAGCCGTTCTGCAAGGTGCGCGCGAAGTCCAGGAGCAGTTCGTCGTCCAATGCTTCGACCGTGGCGGCGAGCGCGCTGTTCCGATACAGACCCCTCAGTTCCTTGCGAACCAGCTCAGCGCGATTCTCAGCCGAAAGCAGTTCGTGGATCTTGTGCCCCAGCTCCCGCGCGGCCCAGCCCAGGTGGGTTTCCAGGATTTGTCCGACGTTCATTCGCGAGGGCACGCCAAGCGGGTTGAGCACCACCTCAACCGGGGTGCCGTCGGGCATGTAGGGCATGTCTTCCTCGGGCAGAATGCGCGCGATGACGCCCTTGTTCCCGTGCCGCCCGGCCATCTTATCGCCCACCGAAAGCTTGCGCTTCATGGCGATATAGACCTTCACCAGCTTGATGACTCCCGGCTGCAATTCATCGCCCTTCTTGAACTTCTGGATCTTCTCCTCGGTGATCTTCCGCAGGATATCGACCTGCCGCGAGGTCATCTCCTCGATCTCGTCGATCTTCTCGATGAGCGTGGGATCTTTCTTCTCGATGCGGATGCGCTTGAGGTTGCGGGTGGAAATCCTGGCCAGGACCTCGGCGTTCAATTCCGTGCCCTTGGTCAGCAGCCGCTTGTTCGTCTTTTCGTCGTGGAGGTCGGCCAGCAACTTCTCGCCCGCGAGCAAGCCGCAGAGGCGCTTCAAACGCTCGTCGTTCAGGATGCGGATTTCGTCGTTAAGGTTCTTCTCCAGCCGGGTGACTTGGGCGGCCTCGATGGCCTTGGCGCGCTCGTCCTTCTCCTGCCCCTTGCGGGAGAAGATATTCACGTTCACCACAATGCCCTCGATGCCCGGCGGGCAGGTGAGGGAAGCGTCGCGCACGTCCCCGGCCTTTTCGCCGAAGATGGCCCGCAGGAGCTTCTCTTCCGGCGTGAGCTGGGTTTCGCCCTTGGGGGTCACTTTCCCCACCAGGATGTCGCCCGGCTTCACGTAAGCGCCGATGCGCACGATGCCGCTCTCGTCCAGGTCCTTGAGCAGGGATTCCGAGACGTTGGGGATATCCCGCGTCACTTCTTCCGGCCCCAGCTTGGTGTCGCGCGCCTCGATCTCGAACTCTTCGATGTGGATGGAGGTGTAGGAATCCTCCTTGACCAGCTTCTCGCTGACCAGGATGGCGTCCTCGAAGTTGTAGCCGCGCCAGGGCATGAAGGCGACCAGGACGTTCCGGCCCAGGGCCAGCTCGCCGCCGTCCGTGCAAGGGCCATCGGCGAGCACCTGGCCCGCCGCCACCCGCTGTCCCTTCGCGACCACGGGCTTCTGGTTGATGCAGGTGTTCTGGTTGGAACGGCGGAACTTGATGAGCTGGTAGATGTCGGCCCCGACTTCGCGCGACAGTTGGCCGCTGTGCCCGTCGCCTTCGACGCGCACGATGATGCGCTCGCTATCGACGCTATCGACTACGCCGTTCCGCCTGCAGATGACGACCGCCCCTGAATCGCGCGCCGTCACTTCCTCCATGCCGGTCCCCACCAGGGGCGCTTCGGCCCGCAGCAGCGGCACCGACTGGCGCTGCATGTTGGAACCCATCAAGGCACGGTTGGCGTCGTCGTTCTCCAGGAAGGGAATCAGCGAGGCGGCGACGCTCACCAGTTGCTTGGGGCTGACGTCGATATAGTCAATTTCCTCCCGCTGCTTGAGCACGAAGTTTCCGGCCTGGCGGGCGTTGACCAGGCCATGCGTGATGCGGCCTCTTTCGTCCACCTCCACGTTAGCCTGGGCGATGATGTGCTGGTCTTCTTCCCAGGCGGAAAGGTAGAACGAGTAGGCTTCGTATTCCAGCAATTTGCGCTTCTTCTCGCGGAGTTCGTCGTTGACCTTTTCCACTTCGCCCAGTTCGACGTGTTCGCCCACCTTCCATGGGCCGTCGCCGCCGTTGGTGATGGTAATGTAGTCCACGATTCTCGCGTTGCGCACTTTGCGGTAGGGACTCTCGATGAACCCATACTCATTGATGCGCGCGTAGCAGGAGAGCGACGAAATGAGGCCGATGTTCGGCCCTTCGGGCGTCTCGATGGGGCAGATGCGCCCGTAGTGGGTCGGATGGACATCGCGAACCTCGAAACCCGCCCGCTCGCGCGAGAGGCCGCCAGGACCCAGGGCCGAGAGGCGCCGCTTGTGGGTGATTTCCGAAAGCGGGTTGGTCTGGTCCATGAACTGCGATAGCTGGGAGGAGCCAAAGAACTCTCGGATCGCCGCCATGACCGGCTTGGCGTTGATGAGGTCATGGGGCATGGCCGTGGACATTTCCTGGTAAACCGACATCTTCTCCTTGATGGCCCGCTCCATGCGCACCAGGCCGATGCGGAACTGGTTTTCCAGGAGTTCGCCGACGGCGCGCACCCGGCGATTGCCTAGGTGGTCGATGTCGTCCACGCTGTAACCCGGGGGATTCTTGCGGAGCGTCAGCAGGTAACGGATGGCCGCGTAGAAGTCTTCCGGCTCGAGCGTCCGCTTGTCGAGCGGCAGTTGGGCCACCGCGCCCTCGGAATGGTCCGTAGCCATGCTTCCTTCGCAGCCGCGCACCACTTCGGAACAGACGTTGCCTTCGCGCTTTCCGACGAACATCTTTTCCTGGTCCACGACCAGGTAGAAGTTCGCCGCGGGCAGATTCCTGGCATCCTCGAGTTCGAACTCGGGCGCCTTTTCGTCAGCCCGGACCTTCAGCTTCGTGTAGTAGCCCAGCTTGATGTTGAACTTCAGTCGGCCCACGCGAGAAAAGTCGTACTTGCGCGCGTCGAAGAACATGCCGTTGAAGAGCGACATGGCCGTCTCCAGGGTGGGTGGGTCGCCCGGCCGCATCTTGCGATACATCTCAATCAGCGCTTCTTGCGGGGTCTTCAGCGTGTCGCGCCTCAGCGTCTGGCTGATGATCGGCCCCACGTCGTCCCGCTCGGGGAAGAAAACTCGTGTCTCGGTGATGTTGGAATCGAGGATCGAATTCAGGATGCTCGGCGTCAGCTCGTTGTTGGCTTCGAGCAGGATTTCGCCCGTCGATGTGTCCACGATGTCCGCGGCGCAATAGGCCCCTTCCAGGTCATGCGCTGAAATCTCAACGCGGGTGATGCGGGCCTTCTGGATGTCCTTCAGGATGGGGGCAGTGATCTTCTTCCCCGCGTGCAGGATAGTTTCGTGCGTGCGTGGGTGGTCGATGGACTTGGAAAGCTTGCACCCCACCAGACCTTCGGAGACCTCCCAGTGGAGCTTCCGCTCGCGCAAGGCGATGGTCTCCACCTGGTAGAAGGTCCGGAGGATGTCGGCGTTGGTCTTGAGACCGAGGGCGCGGAGGAAGATCGTGCCCAGGAACTTCCGTTTGCGGTCGATGCGCACGTAGAGGATGTTCTTGGTGTCGTACTCAAACTCCACCCACGAGCCGCGATAAGGAATGATCTTGCCCAGGAAGTAGGTCTTCTGCGGGTTCGATTCGAAGAAGACTCCCGGCGAGCGGTGCAACTGGCTCACAATCACGCGCTCGGTGCCGTTGACGATGAAGGTGCCGTTCTCGGTCATCAAGGGAATTTCGCCAAAATAGACCTCTTGCTCCTTGATGTCGCGGATGCTCTTGTGCCCGGTGTCGCTGTCCTTGTCATAGATGGTGAGCCGGATGGTCACCTTCAGCGGGGCGGCGAAGGTCATGCTGCGTTCCTGACATTCCGTCACGTCGTACTTCAACTGCAAGGCCACCGGGTCACCACACTTGTTGCAGAACGTCACCACGTTCTTGTTGAAGCGGCCGCACCTGCTGCACAGCACGTCACCCACCTTGAACGGATCGGTGATGACCGTGTTGCCGCAGAACTTGCAGGTGCTGCGGCGATGGTGGAGTCCCCGCAGGTTGCCGCACTTGCATTCCCAGTTGCCGATGGAATAATCCACGAAATCGAGCTGCGAGACGCCGCGGAAATCCGTAATCGGAAGTACGGAATTGAAAACGGACTGCAAGCCAACGTCTTCGCGCTCCGCGGGCAGCAAGTCCATCTGGAGAAAGCGCTCGTAGGAGCGCCGCTGGACTTCGATCAAGTTGGGAATCTTGATGACGGTTGGGATCTTGGAGAAACTAATGCGCTGACGAACAGCACCGTTCCCGCCGTTGGGCATTCCTAATGCTCCTTGCTTGAGATTTCAGAAAAATTGGAGGCTGTGGCGACACTAAAGCCCTATGCCTAAAGATGCACATCCTGAGCGCGAGGATACAAGGGTTGCGCGCACACAACCCGGCAGTCCACTGGATGGTCAGAACCTCTCGCTCGCGAGGGCATGCCGTTTTCCTCCCTCGCCGGAAGGAACCAAACCGCCGGACTTCTCCCCGAAATCCGGCGAGCAAGAAGACTACTTTACTTCCACCGTCGCGCCCGCTTCGGTGAACTTCTTCCTGATGGCTTCCGCCTCTTCCTTGCTCACGTCTTCCTTGATCGGCTTGGGCGCGCCATCCACCAGGTCCTTGGCCTCTTTCAGCCCCAGGCTGGTGACTTCCCGGACCGCCTTGATGACGTTGATCTTGTTGGCGCCTACGGCGGTGAGCACGACGGTGAACTCCGTCTGCTCTTCGGCAGGAGCGGCCCCCGCGGGAGCAGCTCCCGCGGCTGCGCCGGCAACCACCACCGGAGCCACGGCCGCAGCCGAGACCCCCAGCGTCTCTTCGAGTCTTTTCACCAGGTCGACAGCCTCCAAGAGGGTCAACCCCTTGATTTCTTCTACGATCTTTTCTACGCGTTCCGACATCGTCTTCTTTTATCCTCCTCAGGTATCCTGCTTGGCGTCTAACCGGCGAGAAGAGGGCTTCGACGCCGAGTCTAGTTGCCGGCCGTTTCCTTGAACTTGTTCTCCTTGGCCGCCTGCTGAATGACGAAGGCGAGATTACGAGCTGCACCCGCCAGCGAACCTGCCAGGTGTCGAGCAGGCGCATTGATGAGGAAAAGGACTTTCGAAAAGAGCTGCTCGCGCGAAGGCAGGTTGGCGACCATCGCCAGCTCGTCCATGGCGATGACGCGCCCCTCGACCACGCCGGCCTTGAACGTCAGGGCAGGGTTCTCCTTGGCATAGGCCGTGAGAGCCTTCGCCAAGGCCACCGGGTCGCTTTCCGTGTACGCCAAGGAAGTCGTGCCCCGGAGTTCTTGCGCCACCGGCTCAGTCGCCGTGCCCTGCGCCGCCCGTTCGATCAGGGTGTTCTTGACCACCTTGTACTTGGCACCGGTCTCCGCCAGCTTGCGGCGAAGTTCGGTATCCTGAGCGACGGTCAGCTTCTCGAAGCTCGCGAGAATCACCGTTCGCGCACTTCGCAGTTCTTCCCGAAGCGCGTCCACTTGCTTTTGCTTTTCTTCCCGTTTCATGTCCTCTCCCTTGTCCAAGCTAAGCCGCCTCCACCGAAGCGAGGTCGATGGGAACCCCCGGGCCCATCGTGGAGGAAATCACGATGCTGCGCACGTAACGCCCCTTAGCCGTAGCGGGTTTCGCCTTCAAGACGCTCGCGATCAAGGCCTGCGCATTCTCGGCCAGCTTCTCGGCGGCGAAGGAGACCTTGCCGACGGGGCAGTGGATGATGCCGGTCTTGTCCACGCGGAATTCCACCTTTCCGGCCTTCACCTCTTTCACCGCGCGGGCGACGTCCAGCGTGACAGTGCCTGTCTTGGGGTTCGGCATCAAGCCGCGGGGTCCCAGCACCTTGCCCAGCTTGCCGACGGACTTCATCATGTCCGGGGTGGCGACTACTGCGTCGAACCCCATCCACCCACCCTGGATTTTCTGCACCAGGTCATCCCCGCCGACCTCATCGGCCCCGGCTTCGCGTGCCTCCCGGACCTTGTCCCCGGAGGCGATGACGATGACGCGCTTGCTTTTGCCCAGACCATGCGGGAGCACCACCGTGCCCCGGACCATCTGGTCGGCGTGCTTGGGGTCCACACCCAGCCGCATCGCCACTTCGACCGTCTCGTCGAATTTGGCAAACGCAGCCTTCTTCACAACCGGCGTCGCTTCCGCCAGCGTGTACGACGCTTTATCCACCAGCTTCGCACTCTCGCGATATTTCTTTCCCGATTTCGACATCCAGCTTGCTCCATTTGGAAACTCGAAAATCGAAACTCGCCGGGACCCGAATTTTGGGTTTCCATTTTCGAGTTTCGAATCAGGGGACAACCTCAATCCCTATGCTGCGCGCGGTCCCCTTGATGGTGGCGATGGCGGTCGCCAAGTCACGCGCATTCAAATCCGGCCGTTTCTGCCGAGCAATTTCTTCCACCTGCTTCTCGGTCACCTTGCCCACTTTGGTCTTGTTGGGCTCGCCCGAGCCCTTAGCAACGCCCGCCACGCGCTTCAACAGCACCGAAGCCGGCGGCGTCTTCGTGACAAACGAAAACGTCCGGTCGTGATAGACCGTGATGACCACCGGGATGATGAGCCCCTCCTGGTCTCTCGCGGAGGTCTTGGCATTGAAGGCCTTGCAGAACTCCATGATGTTCACGCCGTGCTGGCCGAGCGCCGGCCCCACGGGCGGGGCGGGAGTGGCTTTTCCCGCCGCAATCTGGAGCTTCACCATTGCCGTAACACGTTTGGCCATGTCCCTGAACCTTTGCCCGCTTGGCGATGCTGGGGGCGCCGGGCGATTACCCCGGCCCGCGCTTCATTGAATTCACTGCTTCTCCACCTGATAGAAATCCAGTTCCACCGGCGTCGAGCGCCCGAAGATGGTCACCATCACGCGCAGCGTGGACCGGTCGTCGTTGATCTCGTCCACCACGCCCGTGAAGTCTTTGAAGGGCCCCTCGGTAATCTTCACGTTCTCGCCCTTGTCAAACTTCAGCTTGGGCTTGCGATGCTCCGCCGCCACTTCAACCCGGTGCAGGATTCGGTCCACCTCCTCGGGCGTCAACGGCGCCGGCATCTGGCCGGAGCCCACAAACCCGGTGACGCGCGGCGTGGAGCGCACCATGTGCCAGGTGTCGTTGTTCATTTCCATCTCCACCAGCACATAGCCCGGATAGAAGAGCCGGGGAGTCACGACCCTCTTGCCGGCGCGCAGCTCGATGACGTCTTCAGTGGGAATCATGACCTCGCCGAATTGCTCCTGGAGTCCGGCGGCCTCGACCCGGCTCTTCAGGGTCTCGGCGACCTTCTTCTCGAATCCTGAGTAAGTGTGAATGATGTACCAGTTCATGGCCATGCCTGGCACGCTCTCGAAAGATCCTGGCGAAGCGCCCGCGCCTCCCTGCCTCTAGCGGCCGCGCAGGAAGTAGTCCAGGATCCTCCCGACGAAGTGCCTGAAGCCCCAGTCACAAATCGCGAAGTAGAACGCGAAGATGAAGGTAGTCAGAACCACCATCACCGTTATGCCGTAAATCTCCCGCTTGCTGGGCCACGTGACCCGCCGCATTTCCGCCCGCACGCCCGAAAAGTAATCGCGCAGTTGCCGGAAGGTGCTCTTTGAGATGCCGAGTTCTTCAGCCATAAGTTGTGTCGTCGTCCCGAGAGCTGTTCTTCTACCGCCGCGTTTCGCGCCTCAGAAATCCGCGCCGCAGCTCATGGCAGGGGCGGAGGGATTCGAACCCCCACGTCCGGTTTTGGAGACCGGCAGTCTAGCCATTGAACTTACGCCCCTGTAAACGGAAGACTGGGGCCTAGGGTTCGGGGCTGGGCGAAAGACCATTAACAGCTAGCATCGATCGCCGACTGGGTTTTCCCCAGACCCCAGCCCCTAGCACCCAGCACCTGTTCTTACTTCACTTCCTTGTGCACCGTGTGGTGCCGGCAAGTCGGGCAAAACTTCTTGATCTCCAGCCGGTCCTGGTTCTTCTTCTTGTTCTTGGTCGTCGTATAGTTACGGTTCTTACATTCCGCACACTGCAAGGTGATGATTTCGCGCATCGCTGCACCAGAAGAATTTCTTGGGAAGCGCGCTGGCCTTAGCGGCTCGCCCGCAACTCACGCCAGGATTTCGGTGACGGTGCCGGCGCCGACGGTGTGGCCGCCCTCGCG
>CAZBWJ010000085.1:0-13233 GCA_964495535.1 uncultured Acidobacteriota bacterium | reverse complement strand
AGGCCAAGCGGCGCCATGAAGTCCTCGCGCAGAATCTCACCGGGATGGATCGGGGGTAGCAACCTTCGGGACTTACGCATGCTTCCTCCTGCCGGTCGTGCACGACACCAATCGCATTCCGAGCTGACTTGTTAGCCCTCTCTGTCCCCTGTGACCTGTCCCCTGTAACCTACTTCTTCGCTGTGGCTGGGGTTTCTGCCTTCGGCTCTTTCTCGGGCAGGACGTAAATAATCTCGCCCGGGCGGGCGAGTTTCATCTGTTCGCGGGCCAGTTTCTCGATGGCTTTGGGGTCAGACTTCAGGGCTTTGATTTCCTCTTCGAGCTTCTTGTTTTCTTCCTGGAGCTGCCGGACCTGTTCCTGGAGGGTTTGGAGTTCTCTCCGACGGCGGCGCAGGGCCAGGTAACCGTGCTCGCCGAAAATCTCGTGGACGATGAGGAAGATCATGACGAGCGCCAGCGCCAGAAAGGCTACGCGGCGAAAGCGGGCATCTCCCCAGCTCAGGCGCATCATGGGTTCATGACGAAGGCCTGGGCGGCCTTGACGAGGCGGTCGAGTTCGGCCTGTGACGCGGCCTCGCAATAGACCCGGACCACCGGCTCCGTGCCCGACGGCCGCATCAGCACCCAGGAGCCGTCCTCGCGAATCATTTTCAAGCTGTCGGTGCGGTCAATCTTCGCCACCTTCTGCGAGCCAAACTCATCCCAGTCGCGCCGGAGTTTCTCGAGCAGGCGAGTCTTGACCTCCGGGCTCAGAGACAGATTGATTCGGACGGGATAGAAGGCGCCGACTTTCTTGAAGAGGGCGGCAAGCTGCTGCTTGATGGAGAGGCCGCGCCTGGCCACCGCCTCCGCCACGAGCAGGCAGGCCAGGATGCCGTCCTTTTCCGGCAAGTGGCCGCGGATCGAGAGGCCGGCGCTCTCCTCGCCGCCTAGGGCAATCTTGTCTTCCTTGATGAGTTCCCCGACGTACTTGAAACCCACCGGCGTCTGGTAAAGGGGGACGTGGTGGTAATTCGCCACGGCATCAACCAGGTGGGTGGTGGCGACACTGCGCCCGATGCCGCCGGGAATCTTGCGGACTTCGATCAGGTAGTCGGCGAGCACAGCCAGGATGTAGTTGGGCTGGATCCAGGTGCCGTCGGCATCGACGAAGCCGAAGCGGTCGGCGTCGCCATCGGTCGAGACGCCCAAGGCGCAGCCTTCCTCCTGGACGATTCTCGCCAGTTCCACCAAGTTCTTCTCGCTTGGCTCAGGGCCTACGCCCGAAAACAGCACGTCGCGGAAGTCGTGTATCGGGTGTACTTTGGCGCCCGCTTCGCGCAGGAGTGCGTCAAGGTAGCCCCGCCCAGTGCCGTAAAGCGGGTCGTAGGCAATCTTCATGCGGGCTTCGCCGATGGCCTTGAGGTCCACCTTGCGGCGCAGGTCGTCTAGATACGCAGGTCGCGGGTCGGTGGGTTGGCTGAGAGACGCCGCGGGCGTCGGCCCCTTCACCGGAAACTCCCCCGACTGGACTCTTCTCACGTAGCTTTCGATTTCTCCCGTGACCTCGGGCAGGGCTGGCGCGCCATCGGCGCTCGAGAACTTCAGCCCGCTGTATTGGGCGGGATTGTGGCTGGCGGTGATGTTGATCCCGCCGTCCAGCTTGTTCTGGATGATGTGGTACGAGATGGCGGGTGTGGGGTCGGGCCGCTGGCAGACCTGGGTCTCAATGCCATGGGAGCCCAAAGTTTCGGCTGCCGTCTCGGCGAACTTCTCGGCCAGAAATCGGGTGTCGTAGCCCACGATGACCCGCGGCCGGGAAGACTTCGAGAGCAGATAGCGGCCGATGGCTGCCGCGGCCAAGCGGACGTTGGCGAACGTAAAATCCTCAGCAATCACGCCGCGCCAGCCGGAAGTGCCGAAATGAATGGGGTTGTCTCGCATGGCGAGGCTATTGTATCTTTGGGCCACCTCTTGCGCAACAATCCTGCCCTTCCCCCAAGGAGGAGCTATGACGGACAAGATCATTATTATGGTGACTGCGGCCAGCCGCCGCGAGTGTCGCAAGATTGCCCGACACCTGGTGGCAGCCAGACTCGCCGCCTGCGTGAACATTACGCCGCCGATTGAGTCCATCTATCGCTGGGAAGGGAAGATAGCCGACGAGAAAGAGTTCCTGATGCTCATTAAGAGCACCCGCGAACTCTTCCCCGAAATCAAGCTGGAAATCGCCAAGCTGCACAGCTACCACACGCCGGAAATCATCTGCCTGCCGATCCTTGACGGCTCGCGGAACTATTTGCAGTGGGTCACCGATTCCGTTAAGCAGGCAAGCGAAGTCGAACCTGTCTAGATACTTGCGAGCGCTTGGTCGAGGTCGGCAATCAGGTCTTCCACGTCTTCAATTCCCACGGAAATTCTGACCAGTCCCTCCGTGATGCCGAGCCGCTGCCGCTCCTTGGGCGGGACGCTCGCGTGGGTCATGCTGGCCGGATGAGAGATGAGTGTTTCGACCCCTCCCAGACTCTCTGCCAGAGAACACAGCCGCACGCACTTGAGGACGCTGCGTGCGTTTTCGAGCGAGCCCGTCTCCAAGGCCAACATCCCACCGAAGCCCGTCATCTGCTTCTTGGCCAACTCATGCTGAGGGTGGAACGGAAGACCGGGGTAGTAAACCTTTTTCACTTTGAGATGCGCGGCGAGGTGTCGGGCCACCGCTAGGCCGTTCGAGTTGTGGCGCTCCATGCGGACCGCCAGCGTTTTCACGCCGCGCAAAACCAGCCAGCTATCAAAAGGCCCGAGGATTGCTCCGGCGGCGTTCTGAATGAACTTCAGCCGTGCCGCGAGTTCGGCGTCATTCAGGATGACGGCGCCGCCGACCCCGTCGCTGTGCCCATTCAAGTACTTCGTGGTGCTGTGGATGACGATATCGGCGCCGAGTTCAAGCGGGCGCTGGAAGTAAGGGCTCATGAAGGTGTTATCCACGGCGAGCAGCGCGCCGTGCGCGTGCGCCAGCCGGGCCGCCACCGGGATGTCGGTGATTTCCATCACGGGGTTGGTGGGGGTTTCGATGTAGAGCAAGCGGGTATTGGGCCGGAAGGCTTTCTCCACTTCCTCCAGCCGGCAGGTGTTGGCGTAGCTGAAGCTCAGCCCGGAGTCCTTCAGCACGCGCTCGAAGAGACGGAAAGTTCCGCCGTAAAGGTTGTGGCCGGCTACGATGTGGTCGCCGGGCTTGAAGGAGGTCATCAGGGCGTTGATGGCCGCCATCCCGGAAGCGAACGCGAAACCAGACCGTCCGCGCTCCAGCGCCGCGAGGTTCCGCTCGAGCGCCGCGCGCGTGGGGTTCGACGTGCGGGCGTACGCGTAGCCTTTGTGCTTGCCCAGCTCTTCCTGGACGAAGGTTGAAGTCTGATAGATGGGAACGACGAGGGCGCCTGTGGCCGGGTCGGGTTCCTGTCCCACGTGAATGGCGTCAGTTGAAAATCCCATGGTGCGTCTCCGAGCTTATAGCGGCGGGTTCAGCCTGCCAGGTGACGGTGGCGGCATAACGCCGCCTCTACGAGCGCGCGGCACTCGAGCAGCATATACCCGGCCGCGAAGTTATCGGACTCGTGCCGCCAAGTCAATGCCGCGTGCACGCCCGGCGCAGTTAAGGCGTGGCCCGGCGTATCCCCCTCTGGTATAATCAAGTTGCGCGGCGGATTTCTTCGCGGGATCGAAAGCAATATGGAAGGTTAGGGCCCAAATGTCTCAAGCTCATCGAAACAAACGGCTAGCTCTGGGTTTGTGCTTTGCCGCGTTCTTTTTCCTTGTGGTCTTCCAAGCGCCCACCAGGGCCGATTCGGCCGAACGAACGAGCGTCCACGTGCTGGTGAAGGATGCCGTGAGCGACCAGCCCATTGCCAACGCCCGATTGACGCTGCGGTTCCGCGAGCCGGGCGGCAGGTTCAGGCGTTCCAAAGTGCTCTCCTTCAGCGCGAAAACGAACGCACAGGGACGCTACAAGTTTACGAACATCCCCAAGGGCACCATTCACCTGATCGTGACCGCGGAGCGCCAGCAGACCTTCGGGCAGGACTTTGAACTCGAGCAGGATAACCAGCTCATTGAAGTCAAGCTGAAGAAGCCTCAACCATTGCTTTAGAGGAGTTGCAGCCCCGCGCGTCCTCGAAATCTATTCCTGCCAATCAGTCGCCAAACAGAAAGTCATTTCTGGTCGGCAACTCTATTTCCAAAGCGAGGGGATCGTGACCCGGGGCCGGGATTTTTTCTCGCGGCATGGAGAGTGATTGAGAGAAAAGTGGCTTAGGTGTTGAGGCGCTTTCGTCGACGAGGAGTCTGTCGCACGAATGCTACAGATTGGTGCAAAGAGCTAAAAGCTGTTCAGATTTGGACGCTTATCTCTCGTGCGGCAGGTCTTTTCCACAAACTTTTCAACAGAAGTGTTGAAAAGTCTTCTTGCGCGGGGAGAAAGCTAGGCGGAAACCGAGCAAGTAGCTTTCCAAAGCATGTAGCGCAGACCGCGCAAGGTGGGATCCGCGGCTCTTGGTCTCGAAAGCCGCAGACCTCGAGCTCTACGTTGCCTGCCACCTACAACATGCTAGCTGGCTTCTGCCTATCACTGCGGTGGCGGGGTGACCGCAGGGGTCTGCGGCGCCTGGGTCGCGGGCGTGCTGGGCGGAGCGGCGAAATACTCCTCGTCTATCCAGACGGAGGCCTTGTGTCGCAATTCAGCGATTGAGGCTTGCACCTTCTGTTCCCGGAGCCGGCTCTCGATTTCCGTGGAGACGTCCTTCAGTTCCAGGTGGCGCCTGCCCACAACTTGCACCAGAACGAGGGCTTGCGGAGTCTCGAACGGGCCCGAGACTTCGCCTTCCTTGAGTTGAAACGCCGCCTTGTCCAGGTCGGCGGGCAACTGCCCCCGCCGAAACGTGCGCGGCTGCGAATCAATCTGAACCACGTTGGGCAGTGAGAAATCCTGCGCCACCTTAGCCGCGTCGCCGCCAGCGGCAAACGCTTTGCGGATTTCTTCAGCCTTAGCCTTTGCTTCCGGGGCAAGCAGGCCCGGTGTGCCCTCTTTGGCCCCATCCAGCTTCTTGCGGACAACTACTTGACGGACTTGGGCTTGATCGAATTCTTCGGGATGCGCGGAGTAATACTGACTGACCTCCTCGGGATTGACCTTGGTTTGATCAACAATGCTCTCGTACTCGGCCTGGGCCAGCATCTGCAGCCGCTGCAACTCAATCTGCCGGCGGACATCGGGAGAAGAGTCCAGACGATGGTTGACGGCCATACCCGAGAGCACCAGCATCAACGCATACTGTTCGCCGATAGGACGCTTGCCTTGCTGGGCGATGGCCTGTCTAATCTCAGGACTAAGTCTGCTGATTACGAAATCCAGATCGCCTTGGCTAACTTGCTCGTTTCCAACCTTGAGCACGACTTTCTCGCCCGGACCCGGCGGGGTCTTGAGGGGTGCGGTCGCCGGGCGTGCCGCCGGCCGCTTCGCCGCCGTTGCGGCTGCGGGTTTCGCGGCTGCCGGGCGAGCTGCCGCTTGGGGTTGCGTCGGCTGCTGCCCGTAGGCTGCTACAGCCAGGACCAGAAGATTGATGATTGCTAGACTCGTTCCCCTTACATTCCAGATTTTCATCGGACCTGCCTTCTCTTTCGATCTTCGTGACTATCAAACCGCAGCATTCTAGCACAGGCCCCGCAATAATCTGCCCGAAAACTCGGCTGCGCGGCTCCAGGGGTTATAATACTGCTTTCTGCCTTTGCCTCCGGGGCGTCCAGGGAACCATGGACTTCAAACTCGTCTCCGACTACCAGCCGCGCGGCGACCAGACGACCGCGATTGGGGAACTGGTCCGTGGCGTTCAGGAAGGTGAGAAGCACCAGGTGCTCCTGGGGGTCACGGGTTCCGGCAAAACGTACACGATGGCCAAGGTGGTCGAGGCCGGCAACCGCCCCACGCTGGTGCTGGCCCACAACAAGACCCTGGCGGCGCAGCTCTACCACGAGTTCCGCCACTTCTTCCCGCACAATGCCGTCGAGTATTTCGTCAGCTACTACGACTACTACCAGCCGGAAGCCTACATTCCGGCCAGCGACGTGTACATCGAGAAGGAAGCCACGATCAACGACGAACTCGACAAGCTGCGCATGTCGGCGACGCGCTCGCTCTTCGAGCGCCGCGACTGCTTGATCGTCGCAAGTGTGAGTTGCATTTACGGTTTGGGCTCGCCCGAGGCCTACTACGGGATGCTCCTCCTGCTCGAAAAGGGCCAGAAGACGTCGCGGCAGGACATCCTCCGGCGCCTGGTCGAAATCCAGTACGAGCGCAACGACGTGGACTTCCGGCGCGGGACGTTCCGCGTGCGCGGCGACGTGATTGAGGTCTTTCCCACCTACGAGGATCATGCCTACCGAATCGAAATGTGGGGCGATGAAGTACAGTCCCTCTCGCAGATAGACCCGCTCTTCGGGCAGGTCAGGCAAACATGCGCCCGGCTGCCCATTTACCCCCGCACGCACTACGTGATGCCCGCCGACCAGCGCGAGGAGGCCCTGTCGCGCATCCGGAGCGAACTCGAGTGGTGGCGCGGGGAACTCGAAAAGCAAGGGAAGTTGGTGGAAGCCCAGCGCGTCCACCAGCGCACGATGTTTGACGTCGAGATGATGAAGGAGATGGGCTACTGCCACGGCATCGAGAATTACTCGCGGCACCTCTCGGGACGCCTGCCGGGCGAGCCCCCGCCCACGCTGCTCGACTACCTTTCCCAGGACGCGATGATCTTTATCGACGAGAGCCATCAGACCGTGCCGCAACTGCACGCGATGTACAAGGGCGACCGCTCCCGCAAGCAGACGCTGGTGGATTACGGTTTCCGGCTGCCTTCGGCGCTGGACAATCGCCCGCTGACGTTCGAAGAGTTCGAGCACCGGGCGGGCCAGGCGATTTACGTCTCGGCGACGCCGGGGCCTTATGAGCTGACCAAGTCGGGCGGCCGCGTTGTCGAGCAGATCATTCGCCCCACCGGCCTTATCGACCCCCAGACCGAAGTCCGCGCCACGCGCAACCAGATTGACGACCTTTTGGGTGAAATCCGCGCCCGGGCCCAGGCCGGTGAGCGCGTGCTGGTCACCACGCTCACCAAGCGCATGGCGGAGGATTTGACCGAGTACTACACGGAGGTTGGCGTCCGTTGCCGTTACCTGCACTCGGAAATCGAGACGCTGGAACGCGTGAAGATCTTGCGGGACCTGCGCAAGGGCGAATTCGACGTGCTCATCGGGATCAACCTGCTGCGGGAGGGCTTGGACTTGCCGGAGGTTTCGCTGGTGGCCATCCTGGACGCGGATAAAGAAGGATTCTTGCGTTCGACCGGGTCGCTCATCCAGACCATGGGCCGCGCGGCGCGCAACATCAACGGTAAGGCAGTTCTTTATGCCGATGCGATGACGGATTCCATTCGCCAGGCCTTGGCGGAAACGAATCGCCGCCGGGCGAAGCAGCAGCGCTTCAACGACGAGAATGGCATCACGCCGGAGAGCATCATAAAGCCCGTGGATATGGCGCTGGCGTCTATCGTCGAGGCGGACTACGTCACCGTGCCGACCGAAATCGACGAAGAGGAACTGACCTCGCCGGACCAACTCCAGCAGTTGATTTCCAGCCTCGAGAAGCGGATGCGCGAGGCTGCCAAGCAGTTTGAGTTTGAGATGGCCGCCCAGTTGCGCGATCGCATCAAGGCTCTGAAAGAAAAAGGGGCCGCCGTACGGCCTGGGTAAGCGCCCGCGCTCGCCGCGTGTTACGCATGGCTGTCATGCTGAGCAGAGCGAAGAATCTGCGATGCTTTGCTGGCGCGCAGCATGGCCTGGGGGCGTTTGGTGCCTCACTTGTTTCCGCACCGCAACTCTAGAGACGCGCGCTCCTCTTCGAACCTATCAGTAGTACAATTCGACACCGTTGTTCCGTTGCCCTGGACTGGGCAGGAGGGGTAAAGTGCATCGTTCAGCGACGCAGTGGCTTTTTCTGACTTTTGCCTCGTGCCTATTGGTCACATGCCTGGCGCGGCCGGCCGGATCGCAGACGTATGAGCTCCTCCTCAAGGGTGGACACGTCCTTGATCCGGCCAATCACCTGAATGCTCCGCGCGACGTGGCAGTGGCGGGCGACCGCATCGCGCGCGTGGCGGAGAATATTCCCGCCTCCGAA
Source organism: uncultured Acidobacteriota bacterium (assembly GCA_964495535.1). Taxonomy (GTDB): domain Bacteria; phylum Acidobacteriota; class Terriglobia; order UBA7540; family UBA7540; genus JALHUF01. Next base: position 5,033 of record CAZBWJ010000085.1, on the reverse strand, counting down.
GCAAAGAAGGTTGTGGACGCTTCTGGTTTCTATGTGATGCCGGGGCTGGTGGATATGCATGCCCACGTCTTCGTAGAGGACCCGGGAGGCTGGGGAATCTATCCCGACCTGGGCGCCTTCCCGAGCGGTGTCACCACTATTGTAGACGCGGGTTCGTCGGGCCGGAAGAACTTCGAGCAGTTCAAGGCGCGAGTCATTGACAAGGCTCGGGTGCGGGTGCTCGCCTTCCTGAACATCGTGGCCATGGGGATGGACCCGGTGGCCGAGCAGAGCTTGAACGAGATGGACGCCCGGCCCACGGCGGAGATGATCCAGAGATATCCGCAGATTCTGGTGGGCGTGAAGACGGCGCATTATCGCGGGCCCGAGTGGGAGGCCTTGGATCGCGCCTTCGAGGCCGGGCGGCTGGCCAACGTGCCGGTCATGGTGGACTTCGCGCCGCAGCCGACGCGCACTTACGAAGACCTGCTCCTGCGCCATATGCGCCCGGGCGACATCCACACCCACATGTACGCCCAGCACATTCCGTTGCTCGATGCGGATGACAAAGTGAATGCGTACGTGCGCGAAGCCCGGAAGCGCGGTGTCATATTCGATGTGGGGCACGGCGCGGGCAGCTTCTGGTTCCGCCTTGCCGTGCCCGCCGTCGAGCAGGGCTTCGGACCGGATTCCATCTCCACTGACTTGCACCAACACAGCGCGCTCATCCCCCAGGCCAATATGGTCACCACCATGTCGAAGTTTCTGAACCTGGGGATGCCGCTGGAAGAGGTAGTTCTCCGTTCGACGGTGACGCCGGCGCGCGAGATCAAGCGGCCGGAACTGGGGACCTTGTCCGCAGGCGGCACGGCGGACATTGCTGTGCTTGAACTCCAGAAGGGAAGGTTCGGTTTTGTAGATAGCGGTCACGCGCGATTGCGCGGCACCGAGAGGTTGCGCTGCCTGCTCACCGTGCGGGCAGGCAAAATCGTCTGGGACGCGGAAGGCTTAAGCTGGCCCGACTGGCAGAAGGCTGGCAAGTACCAGGTGCTGGAATAGGAGGGAGAGTATCTAGCGTGGGCCTCGCCAAGCGCGGAGTGGCCATCGTAGGACCGGGGCGCGTCGGCCAGGCGCTGGGAAAGCTCCTGGCGGAGGCGGGCGTCCCGATAAGCTTTGTGGCCGCACGACGTCCGGGGGCGGCGCGGCGAGCCGTGCGGTTCATCCGGAGCGGCCAGCCGGTGGGCCTCGCAGACCCGGAATGGGCCAACACCGCGGTGATTCTTCTAACGACCACGGACGCGGCTCTTGCGCCGCTCGCTCGTGAACTGGCGCGTCGGCGCTGGGATTGGTCGGGGAAACTGATCCTTCACACCTGCGGCTCCTTGCCCTCGACCGTGCTTCAGCCATTGCGGCGCCGGGGAGCGGCCATTGGTTCGGTTCACCCCTTTCAGACCATCCCCAATCCTGCGGCGGGAGTTCGGAACCTGAAGGGCTGCTTCTGGGGAATTGAAGGCGACGCAGCGGCCCGAAAGGTCGCCACTAAATGGGTGAAAGCACTAGGTGGAGTGGCCTTCCGTGTCCGCGCTTCGCAGAAGATCCTGTATCATGCTGCGGCCTTCCTGGTGTGCCCCACGCTTGTCACGCTCATGGACCGGTCGGCCCGGCTTCTTCGGCAGGCGGGTGTTCCGACAAGAATCGTTCGGCCCATGCTGGGCCAGTTCGTGGAGGAAACCGTGAGAAACTTCGTGAGGCTCGGGGGACGACGCGCATTGACCGGCCCCGCCGTGCGCGGTGACTGGATAACCATCCAGCGGCACCTCACCGCCCTGCGCCGCTTTTCTCCTGATGTGGTTCCGGCATACACGGCGCTGGTGCGCGCCATGTTGCGTCTGGTTGGAAGGCGTCTCCCCGCCGCACGTCAAAGAGCTTTCAAAAAATGAGTGTGCTCGGCCTTCTGATGCTCGGTCTGTTCCTGGCGCTGCCCGGGTTTCAGGCGAAGCAGGAAGCCTCGCCCCGACCAACGTGCACCCCAGCGGAAGCTCAGCAGATGATGATCGACATCAATCAGGCTTCGCAGGAGGACTTCGCGAAGCTCCCGGGGATTGGGCCTGAACTGGCGCGACGCATTGTGAGGTTTCGCCAGAAGCACGGGCCGTTTCGTCGCGTCGAAGACCTGCTGGCCATTCGCGGCATCGGGCACAAGAAGTGGAAGAAGATTCGGCCGTATCTGAGGGTAGGAAGCGAGATGAAGAAGGAATAGAAGTCAGGATTTTGAATTATGAATTCTGAATGCTGACACCTGACACCCGGAACCTGACACCTGTCTTTACGCTGCGGGGATCAGCCGGTGGATGAGCCAAAAGAAGAGGGCTGCCACGAGGCCGGAGACGGGAATGGTCAGGATCCAGGCCCACACGATGCGTCCCGCCACGCCCCAGTGCACCGCGCTCAGACGCTGGACGCTGCCGACGCCCATGATCCCGCCGGCAATGGTGTGCGTGGTGGAAACGGGAATGCCCGCCACGGCGGTCCCCAGCAAGCTTACGGCAGCGGCGGTTTCAGCGCAGAAGCCGCCTACCGGTTTGAGCTTTGTAATTCTCATTCCCATGGTTCTTACAATGCGCCAGCCGCCTGCTAGTGTCCCCAGCGCGATGGCCGCATGAGCCATCAGCACCACCCAGAACGGAATGTAGAAGCGCTCCAGAATGCCCGCCGTGAAGAGCACCCCTGCGATAATCCCCATGGTTTTCTGGGCGTCGTTGGTGCCGTGGCCGAAGCTGTAGGCGGCCGCAGAAAGCAACTGGAGCTTGCGGAAATACCGGTCCACCCGCCGGGGGGCCCAGCGTTGGAATATCCAGGAAACGGCAATCATCAGGCTTGCGCCGAGCACCAATCCGATCGCGGGCGAGAGGACGATGAAAAGCAGGGTCTTCGTCCAGCCGCTCAGGATGATAACGCCCCAACCCGCCTTGGCCACGGCCGCTCCGGCGTAACCCCCCATCAAGGCGTGCGAAGAACTGATCGGCAATCCGTAGTACCAGGTGAGGATGTCCCAGAAGATGGCTCCCAGCAGCCCGGCCAGGATCACGTAGAGGTTCACGTATTGCAGCTCGATCATGCCCTTGCCCATGGTCCTGGCCACGGCCGTGCCAAACGTGAAGGCAGCGACGAAGTTGAAGAAGGCCGCCCAGACGACCGCCAGTCGCGGCGAGAGGACACGCGTCGAGACCACGGTGGCAATGGAGTTGGCCGCATCGTGGAAGCCGTTAAGAAAGTCGAAGGTGAGGGCGACTAGGACAATTGTGACTGCGAACCAGAACATGGCTCCTCTCGGAGGAAGCTCAGGAATACTGCTACGGCAACAAGATTGAAAACAACTTGGTCAGACTCCAGCCGAGGAAAAACGATACGGGGAAGGTAAGAATCCAGGCGGCCACAATTTCCCTCCCCACGCCCCAGCGCACCGCTGAAAAGCCCCGGGTGGCGCCGACGCCCATAATCGCCGTGTTGATGGTGTGAGTTGTGCTCAGAGGGACGCCGAACCGCGAGGCCAGTTGGATGGTCAACGCAGCGCCGGTTTCGGCGCAAAAACCCTGGACGGGCTGGAGCCTGGTCAGACGCAAGCCCATGGTCCTAATAATGCGCCAGCCGCCGACGGCAGTCCCTATCCCCATGGTCAATGCGCAGATCAGGATCACCCAACTGGGTATGGCAAATTTCGGAATCCATCCGCCCAGAAAGAGGGTCAGCGTGAATACCCCGATGAACTTCTGGCCGTCGTTGTTGCCGTGACTGAAGGCCATGAAGGCCGCCGAGAGGATCTGCATGCGGCCGAAGATACGGCGGACCAGTTCAGGTCGCGCATGGAAAAAAAAGCGGTAGACCGCTACCATGAGCAGCAACCCTCCACCAAAGCCCAGGAAAGTCGAGAAGCCCAAACCGACCAGGGTTTTCCTCCAACCTTCCCACAGGATTGCATGCCAACCTGCTGTGGCGAAGGCGGCGCCGCTGAGGCCCGCAATCAGTCCGTGGCTCTCGCTGGTCGGTAGCCCGCGCCACCAGGCCAGGGTGCTCCAGATCACAATGCCGATCATCGCCGTGGCGATGGTCCGCAGGTTGATGATCTCCGCCCGAACGATCCCTTTCCCAATCGTCTGCGCGACGGCCTGGCCGGCAAAGGCCCCCGCTATGTTGAGCCCCGTCGCCAGCAGGACCGCCGTGTAGGGCCGCAGCACTCGCGTGGAGACAACCGTCGCGATGGCATTAGGGGCATCCGTCCAGCCGTTGACGAACTCGGCTGCCAGAACCAGGAGCAGCACGATCACCACGGTGAGCTCAGCTTGCGCCGTTGGCACTATACTCCTCTGCTCGGCATCCGCTCCGAACCGTTCGAACCAGTCTGCAGGCTGACGGGCGCCGGTTGACTCCGGCTTGGATGAGCAAGATCTTTAGGCAGCTTTCAAGACCACGGCCTCCAGCACGTCCCCCACGTCCTCGCACTTATCCGTCGTGGCTTCCAGGACTTCGTAGATTTCCTTCCACTTGATGATCTCGACCGGGTCAGTGGAGTGCTCGAAAAGCCGCGCGACGCATTCACCCTTGATGCGGTCCGCTTCCTCCTCGATCTGGGAGATCTGTTCGCAGTACTCGAGGATGTGGTCCGGTTTGCCGAGCTGGGAGACCGCCTTGAGGATAATCTCCGTGCCGTGCGCGATCACCTTGGAGAGCTGTCGGGCCCCGGGCGTCACGGCGGTGACCTTGTAAATCACCAGGCGGCTGGCCGCCGCATCCACCAGGTCGAGCACGTCATCGAGGGCCGAACCCAGGGCGTGGATGTCCTCCCGGTCGATGGGAGTGATGAACGTCTGGTTGAGCTTCATCATCAGTTCGTGCGTGAGCTGGTCGCCTTTGTGCTCCACAAACTTGATTTCGGCTACGTGCTTCTCGACGTCCTCGAAGTTCTGGAAAAGGGCCACCAGCATCTGCGCGGCCTTGTGGATGTTCTCCGCTTGCGCGCGGAAAAGGTCGTAGAACTTCTCGTCGCGCGGTATGAG
>CAZBWJ010000084.1:0-13624 GCA_964495535.1 uncultured Acidobacteriota bacterium | reverse complement strand
GTTGAAAGTTCAAAGTCGAAAGTTGCAGAACCCAGGCCGCGAGCCATCGCGGCCTTTTGGCTTTTGTAGCGCACGCTCGCGATGGGGGTCTGCGGATTTTGTCGACCAGCGGCCGAAGGGCAAGGGTATAATCAAGGCACTTGCTGGAGGTGGAGCGTGGCACCACGGTACGTTTTGAGCGACTATGTCGCGGAGGCTCTGGCGCAGGCCGTTTACGAAAAGCTCGAAGACGGAAGCTACGCGGGGCGCATTCCTTCCTGCCAGGGGGTTGTCGCCTTGGGAGCCTCGTTGCGAGAATGTGAAGATGAATTGCGTTCAACGCTCGAAGATTGGATTCTGGTCGGGCTGCGCCTGAAGCATCCGCTACCGGCAATGGCGGGAATCGACCTCAACCAGGAGCCCGTGCGTGAGCCGGTGGACGCCGTGTAAGCGAGGGGACTTCCTCCGGCGGTTGCGAAAGCTTGGCTTCGACGGCCCCTTCTCCGGCGCCCGCCATCAATTCCTGGTGTGCGGTCAGAAACGTCTCGCCATTCCGAGCAAGGCTGAGTACTCAGTCCCGCAGCTTCGCATGATGATCCGCGAAGTCGAGACCATCCTGGCCCGTGACATCACCCTGGAAGAGTGGAGCAGCCTGTACGAGTGAAGGTTCAGCTCAGCGGTTGAAGAGCAGTCGAAAGTTGAAGGTCCCAAGTTCAAAGAGAGGCCGCGAGCGATCGCGGCCTGGGTGCTTTTGTGGCGCCGGGCTCGCTCTCCAGCCCTGCGGCTTTTCCATCTTTCCCAATTGTGCTCCAGCCACGCTCCGCATAGAATGGGCGGCCATTCATCGGCGGGTGCGAACTCTTGGCATTTCTCAAGTCGCTCTTCGTGAAGCTGGGGCAGGTGCTGGCCCTGTACGGGGGCTGGGGGCTGCTGGGGATTTCGTTTGTCGATTCTTCTTTTGGGGTCCTACCCTCCGCCAACGACCTGCTCCTGATTCATCTCTCCAGCCAGCATCCCAGGCGGGCGCTGCTCTATGCGCTCGCGGCCACGGTCGGGTCGGTAGCGGGCGCCTATGTGATTTACGGCTTGGCGCGCGGTGGGGCGCGGTTCCTGCGGCGCTGGCAATCATCCGCCGCTATGACGCACGCGCACGCGTGGCTGGAGCGCAACGAATTCGTCAGCATCCTGGTGATGTCGCTGCTGCCGCCCCCGGCGCCCTTCAAAGCTTTCCTGATTGCTGCCGGCGCACTGCGGGTGAACGCGGCGCGCTTTGGCGTGGCCTTGCTGGTGGGTCGAGGCCTGCGGTTCGTGTCGGAGGCCTTGTTGGGAGCGCGCTACGGGGCGCAAGCCGAGGCTTATCTGAAGGCGCACTTGGTTTGGGCATCGCTGGTGGCCGTGGGGCTGGTGGTTGCCATCACGGTGCTTCACCGGAGGCTGGCGCGCCGGCCTGCCCAGGCGTCCCCAACCGGGGTGCCTCGCTCCTCTTCTTCCGACCGGGGCTGAACGTCGCTCCGCGGCGGGCCACCGGAAAGACTGAGGGATTCTGAGCGCACCCGGAGATTCTTGTCCAGATCCACCTCCACGCTGAATCTCCTCCGGTCGGACTCGAGCGAGACGTACCTCAAATCCTGGAAGGTCACCCTAAACCCATCTTCGGTCTCCAAGACTTGTCCCCAGGGGAAGCGCGCAAAATCGAGGAAGATGGCGGCCGTGCGCGTCTTCATTGCCGCCTCCATCGCCGGCGAGGACTCGGCCTTGCGGAAGACCCGCGTGCGCTCTGCGTCGACGTCGTCGTTCAGGGCATTCGCCGGAAGGACGTGGAAGACAGCTTCGGTTTCTACAACGCCTGTCCAGACGAAGGGATTCGACGGAGCAGGGAAAGCCCCCACGCGTTGCGGGTTCTCTCCGGCGTACGTGTGCGCCTCGAGCATGCCGAGCACCCGGCGATGGGCGAAAGCGCGAATCCCCACGAGCAGCACGAGCGCGCTGAGCGCGAAGATCGCGCCGCCACGGAAGGCCGGCTTCCTGGCTCCGACCTCTTCCGAGACCAGCCGCAGAAGCAGCGACAGTCCCAGCCCCAAGCCCAGCAGTGCCAGGAGAAGCGGGTCGAGGATGAACATGATGTCCCAGGCGTACCAGCGCCCACTGAAAGGGAGGAAGGGACGAACGCCGTAGGCGTTGGTGAAGTCCAGCAGGAGATTGCTGGAGGTGGCGATCCAGCAGATTCCCAACAACCAGCGCCCGTCGAGGGGCGGGGCAGAGCGCTTCGGCGCCGCCTTTCGCCCGAAGTAGTAGATGGTTCCGGCCAGCAGAACGGCCAGAACTGTGACACCCAGGATGGAGTGGGTGATGCCGCGATGGAGTTTCAGATAGGTCGCCGTCCCCGCGACGCGGGTGAGCAGGTCAACGTCCGGCAGGTTGGCGCCGACAACCAGCGCCAGGGTGGCGAAACGCGTCTTGCGGTTGAGCCCCGCTTGGCTCAGGGCCAGTCCGGTGAGAGTGTGCGTGAGGTTGTCCACGTGAGAACTCGAAATTCGAAAAATCGAAACTCGAAACTGGGAACTCGAAAAACGAAACTCGAAAAGCGAAACTCGAAAAGCGAAACTCGCAACGCGGCATTGTACCGGAAACCTTCCTGCGATTTTCGATTTTCGAATTTCGTCCTAAGGCACCAGTACTGTGAGGGCGTCGGGGACGACTTCGAAGGTGGCGGGGAGTTCGCCGACCAGTTCGCCGTCGAGTTCAAAGTAGATAGGCTTGCCGGGTTGCTCGCTGGCGCAGGCAACTTTGCGACCCTCTACAACTTCCACATCGGCTAGCCGCAGATGCTGGCGCAAGACCACGGCGGCCGCGTAAAGGAAGTAGCGCGCCCGGCTCGGGCTTTTGAAGAGGCAAGCGGTGAATCGGGGTTCGAACAGGCTGGCAGTGGGAGCCAGCGGCAGCCAGCCGGCGTAGTGCCCGGTGCGGTGGACGACGGCGAACGTGGCGCGCCGCTCTGCATCCTCTGTCCGGAAGAGGAAAGGCGGGAAAGAGTATCGTAACGCCTGGCGCACGGCTTCCAGCCCGTACCCAATCACGCCCCAGCCCATCTTCAGCGGCCACGAGAGCCGGTGAATGATGTACGCGTCGAAGCCGATTCCCGCCACACTGATGAAAAAGCGGCTCTGCGGTCCCGCGGAGGAAGCAGCGTCACTCCAGGTGGCGCGCCCCAGCGCGATCCGTCGCGGTGTCCAGTCGGGAAGCAGGCGGGCGGCGCGTAGCGGATGGTGCGGGAGACGCAGCTCCTTACCGATGATATTCGCGGTTCCTCCGGGGATGATGCCGAGTGTGGCATTGCCCGGCACAAGGCCATTGATGGCTTCGTTCACCGTGCCGTCGCCGCCGCAGACCAGGACCAGCTCGACACCTTCCTTGACGGCAGCTCGCGCCAGGTCGCAGGCGTCGCCAGGTTCCGCGGTGGGAGCAAGCTTCACCTCAATCCCTTCCTGACGCAGGACTTTCGCGGCCTGGCGAACTTGCCGCTCGCGTCGCGCCGGATGGCGCCCGGCAACCGGGTTGTAGATGAGCGTCGCGTTCTTCAAAGGAAGGCTTTTTGAAGGCCCAAGGTTGAAGTCTGAAGGCACAAGGCTAAAACCAGAAACCGGCGAATGGGGAGCGCGAATTCTCACGGATTCGCATCCCCATGTCGTCCTTCACACTTCGCACCTTGCGCTGACTGTTCACTCCCGAATTGTCGGGGCGACCACGCCGGTGAGCACTTTCTTGGCGGTCATCTCGCCGGTCTTCTTATCGGCCTTGACTTGCACCCACACCTGGTCCCCGACGGCCAGCCGGTCAAACGAACTCGGTTTCCGGTCGTGAAGGTACTTGGTCTTGGGGTCGAGCTTGATTGTTTGGTCGATGCCGAATTTCGTTTTGTCAAGCACCATTTCGCTCTTGTCCAGATGCTTGATCACGCCATAGAGGTAATCCTGGAAAACCCGCGCCGTGGACGTGGGATCCCCAAAGCGTGCCGTGTCGGGCCGGCGCGGCTCGGTGTGCTGTCCGAGGCCCGTAGCGGCCAGGGCCAGAACACTGAAGAAAACCAGCAGAGTGACTGTTCTCGATTTCATGCTCGTGCTCCCTAAACCTAGGCGCGTTCCCGCTGGGCGCATTTCGAAACTAGCAAGCGCCTTGCGGTCCTGTCAAGCGGGGCGTGGCGCAGGGCGAAAGTCGGGCCCTTCCACGGTATAATCTGCTTATCTGCCAGCGCGAGGGATTTGCTGTGGCCAAAAATCTGGAGAAGGAAGCGGAAAAGTTACGGGAAGAGATCCGCTACCACGAGCACCGCTATTACGTCCTGAACGACCCGGAGATTTCCGACTACGAGTTTGACCAGCTGATGCGGCGACTTCAGAACTTGGAGCGGGAGCACCCGGAACTAGTGACCCCCGATTCCCCCACCCAGCGCGTGGGTGGCCAGCCCGCCGCGGAGTTTCCCAAAGTCCGCCACTCGGTGCAGATGCTCAGCCTGGACAATACCTATTCGGTGGAGGAACTGAAGGATTTTGACCGGCGCGTGCGCGACCTCTCGGGGCGCATGAAGGTGGAGTACGTGGGCGAGCTGAAGCTCGACGGGCTCTCGATGGCGCTGACTTACGAAGACGGCTCCTTGACTCGCGGTGTCACGCGCGGCGACGGTATGGAAGGCGAAGAGGTCACGGGAAACGTGAAGACCATCCGCTCCGTGCCGCTCCGCCTCAATCCCAAAAAGCTGGAAGGCATTGGCCGCCCCAGGCGTTTCGAGGTGCGCGGCGAGGTCATCATGACCCGCCGGGCGTTCGAGCAGGTGAACGCGCAGCGTGAGGCCGCGGGCGAGCCCAAGTTTGCCAACCCGCGCAACGCGGCCGCGGGCTCCATGCGGCAGCTCGATCCCCGTATCGTCGCCGAGCGCAAGCTGGACATGTACCTGTATCAACTCCTGGTGGACGGTGGCGTGGCCCTGCCCGAGCAGTGGAAGGCGCTCGACGCGCTGGTCAAGATGGGTTTCAAGGTGAACCCGCACCGGCGGCTCTGCCGGTCGTTTCGAGAGCTGCTCGAATACGTCCAGGAGTGGGAGACGAAGCGCGACAGCCTGGAGTACGAGATTGACGGGATCGTGGTGAAGGTCAACGACGCGCGCCTGTGGGCGGAGCTGGGCACCACCGCCAAGTCGCCGCGCTGGGCCGTCGCCTACAAGTATCCCGCACGCCAGGCCACCACGCAGGTGGTGAACGTCCGCGCGCAAGTGGGTCGTACTGGAACCCTGACGCCTGTGGCGGACTTGGAACCCGTGGATGTGGGCGGAGTGACGGTGAGCCACGCTACGCTCCACAACATGGACGAAATCGAGCGCCTGGGCGTGAAGATTGGCGACACGGTGCTCATCCAGCGGGCCGGAGAAGTGATCCCGCAGGTGGTGAAGGTGGTGAAGCAAGCCCCCGATGGGCGCGAATTCCGCATGCCCAAGAGGTGTCCCGTATGCGGTGGGGACGTTTACCGCTCCGAGGGCGAGGTTGCCTACCGCTGCGTGAACACTGCCTGCGCGGCAAAGCTCAAAGAAACGCTGCTCTACTTCGCGGGCCGCCGCGCCATGAACATCGACGGCCTGGGAGATAAGCTGGTTGACCAACTGGTGGACAAGGACTTGGTCCGCGACGTCGCCGACCTTTACAGCCTGACCCACGAGCAACTGGCGAATCTCGAGCGCATGGCAGACAAGTCCGCTTCGAACCTGCTCGAAGAAATCGAGAACAGCAAGCAGGTGGAACTGGCGCGCGTCATCTTCGCTATCGGGATCCGCTTTGTGGGCGAGCGCACGGGGCAGTTCCTAGCCGACCACTTTGGTTCGCTGGATAAACTCGCCCAGGCCGCCGCGGAGAAGCTTTACGAGGTCGAGGAGGTCGGGCCCAGAGTGGCCGAAAGCATCTTGCACTTTTTCCGCGAGCCGCAAAACCTGAAGGTCCTCGAGAAACTCCGCCAGGCGGGCTTGCAGTTTGAGCAGAAGAAAGCCCGTAAGGCCGCCGGCAAACTCGCTGGCAAGCAGTTCGTCCTTACCGGAACACTGCCGACCTACTCGCGCGAGGAAGCCACCCGCCTGATCGAAGAAGCCGGCGGGCGCGTCATCGGCTCGGTCAGCAAGAAGACGGATTACGTCGTGGCGGGCGCCGACCCCGGCTCGAAACTCGACAAGGCCAAATCGCTCGGCGTGAAAACCATCGACGAGGTTGAGTTGTTAAAGTTGTTGGGCAGGTAGAGGCGGCTTTACGCCCTTCCCGTGCGATGACGCAGACCCTTTGGGGTTTGCGACGTAGAATCGCGTCTAGGTGTTGTGCCGCAGACCTGAGAAGGTCTGCGGCACCATGTGCAACAATGCTCGCCTTGATTCTCACCGCATTGGCGCCGGGTCCACGGGTAAAATCTTGAAGGCAAAGGCGTGCTCGCAGGGTTTCTGGGCTGGCAGTTCGACCGTCAGGCCGTCGGCGTTGCGAGTCCACTTCAGCTTGGCCTTCGAGCCGAGCAGCTGCACCGTCTTGATCTCCCGCTTGGTTAGTGGCGAACCTGCTGCCAGCGACTTGATGGTCAGCCGGCCGTTCTCGGGCCAGGCCAGCGCGATCGCATAAAGCGTCTCGCCTTTGGCGGTGAATCGGATGTCCTCGCCGGTGAAGGGCTTGCTTTCCGTGTCTTTGAACGAGCCACCCACAACCTGGGTTGGCCCCTCGCCATAAACTTTCCAGGGCCTGGTGCCGTATATGGCCTCGCCGTTGACCGCCAGCCACTGGCCGATTTCGAGCAGGATCTTCTCAACCGCCACTGGAATCGTGCCGTCGGATTTGGGCCCCACATTCAGCAACAGGCAGCCGTTTTTGCTCGCGATATCGACCAGATCGTCCACGAGCGAATCCGGCGTGCGGAACTTATCGTTTTCGATGTATCCCCAGGACTTCTCGCTCACCGACGTGTCGGTCTGCCAGAAGAGCGACCGCGAGGTGTCCAGTTTCCCGCGCTCGATATCCAGCACCGCGGCTCGCTGGGGAAAGGTCTTGAGTTTGTAGTTGATGGCGACGCCTCGTTTCCATTGCGCGCCGCGGTTGTAGTAGTAGGCGGCGAATCGCTGCAAGTAGGGCTGGAAGACCGGCTGCTCGATCCACCAGTCGAACCACAGGACCTCCGGCTGGTACTTCTCCACGATTTCGACCGTGCGCGCCAGCCAATCATCGAGGTACGCCTTATCGGGCTGGGTCTTATCCGGCATGGCCGGACCATAGAAGCTTGCGTAGCGCGGATCTTTGACATCCGAGTCGAACGTCATGCCGCCGTTGAAGAACCACCAATGCTCGGCGCGGTGCGTCGAGGCCCCGAAATGGAGCCCCTGCTTGCGGACGGCCACGGCGAGCTCGCCCACGGCGTCGCGCTTCGGCCCCATCTTGGCGGCGCTCCACTCGGTAAAGCTGCAGTCATACATCGGAAACCCGTCGTGGTGCTCGGCCACCGGCACCACGTACTTCGCGCCCGCCTTGCGGAACAACTCTGCCCAATGATCGGCGTCGAACTTCTCCGCCTTGAACCTGGAGATGAAGTCCTTGTAGCCGAACTGCGATTGCGGGCCGTAGGTCTCGACATGGTGTTTGAAGACCGGGTTGTCCTTCAGATACATATTGCGCGGATACCACTCGTTGTCGAAGCCCGGAACCGAATAAACGCCCCAGTGAATGAAGATCCCGAATTTCGCGTCCTGGTACCACTCCGGCACCGTGTAGGTTTCGAGCGATTCCCAAGAGGCGCGGAACGGACCCTGCGCTACCACATCGTCCACCGTCTTGAGAGTGTTATTAACCTTCTGGTCATCAGATTGCGCCGCGATACAGAAAGCCAAGACCAAGAGGGTGGCAGCCGCGGCGAGCCTCAGGCGGCGCCGTGAGTTCTTCTCGGACGAACAAGCCCACGGCACCAAACGCAGTGCCGGGGCAACTCGCTTGATTCCGCTCGTACAGTTGCGAAGAAAACTCATCTTCATGGGCTTGCTCTCCCTTTCCTTCTATTGTCACCTGCGGTTTCGGTTATCAGGACATTCGCGCGCAACACTGTACACCAGCGTTCCTTCTATTGTCACCTGCGGTTTTGGCTGTCGGGACGTTGGCCCGCAAAAGTGTACACCAACGCCTTGAGGAAACTGAGCATCGCCTCGGTTTCGGCCGCGGGTACGCCCTCGGCCCAGAGGCATTCATCGCCCTGGCGGACCAGGATGACCTGACCGTTCGCGGCGGCTCCCACAAACAGATCTGTCGCCGAGCGCTTATCGGAGGCGAGTTCGGGATACTTGTGGGCGAGGATGGTGTGATAGTCGCGGAAGAAGGCGAGCGCGGTCTCAGAGTTTGTCCAGCGAGTCCTGGCGGCGAGCGCGAACTGGTTGGCGTCCGGCCCTTCGTACAGGATGTAGCGGTCTGCCAGCCAACCCGTGCCCACGGTCTTCGCTTCATCTTCCGAAATGAACTGCCCGAGCAGCGCGTAGTAGCCGAGCTGCCCCAGGGTGTTTTCGGTAAGGACGCGCCGTCCCGCGACCTTTGCCATAGCGGCAGGGCGCGGCAGGGAAACCGTGGGCAGAGGCTTCGCGTCGAAATAGACCGCAGGCTCGAAGATTTCCTTGGTAGTCGTCGGCGGATTGGCGAACAGCGAGTTCAGCGTCTTCCAGCCGTCGCGCTGGAGACCGCGCTGCATAAAGCTCATCCCTTGCACGTAGGGGAAGAGCGCCTGCATGCGGAAGAAGAACGGGGCGTTCGAGAAGGCGGGGAACTCCTCCAGGCGCTGGTGAACGATGCCGGCCATCATGGGCTCGAGCGAGGGCAGGCTGGCCAGCTCGACGGGCTCGACCAGGTGTTGCATCATGGCGGCCATGGCGTAGCCCTCCGCGACGGCCTGGCGCGCGTTCGTGGCGTCGTCGTTCGCGCGCGCCGCGTGGAGGAATTTCTGCAAATCAAAATTCTGGTCCTGGAGGGCGTGCGTCAGTTCGTGGGCCAGCACCATTTTCTGCATTTCTTCCGTGGGCCAGTCAGCGATGAACATTGTCTTGCGGCGCGGGTCGTAAGCGCCGGCTGCCTGCTCGGTGTAAAAGGCGATGAGGAACTTCGCCAGGTCAAACTCGCGCGAGACCAGGCCAAAGGCCTTGAGCACGGATTCCTGGAGGTGGATTTCTTGCGGCGTGTATTCCTCGTGCAGGGTTTGCTCCAGGTACTTACGGATCTCGGCGCGGGAGAGGATTTGCTTCTGCAGCGGAGCGCGAATGGGCAAGCTGGTGGTGCGGCTCATCTCCTCGAAGACTTCGTCGGCCGTGGCGAGCAGCGATTGTGTCTGTGGGGCGAGCGCCTGAGCAGACGTGGCTGGGCCGGGCGAACTGAGCGGGCCGAAGGCCAGCCAGGAAATCGCGGCCAGGCTGGCCAGGAGGGTTGAGAAGGTCGGCGAGCGTCTCATGAGTCTTCCGCGCATTTTTCCTGGTCGCGAGCTGTTCGCATAGGGTTCCCGACTCACGCCCCGTGCCCCCGCGCCACAGAACGGTTTGACCCGGGGCCTGCGAGAGACTATCATAAAAGTTGCGCGAGCAAGCCGGGCGATCGCTGCCCCGTCTTCGCGCCCGTGGCGGGCCCGCAAGGGCTGCGTCGCTGGCCGGCAGGGGCGGGGGAGAGGAAAGTCCGAACTCCGCAGGGCAGTGTGCTCGCTAACAGCGAGGGTCCGAGGGGGATCTCCGAGGAGTCGGAGCGTACGCCTCAGACACGGATAGTGCCACAGAAAACATACCGCCCGGTTTTCTCCCGACTCGTCGGGATGGAGAGCCGGGTAAGGGTGAAAAGGTGCGGTAAGAGCGCACCGCCCCGATAGCGATATCGGGGGCAGGGAAAACCCCACACGGAGCAAGACCAAATAGGAGAGGAGGGGTGGCCCGCCCCGCAATCCCGCACGGCGGGAGGCAACTCTCGGGTAGGTCGCTTGAGTCCGATAGCAATATCGGACCTAGACGAATGATCGCCCCCCGACTTTACGTCGGGGACAGAATTCGGCTTACAGGCTTGCTCGCGCGCAAACAGCCGTCAGTTCTCAGCCATCAGTCATCAGCCGAAGGGGACGGAGCGCTGCCAACCGCACGCGTCCGCCGACAACTGACTACTAAGAACTGACAACTGAGAACTGGCGGGTTTCCAGCAGGGGCTTGTTCGGGTCCGCGAAGATGAAGAAGATTCAACCGGCGCAGCGCCTCGTGGGTTCGATCCGCATGCCGGGCGACAAGTCGATCTCGCACCGCTACGCCATGCTGGCGGCTATCGCCGAAGGGCCGAGCGAGATCCAGGGTTTGGCCTCCAGTGCCGATTGCGAGAGCACGCTCGCCTGCCTGAAAAGACTCGGCGTGAAGATGGACCGGCAAGGCAACGTGGTTTCGATCCAGGGCGCGGGGCTGACGGGGCTCCAGCCACCCCAGGAGGCGCTCGACGCGGGCAACTCCGGCTCGACCATGCGGATGCTCGCCGGGATTCTGGCCGGCCAGCCATTTCGCTCCGTCCTTACGGGCGATGCTTCGCTTTCGCGTCGGCCGATGCAGCGGGTTATCGAGCCTCTCACGCGCATGGGGGCGCGCATCCAATCTGCCGAACGCGGGCTGCCGCCGCTGGAGATTGAGGGTGGGGCGCTCGTGCCCATTCGCTACGAGTTGCCCGTGGCCAGCGCGCAAGTGAAGTCCGCGGTGCTGCTGGCGGGCCTGTTTGCCGAGGGCGAGACGGAGGTCATCGAACCCGCCGCCACGCGCGACCACACCGAGATTGCGCTGGAGCAGATGGGCGCCGAGATCGGCCGGCACGGGCGCAGCGTTGCGGTCCGCGGGCGGGGGCGCCTGGAAGGCCGGAAGCTGTACGTGCCGGGCGATATATCGTCGTCGTCGTTTTTCCTGGTGGCCGCGCTGCTCTTGCCCGAATCGAACCTGGTGATTCAAAACGTGGGCCTGAATCCGACGCGCACCGCGATGCTCGACCTCCTGGCGTCCAGGGGCGGCCGGGTGAACGTGCTGAACGTTGAGACGGTGAACGGCGAGCTCCTGGGCGACCTGCACGTGGAATCGAGCCAGGTGCAAGGCGGCGAGATTGCACCCGAGATGGTTCCGGGCCTCATTGACGAGCTGCCGGTGCTCGCTGTCCTGGGAACGCAGACCGAACAGGGACTTGCTTTCCACGGCGCCGCGGAACTGCGCGTGAAGGAGAGCGACCGCCTTGCGGTGGTGGCCGAGAACCTGCGGCGCATGGGCGCGGAGGTCGAGGAGTTCCCGGACGGCCTGCGCGTGGCGGGACAGCAGAGCCTGCGGGGCGCGGAGATCGACACCCAGGGCGACCACCGCATCGCCATGGCGTTTGCCGTGGCGGGGCTGGTGGCCGAGGGCACGACACTCATCCGCAACAGTTCCTGCGTAGATGTTTCCTTCCCGAATTTCTTCGAGACTTTGGAACGCGTGAGGGAGTAAGCGACGAGGCAGCAAGCGCGGCGTCTACGGGTGCGCCCAGGCGATTTCCTCATCCTCGTCGTCGGCGGCAGCGGAGGCCGGGACCTTCGGGGGCGTGGGCGGTTCTGGCAGGACGGGCGCGCGCGGCCCCTGGCGCATCAGGCGCACGGTTCCGTAGGACGCGGAGAGGCGGAAAAGCGGGCCGCCTTTCCCCAGCGTGCCGGTGATGGAGGGCGTGTCACCCTGCTTGTTCACGGTGAGGCCCGGGAAATCACAATCCACATCGCCGTGGCGCGAGCTCGCCTCCACCTGGAAGTTGGATCTGGCGGGCAAGGTCAGTTCGATTCCGCCCTTGCTGACGTCCACCTCAATGGGCTGGGCAGGGGGGACCAAGGTCTGAAGCCGGACGTCGCCATTCGTGGTCGAGATTTTGACGCTGTGCTTGAAATCCTCCAGGCTGATGTCCTTGTGTTTGGTGGCGATCTCGAACGGGCCTTCGACGCCCGTCGCGTCGAGCGAGTCGCGTTCCACGTTCAGCCGGCCGGTGAGTTTCTGCACCGTCAAATCGGTGCGGGAAGAATTGAAGCGCAGGGTCTGGGTGACGTTCTTGAATTGCATCGAGCCGCTGAATTCGCCCGTCACGGTCAAGGCGCCGGTGACGCCCGTGGCCTCGACATCGCGGCCCCGGCCGTCCACATCCACATTGCCTTTAACGTCGCGAATTTCCGCCGAGCCGCCCGTCTTGTGAATGCGCACTAGTCCCTCAACGTTCGCCAGGCGGACGTCGCCCTTGGCGCTGAGCGTCTGCTCACCCTTCAGGCCGTCCAGGACGATGTCGCCCCGCTCCGTGTTGATTTCCGCGGCGGTGGCTTTGGGCACGCGCAGCGTGACGTCCAGCCGCACGTTCCGTCCGCTGTTGGGCAGCGAGTCGAGGTTGGTCTCGAGCAGATACCGTCCGGCCTGTTCCGCAAAGGAGATCTGCAGGTCGTTGGCGGCTTTCTTGGCCTCCTCTTCATTGGCGGCGCGGATCGTCTTCTTCACCACCGCCTCAATCGTATTCTGCTCGGCGCCATGCACCTCCACATCGCCGCGGCGGACGACCACCAGCAGGCTGGATTGAGGCTTGGCCGGCTGCGAAAGAGTTTGCGTGTAAGTGTAAGAGTTCAGGAAAATGTTGGCAAAATCGTCGTCCACCTGTACGCCTATTGCCTCGGGCCAGTGCTGCCAGGGATGCAATACGATCTTCGAAACCAGCGTGCCCAGGGCGAGAATCAACACCAGCAGCACGACTTCGCTGGCCGTGAACAGGGAGGGGGGAGCCATTTCCGGGTGGGACTGCGCGTGCAGGTAGTCCATCAGCTTGGAGAGGCCCCAGAAAATGATCAGGATGGGCCAGAACTTCGCGATCATCTGCCAGGGACGAATGGCGGGGTTGAAATTGCTATAGAGGAAAACCCCACCCACCGCGATGAGCGTTAAAGCCCAGAAGATTGATCCCCGGCGATATCCGTAGACGCTCATGGAAACCTCCCCTTGCTCATGCCGAACCCTTCCTAGATTCTCGGCCCCTGCGGGGGCCGCGGTGGCCGCGACATATCCACCAGCTTCAAGACGCCGACCAACACAAACAGCGCCGGCCAGGTTTTTTCCAGCCCCCAGCCCGGGACGAATTCATGCAGCAAGCCCAACACACCGAAGGCAATCAGCAGCACTGGCCACACCAGTCTGGGTCTGCAAGCACGTGATGGCACGGTTGAATCATTCATGGCACTTGTTCCTCACTTCTTCCGACCGACCCGGGTTGCGCCCTCGCGCGGCCGGTGGCTACCCGCCTTTCTTGACCCGCTCCAGCTCCAGCTCCAGTTCCTGCATCTTGCGCTGATGCTCCATCTGCTCCAGGTGCAGTTTCTGCTGCACCTGCAACTCCACGTCGCGGATTTTCGCCAGCTTGGCGATCGCCACAATCAGGACCACCATGGCAAAGATGGCCAGTGGAATAATCAATGGCGATTCCATTTCCCCATCTCCTCCGCGCACCCGGGCACTAGGCAGCCCGATCCGAACCCTGCCGGGCCTTGAGCTTTTCAACCTCCAGCTCCAGCTCTTTCATCTTGCGCTGGTGTTCCATCTCCCGGATGCGCATGTCCTGGT
>CAZBWJ010000083.1:8621-13756 GCA_964495535.1 uncultured Acidobacteriota bacterium | reverse complement strand
GCGGTGATGTTGGCCATTGATCATGGCTACTTCCAGGGGCCGACCACCGGCCTGGAACGCGTGGACGTGAGCATCTTGCCGCTCGTGCCCTACGCCGACGCCCTGATGCTCACGCGCGGCATTCTGCGCTCGACGATGCCCTCCTCCTGCCGCAACGCCATTGTGCTCCGGGCCAGCGGCGGCCCCAGCATCCTCAAGGAACTCTCGAACGAGCAGATCGCCATGGATATGGAGGACGCTGTCCGGCTCAACGCCTGCGCCGTGGCGGTGCAGGTGTTCATCGGCGGCGAGTTCGAAACCCAGACGGTCCACAACCTGACGCGGCTGGTGGATTTGGGGAATCGCTACGGCGTTGCCGTCCTGGGAGTCACGGCGGTGGGCAAGAGCATGGTTCGCGATGCCAAGTATCTGCGCCTCGCCTGCCGGATTTGCGCCGAGCTGGGCGCCCACTTGGTGAAGACCTATTACGTGGAAGAAGGCTTCGAGACGGTCACCGCTTCCTGCCCGGTTCCCATCGTTATGGCGGGCGGCAAGAAGCTGCCCGAATTGGAGGCGCTGAAGATGGCCGCGAACGCCGTCAATCAGGGCGCCGCGGGCGTGGATATGGGACGCAACATCTTTCAGTCCGACGCACCCGTCGCCATGATTCAGGCAGTGCGGAAAGTCGTCCACGACGGCATCAAGCCGGAGCAGGCTTACGATCTCTATCAGACTCTGAAGCACGAGAAGACGTAGCGCCGTCCTTTAGGGCGACACAAGCTTGGCGGCCTGAAGGCCGCGGCTAGGGGGGATGATGTAGCGCCGTCCTTTAGGACGACACAAGCTTGGCGGCCTGAAGGCCGCCGCTAGGGGGGATGACGTAGCGTCGTCCTTTAGGACGACACGACCTTGGCGGCCTGAAGGCCGCCGCTACGCAAGCCGAAACCATGGCTGACCAGACCGCACTTGAATCCCTGCGCGAATCCTGCCCTACGGTCAGTGTGGGAATCCTCACGGCCGACCTGCTGTCGCTGGGCTCCGAGTTGGCCTTGCTGGAACGGGCCGGCGTCAAGCTGGTCCACATCGATGTGATGGACGGCTGTTTCTGCCCGATGATGACCGTTGGCCCACCGTTTATCAAAGCCCTGAAAACGCCGCTGCTCAAGGATGTGCATCTGATGATTGCGGAGCCGCTCCAGAAAATTGCGGACTACGTGGCGGCGGGCGCGGACATCCTCACGTTTCATCCGGAAGCCTGCGTCCATCCCCATCGCGTGCTCGAGCAGATGCGCAACCTGACGAACGCCAACGATCCGGCCAGAGGCCTGGTCCGCGGCGTTTCCCTGAACCCGGGAACTCCCCTCCAGGTTCTCGAGCCCTTGCTGGGCGAACTGGAGCTGATCCTGCTCCTGGCGGTCAACCCGGGCTGGGGTGGGCAGAAGTTCATCCCGTCAACCTTTGACAGAATTGCAGGCGCGAAGCAGCTCATCGCCGCGAGCGGGCGCGAGATTCTCCTGGCCGTCGATGGCGGGATCACGCGCGCCAATGTCGCCGCGGTGGCGAGGACCGGTGTGGACATCATCGTCACCGGCAGCGCGGTGTTCGATGGCAAGGCGGCGGAAGAAAATGCCAGATCTATGCTTGAAGCAGTTAAGTTGTGAATGGTGAATTGTGAATTCCGAATTCCATCTTCTGACTTCTGACGACTAACTTCTGAGAGACCATGCAAAACCGTTGGCGTGACGAGGACGCGGCGGAGTTCGTGAAACGGTACGCACCGCAATGGGGCGAAGAGCTGGCCTTGCGGACCTACTCCGCTCGTCTGATCGGCTCAGAGGAAAGCCTGGTTCTTCACGGCGGGGGAAACACCTCCGTGAAGGGGACGCACACGAATCTTCTGGGCGAGCGCCTCCCCGCGATCTATGTCAAGGCTTCGGGCTACCACATGGCCGCCATTGAGCCCGAGGGCTATCCGGGATTGGACCTGGGGTACTTGCGGAAACTGCGGGTCTTGCCGGGATTGTCGGACGAAGTGATGCTCGATGAGTTTCGGACTCACCTTCTCGAGGCGCGCGCGCCAACGCCCTCACTTGAGACCCTGGCGCATGCCTTCCTGCCTCCCAAGTATGTGGACCACACGCACGCGGACGCCATCCTGGCCCTGACGAATCAAGTGCAGGGCGACAAGCTCGTCCAAGCGGCGCTGGGTGACCAGGTCATCGTTCTGGAATATGTCCGGCCGGGATTCCAGCTTGCCCAGGCCGCCGCCGCTGCCTTCGAGGCAGACTCGGGGCGCAAGGCCATGGTCTGGATGCGTCACGGTCTGGTGACCTGGGGCGAGACGGCCCGTGAGTCCTATGACACCCTGATTGAACTGGTCACCCGGGCCGAAGAGTTCCTGGCCAAGCGCGCCACCAAGCCGCTGGTGGTCAGGGTCTCGACCCCTCTTCCCCGAGCCCAGGAGAGATTGCCGCGTGTCGCGCCCATTCTGCGCGGCCTGCTGGCGCAGCCCTCGGGAGACGCGGATCAACCGTACCTGCGAGTCATCCTCCAACCCTTGGTCAACCGGAAAGTCCTCGACTTCGTGGATTCAGAGCGGGGGCGGGAAATTGCCCTCACGCCTCCGCTCACCTCTGACCATCTGATTCGGACCAAGGCCTGGCCGTTGTGGATCGACGCGCCCCACTACAACGACGCCGACAAGCTGCAGGGACAAATCTCCCAGGCCATCCAGGAATACGCCGCCGCCTACGACGCCTATGTGGAAAGGCACGCCGCGCGCCTGCCGGGCGGCTTGACCCGATTCGATTCCCTGCCCCGAGTGGTGCTCCTGCCGGGCCTCGGGGCGTTGTGCGCCGGGAAGGATGTAGAGGCGGCGAAAATTGCTCGAGACATCATCGCGCATACCTTGACGGTCAAGACCCAGGTAGCCGCGATGGGCACATACGAGGGCTTGTCGGAGGCTGAACTCTTCGACATGGAGTATCAGAGTTTTCAGCACGCCAAGCTGGGAGTTGACCCGGAACTGCCGCTCGCCCGGCATGTCGCACTGGTCACCGGCGCGGCGGGAGCAATTGGCTCCGCCATCTCACAGGCGCTTTTGGAGCAGGGTTGTCACGTGGCCGTGACCGACCTCGCCGGCGCGAACCTCGACAGCCTTGAGCACGAATTGAAAGCGACTTTTGGCGATCGTGTCCTGGGCGCTCCGCTCGATGTGACCGACCCGGACTCGGTGGCGACGGCCTTCCGCGCCGTCATCGAGGCCTGGGGCGGAGTCGACTTGATTGTGGCGAATGCCGGCGTGGCCATGGTTTCTTCGCTCGCCGAAATGAATCTGGATTCCTTCCGAAAACTCGAACGGGTCAACCTGGAAGGCACGCTGCTGGTTATGGCCGAGGCGGCGCGCCACTTCCTGGTTCAGGGAACCGGAGGAGACGTGGTGCTGGTCTCCACGAAAAACGTCTTTGCGCCCGGGGCAGGATTCGGCGCTTACAGCGCCACCAAAGCTGCGGCGCATCAGTTGGCGCGCATTGCGAGTCTGGAATTGGCCGAGATCGGGGTTCGCGTCAACATGGTTTCGCCGGATGCCGTGTTCTCGCACGGGGGCCGCAAGTCCGGCCTGTGGGCCGAGGTGGGACCCGACCGGATGCGCGCCCGCGGCCTGGATGAGAAAGGACTTGAGGAATACTACCGCCAGCGCAACTTGCTGCGGGCCAAGGTGACCGCGAACCATGTGGCCAAAGCAGTGCTCTTCTTCGCCACGCGCCAGACGCCGACCACCGGCACCACGCTGCCCGTGGATGGCGGCCTGCCTGACGCCACGCCCAGGTAAGGGCCTGCGCCTGCCCCCCTTTGAACTGTCGCCCTTCGACTCTTGACTCTTCCAATGCCCTTCCTCAATTCTCCCGCTCGATGCTACAATCGCGTCGAATGGTGAGCGCCTCCAAGGTTTCCACTTGCATCATCGGCGTCGATCCCGGCCTGAACGTGACCGGCTACGGCGTGGTCGAGTGCCGCGCCAGGGAGGTGAAGCTGCTGGAAGCCGGGGTCATCCGCTTGCCGCGCAGCCGGGGAGATAATCTGCCGGCGCGGCTGGAATCGCTCTACCGAGAGCTGCGCGAAGTGCTGGAGGAGTTCCACCCGCAGACGATGTGCCTGGAGGAAGTGTACAGTCATACGGGCTATCCGCGGACTTCCATCCTCATGGGACACGCGCGAGGGGTCATCTGCCTGGCGGCCCGGCTGGCGCGTGTACCGGTAGTGGACTTCTCGGCGAAACGCATCAAGCAATCCGTGACGGGCAACGGCAACGCCAGTAAGACGCAGGTGCAGCGCGCCGTGCAGCAGTTCTTTTCGCTCACCCGGGCGCCGCATCCGCCGGACGTGGCGGACGCGCTGGCCGCGGCGTTGTGCTATGTGAACTCGCAGCGACGGCTGCGGCGCTCGTAGGGGAGGGCTTTGCCCTCCCGCGGGCGGCCAGAGGCCGCCCCTACCCCAGTAAAGGAGCAATGTCCTGATCTCCGAAATCACCGGCGAAGTCCTCTACGACCGCATCCAGCGCCACTCGCTGCTGGTGCGGGTGAACTCGCTCTGTTACGAAATCCTGGTGCCCTCCGGCATTGCGGCGCGATTGCGTCAGGCGCCCGAGGGCGAACGCCCGAACCCGGTCACGCTTTACACGATTTACTACATCGACGGCGCGGTGGGCGGCGGCCACCTGACCCCCAAGCTGGTCGGTTTCCTCGATCCGCTCGACCGCGAATTCTTCGAAGTGTTCACGACCGTGCCGGGCGTGGGCTTCATGAAGGCGCTGAAGTGCCTGGTGCGACCGCTGAACGAAATCGCGCTGGCCATCGAGCGCGGCGACGCGGCGTTCCTCGAAGGCTTGCCATACGTGGGCAAGAAGACCGCCGAACGCATCATCACCGAGTTGCGAGGTAAGATGGCGAAGTTCGCGCTGGCGCACACCGAAGAGCCGCTGGCCATCGAGCGCGAGTCCGCCGCGGAGTTGAGGGCAGAGGCCACGCAGGTGCTCATCCAGCTTGAATACTCGCGCAGCGAAGCCCAGCGCATCGTGGAAGAGGTTTTCGCGCGGCACAAGAACCTGAAAACCGTCGAAGAATTTCTGCGCAAGGTATTTGAACAACGCCAATCGG
>CAZBWJ010000083.1:5975-8521 GCA_964495535.1 uncultured Acidobacteriota bacterium | reverse complement strand
GTTCCCGGTAACCTGCTCTTATGTCGCGAGTGCGCTTAGTATCGCCGGAGCTGATCTCGAAGGAAGAAGAGAGCTTCAACCAAACTCTTCGTCCGCCCACGCTGGAAGAATGGGTCGGACAGAAGAAGGTGGTGGAAAAGCTTTCCATCGCGCTCCAGGCGGCGAAGCAACGCGGCGACCCCTTGGAGCACGTGCTGTTCTATGGCCCGCCGGGACTGGGGAAGACGACCCTCGCCTACATCATCGCCAACGCCATGGGCACGAGGATCACCACCACGTCGGGACCGGCGCTGGAACGCACCGGCGACCTGATGGGGATCCTGACCAACCTCGCCGAGGGCGATATCCTCTTCATCGACGAAATCCATCGGCTCCCCATCAACATCGAAGAATTCCTCTATCCGGCGATGGAGGACTTCAGGGTGGATTTTGTCGTGGACAAGGGGATGTTCGCCAAGACCATCAACGTCCCCCTGAAGAAATTCACGCTGGCCGGCGCCACCACGCGCGCCGGCAGCCTTTCGGCGCCCTTGCGCAACCGCTTCGGACTCTTTTTTCACCTGGAGTTCTACGACGTGGACGACTTGCGGCAGATCGTGCGGCGCTCGGCGCGCATCCTGGGCACGCAACTGGACGAGGCCGGGGCGACGGAGATTGCTCGCCGCGCCCGCGGCACGCCGCGCATCGCCAATCGCCTGCTGCGCCGCGTCCGGGACTATGCCGAGGTCAAGGCAAGCGGGGCCGTCACGCCCCCCATCGCCCGTGAAGCCCTGAAGCTCGAAGGCGTGGACGAACTGGGCCTCGACGACCTAGACCGCAACTTCCTTGCCACCATTATCCGGATTTACCATGGCGGGCCTGTCGGCGTCGAAGCGCTTTCCGCTACGCTGAACGAGGAGGTGGACACGCTGGTGGACATGGTGGAGCCGTTCCTGTTGCAGCAGGGGTTCATCAGCCGCACCAAGAGCGGCCGCAAGGCCAATGAGCCGGCGTACAAGCACCTGAACGTGCCCTTGCCGGGCGGGCCCCCACCCAATTTGTTCGATTGACCATGGCTGAATGTCGATTGAGAATCCCGGGATTTCAAATTGGAAATTCGGAATCGGATGAAGCAGGTTTTCCTCTCTCTCGGTTCAAACGTCGGTGACCGGGTGGCCCACATTCGCCAGGCCTTCGCGTTGCTGGCGAACGTCGGCATCGAGGTGCGGCGCGCTTCCTCCTTCTATCAGACTGAGCCCGTTGATTTCCTCCCGCAGCGCTGGTTCGTGAATTGCGTGGCGGAAGTCGGCACCGACCTGATGCCGCTGCGGCTGCTGAAGACCTTGCAGGCGGTGGAACGGGCGCTCGGCCGCCGCCCGGGTATCCCCAAGAGTCCGCGCCCGATTGACATTGATATCCTGCTTTACGAGAATGTGGTCGTCCGCTCTCGGGCGCTGACCATTCCTCACGCCCGGTTGAGCGAGCGGCGGTTTGTGCTGGTTCCCCTCCGGGAATTGGCCGCCCACCTTCGCCACCCGGTGACGCAGCGGACGGTTTTGGAAATGCTCCACGACACGCCGGACTCGAGCCAGGTGGTTCGGTTGAGACCGGAGTAAGGATTTGTGATTTGCGATTTGTGAATTGTGAATTGTGAATGCTCAAGAGCGAGAGACCTGGCCGGTTGCGTTCTTCAATTCATAATTCAGAATTCATAAATCAGAATTCTGTGTGGGCACGAAGTGGTTAATTTGCCAGAGTTCGAGCCGCCTCGCTTTATTGCCATCGAGGGCCCCATCCGCGTGGGCAAGACCAGCCTGGCGGACATCCTCGCGGACCACCTCTACGCCCTCCGCTTGCGGGACGTGGAAAACAACCCTTTCCTGGAGGACTTCTACCAGGACAAGCCCGGCGCGGCCTTTCAGGCGCAACTCTACTTCTTGCTGGAGCGTTACCGGCAGTTGCGCGCCCTGGACCTGGCCGCCAACGCGAATCGTGCCGTGGTCAGCGATTACCTGTTCGAGAAGGACAAGCTTTTCGCCTACATCAACCTGGCGAACGCCGAGCTCGACCTCTACAACCGTTACTATGAGCTGTTTGCCGAACAGGTTCCCGTCCCGGACTTGGTGATATACTTACAGGCGAAGCCGGAGACGCTCAGGAAGCGCATCGCCAAGAAGCATGTGCCCATTGAGCATCAGATCTCCGCGGAATACTTGGAGGAAGTGGTCAAAGCCTACGAGCACTTCTTCTTTCATTATAAGTCGAGCAACCTGCTGGTGATTCAGACGTCCGAGATCGACTTCATCGACCGGAACGAAGACTTGCAGGAGTTGCTCCAGCGGCTCAACCAGCCGGTCAAAGGGACGCAATACTTTCTGCCGCTTGGATCCGCAGCGGCGGACTGAGACGGTCGCCAACGCTTCGCCCCCGGTGTGGCAACGCAGTGTGAGCTGCGGCACGCGCCGGGCACGAACCGAAAACTGAGAAGTTCAGACCCTCTCTGTCCAGGCTGGCGGAGGCCCCCTCGGGCTCCCAGGCGGCTACGCTTTGAGCGCCGATGAAGACCT
>CAZBWJ010000083.1:0-5875 GCA_964495535.1 uncultured Acidobacteriota bacterium | reverse complement strand
GCCATGGACCCCAAACCCGAGGCCGTGAGCAAGATCACTGTTCCGCTGATTCTAGAGCGCAAACTCCACGGCGAGAAGATCACCTGCCTGACCGCCTACGACTATCCCACCGCGCGGCTGGTGGACGAAGCCGGGATCGACATGATCCTGGTGGGAGATTCGCTGGCCCAGGTCGTGCTGGGTTACGACTCAACGATTCCGGTGACGTTGGATGAGATGCTTCACCACCTGCGCGCGGTGCGCCGGGCCACGCGGCGCGCCCTGCTCATCGCCGACCTCCCTTACGGCGCGTACCACCTGGGGGAAGACGAAACGCTGCGCGCTGGCATCCGCTGTCTGAAAGAAGGCGGCGCGGAGGCCGTAAAAATGGAGGGCGGCAAGAAGCGGGCGACGCTGATCCGCCGCCTGGTGGATGCGGAAATCCCCGTGATGGGCCACATCGGTCTGACGCCGCAATCGGTGCATAGCTTCGGGGGCTACCGAGTACAAGGCAAGACGCTCGAATCGGCCATGCAGCTCCTGGCCGACGCCGAGGCGGTAGAGGATGCCGGCGCGTTTGCCTTGGTGCTGGAGGGCATGCCGCGGGAACTCGCCGCGATCATCACCGGCAGGCTGAGCATTCCCACCATCGGCATCGGCGCCGGACCAGACTGCGACGGCCAGGTACTGGTGGTGCACGACCTCCTGGGCCTGAGTTTTCAGCCGCGCGCCAAGTTCGTTCGACCTTACGCGGACCTGACCGCTACGCTGCGTG
Source organism: uncultured Acidobacteriota bacterium (assembly GCA_964495535.1). Lineage (GTDB taxonomy): Bacteria > Acidobacteriota > Terriglobia > UBA7540 > UBA7540 > JALHUF01. Next base: position 5,121 of record CAZBWJ010000083.1, on the reverse strand, counting down.
GCGCGTTCGAGCGATTCCGTGACGACGTCCTGACGAGGCGCTACCCAGACGATGCGGAGTCCTACCACTGGTCGGCCAGCCTGCGCGAGCAGTTCGAAAAAGAGGCGGGCATAAGAAGTCTGAAGGGTAAGGTGTGAAGACTGAAGTATGAAGGTTGAAGTATGAAGTTCGAAATTGAGACGTCACCTGCACCTTAGCCCTTCAACCTTTAGCCTTTACACTTTAGAGTTCAACCTCTGTCATGCGGCTCATCACTTCCATCGCGGACATGCAAGGCTTTTCGCGCCTGACGCACGCCGCGGGAAAGTCGCTGGCCCTGGTGCCCACGATGGGAGCGCTGCACGACGGCCACCTTAGCCTGGTGCGGCAGGCCAAGCGACAATGCGACCTCGTGGTTGTATCCATTTTCGTGAACCCCGCGCAGTTCGGCCACAGGGAGGACTTCAGCCGCTACCCGCGCAAGCTCGAAAAAGACCTGGAACTCCTCGGCTGGCACAAGGTGGACGCCACCTTCGCCCCCAGCGCGGCGGAGATGTATCCGGAGGGCTTCGAGACGTTTGTGGAGCCGGGCGAGATTTCGACGCCCTTGGAGGGCACGGCGCGCCCCGGCCACTTTCGCGGCGTCGCCACCGTGGTGCTGAAGCTCTTCAACATCATCCGGCCGGACGTGGCCTATTTCGGCCAGAAGGATTTTCAGCAGGCGCTGCTCGTCCGTCGCCTGGTGGAAGACCTGAACCTGGGCGTGCGCCTGGTGATCTTGCCCATCGTGCGCGAGCCTGACGGCCTGGCGCTGAGTTCGCGTAATGCCAACCTGAGCCTGGAAGAGCGCGCGGCAGCATTGGTTCTCTACCGCAGCCTGCGGCATGCAGAGGAGCTTGTCCACGCGGGCGAAACCGAGACGCGCAAGGTGCTGGACGAGATGCGCAAGGTCTTCGCCGTCGAGCCGGGCGCTCAGCTCGACTACCTCGCCATTGTTGATCCCACAAGCCTCCAGCCTGTCGCGCGGGTCACTTCCAGTTGTGTCGCACTCGTGGCGGCGCGGGTGGGAACCACGCGGCTCATCGACAACCTGATCTTCGGCCCGCCCGGCGCCAGCCCGGAAACGCTCCTTCAGCTAGCGTTGACCGCCCAGCCTGGCGCGGACGCCCAGACCCGCATTCCCGGGCTGGAGACCGATGCCCTCCGGCTGAAAATCGAGAACTGCCGCGACTGCGCCGCCATCTCCTCCATCAGCCTCCCGCCTCGGCAGTTCCTGACAAGGTACTTGAAGCGCAACTACCCGGACCTGAACGTCGTGCGCGTGGCAGTCATCGGCCGCGACGCGCCCAACCGGCCGGAGAATTTCCTTTACGAGAATCCCACGGGCAGTAACCGCTTTGTCGCCGGGCTATATGACTTAGTGGGAGTCAAGGACTTCGCGGAGTTTAGAACGCGCTTCGTGCTGACGGACGCCATCCGCTGCCATGCCCTCGGACTGCACGTCCCCGAAAAGGCGCTGGCCAACTGCGCCAAACACCTGAGTGAGGAATTGAAGCTGTTTCCAAACCTCGAGAAGCTCGTCGTCCTGGGTGAAGACGCTTACCTGCAATTCCAGCAATTCATCCTGGGAAGGAGTCCCGCCGACCTCAAGCCTTTCCCTGACCTGCTGAAGTCGAAGGGATGGGCCTCCGAGGACGTACGCATCGTGGGGCTGGGTGAGCGGGTGCTGCGGGTCTTCTATTGCCATCACCCCACCTTCGGCTACCACCGCAGCCCTTCGATCGCCGCCCGGCTCGCCTGAGGCCTGCCAGCGTCAGCTCTTCCGCGCCGCCCGGACCTTGGTGGGGGATGGCAGGGAGAACCCCGGAGCCTTGTCGCCTACCTTGAGCGGGGCTTGCTCCCTTCCGCCTATACGGTAAGAAGGGATTTCAAAGCTCTCCCCATCGGCCCGGCTCACTGCCCCAACTCCTTCTTGAGAACGTCCTGCACGAGCTGTGGGTTGGCCTGGCCGCGCGTGGCTTTCATCACCTGACCCACGAACCACCCGAAGGTGGCCGTCTTGCCTTTGCGGTACTGTTCGACTTGCTTGGGGTTGGCAGCCATGATCTCGCGCGCCACGGCGGCGATCTTCTCCGGGTCGTTGATCTGTTCCAGTCCCTTTTCGGCCATGATCAGCTCCGGTCCCTTGCGGCTGCTAATCATCTCGCGAAGGACATCCTTCGCCATGGTGCCGGAGATGGTCTTACGCTCCACAAGCCCCAAGAGCTTGGCGAAATTCGCCGCAGAGACAGGATAATGAGTAAATCCCACTTTGGCCTCTTGGAGCAGAAAGGGATACTCGTTCAGCAGCCAGTTCGCTGCGAGCTTGGTATCGGCTCCCTCTTTCACCACTTCTTCGAAGAAGTCAGCCATCGTCCTCGAGGTAGTGAGCAGGTTGGCGTCTTGTCTTGGCAGCCCGTAGCTCAAGAACCGGGCCTCGCGGCTCTGCGGAAGCTCCGGAAGTGACCGCCGGACCTCTTCCTTCCAATCCTCAGTGATGACCAAGGGCAGCAGGTCCGGTTCCGGGAAGTAGCGGTAGTCGTGGGCATATTCCTTGGAGCGCATCCCGTAGGTGCGCTGCTCGCGGCTATCCCAGAGGCGGGTTTCCTGCGAAATCGTGCCTCCGCTTTCGAGCACCGTAATCTGCCGGTCGATTTCGTAAGCCAGCGCCTTCTGGAGAAAGCGGAAGGAGTTGAGGTTCTTGACCTCCGTCTTGGTGCCGAACTCGCTGGCGCCCACGTGCCGCACGCTGACGTTGGCGTCCACCCGCAGGCTGCCCTCCTCCATGTTGCAGTCCGAGACTTCGAGATACAGCATCAAGGTCTTCAGCCGCGTCAGGTAATCGTAAGCCTCTTCGGGCGAGCGCAGGTCCGGCTCGCTCACGATTTCCATGAGCGGCACGCCCGTGCGGTTCAGGTCGATGTAGGACTTCGCCTCCGAATCCGGAAAGCCTTCGTGCAGGGATTTGCCGGCGTCTTCCTCCAGATGGACGCGGGTGATGCCGATGCGCTTCCGCGCGCCCTCCACTTCAACCTCAATCCAACCGTCCTGGGAGAGCGGCTCGTCGTACTGCGAAATTTGATAACCCTTGGGCAGGTCAGGATAGAAGTAGTTCTTACGCGCGAAGCGCGAGCGAGGATTGATGGTGCAGTTCAGCGCCAGCGCCGCCTTCATCGCCATGGTCACCGCTTCGCGGTTGAGCACCGGCAGCGCCCCCGGCAGGCCCAAACAGACCGGGCAGGTGTTCGAGTTTGGCGGATCGCCGAAGCGCGTCGAGCAGGCGCAGAAAATCTTCGACTGCGTCAGAAGCTGGACGTGCACTTCCAGCCCAATCACGGCTTCGTAGCGAGCGCGAACTTCGGACGAGATTGTTGCCATTAGAGACATAAGCGTCAGCCCCAACTCGGCGCGGCTTCGCCCACCCTCTAACTGACCCACGCGCGCCACCACCCATTATAGCGAAAAGACTGATCCGAAAGCTCCCGAGGTTTTCCAGGGAGAGGCGGCTACCCTGCCAACGGGTGTGGGGGCGGTGTTGTCAGTCGAACGTCGGTTGGCTGGTCCTTGCAGGAAACCCTACGGCAGTTGAATCAATTGGCGGAAATCGAGATTGGGTCGGGTGTCGGTATCAGTGCCTACGACGGTGCCGCGCTGATCGATCCAGTAATAGTTCGAGCCGCTTTCCACCTTGAATTGGCGGCCGGTGGTGGAATCGACGACGTCTGCGACGCCCAAGATGACGTTCGACCGCCGGCGGTCGAGTTCATCCATCACGCCCTGGCGGTGCCAGTAGGTGTCGTCAATCAGGGTAGAAATCTCCTGCTGGGTCTGGCTCACAATCCGCGAAGTTTCTCCCGCCAAGTGTGACTGCGTGGCCGCCCACTGTGGGTTCACTTCGCCCGACTTGACCATGTGCTCGAAGGCTGCCTGGGCCAGCCCGGCTTTCTCCGCCGGGGCAAGGTAGCCGCCCATGTACGGAACGCTCCACAAGCCCGGGCCCTGGCTGCGCGTGAGCTGGGTGGCGGCAAAATAGTAGCCGCGCATGGGCCGGTTACCGCTGCGGCAGGTGAAGGCGATTTCCCCGGCCGTGAGCTGCGTCATCACGCCCAACTGCCCGTAGCGCGCATACACCGAGTTGATCGCCTGGACGAGGTCGGCCCGGTCGCGCGTTTCGCTCGGAGAGACGTCAGCGCATCCCCGCGCCAGCTTGTGGCGCACCTGCTCGGCAGCAAACGCCGTTCCGGGCACATATCTGCGCACGACCATCTGAAGGCCGTAACCCGGCGAGTACCAGCTCCCCTCACGAAAGCCCGCCATCGCCAGCGTCGCGTTCGGCTCGGTAAAAGAAGGGACTTCCGCATCACCCAGCACAATCCGAATCTGGCCGTCGGGCGACACCGCTTCCACTGCCGAACGTGTGTCCACCGAGGCGAAGCGGAACATCCCGCCGGCGACGCGCCACTCGCTGGGCACCTCCAGACTGAAGGCCTTCTCGCGTGGGTCCTGCCATCGAACGTAGCTCAGGGCGGGCGCTGGCTGTGGCTGCCCAGGCGTGCCCGCGATCCGAAAACTGCTCAATATTCTCGCCAAGGTCTCTTCGACGCTGCGGTAGCGTGCTTCCGGGGCCAGGGCCGCGTAGAAGACCCCCGCAGTTCCTTTGGGGCTCGGAAACCAGTTGAAAGCTACGACGGCGCGGCGGTCGCCTACCCGGCCACGTTGGCGCAGCGCGGTCGGGCCCACCGGCTCTGGCGGACTCCACCGAGCGTCCGGCCAGAGCTTGGCAGCAAGCCTGCGGATTACCGAAGAGGCCGCGCCCGCTTCGAGGCCCGCAACTCTCCCCTGGCTCGCGTCCGGCCCCCGGCGCGGACTCTCGGGGCCGCTGGCCGCGGAGGCCGGAACAAATACGGGCCACACGATGGCCTGTTCGCGCTCCGGCCCGGCTATTTCCACGCGGCCCGAAGCGCGGTCGGGACGAATCTCCCAGCCGCGCGGAACCGAGAGCGAAAAGCCCATCGGATCCGTGCTTGACCGCCACCCTTGGGGCAACTGCTCGCCGGTGGCGCCGACGAATCTCGTTCCAAGGCGACCGAGTAGCAATGCGGC
>CAZBWJ010000082.1:6146-13887 GCA_964495535.1 uncultured Acidobacteriota bacterium | reverse complement strand
CGGTGAAAAACCAGGCGGCAAAGGATTCTCAGCTTGGACAGCGTAGGGCGGGCGGGAAGGAATCCGCACGTTTCGTGAGGAGTGGCCGAACGGCATCACGATCAGCGCTGGCTTTGCCTTGTTCTCGGCCGGTAGGTTATCTATGATGAAATTGGCGCGGCCTACCGATGTCCAGAAACGCTCGTCATCGCCCATTCCGTGCAGCAGGTAGAGCACGGGATAGGTCTTTTTGTCGCCCCTCTCGCAACCCGGAGGCGTGTAAATAACGACGCGGCAACTAGTGTTGAGCTGCTTCGAGTAATACCAGTGGTCGTGAAGGGCTCCGTGCGGCACGTTGCGTATCGCCAGGAATGCGGCCTCATCGCCGGGTACCTCCACCTGGCTCGCGTTTGCCAAGCTGCCCGCCCGGACAAACGTGTTGCAGGGATCCGGCATGTTGAGACCATCCATTGTGAACCGGTAGCCGTAGACATCAGGCCGGATCGGGCCACTGTGACTGACCAGACTCCCTTTTCATCTTTTGTCATCGCCGTCGCGTTCCGACTGAACTCGCCAATTACGCTCACCTCCTTGGCGTTCGGCGCGAGCAAGCGGAACGTCACTATGCGATCGCGGCTGACCTCCGGCGATACCACTGCCATCGGGAGCGGCTGCGAAAACCCCAAACGTGCGAGCGGCAAGCAGCAGACTGCAATTGAAGCAAAAGTCATGCGGTTTAGAAGAGTTCGCATCATCCTGTCTCCTCAATCGAGCATAAGCATTGTTGACGAGCGGAACCAGAGGGCGAAACCCACATCGGGGAATCTGCTTACCGATGTTCCGACTGACACCTATGCCCATCCCCCTCAAACAGATTAAACCGGAATCTCCGATCTCAAATCCACATTCGTCCAGGACCGTACCCTAGCCGCGCTTTCGGCTCAATTTCGGACCGCCGTAGCTTATGTTGACTGGGATCCGGCTTGCTTTTGGTCGTCCCGGTGGTTTGTCTGGTGTGTTTCCCGCCGCCCTCTGCTGGACTACGGCAGAATCTGCCGGTGGCGCAACTACCTCACTCCTATGGCCTTCACCATCTCCACTTCCTGACAACGGGTGCCGCTCCAACTATTGGGAGGTATTTCCAGGCGTAACATCCCCAAGGGATTTTGCAGAGCGATCGATGCAGCGACTCGGCGAATTGAGTTGGAACGGCACGGGCACCGACCGCCACGCCCACCTCTCTGACTCGGAAAGATTCAAGCGTCACCTTGTGGGTATGCTGGCCGAACTGGGCCGCGAGGCTGGGCGTGGTCGAGTTAGCGGCTCTATTACCTGGCAGATCGCTCGATCCTGACGATGGACCCGATGTCCTGATTGGATCCATCACAAAACGATGTACGCGCCACCCGCAAGCCCTTCAGGCCACCGCGCCCAAAGAGCGATGATAGCGGTCCTCAAGGGCTCCTGAAGGAGACGGTGCCCCATTTTGCCGGTATACTGATCTCCTCGCGGAGAGTTGAATGGCAAGCTGGAATTTTCGAGTCAAGATTGCCGTTGTTTCTCTCGTTGTCCTTCTAACGGCGGCCGCTGGCGGCGCGCAACTGCCTGCCAACTACGTCGCCGGTTCACTTGTCCCGCTTAATGACAATGGGGCCTGGTCTTGGTTCATGGACGAGCGTGTCATCGTGGACAAAGGCAAGCTTATCGTCGGGTCGGTCCGATCGCTGGGGGATTTTGACGCCGCCCAAAACAAGCCCGACTGGGGCAACGTGGAGGTCTCGGTCTACGACATCGAAAGCGGACGCGCCGACCACATCGTCCTTCACCGGCATTTCGAGCAGGATGACCACGACGCCCCAGCCTTTATCGTGCTCCCCGATGGCCGCTACCTGGCCGTTTATACCAAGCATGCCGTCGAGCGCAAAATCTATTGCCGCTTCTCGCCGCCGGGCGAGCCACTCATTTGGAGCGACGCCCAGGTTTTTGAAATACCCGGGGCGGAGAAAAACGTTGCCGGCGCGAACGTCACGTACTCGAATCTGTTTCGCCTGCCGGACGGCCGCCTCTACAACTTTTTCCGCGGCTTCGGCCGCGACCCCAACTACATGTACTCCGACGACAACGGCAAGAACTGGGCCTACGGCGGACGCCTGCTGCGCGGCAAGGGCGGCTACAGTCCTTACCTGAAATACGCCTTCGACAACCAGCGCACCATCCACTTCATCGCCACCGAGGATCACCCGCGCAACTACGACAACAGCATCTACCACGGCTTTCTGCGCGACGGCCAGATTCACGCCTCGGATGGCAGGGTGCTCGCGAAGCTCAGCACCTCGACGGAAGCCCCGCTGGCCGCGTGGGACCTCACGGAGGTGTTTCAGGGCGACCCCGACAACGTGGCCTGGACCGTGGATATTGAACTGGACGATCACAACCGCCCCTACATCGCCTTTTCGGTGCAGAAAGATGGCCGGGGGCTGCCGCCGCGACAGGGCGGAATGGACCTCCGCTACTATTACGGCCGCTGGGACGGCAGCCAGTGGCGCGTGCATGAAATGGCCTACGCCGGCACGCGTCTCTACCCCTACGAGGACGACTACAGCGGGCTCGTGGCGCTCGACCCCCAGGACCCCAACACCGTGTTTATTTCAACGAATGCGGATCCAGTAACGGGCAAGCCGCTCATCAGCGCTGCGGATGGCCAGCGGCACTACGAGATCTTCCGCGGCGAGACTTCCGACGGCGGCGAGCATTGGCGCTGGCAGCCCATGACGGCGAACTCCACTGTGAATAACCTGCGTCCTCTGGTGCCGAAATGGAAAGACGAGCGGACGGCGCTGGTTTGGATGCGGGGGCCTTCCTACACCCACAACCACGGCAACTGGACAACCGCCGTCGTGGCGTCGATTCTGCCCCCGAAAAAGTAGCCACGGTTAGTTCGCAGAAGTAGCGCGGACCTTCAGGTCCGCGGCTCTTCCTATAAGAGGGTAGCGCAGCCCGTCGGCTGACGGGCTGCGGCTTTTCGTTTGCCGGAGGTGACCTGCAATGCTGAGGGCCGCAGAGTTACGGGCCAACTTTGCGCTACCCCACTCAGAAGCCACGGCGACGCGGAGCCACCCTCGCACATTCGAACTTTCGCAGACATCAGAAGCGATGTCTGCACCACCCGCGGCGTCCCTATTGATACCGTGTGAAAACCGCCTTCTGTGGCGGCGGTCTACGACCGCCGTTATTGATTATCAAGGACTTCGGCGCTCATAGAACGCTGCTACAGCCGCCAAGACGCGGTTCTCATCCGCACTCCTACTGGGCCGGGGCGGGTACGTACTTGCGCTTTCTTGGAACCAGCGTGAACTGGTACCAGCCGGTGCGGGGCGACGTGATCTCCAGCTCACCGAGGTTCTTTCCTTCGGGTCGTAGGCCATCGGCGCGTAGTTGCGCGCCCAGGCGGGGCGCCACCGCCAAGCTGGCGTAGAGGCGTTCCCCTGGAACGTCTCCTTCCTTAAGACGGCATGCCGGGCAGCCTCTACTAGCTTATCCCCTGCATAAAAACTTCTGATTTCACAAGCTTAGGGCGTCCAGAGAGAATTAGGAGGGCAGCTTCGCGCTTTGCAGGGGGACAACCGTCTTCTCGGAATTCTAACTTCCCACGGGCCAGACGGAGATGGGGGACAGTGCTACAAATCGTGGTTTACCATCGGCGCAGGGTCTTTACGATCCGCGCTTCGAACACGACGCCTGCGGCATCGGCTTTGTGGCTAACCTTCAGGGCCTCAAGTCTCATGACGTCATCGAGAAGGGCATCCAGATCCTGATCAACCTTACGCACCGCGGCGCCTGCGGCTGCGATCCGGAGACAGGCGATGGCGCCGGCGTGTTGCTTCAAATCCCGCACGCCTTCTTCGAAGGTGCGTGCACGAGGCTCGGGTTCTCCCTACCTTCTCCCGGCGAATACGGCGTGGGGATAGTGTTCCTGCCGGTGGAAAAGCACGAGCGCATGACCTGCGAGGGCATCCTGGAAGAAATCGTCCGGGACGAGGGGCTGACCGTCCTCGGCTGGCGCGACACACCCATCGACGGCAACGCCATCGGGCGCCTGGCGCGCAGCACCCAGCCTTATATCGAGCAGATTTTCATTCGTCGCGCCTACGGCATGGACCAGGACGCGCTGGAACGAAAGCTCTACGTCATCCGCAAGCGCGCCGAGAATGAGATCGCCAAGACCGACCTGAAGGAAAGGACCTTTTTTTACATCCCGTCGCTCTCTTCGCGGACCATCGTTTATAAGGGTCTGCTTCTGGCGCCGCAGATTACGCACTTTTACAGGGAACTATCGGACCCCGAAGTGCGCAGCGCAGTTTGCCTAGTGCACCAGCGGTTCTCGACCAATACTTTTCCCACCTGGCACCTGGCGCACCCGTACCGCTACATCTGCCACAACGGCGAGATCAACACCCTGCGCGGCAACATCAACTGGATGCACGCGCGCACTTCCGTCCTCGCCTCGCCGTTGTTCGGAGAAGACATCAAGAAGCTCGAGCCCATCATCACGCCGGGCGGCAGCGACTCCGCCAGCCTCGACAACGCCATCGAGCTGCTGACCCTGGCGGGTCGGAGCCTGCCGCACGTGATGGAGATGTTGATCCCGGCTGCCTGGGATAACGACCCCACGATGCCGGAGGATGTCAAGGGTTTCTACGAGTTTCACGCCTCGCTCATGGAGCCGTGGGATGGTCCCGCCGCCGTGTGCTTCACCGACGGCCGGGTGATCGGCGCCAAGCTGGACCGCAACGGACTTCGCCCGGGACGGTATCTGGTCACCCGGAGCGGCCTGGTGCTTCTGGCTTCGGAAACCGGAGTCCTGCCTGTCAAACCGGAAGAAGTCCTGCTCAAGGGGCGCCTGGCACCCGGTCGAATGTTCCTCGTAGACACGGTGCGCGGTTGCATCATTCCCGACGAGGAGGTCAAACGGGAACTTGCCGCACGCTGTCCTTACGCCGCGTGGGTGAAGGCAAACCAGATCCGGATGAAGCAATTGCCGGATCCACCACGCGTGCAGCCGACCGACCATCGCACCATCCTGATGCGCCAGCGTGCCTTCGGGTACAACGATGAGGATCTTCGGCACATCCTCATCCCGCTGGGGGAGAAGGGTGAGGAGCCGACCGGCTCCATGGGTATCGATACGCCCCTGGCGTGTCTCTCCGATAAGCCCCAACTGCTGTTCAACTACTTCAAGCAGATGTTTGCCCAGGTCACCAACCCGGCCATCGACTCGATCCGCGAAGACCTGGTGATGTCGCTCAACAGCTACATCGGTTCAGAAGGCAACATCCTGGATGAGACGCCGCAGCATTGCCACACGTTCAAGATCACTCATCCCATCATGACGAATTGGAACCTGGAAAAGCTGCGTCGCGTCAGTCGGGGCGACTTCCTCGCCACGACGTTGCCGATGCTTTTCCGTGTGGACGGCGGCAGTGAAATGGAGGAGGCTCTCGAAGAGTTGTGCCGCCAGGCCTCGCTGGCCATCAAGTCGGGTTACACCATCCTGATTCTTTCCGATCGCGGCGTGGACGAGAACTACGCGCCGATCCCGAGCCTGCTGGCGCTCTCCGCCGTGCACCATCACCTGATTCGGGAGAAGACGCGCAATCAGGTGGCGCTGATCGCGGAATCCGGCGAGCCGCGCGAGGTCATGCACTTCGGGCTGCTCATCGGCTACGGCGCCAGCGCCGTCAATCCCTATCTGGCCATCGAAACGCTGGAAGATCTCCACGCCCGCGGATATTTCCCCCCCGACTACAGCTTCGACAAGGTGCTCAAGAACTACCGGAAGGCCGTGGACAAGGGCCTGCTTAAGATCTTCTCCAAGATGGGGATCTCGACCCTGCAAAGCTATTTCGGCGCGCAAATCTTCGAAGTGATCGGGCTGAACCGCGCGGTGGTGGAGCGGTATTTCGCGGGCACGCCCTCGCGCATCGAGGGCGTGGGTTTGGATGTACTGGCTCGCGAAGCTGTGATCAAACATGCATTCGCGATGCAACCGCCCTCGGAATCTGACACCGAGCTCGAGGTCGGCGGGAACTACCAGTTCCGCCTGCGCGGCGAGCGGCACCTCCTGAACCCGCAGACCATCAGCAAGCTTCAGCACGCTGTGCGTCAGTCGAAGTTCGAGACTTTCCAGGAATTTTCTCAGCTCATAAATCGCCAGAACTGCGAGCTTTACACGCTGCGCGGCCTGCTGGAATTCCGGCCCGCTGGCCCGCCGGTCCCGCTCGAGGAAGTCGAACCCGCTTCCGAAATCGTGAAGCGTTTTTGCACCGGGGCGATGTCGTTCGGCTCCATCAGCAAGGAGGCGCACGAGACGCTGGCCATCGCCATGAACCGCCTGGGCGGCAAATCGAACACCGGCGAGGGCGGCGAGGATGCGGCGCGCTTTCGGCCGGACGCCGACGGCAATCTGCGCCGCAGCGCCGTGAAGCAGGTGGCCTCGGGGCGCTTCGGAGTCACCACCCATTACCTGGTCAACGCCGACGAGTTGCAGATCAAGATCGCCCAGGGCGCCAAGCCCGGCGAAGGCGGGCAGTTACCGGGCCATAAGGTGGATGAAGTTGTGGCGAGAATCCGCTACTCCATCCCGGGTGTGCAGCTTATTTCGCCCCCGCCGCACCACGACATCTACTCCATCGAAGACCTGGCGCAACTGATCTACGATCTGAAGAACGCTAACCCGCAGGCGCGCATCTCCGTCAAACTCGTGGCCGAGTCGGGCGTGGGCACGGTAGCGGCGGGCGTGGCCAAGGCGCACGCCGACGTGATCCTCATCAGCGGCTACGATGGCGGCACCGGCGCGTCGCCCGTCTCCTCCATCCGGCACGCCGGCACCCCTTGGGAGCTGGGTCTTTCGGAAACCCAGCAGGTGCTGGTGATGAACGACCTCCGCAGCCGCGTGCGCCTCCAGGTGGACGGCAAACTGGCGACGGGGCGTGACGTGGCGGTTGCAGCCCTGCTCGGCGCGGAGGAGTTCGGTTTCTCCACCCTGCCGCTGATTTCCCTGGGCTGCATCATGATGCGCAAGTGTCACCTCAACACCTGCCCGGTGGGCATTGCTACGCAGGACCCCGAGCTCCGCAAGAAATTTGCCGGTCAACCTGAGCACGCCATCAATTTCTTCTTCTTCGTCGCGGAGGAATTACGCCAGATCATGGCGCAACTGGGTTTCCGCAGAGTTGACGAGATGGTCGGCCGCGTCGATTGTCTGGTGAAGCGGCAGCATGTGGATCACTGGAAAGCGCGCGGTCTGGACTTCTCGGCGATTCTGTACAACCCGCACGTGCCGTCGCGCGTCGGCCGCCGTTGCCTCATCCAGCAGGACCACGGCCTGGAAAAAGCGCTCGACTATCAGTTAATCGAGCATGCGCGCGAGGCGCTGGAAAATGCCGCGTCGGTTTCCATCAGCCTGCCCATTCGCAACGTGCACCGCACGGTTGGCACCATGCTGAGTGGGGAAATCGCGCGACGGTACGGCGCGATAGGCCTGCCGGACGACACCATCCACTTCAAATTCACCGGCTCAGCAGGGCAGAGCTTTGGCGCCTTCCTGGCCAGCGGTGTTACCTTGGAGCTCGAAGGTGACGCCAACGATTACACGGGCAAAGGGCTTTCCGGCGGCAAGTTGATTGTGTATCCGCCGCGCACTTCCCTCTTCCTGCCGGAAGAGAACATCCTGGTCGGCAACGTCGTGCTGTATGGCGCCACC
>CAZBWJ010000082.1:4388-6046 GCA_964495535.1 uncultured Acidobacteriota bacterium | reverse complement strand
CTCGCCATGCCGACCTGACGGGTAGCCCGCGCGCGCGTTGGATTCTCGAGAACTGGGACACCCGGCTGCCCAAGTTCGTCAAAGTGTTCCCGCACGAATACAAGCGCGTGCTCGGCATTCCCCGCCTTCCCGAAAGCGTTGTTCTTTGGCGGGCCACCTCGCCTCCGGTTGGTGAGGTGATCCATGGGTAAGGTAACCGGATTCAAGGAATACACGCGGGAGCTGCCGGCGCGACGTCCCGTCGCGGAGCGCGTCCACGACTACTTTGAGGTTTACCAGCAGTTTCCTGAAAGCAAGCTCCGCGTCCAGGCGGCGCGCTGCATGGACTGCGGCGTCCCCTTCTGCCACACCGGCTGCCCGCTCGGCAACATCGTCCCGGACTGGAACGATCTCGTTTACCGCGATCGCTGGAAGGAAGCGATCCGCGTCCTGCATTCCACCAACAATTTTCCAGAGTTCACCGGACGGGTTTGTCCTGCGCCGTGCGAGGCCGCGTGCGTCCTCGGCATCAACGAGCCCGCGGTTACCATCAGGCAGATCGAGAAGACCATCATCGAACACGCCTTCCGCAAAGGTTGGATCATTCCGGAACCGCCGTGGCGCCGCACGGGCAAGCGGGTGGCGGTGGTAGGCTCGGGGCCGGCGGGTCTGGCCGCGGCGCAGCAATTGAACCGTGCCGGGCACTCGGTGACCGTCTTCGAGAAGGCGGACCGCCTCGGCGGGCTGCTCCGCTACGGGATTCCGGACTTCAAGCTCGAGAAACACTCGATCGACCGCCGGCTCAACCAGATGGAGCTGGAGGGCGTCAAGTTCCAAACCAGCGTGCACGTGGGCCACAACGTGCCGGCGGAAGACCTGAGGAAGGACTTCGACGCCCTCCTGCTGGCCGGCGGGGCCGAAAGCCCGCGCGACCTGAGGGTGCCCGGACGCGAGTTGAAAGGCATCCACTTCGCCATGGAATACCTGCCCCAGCAGAACCGCGTGGGGGCCGGCGACTGCGTGGAAAACCAGATCCTGGCCACGGGCAAACGCGTGGTCATCATCGGGGGCGGCGACACGGGCGCCGACTGCCTGGGCACCGCACATCGGCAGAAACCGGCCTCAATTCACGAGTTCGAAATCATGCCCATGCCGCCCGCGGAGCGCTCACCGACCACGCCGTGGCCGCTCTGGCCACTACAGCTTCGCACGGAGAGTGCGCACGAAGAAGGCGGCATCCGCGACTGGGCCATCAACACCACGCACTTCATCGGGGACGAAAACGGCCACGTGAAAAAGGTGCACGCGGTGCGCGTGGGGCCGCCGCCCAAGTTCGAGGCGATGCCCGGGACGGAGTTCTCGATCGACGCCGATCTGGTGCTGCTCGCCCTGGGCTTCACCGGACCGGTGAGAAACGGCATGATCGAGCAACTGGGGCTCAAACTCGACGCGGGCGGCAACGTCGAGACGGATGAGAACCGCACGACTTCCATTCCCGGCATCTTCGCGGCCGGCGATATGCGCCGTGGCCAGTCGCTCGTCGTCTGGGCCATCAGCGAAGGCCGTAACGCCGCCCGCGCCCTCGATCAGTACCTCACGGGCAAAACCTGTCTGCGATAGTCCTCATCCTACCGCGATTTGTCAGGGTCTGCTGCTCGCCATGGGTTGAGGAAGATGAA
>CAZBWJ010000082.1:2489-4288 GCA_964495535.1 uncultured Acidobacteriota bacterium | reverse complement strand
CGCAGGCGGCGGAGCGCCGCCCGAAATTCGCGCTTGCTTGGCAGCGTAACGGCGCCGGTGGCGCAGTCCTGCGCGCACAGGTCACAACCAGGAGCGCAATTGTAAGGGCGGGCGACGAGCGGACGGCCTGTTTTCCTGTCCCACTCAAAGACATCGTGAGGGCAGAAGAGAAGGCACCTCAGGTCGGAGATGCACAGGCCGTAGTTGATGGTGGGGAACCAGGGAAGCTCTTCGCGTGCAGAACCAATTCTCGACATCAGAATCTCCTCTCAGGCCGGGCTTCCGATCGCGTCGTGTGGCATCGCGACGCTCAGGGGATTGCCTTGTGCTGCATGCCCCAGGAGCCTCTTTGCCCCTGGTTACCCTCGTTGGCAATGACGCTCGTCTCCGGAGCATGTTCGTCTAGTAGCAACCCTCGCCTCAAGCTTCAGGCCGCTTTCGAAGTAAGTGGCGCTGGCTCGGCGCCGGTCGCGCGGTCCCGCCGTTCGGAAACAGAGCAAACAGTGGAGGACTTCAGCCGACCTGACTGGCCACACTCGATGAGCTTCTCTAAGTCAGTCTGGAAGGTATGAGAAAGCGGCAGGACCTCGGGCAAGAATGACTGGAAGGCGCTGGCAAGCCGACAGTCACGAGCCAGGGAATAGTACACCCGTGCGCCCTCGCGCTGGTCCCGAACCAGTCCCACCTTGCGCAAGTACGCCAAGTGCCTGGAAATGAAGGGCTGGGACAACCCCAGGACGGTTTGCAGGTCACAGACGCAGCTGAGCCGATGCGACAAAATGTTCACGATTCGCAGCCGGCTGACATCCGCCAGGGCCCGAAAAACCAGGGCCAATTGGGTCATTTCGCCCTCCATATATATGCGCAAGCATATGTGATGCCACGCTGCAGGCGGTCAGAATCCACGAGCGGGACCGCACCTTCTTCCGCTGGTTTGGAGTGTTGCATCCCAAGGGCGAACTTCCTCATCGTTCGTTCGTGCTGATCGGGGAGTTGCCGATCCCGAGAAGGGCTGGACGTTCGCGCTCTACGCCTTCGGCACCATTGCCGCGGGCCTGGTGGCCTACTTCCTCTTGGCTTGGAAGAAGCGGGAGTGGCCCCTTGCGTCGCGGCCCGTGGTGCCACGAGGCTAAGACGAGTTCGAGGACCGATCACCTTGCTGCAATGTCTCTAGTTGCTTCTAAAGTAAATCCCATTTAGAATTGTTTCAGTCTGCGCGCGGTTTAGGCGAGCCGGCGACGGCCCAGCTCGAGCTTCGCTCCCGTCGCACAGGTGGCACCCCGAGCCGGCCGGCGGACCCAACCCTGATGTGCATGCGGCCAACGGCTGCGAACTGAAACTGCCGAGGAACCTTGCCAAAGGCATGGACCGATCCCATGGGACAGTGGCCTTTCGTAAAGCGTCCTGGTTCGCAAGAAGAGGCTTTAGGCCGGCGCCGCAGTACGCGTGTCGAAGCAGCCATCCGCGTTATCCTCACCGGCCGCGACGCCTCCGGCCAGCCATTTCGCGAAGAGACGGAAACCATCGCGGTGAACCTCCACGGGGGCAGGCTCAAGACTCGCTACCAAGTCCTAGTGGGGATGCAGATGGGCATCGAGAACCCCAAAAGTGGCGCAGCAGAGAAGGCCATCTGTGTGCGGGTCGAGGAGCCGGTGCCGGGAGAAAGCGTGCGCTTTATTGCCGTTCAGTTGCTCAATCCCGCCAACGTGTGGGGCGTCGAGCATCCGCCGGCCGACTGGGGAAAAGGAGCAGGGGAGTGGCGGGCGCCCGCTTCGCCACCCGCGAAGGCGCCGCCCGCG
>CAZBWJ010000082.1:0-2389 GCA_964495535.1 uncultured Acidobacteriota bacterium | reverse complement strand
GTGCGCTTCGCGGAACTCGAGCAGCGCTTGGCGGAATTGATGGAGTCTGCGCTCCAGATCCTACGCAGGCAGGCGGACGAAATCGTTGCCAAAGCGTTGCGGGAGTTTCAAGAGCGCTTGGCAGTGACGGCCACAGCGGGAGAAACGCGTTTCAACGAGCGCGTTGATCAGGTCTTTGGTGAGCTGGAATCCGCCCTCAAGAGCTTCCGTGCCGATTTGGAGGACGAACTTGCGGCCCGCCGCGAAGAAGCGGTTGCCGCCGCTGAGCAGGCGTTGCGGGCGAAAGTCGCCTCCCTGGTCTCGACCACCCTTGTGCCTGGAGCGGGACCCTCCCCTGGCAAGGCAACCATTCCGGGACCAAAGAAGTAATCAGGGTACTGTAGCGTTCGCGGACGAGGCTCCTGCGTGCCCCGAGAAGCACCTTCCGGGTCGGCGGAGGCCCGAGCGCTCGGCCAGACCGCGTCGGTGCATCATCTGATATAATGTCAGTTTTGGGGGAAGAGGGCATTTGCCTTCAGGGCGGCTAAGAGGAAGGCGCATTCACATTGTCTGGGGGCGACGTTGTGTGGCCGATTCCGCCTTCGCCCTCCCGCCAGCGGTTGGGTCCTGCGGCCTACACTCCTAGCCATGACTTAGGTCGCAGCAACGGGGGCGAGACGTGCCCCATCTTATTAGAGCAGAGAGCTGTTCAGAGGAGTCCTATGGCAACCACGCACGTCGCGACACGCGAGGCGGAAGTTCCCGTTGAGCCACAGAAGGTCTTAAACGATCTCAGTATTCAAGTAGCCACCGTCAACGGCTCTGGAAGCCAGACGGCTAACACCGTGCTGTTACGGGCGATTTTCCAGATGGGGATTCCGGTCTCGGGCAAGAACCTCTTTCCCTCGAATATTGCCGGCCTGCCGACCTGGTTCACCCTCCGTGCCTCCAAGCACGGCTACATCGCGCGCCGCAAGGAGATTGACTTCCTGGTGGCTATGAACCCCGAGAGCGCGGAGGAAGACGTGCGCGAACTGAGGCCGAGCTCCGCGGTGGTCTATGACGAGCGGCTGAATCTGAAGCGGCTGCGGAACGACTGCGTATTCTACCCGGTGCCCTTCGATCAACTCGTGGCGCCGGTCTGCCCCGACGCGAAGCTGCGCAAGCTGGTGCGCAACATGATCTACGCCGGGGTGCTGGCGAAGCTGCTGGGGATCGAAGTGGAGGAAATCCGGAAGGCCCTGAACAAGCAATTCCGGAAAAAGGCCAAGGCTGCTGAGCTGAACTGGAGCGCTGCCCGGGCGGGCTACGAGTTCGCGGAAAAGAACCTGCCGAAAGCCGACCGGTTCTTCCTTGGGCGGATGGACGCGACGCGCGGAAAAATCATCATCGACGGGAACGCCGCGGCGGCGCTAGGCGCGATGTTCGCCGGGGTGACGGTGGTGACGTGGTACCCCATCACGCCGTCCTCCACGCTTTGCGAAACCCTGACCGAGTACCTGAAGCGCTACCGGATGGATCCGGAAACCAAGCAGGCCACCTATGCGATTGTCCAGGCCGAAGACGAGCTGGCGGCGATTGGCATGGTGCTGGGCGCGGGCTGGGCCGGGGCGCGCGCCATGACCGCTACCTCCGGCCCGGGCATCTCGCTCATGGCGGAGTTTGTCGGCTTGGGTTACTACGCGGAAGTCCCGGCGGTGATCTTCGACGTCCAGCGCGTTGGTCCCTCCACCGGACTGCCGACCCGCACCGCGCAGGGAGACGTCCTTTCCGCCGCTTATCTCTCACACGGCGACACCAAGCATCCCCTATTGTTCCCCTGCTCGGTGGAGGAGTGCTACGCGATGGCGATTGAGGCCTTCGACTTGGCGGAGGAATTCCAGACGCCGATCTTCGTGTTGATGGATCTGGATCTCGGGATGAACAACTGGATGGCCGCCCCGTTTCCGTACCCGGACAAACCCATGGCGCGCGGCAAGGTTCTGAGCGCGGAAGATGTCGAGCGCTTGGGCCAGTTTGAGCGCTACCGCGACGTAGATGGCGACGGGATCGGCTTCCGGACTTTGCCCGGTACCAACCATCGGCTGGCCGGCTATTTCACCCGCGGCAGCGGCCACAACGAAAAGGCCGCTTACAGCGAGCGGCCCGCCGACTATGTGAACAACATGGACCGCCTGGCGCGGAAGTTCGAGACGGCCCGTCGCCGCGTTCCGGCGCCGGTCATCCAGGAGGCCGCAAACGCCGCAGTGGGGATCATCGCTTACGGCAGCAGTCACTGGGCGGTTCTGGAGAGCCTGGACCAGTTGATGCAGGAGCGGGATCTTGAGGCGAGCTACTGCCGCGTCCGCGCTTTTCCGTTCAACCAGCAGGTGAAGGATTTTGTCCGGCGTCACCGGCGGGTTTACGTCGT
>CAZBWJ010000081.1:9122-14282 GCA_964495535.1 uncultured Acidobacteriota bacterium | reverse complement strand
CCGGCTCCCGGAGGACGCGATTCAGCGCGTTGAGCAGGTACCGCGTCTCCGCCGCGTCGGGCTGCACAGTTGCCGGGTCGCCTTCGAAATCCGTGTCTGTAGTGCCCAGCAGGGTGTAGTCGCCCCAGGGAACTGTCAGGAAAACGCGCTCCTCACCGAGGATGGCAGCGAGCAGCGCGCAAGGCCCGGCGATGGAGGGGATAATCAGGTGTGTGCCCTTGGTTAGCCGCAGCGTTCTCGAGCCGTCGAACCCCGGCAGGAGAGCGCGTACGTAGTCCACCCAGGGCCCCGCGGCGTTCACCCAGAAGCGCGCGGAAATCTCATGGCGCCGGCCCATGAGGCGATCTTCTGCCTCGGCAGTCACGATCGTGCCTTCACGAGCCCTGGAGTGCGTCGAGAGCGCCAGGGTGCGGACCTCCGTGTAGTTCGCAACCACCGTGCCGTGTGCGGCTGCGTCGAGAACGTTTTCCAGCGTCAGGCGAGCATCGTCGGTTTCGGAGTCGTGATAGATCGCCGCGGCGCGCAGCCCGTCGGGCCGCAAGGCGGGAACCCGGCGCAGGGCTTCGTCCGGAGTGAGCATCCGGTGACGATCCTCGGGGCCGAGGCTCCCCAGCAGGTCGTAGAGCGAAAGGCCGACGCGGATCTTGAGCGGGAAGTAAGGATCGCCGCGATGGATCGGCAAGGCAAACGGCACGGGGCGCGCCAGGTGCGGCGCCAGTCCGACCAGCAACCGTCTCTCCCGCCGCGATTCGCGAACCAGCCTGAAATCGAATTGCTCGAGATAGCGCAAGCCGCCGTGAATCAGCTTGGAAGACCGGCTGGAAGTGCCGCTGGCGAAGTCCCGGGCCTCGACCAGCGCGACCTTCAACCCGCGCAACGCTCCTTCACGCGCCGTCGCCGCGCCGTGAATGCCGCCGCCAATCACCGCGAGGTCGAAGGTCTCACGGCTCAGGGCTTGGAGGTCCCGTTTCATTGTTGGGCGTCCCAACGATCCCAAAGGTTAGCACAAGAAGGCCTGGGAGGCTGGCACACGGGACAGAGGACTCGGGTATTCGAGCGCGGACTCCTGTTCTCCAATCGACAATCTGGATTCGTCAATCCTCAATCCGAGAGGATGGGTTCGTTTGGGTTTGTATATCGAGAAGTCTCTTGTTCTCTTTTCCCAGCGCTGACGCGTTGGGCTGTCCTCTGTCGCCCCTCCGGGGCTTTGCGTCGGAGGAGGCGTAGTCGCCTCGACACACCTGTAGGCGTGCGTTGACGTTCTCACCCAGAATCGTACGGGCTGTTTTTCTATGGACGAGCGGCTTCAATCAACGCGACCGCATCGGCGCGCACGGCAACGCCCTGGCCGACGGCGTCGAGACCTTCGCTGGTCTTGGCCTTGACACTCACCTGCGCGGGGCGGATGCCCAAGGCAGCGGCGAGTCGCTTCTGCATGCGGGGAATGTAAGGGGCGAGCTTGGGGCGGTCCAGCCCGACGGTGGCATCCACGTTCACGATGGCGTAACCTGCCCGGTCAAGCAGCCTGCCAACCTGCCGCAAGAAGAGAAGGCTGGAGGCATTGCGCCACTTGGGGGAAGTGTCGGGGAAATGCTGGCCGATATCGCCGAGCGCTGCCGCGCCGAGCAGCGCGTCGCAAATGGCGTGGATGAGGGCGTCGCCGTCAGAGTGGCCCACCGGGCCCTTCTCGAACCGAATCCTCACGCTGCCGAGAACCAGTTTTCGCCCCGGGGCCAGGCGATGGAGGTCAGTCCCGATACCGACGCGGTACGAATTCTGAATTGTGAATTCTGAATTGTGAATTGTGCGGGGGGCAGCGCGAGGTGAGCATCTGTGCAAGGACTTCTGCGCGGCCTGCCTGAGACTGAGTCGCTTCATAATTCAGAATTCACAATTCATAATTCAGCCTTCATCCTTCACACTTGGTGTCGTTCCCGCTCTTGCGCGATGTACAGTCGCGCCAAGGGAAGGTCCGAGGGCTTGGTGATTTTGATATTCCGGTCCGAGCCCATGAGCACGGTCACCGTGTAGCCCAGGCGTTCCACCAGACTCGACTCGTCGGTGCCGTTGAAGCCGTCCGCGGCGGCCCGGCCAAAGGCCTCCTGGATGATGTCGTAGCGAAAAGCCTGCGGTGTCTGCGCCAGCACGATGCGCTCGCGCGGGATGGTGCCGAGGATAGCGTGGCGCTCCACCTGCTTGACCGTATCCACGCTGGGGATGCCGAGGATGGCTGCACCGTCCTTGCGCGCTGCCTCCAACACGCGCTGGATCATCTCCAGCTCGATGAAGGGGCGCACTGCATCGTGAACCACGACCAGTTCGGTCGCGGGCGGCGCCTCGGCCAGCGCCCGCGCCACGGTCTCTTGTCGGGTGGCTCCCCCGCAAACCAGCCGGACGGGTTTCGAGAAGTGCTCGCGGTCGACGTCGGTCCCGGCGCGTTCCATATCCTCGGCACGCAGGGCCAGGAAGATCTCATCAATGGCATCGGAAGCGGCGAACTTGCGGAGTGTGTGCACGAAAATCGGCACGCCTTCGAGCGACAGGAACTGTTTGGGGGTCCCGCCACCCATGCGAACGCCCACGCCGGCTGCCGGAATGATGGCCAAAACGCTCATAAAGAACAGTTGTCAGTTGCAGCAGACAACTGAGGGCGGACAACGGGCAGGGCAGGCAGAGAAGCCTGCCTTTACTGATGCACTGGCTCTGCCCGCTGCCGGTCGTCGTACTTCCCAAAGATCATCTTGCCGGCGGTGGTTTGCAGAACGCTGGTCACGGAGATGTCGATGGTTTTCGAAATCATCTTCTTGGCGTTGTCCACCACCACCATAGTCCCATCGTCCAGGTAAGCCACGCCCTGGTTGTATTCCTTGCCTTCCTTGAGGATGAAGACCTGCATCGTTTCGCCGGGCAACACCACAGGTTTCAGAGCGTTGGCCAGCTCGTTGATATTCAGCACGGGCAAACCCTGGAGCTGAGCGACCTTGTTCAGGTTGAAGTCGTTGGTCACGATCTTGGCTTCGTACAGTTTGGCCAGTTCAATCAATTTCATGTCCACTTCGCGGACGTTGGGGAAATCGTCCTCGACGATCTGCACGTGGATGGTGGCCATCTTCTGCATACGTTGCAGGATGTCGAGGCCCCGGCGCCCGCGGTTGCGCTTCTGCGAATCGGAAGAATCCGCAATGAGTTGCAGTTCACGCAGCACGAATTGGGGAATGATGAGGATGCCGTCGATGAAGCCAGTCTCGCAAACGTCGGTGATTCGCCCGTCGATGACGACGCTGGTATCAAGGACCTTGTAGTTCTTCTTGGGCTGTCGTTCGCCGGCAAACAGGCCACCCAGCGCCGTGAGGTTGAGCAGATCACCCTTGTTAGCGCCCAGAACCAATCCCACGTAGGCCATCAGCAGCAGCAGGTTGATCTGGAAGAAGGAGACCGTATTCTTCTCAATCTCTGTCAGGTTCAGCAGGTAGCCCATCATCAAGGCGCCCAGGATGCCCAAGATGGACCCAATCGCCGCCCCGAGGAGTCGCTTCAGGCTCGCCTTCTCCAGGCGCATTTCGAACAGGACGAAGAAGGCCCCTAGCGCTCCTCCTAACAGGACGGAGTACAATGAAGACAAATGAAACGGCTGAAGGAAGTACGACGCGGTCATGAGGGCGAGAATGAATACCGCCCGAACGACCGCCATCTCCCAGGACATAAGCATCCACCTCCTTTCCAGGGGTTTATCAACGCTCTTCATATGATACTGCCCCTGAACGCTCACTTTACACCGGTCAGTATAGCATTCTGTCCCTGCCGGACAAAATCCGGGGCGCGCCGGGCCGTGTCGCTACTTGCTCAGGCGCGACTTGATGACGATGGGTGTGCCGGCGAAGCCGAATCGTTCGCGAATGCGGTTCACGAGGAACCGCTCAAAAGAGAAGTGGAACTTGCCAGGGCGGTTGGTGAAGGCGACGAACACGGGCGGAGCGACGCCGGCCTGGGTCAAATAATAGAGGCGCAGGGGCTTGCCAGCCGGGCTGGGCGCGCGCTCCAGGTCCACCTCTTCGAGGAAGCGGTTCATTTCTGCGGTGGTCACGCGGGCGCGGCGCGCGGCTGCGACCTCGGCCATGGCTTTCAAGAGGTCCTCCAGGCGTTGCCCTTTCAGCGCTGAGAGGAAGACGATTGGCGCGTAATCGAGATACTTCATGCGCTGCCGAGCGACCTGCGTGTAGTCGCGAGTCGTCGTGGGGCCCTTTGGGATGGCATCCCATTTGTTGACCACGATGACCACCGACCGGCGGCTTTCGTGCGCGTAGCCGCCGATGTGGGTGTCAAGGGCCGTCACGCCTTCAATGGCGTCCAGGATGAGGAGCGCTACGTCGGCACGCTCCAGGTGCTTCCGCGCCTGAATAACGCTGAGCTTCTCTGCCAGCAAGTGGGTCTTTCCCTTGCGACGGATGCCCGCCGTGTCCACGAGCCGGTAGCGAAGGCCGTCGCGCTCGAACTCGGCGTCCACGGCGTCGCGCGTCGTGCCGGGCAGAGGGGTGACGATTGACCGCTCCTCGTTGAGGAGGCGATTCAGGAGCGTGGATTTGCCCACGTTGGGCCGGCCGATGATGGCAACGTTGACCGCCTGCTCGGCAGACGCGGCGGGCGCCTCGCCCGCGGGAAAATTCGCCGTGACGTGGTCCAGCAAGTCGTCCACGCCCAGGCCGTGTTCGGCGGAAAGCGGAAAGAGGTTTTGAATGCCCAGGTGATGGAATTCGGCCGCGAGCGGGGAGTGCTGGCTGGTGTCAATCTTGTTGACCGCGAGCGAGAGCCGCTTGCCCGTACGGTGCAGGAGCTGGGCCAGCTCCTCATCCAGCGGAACAATACCCTGGCGAGCGTCCACGACCAGAACCAGGTGAGCGGCTTCCTCGATGGCCACCCGGGCTTGCCGGAAGATTTCCGCCGCCATCAAATCGGGTTCGGCCGGGATCATGCCGCCGGTGTCCACGACCTCAAAGCGCTTGCCCAGCCACTCGGCGGGGGCGTAGAGCCGGTCGCGCGTCATGCCGGGCTCGTTGCCCACCAGGGCACGCCGGCGCCCGCAGAGGCGGTTGAACAACGTGGATTTGCCCACGTTCGGTCGGCCGAGAATTACGACGCGCGGGAGGTTGGGCATGGGACAAA
>CAZBWJ010000081.1:0-9022 GCA_964495535.1 uncultured Acidobacteriota bacterium | reverse complement strand
GGGAGATCCAAGAGTAAGGTAGACTCCGGCCCGAGGACGTGTCAAGTTGATGCGCTACTATCCCATTTTTCTGAATCTGCGCGGACGGCGCTGCATGGTGGTGGGCGGCGGCAGAGTTGCTGAGCGGAAAGTGCGGACCCTGCTGCGCGCCCAGGCCTCTGTCCGAGTGATTAGTCCGGAGCTGACACCTCTCTTGGCGCAGCTCGCGACAAGGGGAGTAATCGATGTCGTCCGCCGTCCCTATCGGAAGGGCGATCTCAAGGGACGGGCGCACAAGGGCGTGCCCTTGCTGGTTTTTGCTGCCACCGACGAGCCGGCAGTGCAGCAGGCGGTGCGGGAGGAGGCGGAAGCCGTCGGCGCGCTCGTGAACATCGCGGACGACCGCGAACACTCGACGTTCCTCGTGCCGGCATCTTTTGCGCAGGGCGACCTGCAGGTGGCAATCTCGACCGCGGGCGCGAGCCCCGCGCTGGCGCGAAACCTGCGGCGGCGCCTTCAGGTGATGCTTGGGCGTGAGTACGAGGCTCACCTCGGATTCCTCCGCGAGGCTCGGAGGGAAGTGCTGAAATGGGTTCCCAGGCAGAACGAGCGGGCGCGGGTTCTCCGGAAGCTGGTGGCGGGCTTGTATGAGGGCAAGAGTCGAAAGTCGAAAGGTGAAGGCCGACAGTCAAAAATCAAGAGGCAAGAATGAAAAAGCAAGAATAGCGAGTCAGGAACCAGGGGTCAGGAGTCAGAAGGTTGACAGGGTCTTAGGGGTGAATCCACGTAGCTCCTAAATCCAAAATCTAAAATCCCGCTAATGCCCACAGCAAGCAAAAAGCCGACGGAGCGAGTCCCGCTGGAGCGGATCTTCGGCCCCCAGGGCTGGCTGGCGCGGAATCATCCGAACTACGAGTATCGGCGAGGCCAACTCGAAATGGCCGAGGTGGTGGAGTCGGCGCTCGAGAACCGGCAGCACCTCATCGTCGAGGCGGGCACGGGCACAGGGAAAACCCTGGCGTATCTCGTCCCCATCATTCGCAGCGGCTGCCGCATCGTCATTTCCACTGGAACCAAGAATCTCCAGGAGCAAGTCTTCTTCAAGGACATTCCTTTTTTGAGGAAGCTGTTTCCGCAAATCCGCGCCACGCTCATGAAGGGCCGTCAGAACTACTTGTGCCGGCAAAGACTCTACGACATCGAAAAACAGCCCGTGCTCAAGGGGCTGGAAGAGGTCGAGCGCTACGCGGAAATCCGCGCCTGGGAGAAGCGGACGGAGACGGGTGACCGGGCCGAGTTGGAAAACCTTCCTGACTCGAGCGAGTTGTGGTCCCTCATCGATGCCCGGCGGGAGACCTGCACGGGGCAGAAGTGCGCGCAGTTCGAGCGCTGTTTCATCACCTGGATGCACCAGCGCGCGGCGGAATCCGACATTCTGATTGTGAATCACCACCTCTTCTTTGCCGACCTGGCTCTCCGGCAGATGGATTTCACCAGCCTGCTGCCGGACTACGCGGCCATTGTTTTCGACGAGGCGCATGAGATGGAGGACGTCGCCACGCAGTATTTCGGCCTCCAGGTTTCGAACTACCGCGTGGAGGAGTTGGCGCGGGATACCGAGACGACGCTGCGCCTGAAAGGCTTGCAGAGCGCCGAAGTGCTGGCCGCGGTGAGCGAACTCCGCCGCCGCGCCGACCTCTTTTTCGAACTGTTTCCGGCGGGTGAAGGTCGCACGGCCTTCGATAACCGCGACGCTTTCCTGGAAGTTCACCGGGGAACGTACTCCGCCCTCCTGAACGCGTTCGTCCACCTGGAGACGGAACTCAGCCGGCTGGAAGATCGTCCGGAAGAAGTCAACAACCTGGCGACGCGCGCGGTGGAGTTGCGACAGGCTTTTGAGGTGGTCCTCGAAAGCAAGGAGCGCAATTTCGTTTTTTGGTGGGAGCGGCGGGGGCGAGGTGTTTTCCTGGAGGCCTCGCCCATCGACGTCTCGGCGATTCTCCGCGAGCGCCTGTTTGAGCGGGTGGAAGCCGTCATTCTGACCTCCGCCACGCTCGCTGTGGGCGGAACGTTCGATTTCCTGAAGCGGCGGCTGGGGGTTCAGAACGCGAAAGAGCGGGTCCTCGATTCGCATTTCGATTACGGGCGGCAGGCGCTGCTCTATACGCCCGTTCACCTGCCGGACCCGCGCGAGGCGGATTTCGCACGGCTGGCGGCGGAAGAGGTGGTGCAAATCCTCAAGGCCACGCGAGGCCGCGCCTTTGTGCTGTTCACTTCGTACCAGCAGATGCGCGAGGTCTATGAACGCGTGCGGCGGCGGCTGCGCTATCCCATGCTACTCCAGGGTACGGCGCCGCGCACCGCGCTGCTCGACCGGTTCCGCAGGGCGCCCCATGCCGTCCTGTTTGCCACAAGTTCCTTCTGGCAGGGCGTGGATGTGCAGGGCCCGCAACTGAGCGCGGTGATTATTGATCGCCTTCCTTTCGCCGTCCCTACCGAGCCGGTTGTGGCGGCCAGGATTCGGATGATCAACGAAGAGGGCGGGAATGCTTTCACGGAGTACCAGACGCCGGAGGCGGTGATTTCTCTCAAGCAAGGCTTCGGCCGCTTGATCCGCAGCGAGAAC
Organism: uncultured Acidobacteriota bacterium; assembly: GCA_964495535.1. Lineage (GTDB taxonomy): Bacteria > Acidobacteriota > Terriglobia > UBA7540 > UBA7540 > JALHUF01. The sequence goes on along the minus strand of CAZBWJ010000081.1, from coordinate 6,417 downwards.
GACCACGGCGTGCTGGCCATTCTCGACCACCGCATGGTGCGCAAGCCTTACGGCAGGGTTTTCTTCGCGAGTTTGCCCGGTTACCGAAGGACCGACCGGCTGGAAGAGGTCAAGGCTTTCATGCGAGAATTGTAGTTAGTTATCAGTTTTCAGTTGCGAGTCGTCACACAGACGATCACAGACGGCAGACTGGGGACCGGGGATAGCGGAGGCTGAATGTTCGAGATCAGTGTTGATTATTCGTTTCCTGCGGGACACGCGCTGCGCGGCTACAAGGGAAAATGTGAGCATGTCCACGGGCACAACTACAAGGTCTGTGTGACCGTAGCCGGCGAGCAGCTCAATTCCATCGGCTTGCTGATGGATTTCGTCGATTTGCGCGGGGCGCTCGAGGCCATCGCGGAGCGCCTGGACCACCGCTTCATGAACGATCTGCCACCCTTTGACACCGTGAACCCTTCGGCCGAAAACCTAGCCAAGTATTTCTGCGAGTGTCTCGAGCCTGAGGTGCAGAAACACGGGCTCCACGTTGAATCAGTCACAGTCTGGGAAACAGATACGACCTCGGCGACCTACCGGCCCTCTACCCGACGTTAGAAACCCGCATTCTCTTAGCGTTTTCAGCCCGGGTCTTATGTGTGCGGATTCCGGCAGAGGCGATTAACGGAGTGAGGGTAGGTAGGAAGAAATCACTTCGTAGCCCATAAGTGAACCGGAGGCGGGCACAAGCGACGCCTACCAGGTCCAGAAGGCGACGGAGGGGTGAACGTTGGCGTGGTGCTGCTGGGCGCAGACGCCTTCCTTGCAGTAATAGACGTCGTCGCACCATCGGCAGCGGACCAGACGATCCTTGTCGCGGACCGTGCCGCAGACCGCGCAGGCTTCCAGGAGGTCGGCGACCACGTGCCGCGCGTGAGTCCGCCACTTGTCCAGCACCTCGCGCTCTTCCCGGATTCTGGCCAGATCGTCCTTGCCGAGCATATTCAGCTCCCGCTCTCGCTACCCTAAGTAGATGCAACCTGGAGGCCAAGGGCCGCTCCAGGCGGTGAGGATCCTCGCGTAGCCTGCAAATCCTTTGCTTTCAATTGGCCGGAGTCACGCTCTTGGGTGGTTTTCAGACAAAGAGGCGCGGGACACAAAGCCATTCGTGCCGATTCTTGACGCATGGTGTCACATTTCTGCATGGAGTGGAACGGAGTGAGGCAGTCTGACCCGGACTGGAGGTCAGGAATCGGGTAGAATACAGTTAGCGGGAGCCGAAAGAGCCGCATGCTCGTTACGGAAATCTTCAAATCGATCCAGGGTGAGTCCACGTTCGCGGGGTTGCCCTGCGTCTTCGTCCGCCTGACCGGCTGCAACCTCCGCTGCCATTGGTGTGACACGGCCTACGCATTCCATGGCGGGCAAACCATGTCGCCGGAGGAAGTCCTGGCACGGGTGCGGCAGTTGGGAGGGAAACTGGTCGAGTTCACGGGCGGCGAGCCCCTGCTGCAAAAGGAGATTCACGGGCTCGCGGCGCAGCTTCTCGCCGACGGTCGCCGAGTTCTGGTCGAGACCAGCGGGGAGCGCTTCGTGGGCGAGCTGCCGCGGCCGGTGGTGAAGATTGTGGACGTGAAATGTCCCAGCAGCGGGGAGAACGACAAGTTCTGCTTCGACAACCTGGAAGTGCTGGAGCGCAAGGATCAGGTCAAGTTCGTGATTCTCGACGAGAACGATTACCGCTACGCCTGCGCGTTCCTCGACCGGCACGGGCTCCCAGAGCGGGTGGACGAGGTGATCTTTTCCCCGGTCTTCGGCCAATTGCCGCCGCGCGAACTTGCCGAGTGGATCCTGCGCGATGGCTTGGAGGTGCGCCTGGGACTCCAGCTCCATAAGTTCATCTGGGAGCCGCCGGCGCGGGGAGTTTAGCTGCGCTCCGAAACGCGAAAATCGAAATTCGAAAATCGTGACGACGATTAGCGCGTGCGATGCCGAGTTTCGAATTTCGAGTTTCCAGTTTCGTGTTGAGTTTGGATTCTATGTCTCACAGCGGCCGAACCCCGAATCCCGAATCCCGAACCCCGCAACGACCGCTTGCGGTGGTTCTCGCCAGTGGAGGTATGGACAGTTGTGTGACGACGGCCATCGCCCATCTGGACTACCGCTTGGCGATGCTGCACGTGGCTTACGGCCAGCGGACCGAAAAGCGCGAACTCCAGGCGTTCAATGCCCTGGCGGATTTCTATCAGGCAGAGCACCGGCTGGTGTGCCGGCTGGAGCACTTGAAGCAGATTGGCGGTTCCAGCCTCACTGACCTGAGGATTGGAGTCGAGCGTGCCAACCTCGAGCGCAAGGAAATCCCCTCGAGCTACGTGCCGTTCCGCAACGCGCACTTGCTCTCCCTCGCGGTCTCTTGGGGCGAGGTGCTGGGAGCGCGGAAAATCTTTATCGGGGCTGTGGGCGAAGACAGTTCGGGCTACCCCGACTGTCGCCTGGAGTTTTACGAAGCGTTCAATCGCGTCATCACCGCAGGGACGAAGCCCGAGACCCGGCTTGAGGTTGTTACCCCGGTCATTCACCTGCGGAAGAGTGAGATCGTGCGGCGGGGGATCGAGCTGGGCGCGCCCCTGGAGCTCACCTGGTCCTGCTACCAGTCGGAAGACATCGCTTGCGGCGTCTGCGACAGTTGCGCCTTGCGCCTGCGGGCCTTCGAGGAAGCCGGTGTGCCGGATCCCATTCCTTATGCCGTCCGCCCGCGATACGCGCGCCGCACGTGACCCTCCCGCTTGTTTGACGACTCCAGTGTCCTGTTATTTCCGTTGACGCGGCCAGGGCAGTTGAACTAAAACCCCACAGTCTACGCCAAGTCCTGCCCACGCGCGACCGTACTCGCAATAGGGGAGGAAGAACAGTGCTGCGACGAAAGCTTCTGCTCCTTGCCTTGACGTCCGCCTGCCTGCTCGCGGGGACCGGGTTGTGGGCAAAATTCGGCATCACCAAGACCCGCGCCGTCTATATGCTGCCCCACCCGCCTGCCTTCTACACTCCGGGCAGAGAGCTCAGCCTTCAGGTGACTTCGCTCGACCCGAGAGGAGGGATGGTAGTTGCTCCTTTGTTCCGGCGGATGCTCCATCAACTCCTGACGCGAGAGGACTTCCACGTGACTCCCACGGCGCGGACCAGGCTCCAGTGCATCGTGAGCGAGGCGATCGCTTTGGTGGAGCGCCAGACGCGCTGGGAGTCCGTGAACTTTCACGTGGGAGAACACAGGGAGAAAGACGCGAAGGGCAAGGAAAAGAAAGTGGAGGACTGCAAAACCCAGCAGGCTGAGGTAACGTACCTGGTCTCTTCCGGCAGCCTGGCCGTCCACGTGACGGCGAGCGATTTGGCGAAGCAGTCCGTGCTTTTCACGCTACCAGTGAGGCGGCTGTATCGGCAAGAATCAGTCGTGGCGGGGCCCGAGCGGTGTGGCGGCAAGGGTTACGGGATTCTGTCCGGTCAACTTCAGGACCCGCACGCCATCCTGCTCCGGCTGAGCGACGAGGCCATGGCCGCGATCATTCCGCCGGTGGCCGGATTTGCGGAGAGCAAGGGCGTTTTGCTGGCGGTGGACGATGAGTTGAAGCCCGGGAACGCGCAGGCGCAGGCAGGGAACTGGGGCCAGGCTCTGGCGTTGTGGGAGGCCATGTCTACCCCTAAGCCCGGAACCGAGGCCGCGCGGCAGTACAACCGGGGGGTGGCGTACGAGGCTTTGGCGGGTCTGGCCCTGAAGGCTGGGGATCTTGAACAAGCCGTGGCGCAGTTGGCCAAAGCGACTGAGGCGCACGACCGAGCCTTGATGCTCGACCCGAACGAGAAATACTTCCGTGACTCGGTCACGCGCTTGTTTCAGGTGCGCCAGGTGCTGGACGGATTCAGGGAGCACCAGTCCCTGGAACGCGCTGAAGCCGCAGGGGCATGGGGGCCACTGAGCGCCCCCGGCGAGGGCGGGCCGGAAGGAGAATCGAGAGCAGTCCAGGACTTCAGGATGTTCGCGCGTCATCGGATCATGACCGAGAGGTGGGAGCCGAGCGAGGAATTTCAGAGGAAGCTCGTGGCGAGAGGCGCTGAATCCGGGGTCAGGCCGGCGGTGGCCAGGCAAGTTGTGGATTCCGAAGTGAAGCGATTCCTCCTCCTGCGGCAGAACCAACAGAAGTACCAGCAACTTTTCGAAGAGCTGGCCGAAGATGGCTCCATCTCGACCTACGAGCGGGCGACGCTCCGGAACGAGCAGAGGAGCCTTCGCCTTCCCGATGATTTAGTGAGGGAAGTGGAGACGCAGTTCCAGTTCACGGAGGAGGGTACAGTGCAGGCGGGCGAAGGCGGCAACCCTTGAGGTCGGGCCATGAAAGCGATCGCTCTGGCGGTGGATCGCCGCGCGGAACATTTCGTGGGCGCGCTCGCGAAAGGTGCGTCCTCGCATGCGAGTTTGTCCTCTGGAGCAGAGCGCTGCGGCTAGTCTTTTCAACGTGCTGCGGCACGCGGATAACTATTTGGGTTGAGTCTACATCTCAAAAACGGTAAAATCCTTGGAGCGCGGAGAAACACAGGAGGAAATCATGTCGTTGTCAGGATTGCGGAAAGCGATGGGTTTGGCGGTGGTGCTCGTGTGGTTGGTCGGCGTAACGCCTCTCTTCGCCCAGACCGGCGGCCTCACGGGGACCTGCAAAGGCGAGAAAGGGGAGCTGTTGGCAGGCTATCCCGTCATTATCGAACGCCAGGAAGTCAAGGGCACTTATAAGACCAAGACCAACAAGAAGGGCGAGTACATTTACATCGGGCTGCCAATGGGCAACTACAAGGTTACGCTTCGGGATCCCAGCGGCGGGGACCTCTTTTTCGTGACTATCCGTGTGAGCATGGGGGACCCGACCGAACTGAATTTCGACCTCGGCAAGGAAAAGGTGCGAGCGCAGGAGGAGCGGGCCAAGCAGATTGCTGCCAACCCTGAACTGCAAAAGCAACAGCTGGAGCAGGAAAAGGAGCAGAAGCAGAGCGCGAGTTTGAAGCAGCTCTTCGACCAGGGAGAAGCGCTCCTGCAGGCGAAACAATATGCCGAAGCCGTGGCGTTGTTCGAACGGGCGCTCCCTCTGGCGAAGGACAAGAACGTTCCGGTGGTCCTGGCGAAGCTGGGTGAGAGTTACGACAAGGCCCGGCAGTATGACAAGGCATTGGAGAATTACCGGAAGGCCAGCGAAGCCAATCCGACGGATTCCGACCTGCATAACAATCTGGGCAACGTCTTGGCCGAGATGGGGAAGAGCGCTGAAGCCCTGCAGGAGTTCCAAAAAGCCGCCGAACTCAGCCCTACCAAGGCGGCCCGCTACTACTTCAACTTGGGCGCCGTGAGTTACAACGTGGGAAAGATGGACGAGGCGGTGAGTGGCTTCCGGAAGGCCACGGAAATCGATCCCACTTACGCGGATGCTTTCTTCTGGCTGGGCCAAGCGTTGATGGGTAAGGCAACTATGTCCCCTGACGGGAAGGTCGTTGCGGTTCCTGGCACCGTCGAAGCTCTCGAGAACTACTTGAAACTCGAGCCGAACGGGATCAATGCACCGACTGTCCAGGCCTTATTGCAGACCGTGCAGGGACAGATCCAGATCCAGTACAAGGCGGAGAAAAAGAAGAAGAAGTAGCTGGTCACTTTTTAGCTTCCCGGCCTCGCGAGACTCACTGCGCGAGGCTTTTTTGTCTCGAGCGATGGTCCACGTGAGATTCTCCCTCGCACTTCTGGCCGTGATGGCGCTGGGCGGTGCTGCCCTCCGGGCGGATACGATCTATCAGACTAACGCGCGGGGAAGGCAGGTGATCGTCCACCGCGATGCCATCCTGATCCAGGAAGATTTTTCCTCCCTCATCTACAAACACTTTGAGTTGAAAGAGCGGCGCGTGGTCAAAGTCCGGCTGAGCAAGGGCAGCCTGCCCTATTCGGTTGTGACCAGCGGCGCGGACGACCGCCGGCAGATTCTCAACATCTGGAAGCGTTTTGGGTTCGAGGCGGTGGTGACGGATCAGGATGGCAAGACGACCCGCGTGTTTGACGTCTATTTGGATTTCTATCCGCCGGGGGGTCGCGGCTCCTTGCTTGAATCCGTCCCGCCCCGGACCACCCTCCCTGTTTTGCTGGAGGGTGGAGGAGCGGACGAGTTGGATTTCTCCCAGCTCGACCGCATCGAGTTCCAAGGTGACCGAATGAGATTGAGCCTGCGCGATGGGCAGGTAGTGAACGCGCGGTTCCTCATGCCCACGAATCAGCCCGCCGAGGCCCGCTTCCTGGGCATCACTGACCAGTACGACCCCGCGAGCCCGGAGGTGTTCGATTTCTCCGTGCCCCTCGCGCGCCTGAAGGAGATTCGCTTCGAACCGTAGCGCTAGCCCGGATTTCTCACCAGGGAA
>CAZBWJ010000080.1:0-14388 GCA_964495535.1 uncultured Acidobacteriota bacterium | reverse complement strand
TGCGGGGTCGGCGGTAGTTGGCTCGGTGGCTGGGAGCACGAACGCGACGCTTGGTGGGCAGGCGCTCTTGCCCAACACGACGATTTTCAGCGGCGACAGCCTGACGGTGAAGGATGGCGCAGCGGTGGTGGCGGTCGGGCAGGGGAGCCGGCTGGTGTTTGGGCGGGAGACAGTGGCGTCGTTCCTGCGGGAGACGGGCGAGCTGACGGTGCTGCTGGGGCAAGGGAACGTCTCGCTGTACACGGCCGAGGGGGCCGGTCTGCGGGTGAAGGTAGGTGAGGTCTCGATTCTGCCGGCGGCAGGGTACAAGACGCTGGGCGAGGTAGCGCTGTTGAACGGCGCGGTGGTAGTGACGGCGAAGGAAGGGAAGCTGCGGGTAGAAGGGAACGGGCCGGCGGTCGAGGTGGTGAAAGGGAAGACCATCACGGTGCTGGCGCGGAGCCCGCAAGGCGGCGCGGCCGGGGGTGGCGGTGGCGGCGGCGGCGGCGGGGGGATAAGCGCCTCGACGGCGTTGCAGATTGGCGCGATTGCGGTAGGGGGAACCTCAGCGCTTATGTCGGGAATAGCGATCTCCCGGGCGCGAGACGCGAGGGACGCAGCGGCGGGCGCGAACGCGACGGCGGCAAATGCGATTGCGGCGGCGAATGCGGCGAAAGCGGCAGCCGACGCGGCGGCGGCGGCAGCGAACGCGGCGGGCTGCGCGCTGAACACAGCCTTCCCGAATGTGAGTCCGAGTCCGTACACACCGCCCGCGGGCCTGAGCTGCCCGTAAGCGGATCGCACGTGTAGATTAGAGGACGGGCGGCGGTCAAGGAACGCCTTGACCCCGCCCGTTTGCTTTTTTCTCGACCCACTTTTCCTCTTGACTTCCAGACCAGCCAGAGATCCTTCAAAGGGAAAGAAGCCTTCTCCCTGTAAGCACTTGCCGGGAGTGCCCACCCGCGGCAACGGAGTTCTTCCTCTTCAGGAGAATTGGAATCGCATTCTCGGGGGCGGGGAATCATCCTCAGGATGACTTACAGCTTTGCTCGCACTTTGTAGAGGCTGGCCTATTGAACCTGAGGCCGCGCGGGAGCAGCACTTGGCTGTTATTGCGCCGCCGCAAGCCTACGGTGCTGGCCAACGCCACCAGGATCTTCTTCTGGGCAGCCGTGTACGCGACACGATGGACTGCCACAGGATTTGGCATTGAACCGGAGCCGCAGAGTCCGTAGCTGTTGTCAGTTGTCCGCGGCCGCTGGAGCATGGTCACGGACGACTCTGCGGTGAGAACGGACGATTGTGTCAGTTCCGCAAGGCCTTCGCGGCGCGGACGAGGGTCCTCATCTTGGCGATGGCTTCGTCCACGCTGCGGGTCTTCAGGCCGCAATCGGGGTCAACCCAGATGTTCTCCTTCGGCAGGACTTCCAGCGCTTGTCGCAGCCGTTGCTCGACCACCGGCTCTTCCTCCACGACGTGAGAGTGCACATCCACCACGCCAAAGCTGATGTCCTTCGTGAAGGGGTGCTTCTTGAAGAGTTCCAGCATGTCGAGGCCACTGTTCGACAGTTCCAGATCGAGGTTATCCACCGGCATGTCCAGCATTCCGGGATAGATGAACTCGAATGCGCCATAGCAGATGTGGGTAATGAAGTAGGCGGGCAGGCCATTGGTGACCACGTGCAGGGCTTCGATGGCAACCGGCAGCTCTTCCGGACGGACCGAGGTTGCCGGCTCGTCAATCTGCACGATCTTCGCCCCTGCCCGGACCAGGGCTTCGACTTCGCGCCGGATTTCTTTCGCCAACGCCAGGCACGTGTCCCGCCGGCTGGGATAGAACTCGTTGAATGACCAGTCCATGACGGTGTAAGGCCCCGTCAGCATTCCCTTCAAGGGTTTGTGGGTCAGGCTTTGGGCGTACCTCCACCATTCGACGCTGATGGGGTTCTCCCAGCGCACTTCGCCCGTGATGATGGGCTTGTGGTAGTAACGATTGCCGTAGGAACGCACCAAGCCGCCTTCCTCGAACCCTCGCAGATGCTCGGCAAAGTAGGCCACCATGTCCCCGCGATACATCTCGCCGTCCACCAGCACGTCCACGCCGAGCTCTTCCTGCTTCCGGATCCAGAACTGTGTGGCCTGGCGGGCCTTCTCGTCCAACTCCTCACGCGAGATCTTCTTCTTGGCAAATTCAGCTCGCGCCTTCAGCAGATAGTCGGGCTTGGGAAAACTCCCCACGGAGGTGGTGGGAAAGAGCGGCAGATCGATTCCCAACTCGCGGAGCCTCTCGCGGCTCATGCATCACTCCCCAAAAACACTTTTCGAATCGTGCTGAGGTGCTTGAGTTTCAGTTGGGCACGGTCGCGCGGCAGGTACTCAAAGCCGCAAGAGGGAGTCAAGTAAGCGCGGCTTGCTCCCAAGCGCCGCGTCATTCGCTCCAGGGCCTGGGCCACGGTGTTCGGATCTTCGAGCTTCGTATTGCGGCCATCCACAAGACCCAGGGCCAGGGTTTTCGAACTCCCCCTCGTGGAAACCACGTCGACGAGGCCGGGGTTATAAGTGAAATCGAGGGCCAGGATGTCCACCTGGAGCGCCTGAAGCCCCTCATAGAGGGGCGTGGCATCGCCGAAGTAGAGGGCGAGCACCAACTGGGCAGGTCCCTTGGCCGCGGCCAAGGCCGTGAGGCTGCACTCGACGCGGGCCAAGTCGCCTGGGTGCTTGAGCAGCGCGGGTTCGTCAACCTGAATCAGGGTTGCTCCGACCGCGGCCAGCTCGGCAACTTCTGCAGCCAGCGCCTCGGTGTAACCCTCCAGCACCTTCTCGAAGCCTCCGGCGCCGCCGCTCTCTTCCGTTGAGAGCCTGGCCAGCGTCAGCGGTCCGATCAGCACGGGCTTCACCGGGCGTGAGGATTTCGCCTGGGCGAACAGGAACTCACCCACCACCAGGGACTGCGTCCGTTCGATCTTGGAGTGCGCCACCGGCTGACGGAAATAGGTGTTCGTGTCAAAGAACCTCAGCAGGCCGTTGATGCGAATTCCGCTCAGCTTCCCTGCGAGGTGCGAGACGGTGTCGTACCAGCGGGTCTCGCCATCGGTCACGACGTCCAGACCGGCGTCAATCTGGTCAGCCAGCGCAAACTCCGTCAAACGGTCTTCAGCGGCCCGGAGGTCGGCGTCAGTCTTCTCGCCTTTCTCCCATTGGGTAATCGTCCGGCGCAGCAATTGATATTCCGGGTTGCCTCCAATACGGGGATAGCTGCTGTGGTTCGCCAGGATCAGTTTCATGCTCTGCTGCGCTCTCCTGACCTACGAGGTGGCCACTCATTTGTAGTCTGTAGTGAGTCGCCTGGAATCAATTGCGATTGCTCCGGAGCGTCGGCTAGTGCCGTTCCAACTGATCTTGGCTAATCCCGCTCTGCGAGATCTATCTCTTGGGCCATGCAAAATGCAGGCGCCGCGAGTGGGAGAATTAGGTTGGGACGGCACCAGCGACAACTACTCAACAAACTCCGGCTTCACTCGGTGAGGCAGCAGCCGCTTCTCAAAGCCGCGATCGAGCAGCGCCTGGACCGCTTTGCGACCGCGCTCGCCGTAGTCGAGCGTCCAGTCGTTCACGTACATGGAAACAAACCGGTCGGCAGTGGCGGGGTCCAGCCCCCGGCCGAATTCCATCGCGTACTCCAGAGCTTCCTCGCGATGATTGAAGCCGTACTCGATGCTCTCCTTGATCAGCCTGGCTGCCTGATGGAGGGTGCGCCGGTCGAGCGAACTCCGGATGGCGTTCCCGCCCAGGGGAAGGGGCAACCCCGTCTGCTGATGCCACCACTCGCCCAGATCCACTAGCTTGCTCAGGCCTTCGCGGGCGTAAGTCAATTGGCCCTCGTGGATCACCACTCCCGCGTCCACTTCGCCCGTGGTGACACTCGCGAAAATCCGGTCAAATGGTGTGAAGACGGCTTCAATCTCCGGCTCGTAGAGCCGAAGCGTCAGGTAGGCGGTGGTCAGCTTCCCCGGGACCGCCACCCTTTTCCCCTTGAGGCCGCCCGGCCCCAGCGGACCTCGTGCCACCACGAGCGGCCCGTAACGGTCACCGAAACTCGCCCCGCAGGGCAGTAACAGATAGCGATCGGCGAGGTGGGCATAAGCAGGAAAAGAGATGGCTGTGATGTCGTAGGTTCCCTCCAGGGCTTTCTGGTTAAGAGTCTCGATATCTTCCAAGACGTGGGTGAATCTGAGATACCCGGTGCGGATCTTCTTTGTCGCCAACGCGTAAAAAATGAACGCATCGTCGGAATCTGGGCTGTGCGCCAGCTTCAACTCTTGCACGCGTAGCCGACTGCTGTCTGCTTTACGGGCAAACGATGACTGCATATATCCTCTGTCAGGTTTTTCCCCGATGACTGAGAGATCAAATTTTACCACACTCGGATGGCGCCCTCAATCTCGAGGCAGCGTGCGGCGCGGGCAGGTCGCGCCGCTCCTTAAACGGCGAGGTTTGTGTGAGGGAGTCCTGCTACATGCGGCCCCCGGTCGGGGTGGGAGATGGAGAAGAGGGCGCGCGCAGGCGGACGGCGCGCAGCGCCCGCATGGCTTCCCCGGCTACATCGTCGTTCGGGTCGTGCGACAAGTGCTCCAGGGGTTCCACACTGCTGGCATCGCCCGTGAACATCAGGACGGTGCAGAGTCTTCGGCGCACGCCGCTGTCCTGGCTGTTCATGAAGGGGTAGAGACGTGGAAGGAAACCCGAATCCCGCGCCAGCTCTACCAGGTAAGCCTGGGCGGAGTTGCCTCGCAGCTTTGAGCCCAGTTCGGCCACCACGGCGCTCAGGTAATCCGGCTTGCCCAGAGCCGTGACGGCGTACTGCATGGCTAGCCTAGCGTCGGCCTCCTTTTCCGCGGGCACGACCTTTTCCAGTTCCGGCAGAGTTTTCGTATCGCCCGAGCGCGCCAAGCCCTCTGCGGCAAAGGTGCGGAACTTCTTCTCCGCACTGGAAAGGGCCTTGATGAACAAGGGGCTGGAAACCGAGCTGCCAAGATACGCCAGGCCTTCGAGGGCTTTTTCCCGCGTAGGCCGGTCGGGATTGTTTTCAAACATGGCCTGCAATTTGGCAAGGGCCTCAGTCGTTCGCAGGATGCCCACGGTGACGGCTGCTTCCTGTTTCACTTCTTTGTTGCCCGAATCCAGCAAGTCAACCAACTGCGGGCCGACTGACCTGTCCTTGATTTTGGCCAAAGCGTGCAAGGCTTCGACGGCCAAGTCCGTGTCAGCGGAATGCGCAGCTTTCACTAGGTCGGAAGCTGCGGCCTCCGCCACCAGGATGCCGAGTCCGTTCGCCGCCTTGCGCGAGGCCTCGAGAGCGCGGGTGTCGTTCATGGTCGCGATCAGCGCGGAGACCACCTTGGGTTCTACCACGACGCCCGGGTCGATGCGGACGTTCTCCTCCACGAAGCGACTCTTAGCTCGCCGCCAAGTGCGCTGCACGAAGCCTGTAAACCCCGTGGAGGGAATCTCCCCTGTGTAGTACCCCGTCAATCCTTGCACGGCCAAGACGCGGACTTTGGGGTCCTGGTCGCGCGTGGCGGAGATCATCGGATCCAGCGACTCTGGCGCGCGCAGGGAGGCAAGCGCCATCACGACCTCCCAACGCATTTTTTCGCTGGGGTCGGCAACTGCTGCCGCCAGCGCAGGGACGACCGACGGGTCGCCACGCTTACCCAGCTCGCGCGCGGCCTGGATCCGCTGGCCGGCGTCGGGGCTCTTGAGCTGTGCGACCAGAAGGTCGGAAGGAGTGCTGGGCGCTTGCCCGCGGAGTGCGGGAGGCCGGGAACAGACGGCCAGAAGAGCTAAGAGGAATGCGCAAACCCATGAGCGCCTCATCTTGGTCTCACCTCCTGACTCCGCCAGTCTCTGCCCCGATCCATCTTACCGGACTTCTGTTACTACTTCCCTATGCGCGCAATGGTGATCTTGGTCTTTTCCGCTTCCGCGTCCCGCGTAATGGTAACGGTGGTCAGTCCGCTCTTAGTAGTGAGGGTGAACAAGGCATTCTCTTCGGACTGTTGAATGCGGATCTTGGAACCGAGCTTGTCCTTGTAGAAGGCCAAGACCTGGTCCAGCGAGTCCGACGTTTCATATTCCTGGCTGCTGATTCCACCCCTGCCGCCGAAGGAGAACTGGCCGCCACCTTCGGTTGCGGTCGAGCCAGGGTAGGGAGGAACGTCCACCGTCGCAGCGGCCGCCGCCTCGGAACCCTCGCCGCCTTTCTCGAGGCTGATCTCCGGGGCGCCCCCGCGGCCTGACATTGTCTTGGCAGTCTCGACCATACCAGTAAGCTTCTGCTTAGCCTTGTAAGCGAAGTAGCCGCAGGTCACCATTCCCACTACGCCAAGGAACACGAGAACGCCAACCACGATGAGCACGATCTTCAGAATGGGGCTCCCCGCCTTCGCGGCAGGTGCAGCAGCGGCCGCCGCCCCCGCCGCCGCAGGCGCCGCACTTGGCGGGGGCGCAGCTGCCGGCGCTGGCGCGGCGGGTGCTCCAGCCTGTGCGCCGCACTTGGGGCAAAACTTCACACTCTCTTCTACGGGTGAACCGCAGCTCGTGCAAAACTTGGGCATGTTGCCTCCCTGCAGATCCTTTGGAATTCCACTCTCTGATGAAACCGCTACTTGCTTGACCGCGGCTGCGCCCGGCCGCAAGTCGCGCGGGGACACAGCGCGATCAAACCGCGCTGCATTAAGACGCGCCTGAGGATACCACCCTTCCCGGCCAGAGTCGAGGTCTCCCCCGCGTCGGTAGTGGGTCTGAAGATCGTCGCCAGTTTCCCAGATCGGGACTTCGGGGGAGTCAGGGGTTGCACTTTTACGAGCAGGGCGTTATCCGGCCCAGTGGCGCCGCGCTGCTCAGAAAGTGGCAAGATTTCTTCCGAGTGCGCCGTCGCTCGGGAGGAATCTGAGATTGACTAGAAGGAAGCCGCTGGGGCTTGCGGGCGGATGCGTCAACCCCAGAGAATCCTTTCTGCGGCGATCCTGGTGGCAGGCGGATGGGTATGGCCAAGACGCCCCGCAATGCCCCGCCTGCCTTGTTTAGCGCCGCGGCTTGGGTTTCACAAGGATCAGGTTCCAGGGCCTCGCCACCCTCTTCGACCCTCGATCGCTACGAGGGCCGATCTGCCCGACGACTCCGCACGTTTGAGGGCCGTGACTCTTGGGTGTCAGCTCGCCTTCCAGCGCAAAGGCGGTTATCCCTTCCCCCCCCCGGAACCGGGTCGCATTGCTAAGCCAAGTCGGGCCTCTTTGAGTCTCTAGGGTTTTGATTCAGTCCGGCGCTTTCCCAGCCGCTCGTCCAATGTCGCAATCTTATAAATCAGGTACTCCGGCGCTTCATAGGAGTTGGGGTACTGTTCATCGAAGTGGCGTTTAGCGTCTACAAAGGCGTCTCTTGCTCCGGACAAATCACCTTTCGCTTCTTTGGCCTCTCCCACAATCATCTCGGCGCGAATCAGGCGCGGATCTGCCGCCAGGGCCGCCCGGGCGCTTGCGAGTGCTTTGCTCCAGTCTTTGGTTGTGGAAAAGAATTCCGCCCGGTGCATGTTCATGGTCGCCTGTTCTGCGGGCGAAGGTTTGGCAGGTATTGGCGAGATTTTCAATTTGACGGGCTGGGAAGCGACCCGGCCTCGCCAGAGGTCCTGAGGCAGGGTTGCATCGCCGGGCACTTCCAGGACGGCTATGACTGAATAGTCGCCGGCGGGAACCTGCGCCGCGGCGTCGGGACTCAAGGCATAGTCAAGTTGCGCACGGGAAGCCGCGTCCAGAGCAAGGCTCTTCGACTGCGGTGTGGTCACCATCTGCATCGGCCAGTTCAATCGTTCCGGCTTGGCGCCTGTGCTTTCCACTTCGAAGTGTAGGAATGTTTCCCAGCCTCGGTCGCTGGTTCCCAGGCGAACCACTTTCACTTCCGGTTTCTGCCGCGCGAGCTCCAGCATGGGTTGGGCCTCGGCGGCTGAGATTTCCCCTTTCGCGACCTTCTCCTGGATCAGGGAGAGGTATGCTTCGTGCGCCTGGAGTGTAGAAGCGGCATTGGCGGCGCGCTGATTTGCCACCCGTACGGTAAAGATGAGCGGGGTCCCTTGAAAAACTTCCAGCTCTTCTGCGCTGTTGATCTGGAGCGACAGATTGGGAAGAGGCGGCACGTCCTGCCCCTCCAAGTTCGCTATCGATGGCGGCTCCGAGGGTCCCGACCCGGACGGTCGTTGGAAACGACGCGCCAAGATGAATATCGCCGTGATTGCCACGGCCAGGACGAAGGCCAGACCAATAATCCATATGGTCTTCCGCATGCTGCCTCCCGCGCACTACCTAGTGCTTGGTGTCATTCACGCAGAATTGCGACTTGCATTTCCCCCTGGAGGCGTTGCCCACCTTCGCTCCCCCACCCCACCTGGGCGCATTCACACCAGTCCCCTCGACCTGGTCGCAGAAGATGGTGCCGGGAGGTTCATACGGAGGATACTTGGCTCCTCGTATTAGTGCGCCGTCCTTCTGCCATTGGAGGGGCCCCGCAGCGCTCTCATACCTACTTGTTCCAGTGTAGCGCATGATGCATTCTTCCACGCCGCTTTCCTGCCCACCTGGGGCGGCCACACCGAGCGTGGAGCCATCGGGGTACTCGAGCCATACGCCCCAGGTTCCATCCGGCTGCAATTCTCGCCATTTGGAGATATTGTAATCGATGTCTCCGTGATGCCAGACGTTGCAGGCGTGAGCGAGCTCATGGGCAATCGTCCAACTAAGCCGTTGCACGCTTGCACTTAGACAGGTTGCTACATCGATTTTCACCATACTGCAGGTCTTGGGCGGGCCGGGCCCGGTTCCGTCTGCCAGCCCATAGAGACCTGGCATCACCTCGTTCTTAAGTCTCAGCACATGTTGCGGCCCCCGCGTCCCAAAGCCGCGGTTGAAATTGATCACTCGCGGATTCGTAGCGCCGCCCTCCATTTTGAATTCGTTCCAATCCACGATGTGGGTTGTGAGCTCGGACTCTGAGAAGAGGCCCAGGCCCAAGGTCTCCGGATCATATATAAAAAGGTCCTTGAGAATCGGGTTGGTGCGAACGTGCTCGCCTTGAACGCGGAAACCGCGATACTCTTCGTAAAGCGAGAGGCCGTCACCCTTATCGCTGTCTCCGATGGGAATCAGGTCGTCGTCAGCCTTGGCGTCGGATTTACCTCCCGCGTAATGTTTCTCCCAGAAGTCGGCGATGTGGTTGCCATTGTCGTCTTTCGGAATCGTCAACGCGCCCTTGGATGCGTCGCCCTCGACGTGCGCCTCTTCCTCGTGGCCGTCCTCATAGATGGCGGTAACCTTCAACTTGCCGTACGCGCCCCAGTCATAGGAGGTGATAATGACAGAGGACTCCTTCAAATTCCCTTTGCTCTCAGCGCTCTGGCCATCGGAAGCCACTTTGAACTGATCATTCAATTCCGGCTGGATTTTCAGATCGAAGTCTGATTTCCCCTCGCGCGGCCAATTCAAGCACACACCTTGTTCTTTACTGACCTCCACGAGCTGGAACTTGAATTTCGCTGCCTGGGGAGACGCTTTCTTAGGCTGACCCTTTTTGTGGACTCGGGCCCGGACTACGATGGTGTTGGCAGGGGTATCTTCGTTCTCGCCTCCTTCCGGTATCCAGGAGTCATAGTTGTCCGGCGGAACGATCACCGCCTCAACGTCGGAGGGACGGTGACTGATATTCCAGGTGATGATCTCCGTGCTGGTCCCATCGGGGCTCTGGGCGCGCTTCTCGCCGGAATAAGACTTGGCGTCAGGGTCGCAGTCGAAAGATGAGTTATCAGCAAAAACACTACCCGCCAAGAGGGAGAACGCCTGGTTGACCGGCTTGTCAGCGTTTGAGTCCCACCTGTGGCCAACCTCCGGGATCTTCGCAACCTCTTTTTCGACATCGGCCTCGAAGTGGCACGTGGCCTTGCGGGAGCCAGAGTTGGTGTAGCGAAAGAACATGACCTCGCCCTGTCCCACGCCCTGGCCCGAGGTGGTGGTTTCGTAACCCTCCTCGCTGGAATGTCCCGGCTCTTTGTAACACGGCGCGTCCTTATGGACGTGCAGTTTATAATAGCCGCCAATAAACGAAACGTTCACACGTGCTGTTCCCGCCCATTTGGTCGTTCCTTCGCTGGTATCCGGCAACAAACGAAAGTCCGAATAGGTGGTGGTTTTGCCATCGCTCGTGCGACTCACGTGGCGGTCCGATATCGAGCAGTTCCCACCCCCAAGCGGCTGAGAGACCTCCGTTTTGTCACCTTCGCTGTGGCTCTTTCTGACAACGGTTACAGTTCCCTGCCAGACATCCTCATCGCTGCTATCGGCGCGAGCCAAGTTGAGGCCTCGAGGGTGGGCGATACATAGCAGAAGAGTGGCGCACAAGAACGCCGCGGCACAGGAGATGAACCCAGGAGTCGCTGGGGCCTTCGCAGGCAATTCCGTCGCCGGGCGCGTCGGCTGTTTCATATTCATAGAGCAAGACCTTACCTTCTGTTGTTGTCAAACCTTCACGAACTCCACGCGGCGGTTCTCGGCGCGGCCTTGCGGCGTGTGATTGGGAGCCATGGGCTTAGTTTGGCCAAAGCCCTCGGTGGTGAGCCGGTCAGGGCTGATCCCGAGTTTCACCAGCGCGCCTTTCACCGATTCCGCGCGGCCTTGAAACGCGCCTGAGGATACCACCCTTCCCGGCCAGAGTCGCGACCTCCCCCGCGTCGCCTGCGGGTCAGAAGCAATGAGTGGACGGCCGACAGTTAGGCGCGACGTGCGTAGTGTCGGAGAAGCTTGGGGAGGATTGCTCCTACGAGCGAGACCTTCAAGATGTCTCCAATCAGGAACGGATAGAAGCCCCCCAGCCATGCTTGGCGATTGGGAACAGCAAAGAAGCCACGGAGCCACAGAGACCCGGAAGCTAGTATCAGCGCGTCGGAGAGGAAAAGGGCCAGCACCAGTTTCCATGCCTTGCGGCTGGCGCCGCGCTGCACGAGCCAGCCCGTCAGGGCGGCGGCAAGAGGGAAACTCCACAGATAACCGCCCGTGGGCCCGAGCAGATGGAGGACGGTTGAGCCACCTCCGGCAAACACCGGCAAGCCGGCCGCGCCGCTGGCGAGGTAAACTGTCTGGCTGGCAAAAGCTCGTCGGCTGCCAAGCACTGCGCCGCTCAGGAGCACCGCAAACGTCTGGCCGGTAAGAGGGACAGGCGTGAAGGGTAAGCGAAACTCGAGCTGGGCAGTCACTGCCGTGAGCAAGGCGAATCCCACGGTCCAGAGCAGATCCCTCGTGAGGCTTCGGTTCTGTGAAAGACTGTCAACGAGGATGTTGGATCTCGCGTGATTCATGGGCCTCCTTGGGGATAGCAGGCGGGTTGTGTCCCACGGCCATCGGTTCGCCGCTTGCTTGCGCGCCCCCGCCGAGAACGTCCTGATGCTTCCCAGCCCTGCTCAGTATAGCCGATGTTCCCTCTCGAATCGGACTCTCTTCGGCTGGCGCCAATGGCCGATTCGCTGAAAGCGCGAGCGGAAGCGCCGCAATGTCCCCGATAGTTGGCCCAACAAATGCTTTCCCCGCAGCCGCGTGGGCTTATCTGCCCAACGACCGAAGAAAATGTCTATACAGTCGTTGCTCCTTTCTGCTAGCCTTGCGGCTTTGCCAAGGCGGCATTTCGCTGAGCAGGGACGAGGGCACTCTGTTCTGCGGACACCATCGCGGCCCGTGAGGGGAAGAGCTCGTTGAACAGGCATTGAAGGAGGTTTCCCGTGGAGCGAGGCACGGTATTTGTCATCGGCGCCGGACCGGCAGGACTGTTTGCCACTCGCAAGATCGCGGCGGCCGGGCACGAGCTGATCATATTCAACCGTGACATCAAGCCGGGCGGGCTCGCGGAGTACGGCATCTACCCCCAGAAGTTCCACATGAAGGCGGGCTTGCGGAAGCAATTCGCCAAGACATTGGAAATGCCCAACGTGCACTACTTCGGAAACGTGCCAGTGGGAGCCAGCGGCGCGCTGAGCATCGATGCGCTCGGCCAATGGAATCCGGCGGCCATGGTTTTTGCTGTGGGGGCGCAGGGCACCAAGAAGCTGGGCTTGCCGGGCGAAGAGGCCGGGGGGATCTATTCCGCCAAGGATTTTGTGTATTTCTACAATCAGCTTCCGCCCTTCGCCTCGCAAGATTTCTCGACCGGGCGGCGCGTGGCCATCATTGGCATGGGTAACGTGATGGTGGACATCGCGCGCTGGCTGCTTCAGGACATGCCGGGGCAGAAGCCGGAGGAAGTTACGGTCATCGCGCGCCGCGGGCCCTTCGAAGTCAAGTTCGACGAGAAGGAATTCGACCACATCGAGATGCACCTGCACCGCGAAACCCTGCGGGCCGAACTGAGTCGCATCGCCGACCGCATCCGGGCCTGCGATCAGGACATCTCCAAGGTCCCCGAGACGACTTTCCCTTGGCTGAACAAACCGGTGAGCGGGCCGGTCCAGGGTCGGTTGAGTTTCCGCCTGCTCACCTCGCCGAAGGCCATCAAGATGGACGCCCAGGGCCGAATCTGCAAGCTGACCGTGGTGGAAAACCTCCTGGTCCGCAAGGGTGACGCGACGGCGGCAAAGGCTACCGACCAGACGGTGGACCTGGACTATGACACCATGATTTTCGCTATCGGCGACGTGGTGGACCCCACGCTGGGCTTGCCCTACGAAAAAGGCGGCTACTTGACCAACCCCGACCCTGCCGAGCCCGCCCGGGCGGCCTATGAGGTCTTCGATCCGCAGACCGGCAAGGTCCTCGACGGCTGCTATGTCGTGGGCTGGGCGCGGAAGGCCAGCGAGGGCTTGGTGGGCAAAGCCAAGTACGACGCGGAACAGGGGGCAAACCCCGTGCTGAAGTACCTGGAAGGCGCAGCGCCACGAACCTCGCTGACAGCCGAGGAGATTCTTGGACAGTTCCGGCGGAAGGGTCTCCGCGCGGTGACCAAGGAGGACATCACCGTGCTGGCTCGCGCCGAAGAGGCTCAGGCCAAGGCACGGAACCTGCCCGCCTTCAAGTTCTCCGCTAACGACGAGATGCTGGCTGCCATCGAGCAGGAAAGGCGAGCGGCGTAGAGGAGTCGAGTTGGAGGCGAGGCCGTCCGGAGGCCGACCTCTTTGTTGTGTAAAGACTCCGGCGGCGTATAATTAGCTATTCGAGGGGAGCGCCCTTGCTGCGAGTTATGATTCGGGAGCGCTCGCGAGCTTCTCCATGCGTTCACGGACAAAAGCCATGGCTACCGAACCAAACGCGATTCGAGACCAAGGCGGGGCCAAGGTAATCCGACTGATCAGGCCGTCTGTGGTGGTGCTCTGCGGGCCGGCAGCCTGCGGGAAATCGACCTTTGCCGCACGGCATTTCCGCCCCACGCAGATCATCTCCTCCGACCAGGCCCGGGCGCTCGTGTGCGACGACGAGCGCGATCAGCGCTTCCAGACGCAAGCTTTCGCGCTTCTCCACTGCCTCATTGAGCAGCGGCTGAGCATTAACCGCCTTTGCGTGGTGGATTCCACGGCGCTTACGGCGTCGGCCCGCCAGGGCCTGCTCGAGCTGGCGCGCCACTACCGCGTGCCGGCGGTGGTCCTGCTGCTGGACGTGCCGCTGGAAACCTGCCTGGACCACGACGCCAAGCGCGAACGGACCGTCGGCCGCCAAGTCATCGAGCGCCAGTACCAGTTGTTCGAGCAGGCCAAGTCCGCCCTTAAGCAGGAAGGCTTCGAACAGGTCATCGAACTCGGCGGCGAAGACCTCGACCAGGTGCAAATCGAAATCGTGTTTCGCCCGGTGCCCCGCGCGGTGACGGATGGGGCACTGCCCGAGCGCCGGCGTCCCGCACCGCGACCTTCACAGCCCGCGGCGGCAGACGAAGGCAATGGGCGCGAGATCAAGCCGCCTTCGCCGCCAAGCACAAGACCCCCGAGCTGATCCTCGGTGCCGAAGGGGACAACGAGTAGGGGGCACTGACTTTTCCGCAACGCTAGGCAGCAGCGACATCAAGGGAGCGAACATGCGAAAGCAGAGGGGCGTGATCATCAACGGCGTTCGTTTCAGGCCCGGCGACGTGGATTGGGAAGACGCGCACAGCGCCACGCGCGAGAAGTTGCCCGACTTCGATACCATGCGCCAGGGCGGGCAGTACGTCGGACCGAAAATAACCTCCACCGGCCTCATCGGCAGAATCGGAAGATACCTGTTGGTCATCACCGAAAAGGACGAAGCGCTCTCGGAATTCGACTATACCCTGATCCCGCTGCGCGCTAAGTTTCAGGTTCGCTACCACTAGTGCTCCAACTCCAACGCTAATCGAGTCTCTGCCAACTGCGAAGGC
>CAZBWJ010000079.1:0-14522 GCA_964495535.1 uncultured Acidobacteriota bacterium | reverse complement strand
ACAGCCAGACCCAGAACAAGCGGTCTGCCTTCCGCAGGCGAGGTCGTGGGCACCGCCTCTTCAACACTGCCAGCTGCTGACGCAGGGCGAGATTCTCCAAAGCCAACTCCCGGCCGCCGCAATGTGCCGAAAGAAGAACGCGTATCAGCGAGCACAGGACAGTAAACATGCGGAGCAATATCCAGAGTCGGTCGCGGGAAACTCAACTATTATCAGTCAGATGTGATTTTGGCGATGCACATGGACGCTCACGAAGCATCTCTATCGACACCGCCTATCAGCCGCAACTGATCCGTACACCCAGCAACGGGGTCGCACCCACTTCTGTCCCTCCTGCGACGTAGCGGCATTCCTCGACAGGCTAAGAAAAGCGATTTACAATGGCGCCGTCAAAAGAGTCCGCCCGGTGCTGCGTCTTCCTGCCGGCGTGGGAAAGAAGGATCCATCGGTCATGAATCGCTGTTTGTCCTGCGCGCTCTTTGTTCTTCTCGCCGCATCTCAAGCCTCCGCTTCCAGCTCGACGCTGCCGAACGGCGCCGAGTTCCCCTCCTGGGAGAAGCCGCTCCACTTTACGCACACGTACTACGTCAACGGCCAGGCGGCGAATGCCGATGACAACGGCCCCGGCACCAAGCAGCGCCCCTTCCGCACCATCGGCCGCGCGGCCCAGATTCTCAAGCCGGGCGAGCGCGTGGTGATCGCCGAAGGCGTCTACCGCGAGTTTGTCCGTCCGGCGCGCGGCGGCACCAGCCCCGACGCGATAATCAGCTACGAGGCCGCCCCCGGCGCCAAGGTTGTTGTGAAGGGTTCGACCGTCGTGACCGGCTGGCGTCCCAGCCAGGGTTGGTACTTCGGCTTAGATCCGGCGACGCAGAAGCCGGTACAGGCCTGGGAGTTGCCGCTCGATCCGGCGCTGTTTCACGGGTACAACCCATTCGAAGTGGACAACGTGATAGGCAACCGGTACTGGATCGACTACGCCAAGGACAACATGGCGACGTACTTCCGACGGCGGGGCATGGTGTTCGTGGACGGCCATCCGCTGGAGCCGGTCGAGCTTTCGACCGAGCTTGCCGGTCCATCGAAGCGGTCAATGAACTTCTTCAGTACGGTTCACTGGTCACCGCTCTTCCAGGAGTTCTCGCCCTATGCAGGCAAGGTCTGGGTCGAAACCAACGGGATGACGCTGCACATCCGCCTGGCCAACGACGACGACCCTTCGCGGCACACCATTGAGATCACCACGCAGGAGCAGGTTTTTTCGCCGCTCGAGCGCTACCAGTCCTACATTCGCGTGAAGGGGATTACCTTCCAGCACGCGGGCAACGGCTTTCCGGTGCCGCAGCGCGGCATGGTCTCCACCAACCGCGGCAATCACTTCATCTTCGAGGACAACACCTTCGAGTGGGCCAACAGCGTGGGCCTCGATATCGGCAACGAGGACTGGCAGGCGAGCCGTCCCCCCGAGCCGGTCGGCTTCGATGTCATTCGCGGCAACACCTTCCGCTATTGCGGCATCGAGGGGCTGGGCGGCACGGGAGGTCCGCGGGATACGCTCGTCGAGCGGAATCTTTTCGAGTGGATCGGCTGGCAGGACGCGGCCATGATGTCGGAGTCCGGCGGCACGAAGATGCATACGGCCCGCAATCTTCTGTTCCGCAACAACGTGGTGCGCCACATCCGCCACGCCAACGGCATCTGGCTCGACATCGGCAACGCCAACGTGCGCATTACCGGCAATCTGTTTGCCGACATTCCCGGCAACGTCAACCCGCACGCCGTTCACATCGAGGGCAGCGAGGAGCTGAATGAGATCGACAACAACATCTTCTCGAAGCTGACGGGCGGCATCCTGATCCGCGACACGAACAACGTCATCATCGCCTACAATCTGTTCCTCGACTGCGACGAGGTGGGCGTGGACACGATCTCGGGGATCAACGGTCCGCGGCCCATCTTCGGCCATACCAACGACGTGCATGCCCTGATGGTGTACGGCAATATCTTTGCGCGCATGGGCCGCTCGGCGATCGAGTTTACCAACGCCCGCAACGATGCCGACGGCAATCTCTACCCGGCGCCGCAGGGGCCTTTCGGCTTTGGTTCTCCCTACCTGCGGGTCAGGTTTCCGGAGCCGCCGGAGTGGGACAACCTGAAGTCCTGGCGCGAGCAGCACGGCTGGGACAAGAATGGCGCCGAAGGCCAGATTACAGCCTCGCTCGACCCGGACAAGCTCACGCTGTCGCTTACGGTTCAGAGCGAGATCAAGCCGGTCGCGGCATGGAAGTCCATTGACACGGATTTCTATGGAAAGCCTGTCGCGGGCGACCGCCTGCCGGGTCCATTCCCGGACCTGCAGACCGGCCCAGCAACCCGCGCCATAGACCCGCGCTGATTGGTTGGAGACCCCATCGACGGGTCTTCATGCAGCTGAGACTGCCATCATCGCCGTGAAAGGATGTTCCGTGCGATTCGTACGGTCTCGGCGCATCATTTCAACTGCCGAAGGCCGCGCGCCTATCTGATGACTGGACAGAAGGTACAGACCGAGGGGTTCTGCTGGCGAAACCGACGCCTCAGGCCAGCCTGAAGGCAATGCTGGTACCGCAATCGCATGGCAGGATGCCACTGCGCGGCGCCTATTCAAGGCCTCCGCGAATGCCGGATTGTACTTCGGGTACAGAGGGGGTTCCTGGCAGCTCGCAGGACCAAAAGCTGCGTACTTGGCGGAGCACGATTCGGTGCATAGCTCTGCCAGGTTCAAGCTGTCAGTAGGGTCGCTGGCTCTCGGTGATGCTGGGCCAGTGGTCGGTGCGGAACGGCGCGGCAGGCAGGCCGGCCCCGTTGAAGAGAGTGGCAGCCGGATTGGACTGCCAGGCGTAGCGGACTTCCTGGGGATTGGGCACCGAAGGGGATGAGACGACGATCGTGTCGCCTTCGATGCGGGCGTCGGCCCAGACCCATTTCCGGTCTTCGCCGGCTATTGCGAACTCTTCGAGCTTGGCTCCCTTTACGATTAGGCCGGCGTCGGTGTGGGCGAAGTGAAGGCGTATCGCTCCGGGAAGCCGTTCGACGGAAGCGAGGGTGGGACCGGAGTAGACCACATGCTGGCCGTAGTAGGTTGCCAGTGCGCACCGCGCGACGCGTTCACCGACCGGGAGCTTGTCCTTGGGATGAATGTTGTCGGCGTCGCCAGTATCAATGGTGACGGCGAGGCACGAGTTGGGGACCGAGGCGGCGGTGAGCGCCTGCGATTCGCGGGTTTCCGCCCATGCGTCATCGACCGGCGTGGCACTGCGATGCTTGAAGGCGGGCAGGCTGACGATGTAGAACGGAAAATCGCCCTGGGCAAAGAGCCTGCGCCAGTCGGCGATCATCGCGGGCAGCACCTTGCGGTAGTGGTATCCGCGTTCGGAGTTCTGCTCGCCCTGGTACCACAAGGCCCCGGCGATGGAGAGCGGCGCAATGGGCTTGAGCATGCCTTCATAGAGGACCGTTGGCATGACAGGCCAGTTCTCATAGGCGATGGGCAACGGATGCGGCGGCCGCGCATCCACGCCCAACTGCCCCTTCCACTGACCTGCCAGTGGAATGGCGGTCTTGTCGCCGAGCAGGAGGCGCAGTTCTTCCGGCTTACCCAGGAAACCGCCTTCGGGTTTCGTCTTGAACACGCGAATCACGACAACGTTGCGGCCGGGCTTGAGCACGCCGTCGCCGATGAAATAGACGCGGGGGTTCTCGACCCACGCGCTGGCGCCGACCTGAACGCCATTGATCCAGACCGTGTCCATCCGCTCCACAGAACCAAGGAAAAGCAAGGCCTTTCCGGCTGGAACGGGGTCCGGCAGAATGATCTCTTTCCGGAACCAGGCAACGGCCGGAGTGTCCGGGACACCGAGCTCGGCGAATCCGCCCGGGACACTGACGGTCTTCCAGCCCGAGTCGTCGAACGTGGGCGCGGCCCAGTTCCCTTTGAGCCCTACGTCGTACTGATCGTACCAGTGCATGACGTAGTTGCCGTATTCAGGCGCCCCCGCGGCGACGAGCCGATCAAGCTCCGCTAAAGGGACGCCGAAGTCCTTGATCGTGCGAAGAGCCGCGGCGCTGGTCCAGGCTTCGGCGGGTGTTCCGCCCATCGCGTCGACAACCAGGCCGATCGGAACGTGCGTCTCCTCGTGGACCTTGCGCGCGAAGTAGTAGCCGACCGCCGAAATCCCATCGGCGGTTTCGGGTGTGACGGCCTTCCAGTTTCCTTCGACGAGGTCCGTGTGGTGGTAGGTCGCGTGGCCGGCGACGGTAAAGAAATGTATCTCAGGATGATTCGCGGCCTTCACTTCGTCGGCGCCATTGCGCGCGAACCGGAGCGGCAGCCCCATGTTCGACTGGCCGCCGCACAGCCAGACGTCGCCGACGAGGACATTGTGCAGTTCGAGGGTCTCGCGACCGGAGATCCAGAGCGTGTAGGGGCCACCGGCTGGAGGAGGCTGAATTCTCACCTCCCAGCGGCGGTCGGCCCCGGCAATAGCGGAGGCCGTGTTGTCGCCAATCTGGACGCGGATCGTATCGTCGGGTTCGGACCATCCCCAGAGGGTGTTGGCTTTGCCGCGCTGCAAGACCATGTTGTCGCCGAAGATCGGGCTGAGGAACGGAAGCGACTTGACGGCCGCGGGAGATGCGGCCTTGGGCACGGCCTGCGCACGCGCGCTGCTTGGGGGCGCAACGAGAAGGAAGGATGCTGCCGCCGCGAAGAGCCAGGATCTGAAGATCATGCGTTCAACTCTCTTTCCCCGAGGGAATGTCTTCGGCTGGTGATCGAAACGGGGCGCCGGAGGCATTTGAGCCCTCGGTACGAATGTGAATGTACCCGACGAATCGCCTGCGTGCGCGGCGAAAGCGCGGTGATTGTTCCCGGGCGGCAAAACAAAGCGGCCGGAGCTTCGCCTTCCGTCACCCCGGACGGCAAAAAGGCGTCCCGAATGCCTGCGGATACATTCGGGCCGTAGTTTCAGGAGACACCCTTTTCCGTCCACGCGGATCATCTACAACATGGTTCTCGCCATTCGATCTCAAATCGGCCACCTATTCAGCGGCTGGCTGGAAGAGCCTTGGCGCGAAGTCCTTCAGATCGCGGCGCCAGGTGAGCCACTCGTGCGCCGTGCCGGGCGAGGAGAAGAAGACGTACTTGATTCCCGCCTTTTCGAGCATGGCGCGGAATGCGCCGATGGCGCCCGGGAATGGCTCGGGCTCCTGGGAACCCATGCCGATCCAGAGCAGTTTGACTTTCGCGTTGAATGCGGCGCCGTCCTTGAAAGTCCCATTGAAGGCCGTGGCCGGATCGAGCGCTGCGGTGCTGAGCCCGTTCATCGTGCCGCTGAAGCCGGCCATGTAGGCGAAGGTGTCCAGGTTGTGGGTCGCCAGATGGAGCGCCTGATTGGCTCCCATGGAGAGGCCCGCCACGGCCCGGTGATCGCGGTCCGGAATGGTGCGGAAGCTGGAGTCGATCATGGGTATGACGTCCTTGGTGATCACGTCCTCGAAGGCGCTGAAATCGCCTGGTCCCCTTGCGCTGGGCGGCCCGAAGGGCCCCGACGGCCGCGATGCGTAACCGTTATCCATGACCACGATCATCGGCACCGCCTTCTTCTCGGCGATGAGATTGTCCAGGATCAGGTTGGCGTGGCCCTGGAAGATCCATCCGGTCTCATCCTCGCCTGAGCCGTGCTGCAGGTAGAGCACCGGGTAGCGCGCGCTCAGATTGGTGTCGTAATCCGGAGGCGTGTAGACGAAGCAGCGCCGCCAGGCGCCCGTAATCTTCGAGTGGTAGACGCGGATGCGGACATCGCCGTGCGGCACATCCTTCGTCAGGTAGTAGTCCGGGCCGTCCTCGGGCACCTCGATCCCGCTCGCGTCCTTGCCGGTGCCGAAGTATGCGTGGCTGCCGGGATCGTTTACGCGGACGCCATCGACGACGAGCTGGTAATAATGGAATCCCTCGACCAACGACGGAGTGGTCACGCTCCACATGCCGTCCGCGTCGCGGGTCATCGGATACTGCTTGCCCATGATGTCGACCGCTACGCTGCGGGCCTCCGGCGCCTTGAGCTGGAAGGCCGCGCTATGGTCGGGCAGAACGCGAGGATACTGGGCGCCCATCACGTTCGTCGTGGCGGGCCGCGCATCCTCGACGGCGGAGGCGCGGACGCCCTCCGGCGAGCGGCGCCATGCAAGGTAGGCATCGAGCGCCTTGAGCCCCTCCTCGTTGGGAACCGGTCCGGTGTGGGGCGTTCCGGCGAAGTACATCAGCTGGGGAGACCGGTCGCTGAATGCCGGCCACTTTGGCATGCCCTTTCCGTTCGGGTCGCCGTATTTAGCGAAGTTGGTCCAATAGGTGGACATCGCGTCGGAGATTGCGCGGTCCGCCTCAGTGGGCTGCTCGTTGTGGAGTTCGTTCAGGTGGCCGAAGACATACGGAACCTCCCTGCCATGCGGCGCCCCGAGCCCGGGCTGGGGCGAGTCGGCAGGCGGCTCCGGATGCTGATCGAAGTAGTAATAAAAGACCCTGGACTTCCCAAGCCTCGACTGGAGCTCTGCCCAGATCCAGGTGTGCCAGCCGAACGCCGCGTCACGGCTCAGGTCGCGGGCGGTCTTGGGCACAGTCGTCTCGCCGGCGGGAAAGGCCTTCAGCAGGCTGTCAGCGAAACCGGCGTAGCGTTTGTGCACGCTATCGATGTACTCCCGCGGCGTGCGGTCATGGGAAAAGCTCGCTCCCTCATCCGAGTTGTATCCGATCAGGACAGGGATGTCGTTGAACTGCTTGGCGGCGTAGAGCGTGTATTGGTCGGTGGGGATGACCCAGCCGTCGATGATGGGCCAGGCCAGGCCTCGCTGGCCTCGTGTGGCGGCCAGAATCTTGTCAGTCGGCATCTTGCGTAGGTCGGCGATGGAAGCGGCGCCCGCGGTCCGGGCGAGCAACGCGCCGTCCCGTTCGGCGTCGACGAGCATTCGCATGTTCTCGCCCGGCTGGCCGGCGGGACGCGGGGGGCCAAAGGAGCCGCCGCTCTCCGAGATCGCGCCGTCGAACAGCCCCTTGGCCTGGGGCGAAGCGCACAACATGCTCACGGCAATGCCGCCGGCCGACTCGCCGAAGATGGTCACCTTGTTCGGATCGCCGCCAAAGGCCGCAATGTTCTTCCGGATCCACTGCAGGGCGGCGATCATGTCGAGAAGGCCGTAGTTGCCGGAGACGTGCTCGGGCGACTCCGCGCTCAGTTCCGGATGCGCCAGGAAGCCGAGCGGACCCACGCGATAGGCGATGCTGACCAGCACCACGCCCTTGCGGGCCAGGACCTCACCGCTGTAGGTGGGGACCGAGGTGGCGCCGGCGTTGAATCCGCCGCCATAGATCCAGACCAGCACGGGGATGCGGTCGGAGGCGGACCGCGCTGGCGTCCAGACGTTCAGATAGAGGCAGTCCTCGCTCATCGCGGGTGTCTCGCCCCCGTCCGGCGCGGCGCCGAAGCCGCCCTGCACGCACTGCGGCGCGAACTTGTCGGCGGGACGCACGCCCGCCCACTTCGCGGCGGGCTGCGGCGCGCGCCAGCGCAGATCGCCGATGGGCGGGGCGGCGTACGGGATGCCGCGGTAGACGGTGAGTCCATCTTCTTTTGTGCCCTGCAGGACACCCTGCTCAACCTTCGCGGTGGTGCTCGCGGACACGCTCATCCACGGCGCTGCCGCGACGACGACTGCCAGCAAAAACGTCTTCATCTTCGATACTCCTTCCTCGCTGGAACGATCTCATGGAACGGGTCTTGAACCCGCTGCTTCCGCGCTTCGCCTTCACCAGCCAGACAGGCTGGCAGCTCAAAATGCTCAGCTTTGCAGCGTCGATGCAAGTTAAGACCCCGCCGTTAACCGCTGTAGTTTGCGACCACTCGGATGATTTTTCCGTTCTTACCGAACTCCATGAACTCGGCCGTCCTCGTGCCTTTCTGATTCTCATAGCAAATCACGATACTGGACAGACCACACATCACATCCAGGAGTTCGAAGTGTAACTTCGGATACAGTTCCAGCCCGCACTCGAAGTAGTTGCGCAACGCGGCGTTCCCTTCGACAGTTCCGGATGGATCATCCAAGATCTTGGCTGCGACGGGAGAGATCAGGACAACATCCATATCGTAATGAGACATTATGGCGTCCAGGTCATGTGAGTTCCACGCTGCGACCCATTGACGTGCAAATCCTTTGGCTTTCGACTCCGTAGTCACGCAAGTGATGATACAGACCCAGGGTGGCACGTGCAAGGCGACTCACGCCATTCCGTGTGTGTTACTAAACACAACGCAGGCCTTGCTCCGGCTACTGATTGGCGAATCAGCGGGCAACGGCCCGAACTTCAGCCCGATCCGGGGTCTTCGGACTGTCAGAATGAACGCAGCACTCGCGGCCTGTGGGAAGTTGAGCTGAGTCGACTCTCGGACGAACGACTCCTTCAACCTGTTATCTTGAGTGTTCCAGAAGTGTTCCAAAATTTGCTTAATTGAGCCATAAAGAGTTCCACTCTGAGCGAAAACAAATTTCCTGAACTGGAGCAACTGCATGGAGAATCTGCGAAAACGTGAAAGGAATGAAAGGCCTTAGCTTACCTAGAAAGGAATAAGACTGGCTTGGCA
The DNA here is from genome assembly GCA_964495535.1 of uncultured Acidobacteriota bacterium. GTDB lineage: Bacteria > Acidobacteriota > Terriglobia > UBA7540 > UBA7540 > JALHUF01. The sequence continues at coordinate 5,847 of CAZBWJ010000079.1, read as the reverse complement.
CAGAGCGCCGGCAGGGCAAGGATTGCGTTCGTCGCGAGTACTCAGACGTCGGGACTGTGATAAAAATGTGATACGAATCCCGGAAAAGCAAAGAAACTTGCATCGCAAATGGTGCAAATCGAAGTAATCCGTTCTTGCACAGAATCTTCGCTAATTTCCTGATTCCCCTGGTTTGGCGCTGGTTCTGGCAAAATTTGGTGAAATTGGTCCTGCGCTTTGCAACCAGGGGGGCAGGGGTTCGAGCCCCCTCAGGTCCACCAAATACCCTTGAATCTTGTGGTTAGCCACTCGCAGTGCCAGCTGTAGCGCCTGGGTGTGCCTAGGCGGTCAGAAGTTCGAACGATAGACAGCCCGCTCCGCCAACTCGTGAGATTTCATGAGATTGACTTGGTAGATTTCTTACCGCAGGCCAGGGATCGGGAACATTAGGGAACAAGACACTCACCAAGCCACCCGCGACCTTGAGACGCGCGCCTCCGAAAAGATGGGGTAGCCTATAATGCAGTGGGCTCGGACAACCACGCCTGCCTCATTAATCGGCTGGATCTAGTTAGGTCATTACGAAAATGAGGTCTGCGGTGTGGTTTCGGAGCGCAGTCGTTCACACTTTCCGAGAAGCCCGTTTTTCGTTCCCGATCCAGCGAACGGCCGACTCAGCGTAATTTCCGAGTACCCCGTCAGTAACTAAGTGCGACCGACCGTCGGTCGGTAAACGCTTGGCGACTGATCGTTACTAATCCAGGTGGAGGACTTGTCTACTTTGTCCTTCGGGTTTTCCTCTCCGCATCTTTCTTTCAAAACGTTCACCGCGAGGGTTTGACAACTTGGCCGGTGCACTACAACCTTGACAGGTGAAGAATGAAGAATCAGCTAAAAAGGCAACGGGGGATATTCTTCACGAAATCTGACAAGCGGCAAAAAGGGGGCCGCTTCGTACCTTGACTCGCTCGACGGTCCGCGCTTAGGATGGCTTGCCCTGCAACATCGATTTACTTGCGTCTCGAATTGTGGCGGGCGTCGTGTGAGGTGTGAACCAAATGCGAACGAAAAGCTTTGCGATACTGTGCCTGATGGCGGTCCCTGCGGTTCCCTGCCTGGCGTACGCACAGACAGCGGCTCCGTCTCCTCCTGAAAAAATTGTCGCCACCATCGACACAACCAAAGTTAGCGAGCCAATCAGCAAATACGAATACGGCATGTTCATCGAGCACATCGGCTCGCTCATCTATCGCAGTCTCTGGTCTGAGATGCTTGACGACCGCAAGTTCTACTATCCGATCACGTCCAAGGAGCCCGAGGCAGCGGCCCGCGGGCCGGCCCGCCGCTTTCGCATGCTTCAGCCTCGCCGATGGCGCCCCGTTGGTCCTGACGAATTTGTGGTGATGGACAAAGACCATCCGTTCGTCGGCGAGCAAAGCCCGCGTATCGAACTCGATTCCTCCACGCCGCACGGTATCCGGCAGTCTGGCCTTACGCTGGTCAAGGGCAAGCAGTATACCGGCCACATCATTCTTCAGGGCACTCCCGGATCCAAGGTGAAGGTCACGCTGATTTGGGGTGAGGGCGCGAACGATCGAGAGACTGTCTCCATTTCCGCATTGCCGAGCACGTATCAAGAGTTCCCGCTCAGCTTCACCGCCAAGGCTGATACCGCCGAAGGCACTCTCGAAATAACCGGCACTGGCTCTGGGAACTTCCATATCGGGACCGTCTCGCTCATGCCTGCGGACAACGTAGAGGGGTTCCGGCCCGATACGATCGCCCAGTTACGGCAGCTCAAATCAGGCTTCTGGCGGCTTCCCGGCGGCAACTTTATCTCCAACTTCAACTGGTATGACTCGGTCGGCGACCGTGACATGCGCCCGCCGGACTTCGACTATGCTTGGAACGCGGCGCAGTCCAACGACGTGGGCATGGACGAATTCATGACCCTCTGCAAGCTCATTGGCGTGGAACCCTACATCACCGTCAACGCGGGCTTCGGCGACGCGCACTCGGCCGCTGAAGAAGTCGAATACATGAACGGATCGGTCAAGACGCGCCTCGGCGCCATGCGCGCGCGGAACGGCCATCCCGAGCCCTACCACGTCAAGTTCTGGGACATCGGCAACGAGCCCTACGGCACGTGGCAGCTCGGCCGCACCGATCTGAAGTATTACGTCCTCAAGCACAATGAATTCGCGCGCGCCATGCGAAAGGTGGACCCGTCGATCACCATTCTCGCCTCCGGGGCGATGCCCGACGAGATGACCATCGAAGGCATGACGCGCGCCATGCATCTCGACAACCTGCAGGCTCAGTTCAGCTCCGATGCCGACTGGACGGGCGGCCTTCTCGCGCACTGCTGGGGAAACTTCGACGGCATTACAGAGCATTGGTACTCGCGGGCGGGCTTCCACTTCGATCTCGAGCACGCAAAGAACGACACGCCGACCCCGGGGAGAGAGGTCGGCTACGTTCCGGCCGACGAAACCTTGCTCGAGTGGGTGCGCCACCCCTCAAACCGCGCGCACCTCAAGGCCGAAGAGTGGCAGGAGTATCAGCAGCGGTTTCCCGCCATGATCAATAACAAGATCTTCCTGTCGATTGACGAGTATGCTTACACGGGCGCTCCACAGAATCTCAAACTTGCTCTTGCCTACGCCATGGTCTTCAACGAGATGCTCCGCCACACCGATTTCCTGCGGATGTCAGCGTTCACCATGGGCGTCTCCACGCTGGACTACAACCAGACTGCGGCGGTCCTCAACACGAACGGACTCCTATTCAAGCTGTATGGCGATCACATGGGCGCGGGCATGCTGCCGGTCGCCGTGTCAGGAAATTCGCCTCAGCCCCCGCCGAAGTATCCGGTGGGCGGCGACCAGCCGCGGACAAACGCCGGCAGCCCGACGTATCCGCTCGACATGGTGGCTGCGCTGACCCCAGACCGGAAGTACCTGAGCCTCGCGGTGGTCAATGCGACGGAATCGGCTCAGCCCTTCGAACTGAATGTGACTGGCGCCCGGCTTGAGGGAAAATTCACGTTGTGGCAAATGACGGGGAAAGACCTCAATGCCACCGACCGCGTGGGCCAGGAGCCGCAGGTTGAGGTGAAGGAAATTGAGATTGGAAACGTTCCCCAGACGCTCTCGGTTGCGCCCATCAGCGTTTACATTTATCGGTTTCCGCTGGTGGAGTCCGCTCAATGACGCTGGGCGAACCGTTTCGGAGGGGCGGAGTGCCTGAAGGGCGAGTGCGTTTCAGGTCGAGGATAGCGTTGATCCTGGCAGCTGCAACCGTACTGAGCGCGGCGGCTTCAGCAGCCAAATCCGATCTCAAACTGACGTTCGACAAACCCGCAGGAAAATGGACCGGGGCCTTGCCGCTTGGCAACGGGCGCATTGGCGCCATGGTGTTTGGCGGAACGGAAGATGAGCGCCTTCAGATCAACGAAAGCACGCTCTGGGGCGGAGGTCCTCACAACTATACGAATCCTGAGGCATACGCCCATCTTGAGGAGATTCGGCAGCTGATTTTTGCCGGCGAGGTGGACGAAGCTCAGCAGCTCTCGGCAACCCTGATGGGTCAACCGAAGCTGCTCATGCCCTATCAGCCGTTTTGCGACGTGCGGCTGCACTTCCCGGGACATGATCAGGCAACAGAATACCGTCGTGAACTCCACCTGGATGATGCGATTGCGGAGATAGCCTACAAAGTGGGCGATGTGAATTTCCGGCGTGAGGTGTTCGTTTCCTACCCGGACCAGGTTCTTGTAGTTCGAATCACAGCCAGTCAGCCAGGCCAGCTCACGATCAGCGCAGGGATGGATTCACTCCAAGCTGGAACGCACGTCGAAAGCACTGCAAGCGATACTTTGCAACTGACTGGTCAAATCCAACCGCGACAGAATCCGCCTCGGGCCTGGACAGGCTCCTGGGATCAGCCAGGCATGCGGCTTGCCGCGGTGTTGAAGGTATTGACCGAGGGCGGCTCGGTTCGCATCGCCGGAGAGCGTCTGGAAATTTCCGGCGCAAACTCGGTGACGATCCTGTTCAGCAACGCTACAAGCTTCAAGAACTTTCGGGACATCGGCGGCGACGCTTTGGGTGCGGCGCAAACGTTTGTGAAGACCGCGTCGAAGCAACCGTATAACAGGTTGCGGCAGAGGCATGCGGATGATTTTCGCCCCTTGTTTTCGCGGGTACAGTTGTGCCTTGGAGAGAACCACTCCACTGAGACGACTGACCGGCGCATCCAGGATTTCGCCGAAAACAATGATCCCAGCTTGCTCGCCCTCTACTTTGAGTTCGGCCGCTATCTGCTGATTTCGTCTTCCCGGCCGGGAGGGCAACCCGCAAATCTGCAGGGAATTTGGAACCAGGATCTGAATCCTGCCTGGGGCAGCAAATGGACGACGAATATCAATCTGGAGATGAACTATTGGCAGGCTGATACGGGCGATCTCTGGGAGACGGAAGAGCCCCTGTGGAGTTTGATCCGCGACTTGCGCGTGACCGGCGCCGAAACCGCCCGCGTGGAATACCACAGCAGAGGATGGGTTCTACACCACAACACCGATCTTTGGCGCGCGACTACGCCGGTGGACGGCCCCTGGGGAATCTGGCCAATGGGAGAGGTATGGCTGGCGAACCAGATGTGGGACCACTACGAGTTCAGCGGAGACCTGGAATTCCTGCGGGGACAAGCGTATCCCGCTATGAAGGAAGCTACAGAGTTCGCAATCGGTGCTCTAGTGGGTGCGCCGGCCGGAACACCCTTCGCAGGACGGCTGGTCACGAATCCGTCAACTTCGCCGGAAAACCAATACATTCTGAACGGCAAGCCTGAGCACCTGACATACGCGCCCACCATGGATATTGAGCTCATTCGAGAGCTCTTTGAGAACTGTCGGCGTGCTGCCGAAATCCTTGAAACAGACGCCGAGTTCCGCTCTGAACTGGATCGCGCCGAAAAGCGCTTGCCACCGCTGCAAATTGGCAAACGGGGGCAACTACAGGAATGGATTGAGGATTATCCCGAAGCTGAGCCGCAACATCGGCACGTGTCGCATTTGTACTCGCTTTATCCGGGGCATGACATCAGTCTCGAGACCACTCCCCACTTTGCGGCTGCCGCGAAGAAGACTCTCGAGCTGCGCGGTGACGGCGGTACCGGGTGGTCGGAGGTGTGGAGGGCGGCGCTTTGGGCGCGGCTTCAAAATCCTGAGCGCGCTTATGCCAACCTGAGACTGCTGATCACGAAGAATACGCTGCCGAACATGTTCGATCTTGGTCCGCCTTTTCAGATTGATGGCAACCTGGGTGGTCCGGCCGCGATTACTGAGATGTTGATACAGAGCACTCCCGGGGAAATCATTGTGTTGCCTGCCCTGCCGCGGCAATGGCCGAGCGGCAGTTTGAAGGGAGTGCGCGTGCGTGGCGGCGGTAAGGTGGACGTCGTGTGGAAAGAGGGCCGTCTCACGGAGCTAAGGTTGCAATCCGATCGCGCGGTGAAATACCGGATAAGTTACCGCGACGAGTCGGCCGAGGCTCAGGTCGAACCCGGCAAGCCGATCATTCTGGATGGGGCGCTTCATACGATCGGCTAGTGATGCTGTGTGGACGGTCTGACTATGGTGAAAGCGATTTATACCGGGCGGTCTTTGCGGAGGCGGGCGAGAATCTGCCACTACGCCATGCACGGACGTGCAGCGTAGTTGAAATCCAAGTGAACGAGGAGGGAAGGGATGAAGCAAGTTGGATTGGCAATACTCCTGTTTGCAAGTTTTTGTTGCGCGCAAGAGTCGGGCAATTTTCAGCCCGCTTCGACCAACGTTTGGGGAGCCGAATACCCGCGCGTTGATAG
>CAZBWJ010000078.1:0-14571 GCA_964495535.1 uncultured Acidobacteriota bacterium | reverse complement strand
CCCCATCGGCGAGCGACGACGAGGACGTCGCCGCTACAGTTCCCCCACCGGCGACCGCCTCCCGGCCGGGCTCGCGGGGCTGCCGTTCTTGCCTTGACGCCCATTTTTGGCGTGTGTTATAAGGGCTTGCTTAACGAGGGCGCGTCTGCCAGTGCCGTTCCAAGTTATCTTTGCTGATCCGTCCCGGCGGACCTATCTTTTGGGCTATGCAATATGCGGGCGCCGCAATTGGGGGAATTGAGTTGGAACGGCACCAGCCTTCCCGAAGACTTTATGTCGGCGCGCCCGACCTAACCTGCCTGGGGGGCACGAAAGCCAGATTAGTGCGGAGGAGATTCAATGTACCTTTACCTGCCTATTATTCTTCTTATTAGTGTGTTTTCTCTGATTGTTGCCTTCCTTCTTGCCCGGCAAGTGCTCAAGGCCGACACGGGCACGGCGGAAATGCAGGTGATTGCCAGCGCCATCAAGGAAGGCGCGGAAGCCTTTCTCCGCCGCCAGTACAAGACCATTTACATGATGGCGGGCCTGGGGGCGCTGATTATCTTTGGACTTTACACGCTCCGCGGCGAGTACGGCCTGGCCTGGAAGACGACGATTGGTTTCCTGACGGGATCCATTTGCTCGGGTCTGGCTGGCTTCATCGGCATGTTCGTTTCCATTCGGGCCAACATCCGGGTAGCGAGTGCCTCGCGCACCAGTCTGAACCGGGCGCTGCAACTGGCGCTCCGGGGCGGCGCGGTTTCCGGCCTGAGCGTGGTGGCGTTGTCGCTGCTGGGCGTGGGCGGACTTTTCTGGGCTTACGGCGGGCTCACCGACCCGCAGCACGTTCCGGCGGAAATTGTCGGCTTCGGTTTTGGCGCCAGCCTCGTCGCGCTCTTCGCGCAGCTCGGCGGCGGGATATACACCAAGGCGGCGGACGTCGGCGCCGACCTGGTGGGGAAGGTGGAAGCCGGCATTCCCGAAGACGACCCGCGCAATCCCGCGGTGATTGCCGACTTGGTAGGTGACAACGTGGGCGACTGCGCGGGCCGTGGCGCCGACCTGTTCGAGTCCACAGCGGCGGAAAACATCGGCGCCATGATTATTGGCGTGACGCTGTACACCCAATTCGGTCTGCTGGGCATCCTGTTTCCCCTGATGGCTCGTGCTTTCGGTTTGATTGCGAGCATTGTCGGCATCCTGGTGGTGCGCACCGACGAGGACAAGGACCCGATGCGCGCTCTGAACATCGGCTATCTGGTCACCACCATCCTGGCCATGGCGGGCTTCTACGTGGCCGTCCGCATCATGCTCGGCAACAACCTGTGGCTGTTTGGGGCGGGCATCGTTGGTATCCTGACAAGTTATGCCTTTGTGTGGATTACCCAATATTATACGGAATACAAGTATCGCCCGGTCCAGTCCATCGCCCAGGCCTCGAGGACCGGCCCGGCCACGAACATCATCACCGGCTTTGCCGTGGCCCTGGAGTGCACGGCGATTCCGGTGCTGGTAATTTCCACCGCGCTCCTCGTGAGTTACTACTTCGGTTATCTGGCCGTGGGCGGTCGGGCGGAGGGCGGCATCTACGGCACCGCCATCGCCACTATGGGGATGCTCTCGACAGCGGCTTACATCCTGGCCATGGACACCTTCGGACCTATCACCGACAACGCCGGCGGCATTATCGAGATGTCGAAGGCGCCGGTGGAAGTGCGCGTCAAGACGGATCGGCTCGACGCCGTGGGCAACACCACTAAGGCGCTGACCAAGGGCTACGCCATCGGCAGCGCGGCGCTGGCGGCCTTCTTGCTTTTCAATGCTTACATCGACCGCGTAAAAGAACTGCTCCCCGGCTACCTGGGCATCGTGGATATCGGCAAGGTGCCGGTGTTCGTCGCGGCGCTGCTGGGCGCGATGCTCGTGTTCCTCTTCAGCTCCTTTGCCATCAAAGCGGTGGGCAAGGCAGCCTACTCCGTCATCGAGGAAGTGCGGCGGCAATTCCGCGAGAATCCCGGCATCATGGCGGGCACCGCGAAGCCCGATTACGGCACCTGCGTGGATATCGTCACCATCGGCTCGCTGAAAGCGATGGTCGTGCCCGGCTTGCTCGCCATCAGCATGCCCGCCGCCGTGGGGTTCCTCTTCCGCTTCTTCCAGGGCACGTTCGGCCGGGGCATCGGCGCGGAGTCGGTGGCAGCGCTGCTGATGGTGGGTACCATCGCCGGGATTCTGATGGCCACGCTCATGAACAACGGCGGCGGCGCCTGGGACAACGCCAAGAAGTGGATTGAGACCGGCCAGCTCGGCGGCAAGCGCTCCGAAGCCCACAAGGCCGCCGTCGTCGGCGACACGGTCGGCGACCCGTTCAAGGATACCGCCGGGCCGTCGCTGCACGTGCTCATCAAGCTGCTCTCCACGATTACCCTGGTGCTGGCGCCGCTGTTCATTTGAGGTTTCTGTAGCGCCGGATTCGCTCTTCAATCCTGCGGCTCCTTCGGGTTCTTGAAGGTGCCAAAGGCCGCCGCATTGAAGGGCGAATGCTGCGCTGCACCTGCCTTCTGACTCCTGCTTAGAATCCTCTCGCGGTGCTCTTGATTCTCTTGGCCAGCCTTTCGATCTTTTCGGCGTTGTCCACGATTTTGAGCGAGAGGACGTTTTCGTTGGACTTGTTGAGTTCCTCTTGGAGGGTTTTGGCGAGGGCAGCCAGTTCCTCGGCGTCACGCTTCATTCTTTTGAAGTTCTGCTTGAGGAGTTCCCGCTTCTGCTTCTGAGTGATGGGGGAGGTAGATTCTTCCTCCTGGATCGGAAAGGGCTGCTGGATTTGCGCCGGGGTCGCGAGCAGGCCGGGATCCGGTTCCGGCACCGCGGTTGCGGCGGCCGGACCCGCCGCGGGCCGGGCTGACACAACCAGAGCCATTCCCAAGATGAACCAGAGAGGCACGAGCACTCGCGGCGACCAGGACCTCAGAAAGCATGAAAACATAGCCAGATCCTTTCTCCGAGCCGGTGCGGCTGGCCAGCAGTCCAAGTCTTAGGTACAGCGAGGATTGTATGCGGACAGGGGCCAGTGGGGCAATCCAACCCTGACGCGAATCATTCAGGTTTCGTCCCCATCCGTCCGATAGAAAGGCTAGGGTAGTGCGCCGGACTGAAATCGGCAGGGGGTGGCCTATGCGCGTCTTCGACAAGGTTAACGCTGCCACGCTCGAGCGCCGCGACTGGGAGTTGTGGGCGCTGGCGATGGTGTGCATTTTCATCTTAACGGTGGGCATGGCTTTGCTGATGTACCCGACGATCCTGTCCAGCTCCGAGGGGCCGGGCGGGACGCTGCTGCGCCGCAGCTTTTTTGGTTTCTGCGTTCTGTGCCTGCTGCTGGAAGTTTACCTGCTTGACCGGCAACTGGTGATTCGGCAGCTGCGCAAGCGATTGGTGGAGGAGCAACGGCTGAAGGTGCGCATCCTGGAGCAGGCCGGCGCCGACTTGCTCGGATCTTTGCCCGGGTTTGCCCATTTCCAGGACCGGCTGGCGATGGAGTTTCGGCGGGCGGCGAATATCCAGCAGCCGCTTTCCCTGTTGATGGTGAGTTTGAAGCATTCGCAGGGCGTCTCGGACCCCGGCGGGAACGCTGCGGCGGAGGGCGATGCCGCCAAGGTCCTGATTCGCAAGTTGCGTGGCGAGGACTCAATCTACTTATTCCACCCGGGCGTGTTTGCCATTGTGCTGCCCGGCGTCCGCGGCACGGACGCGAACCGCGTCGCCGACCGCCTGCAGGAAGGCCTGACCGACGCGGCGGGCGTCAGCAGCCGCTTCGTGGCGGAGATTCGGATGATTAACTACCCCGAGCACGTCTCCACCGCCCGCGAGCTGGAACAGATGGCGGTGCGCTGCTTCCCGGGGAAGTTGCCCGAAGCTGAAGTGGCCGCAGAGGTTGTGGCGCGCGGCTGAGCGGCCAAGTTGGTGGTGAACAAAACCGGCGGTCACGCACCGCCGCTACGGCAGAATGGAAGGAGATGGAGAAAGAGCGCCGTTCCTCTAGTGCCGTTCCAACTTAATGAGCCTATGCCTTGAAGCGATGCACCTCCAACCAAGGCTCATCCCGTTCCAATTCACCGGGGCCGTTCCAAGGTGCCCGACCACGGAAGATGGAACGGGACTCGCCCATTCGCTCGCAGAGAATCGCTCCGAATAGTTGGAACGGTACTAGCCACTTTGCGGCGCGTAGCGAACGCCGTAAACCCTGCGTTTGGTCCCCTCGATAATTCGCTGGCGTACAATTTTGCCGCGCACTTCGATGTTCTGGCCCGAAGAGTCGTAGGGACAAACCACCAGCACGCCGCCGCCCAGGTGGTAATCTTTCTCGCTGACGAAACAGAATCCGCCTTTAGAGATGTTCTCACTCCTGGTGATTTCGACTCCGCCGTAGTAGTCACGAACCAAGACGGGGAGCTGCAGGGAGACGCGCCGGTGCTGGCGCTGCTCGGCGCCTGCGGGGCCGCGTCGAGCTCGCGCCTGGGCTTCCTCCATCATGGCGGCTTCGCCGGGAGGGCCCTCCATCGCCACCAGCTTCTCCGCATACCCCCACGGGGTGACCTTTTCGCAGGTCACACACGGCCGCGAGAGGATGCCGGAGGTCTCCAGAACTTCCACCTCCACCAGCGACAGCCGCATCAAGGCCACGGCACGGCACGTTCGGCACTCCAGAAGCGCCTTCGAGTTGGCCTCCTCGGCGTCGGAGCTGGGAGGGAATTGAATTCCCCAGATGTTCTCCTTCAGGTCCAAGTACTCGACGCCCCACTCGCCGCCCTGCTCCGTGATGGGGGAAATGGGCCCCACCACGCGGAACTCCGCTTCGCGCCTGCCGACGAGGTTTGTCATGAGGATGGTCTGTCCGTTGCGCAGGGGGCGGGAGATTTCAATCCGCGCCCCGTGCCGGTTCAGGGTGATGGTGCGGGCCTCTGCTCTAAAAAGGTCGCCCCTCGGGTCGGCCCCCTCAACTCTCAACGGAATGGTCAGCATCAGGCGGTCGGATCGCCGTTTCTCGGCAACCATGCGCTCTCTCCGCAAGCAAGCAGCATCCGAATCGCCCCACAGTCTATGCCTAAGCCAGGGTCGTTGGCAACCCGTTCGCAAAGCTTCCGGGGAGGGGAGACCCCGCCGCCCCTCTACTGTTTGGATAACATGGCAGCGACCGGCCGGAGCAGATATAATGGCCTGGCACGGGCAGGAGTCTCGAAGGGCGGTGCCAGACGTGCGAAACAAAACTACGCTCGCCGATTGCGTGGCAACGCGCGGAGCAACTCGTGCCTCGACATTCGCCGCGCCCGGGGCGGAAAGCCGCTACCCATGAGCTTTCGAGTGTTGCTGGTCAACGCCGGGACGCAGACGGAGCGCCTTTTCCGGGAAGCCGTCGAAGCGTTTGGCGCGGAACTGGTGGCCCTCGATGGTGCGGAGGCCGCGGCGCAGCGCATCCTCGGAGAGCGCTTTGAGGCCATTTTCCTGGACACCGTGAATCCTGCGGTCAGTCGCCAGGGCCTGATTCAACTCATCCGCAAGTCCCGGCTGAACAGCCAAGTGGCCATCGTGCTGCTGACCGATTACCAGGGAAGCGGGACGGTCACGGGCGAGGCGCCCGGCGGCGCTTCGCACCTGGTCAGGCCTGCGACGACCAGGGATTTGCAGCCTCTACTCAAGGAGCTGCGGAAGAAGATTCGCGCCGACCGGCGCAAGCAGCGCCGCTTGTCTTTCCGTGCCGCCGTGAATTGCCTTCACGGCGCGCGGCGCTTTCGCGCTACCAGCTTCAACTTGAGCCTGACGGGCATGCTGGTCGACATGAGCGTGCCGTTCGAACTGGGTGACGAATGGGAGGTGCGCTTTCTGCTGGCCGCGGATGAGCCGGCGTTTCACGCCCGCGCCCGGGTGGTGCGGGCCGAGGGTCCGAATCGCGTGGGCCTGAGGTTTCAGAATCTTGAGAACCCCGTGCGCCAGCGCCTTCAGCAGTTTCTTGACCAGCACCTCCCGCCGGGGAAGTAAGTGAAGGCAGCACGACGCGGCCCAGCACGGCAGATCGGTTTACTGCCCGCAGCGCGGGGGCAGAGCGGCTGAAGGCCACTCGGCTGTCACGCAGGCTACCGGGGCCGGGCACGGACTTGCCATGTGCCAAAGGGCGCGCTATGGTATGCGGAGGAGGGTGCGGTATCCAGCTAGTAAATAGCGGGCCGGGGCCGTCGTTCAGCGCGCCACAGAGGATGGTCCGCTTCAGAGGGCGGGGCCTTATGCCGTGGGTGGTTGGGCCACGGTGACGTACCCGGGATGACCCACCTCCCAAGGCGAAGGTCAATTTCCGGTTAGAGGACGGTGTGCTATGGAGCCTCACGCGCCACGTCGCAGCGACCGGGTGGTCATTGAACTCCCCCTTGTGGTGACCGGCATCGACTGCATGGGCGACACGTTCCTGGAGGAGTCGAACACTGCGGTAGTCGGCCGTCACGGGGCCAAGATCCTGTTGACGCGCAAGCTGGTACCCGACCAGGAAATCAATATTCGCTGCCACGCCACCGACCGGGAATCGGATGTCCGCGTCGTAGGGCAGATTGGCACCAGCCCGCAGGGCACTTTCTACTACGGCGTGGCGCTGCTCGATCCGGGTATTGACCTTTGGGGTATCGACTTTCCTCCGGCGGAAGAAGCTGAGGGGGCAGTGGGCCGCGTCCTGCTGGAATGCCAGCGCTGCCACGCGCGCGAGCTGGTTTACTTGTACGAGTTTGAAGCGGAAGTTCTGGAGGCGAATCAGTGCCTCTCGCGCCACTGCCGGAAGTGCGGGGACACCAGCGTCTGGAGGGAAACAACTCCTCAGGCTGCCGAGGAACTACCCCCGGAGGCCAAGGCGGTCCCCGCGCCGGTCCCACCTCCGCCCAAACGCACCAAGAACGACCGCAAGCACGTGCGCCTGGATTTGAAGGTGAACGTGTGTATCCGCGACCCCATGTACGGCGAGGAGGTTGTCGTCACCGAGAACGTTTCGCGCGGAGGTCTCCGCTTCCGCAGCAAGAAGCATTACGCCGAGGGCTGGCTGATCGAAGTGGCGCTGCCGTATTCCCCCGGCGGCCCCAACATCTTCGCTGCCGCCCGGATCATGTACGCCGCAGAGTTGGGGACGGGCGGCGAGAGCGCTTACGGCGCGGCCTACGTCCCGCCTGGTCAGACCTGGAGCGGGCGCTGAGCCCGGGTCGCTTCCGAGCCCGTCGCTCGCCGCAAGTCCTTCCCTGGAACTTCTTCCACGCCTGAGGCGTTCTCAGAGATTGTGTGGCGTTATGGAAGTGCCGTGACACCACACTCGATGCCTAATCCGCTTGGCGTTGACTTGCTGGCGGGACGTCTGCCTCCGACGGGAGCGAAAGGTTGGAGGCGCGGGTGGGAATCGAACCCACACGCCACATTGACAGGCTGTAAGTTATTGATTCTGCATATCGCCACAAAGGCTGAAAACGCCAGAATCACGACGAGCCGTCGCATGGTCCCATCTTCTTCGCAGCAGCTCTAATTGTGACCCGTGTCCTTCACCAAGTTTGGCCCATGACCGCGACAATCTGCAAACCCAAACGTGGGACTGGAGGAATGCTACGCGGCAGGGCCTGAGCTTTCGTCTGGATCTAAGGGGTGCTCAAGCCGTCCGAACCAGCTCGGGGGGTTGGACCGACAAGAGACGCTCTCGCATCAGACTTCCCAGCGTAGCGGGATGGAGTTGAGTGAGCACATCCTGGCATCCCTTTTGAGCGACGGCGCTGGCCGCTGTCCGGTTTTCGTACACAAAGCGCATCAGCTCGGCGGCATGGTCAATGTCCGGCTCCGCCCAGACGGCGCCCTTGGGGTAGGGCCCGTAGTCCCTCTTCAACTTGGCGAGCCTGTATCGGACGAGGAAACTGTTGTCGTCACGCATGAAGTCGGTATTGCCGGAGTAGCCGGTGGCAACTACCGGCTTACCGAGAGCCATGGCTTCCGCCATGGTCAAGCCAAAACCCTCGGAGCGATGCAGCGAGACGTAGCAGTCGCTCGCGGCGATCAATGCGTTGACTGCCTCACGAGTCAATATGGCGTCGTGGAGGGTGATGTTGGCTGCCTGGCAGGCCCCGCGAAGGAGTTTCATCTCGTCTTTGGCCCACTCCGAGTGCGAGCACTTGATGAACAGCACGACGTCCCGCCGGTCTCCAAAGGCCTGGCGGAAGGTGCGCACCAGCCCCAGCGGATTCTTTCGCTCCATGACGCTGTAAAAATCGAATAGGAACAGAAAGACGTAACTGTGCGGGTCCAGTGCGAACCGCGCCCGCGTCCACTCGGACCCGAGTTTCATTTCTGGATTGATGGAGTAAGGCATGCGAATCACTGGAATCGGAGCAGCGGAGGAAATCGCGTCCTTCGCGAAGTCGCTGGGCACCCAGATTTCATCGAAATAGCGGAAGTTCCCGCGCCATTCTCTCGGAAAACAGGACAACTCCCAGGTCCAGTAACCGATGTTGTAACGGCCCGCAAACTGCTCCTTCTTGACTCGGGCAAGAATCGGGGCCTGGTCAGCGTTGACATGAAACAGATTGATGCCGTATGCGGCCTCTGAGGAAAAGGGCACATCGAATTTCTCGAGATTGGCGGCGAAGGAGTCCGTAAAGTCATTGACCACGTGGGGGACTCCCACAGCCTGAAGACTTCGGATGTCCGCCCGCACGGCCTCTCCCATCCCTTTTTCGGAAGCCACGTACCCCACCACGTTCACTCCGAAGGGGGCCGACTTGTCTCTCGGGGATTCCTCCGGCCGGCCGACCCGGGACGAGTCCCCTGGCGGTTGGGCCCCCGGCAGAAAGCACGGGTCAATCCCGCATTCGCCCCAGCTCTTCTCGTGGATCCGGTGGAGAAAGCCCTCGCGGTGGGCCCCAAGGACGTCGGGGTAGGCAGCCCGCAGATCCGCCCTGTGCTTGTAGAATTCGTACCAGAGTCGCGTAATTGCTCGTGACGGATCCTTCTCAGGTTGCACCGGTTCATTCAGCCAGCGGAAGAAACTCCCCGGGGCCTGAGCGTCGAAGGGATTGGCAAATCTGCTCGAAGCCTCGCCTATCGACCAATAAAGGCGGCGCGCCAGTTCGGGGATTCGGGCTCCATTCTCAAAGTAGTCATAGCAATAGGGCCATGACTTCGCCTCATTCCACCCGGCAGCGAGCACCAGCTCCCGGTACTGCTCAAAGAGAAGCCGCGCCTCGCCGAGGGCGCTCAGTCGAAACCGGTTTTGGTGCCTGGAGACTGCTTCGATATCTTCAAGATCGATGCCGCTGAAATGGAAGAAGTAGCAAGGCGTTCCGTTGACCATCACGCTGTCATTCTGCACCGTGACCGTGCGCTCATGCAGATTCCAGTACGCAACGTTGTAACCGGGTTCGCGGAGCACCAACACGTCACTGAACAGGACCGGTGCCAAATCCATCCACTTCTGGTCAACATGCATTCCCCGCTCTGGCGCCATAAGGCAGTGATGGTAGACCTTCTGCTTCCACCAGGAGAGCACACGGTCGGTGATCTGTGAATTTCGCAGGGCAATGAAGCCAAGGTTGTAAGCGCCTGCCTGCAAGATTTGGAACTCCCCGGGATGATAGCTGTCGCTGATCGGCGAGGTGAGGTGCGGGGTCAGGACGACGGAATACCGATCCAGCAGGGAGCAAAGAGGGGTGAAAGTGTCGGTGATGAGAATGTCAGGGTCCAGGTACACGAGCTTCCGCAGATTGTGGCGACGGAGAAGGTGTTCCAGGAAGTATGGCTTGATGGCCGTACTTGCCTCAAGAAGGTTGTATTTGAAGAAGAAACTGTTCCGGTCGGCAATATCCAAGGAGTCCGTCTCCAGTACCAGAAATTTCTCCTGGCCCGGGTCGAAATAGCCACCCACCCGCCCCATGACGAGCACAAAGAAAGGACACCCGGGATTGTACTTTCGGAACGAGTCCGCCAGGACTCGCGCCTGAGCGAAGTAATTGTTCGCGATAATAGTACAAGCGGCAAACTCCGCTGTTTGGGCTGGAATGGGTGGCGCCGGCTCGGGGGCATACTTTCGCGGCGGATGGGGTGGCCTCTCCGACCCTGAAAGTGCCCCGGTCCTCGGGAGAAGCTGCTTTCCAAATGCCCCAGGGGCCACGCCGGTGGGCTTGAGCGGCCCGGAAAACGTCCTTTCCTTCCTGCGATGACGCCACTGCAGAAAACCTACCACCACGGACTTGGCAAATCTGTGCAAACGAAGGTTCTTTTTGAGCAGGGCATTGATGCGATCGGCCATTCGATAGCGTAACTGCTGGAACTCTCGCTCCAAGGCCGCGTGCGCGGCTTGCTCCTCCTGCAGCCTGGCGTCGAGAGCGGCCAGCTCCTTCTGAATCCGCGCCAGTTGTAGGGCGGTATCATTCAGTTCGGATGACCGCTGCTCCAGTTGCTCTTGTGCCGCCCGCAGTTCCTGGCCGCGTTCTTCGAACTGTTCCTGGACGGTCTGCCACTCTTGCGAGCGTCGTACCAGTTCTTCCTGCGTTGCCGCTAGGAGCCTGTCGCGAATCAGCGCGCCTACAACGCGGGGGTGGAGGCGGCGAAACACATCCCGTCTTCCTTGCGCCGCAATAGCCGCCGCCGCTTCCCAGTCCTGGCATACGTGCTGCAGCAATTCCGCTGCATGATCCAGGTCGGGCTCTGCCCACAGATTCCCTTTCCTGTAAGGCCCGTGGTCCTGCGCTATCTCCTTCAGGCGGTATCGGACGAGGAAGCTGTTCGCGGCATTCATGAAGTCCAGATTGCCCGAGTACCCCGTGGCAATAGCAGGCCTCCCGAGCGCCATGGCCTCCGCCATGGTCAAGCCAAATCCCTCCGACCGATGCAAGGAAACATAGCAATCACACGCCGCCATCAGGCCGCGCAGGGCCTCTCGGGGCATAACAGCGTGCATGAGCTTGACGTTCGCGGCGCCCGATGCTTCTTTCAGGCGGGTGAACTCATCGGGAACCGAGGAGGCGTGCGAGCACTTGATGAGCAGAAGCACATCCGTCCGGTCCCCGAATGCTTTCCTGAAGGCCTGAATCAGCCCGAGAGGATTTTTCCTTTCCAGCGTGCTGTGAAAGTCGAAGACGAACAGGAAAATGAACTTCTCCGGGGGGAGCCCCAATCGCTCCCGATTCCACTTCGACAGGGCCACTCCCTCGGGATCGATAGCATGAGGGATGGTGACTACCGGGATGGGAGAGACCCTGGCCATCGTTTCCCGCACGAAGCTACTCGGCACCCAGATCTCGTGAAAAAACCCGAAAGCCTCGCGCCACTCGTCAGGAATTGACGTGAGCTCCCAAGTCCAACCGCCGATGTTGAAGTGGTTGGAGAAATAGCCGCTTTTCTGTGCCAGGAGTTGCGGAACGTGTTCCGGGGCGAGATAGACCAGGTTGGTTGAATAGGGATTATTTTCTGAAATGGCGAATCGCGCGTCCCAGTTCAGCGAGGCCGTATCCGGGAAGTTGTTAACAACATACGGGAGCCCCGCAGCCTGGATGCTGCGCAGGGCGGCACGCAGAGCCTCCCCTACCCCTTTCTCAGACTCGATATAGCCAACGAGGTTGATACCGAAAGGGAGTGTCATGGACTTGGCGAAAATCTCGCCGCTACCTGTACTCATCCTTCACGGGTGCCCCCGGGACGCCTCCAGCCCGCCAAGAGTAGGCCAGGGAGATGCGGAGAGCTTGCGGGCTCAGAGCGAGACATAACGGCTTCCTGCAAGCCGCAATTCTATCCCAGCCTAATTGATTCTCTACAATGTCGCGTGCCTCTTCACCCTTGGTCGACCAGTCTTGTGGTGTCCAATAGGCAAAAGGAGGCAGGTAATACCCCCTTTGTCGAATAAACCGGCCAGCATCGCGGATGATGCCATTGATCTCTGAGCGTTTCACTTTGTCCTCCTCATGACTGCCGGAGATTAGCCAACTCACTCGTACGGTCTCACTCAGCCCGATGTGGCCCGCCTTGCCTGAACGGCTCGCCACAAGAACCCCGACACAATTGGCGAAGTCACCGACTCACCTCGGCGGCGCGAGCCGCTCATGACGCCGTGCACGAACGGCCATGTGCATGCGTCGCTGGATCATGCAGTGTCGGCCACCTGCGTCGGGTATCCGTCAACCTCCACATATCCCTAGTCCGTCAAGAGCGCATACCCCCGGGCTCCACAGGTTAGCCACACGGCTTTCGCGCTATAGGGCTCGGCTCAAGCGATGCCCAACTTCCTCTGCATTTCCTCCAGGGACGCGCCCTTGGTTTCCGGATACAAGAAGAGAACCACAAAGAACTGGACCGCCATCATGAGCGAGAAAAATACGAAGGGGTATGCCCCGGAGGAGACAGCCATCACAGGAAATATCCCGGAAATAAGCGCATTCATGGACCAGTGCGAAAAACTGCCCAGGCTCTGGCCTTTAGCCCTCACGCGAGTGGGGAAGACTTCGCTGATGTACACCCAGATGACGGCACCCTGCGAAAACGCGAAGAACGCGATGTAGCCGATCAACAGCCACACCAGGAGGTTCTCGTGCCGCGTTGTGAGAAAGATCGCGGCAACCCCGGCGAGGCACACGGCAGTGCCAATAGACCCGACCAGCAGCAGCATCTTGCGACCAAGTCGGTCGATCACCGACATGGCGAGGATGGTAAACACAAGGAACGTTGCGCCCACGGCCACGGCCTGGATGTCCCCGGACACTTTGCTGAAACCGGCGCGTGCAAAGATGTCGTTCAAATAGTAAAGAATCGCGTTGATGCCAGAAAGTTGATTGAACACGCCGATGGAAACCGCCAACAAGATCGACTTCCGGTACTTCCAAGAGAACAACCGTTCCTTCATATGCCACACCCCGATGGATTCAACGATTTCCCGCAGCTCAGCTTCAGAATTCTCTTCCCCAGTCATTTGGAGAACTTGTCTCGCTTCCTCCACGCGGCCCTTCTTTACCAGCCACCGCGGACTCCGCGGGATGCCGAAGAGCATCAGGAAAAAGAGAATTGCAGGGATTGCCGAAACGCCCAGTTTCCACCGCCACTCAAGATTTCCGAAATGCATCAGCCCGATCACGTAGTTGGAGAAATAGGCCAGCAGAATGCCCAGGACTACATTGATCTGAAAGAAACCGACCAACCGACCGCGCCACTTCGCAGGTGCGATTTCCGCAATGTACATCGGCCCCAGCACCGAGGAGCCGCCGATCCCAAGCCCCCCCACGAAACGAAACCACACCAGCGATTCCCAATTCCACGCAAAAGCGCACCCCAGGGCTGAAACGAGATAAAGCACGGCCGTCGCACGCAGGCTGTCTCGGCGACCATACCGGTCGCCGGGGATTCCCGCCAACATTGCTCCCAGCATCGTTCCCCAAAGCGCACTCGCGACCGTCAACCCCAGTGACCCAGGCGAGAGGTTGAACGTCCTGCTCAGGGCCTGGGTCGTCCCGGCAATCACAGCCGTGTCGAATCCGAAAAGGAGGCCACCCAAGGCTGCGACCACGGTACTCTTCATCAGATATGGGTTTAGCTTCATGATGCCGCCAAGGACGGAATATCATCGCATGCGCACTGGTCCAAGAGCCAGACTGCGCCGCCTCCCCCTGAGGTGACCGATTTTTTGTACCAGCGGAACTGAGTGAGTTACATTGAGTGGTCCCCTTTCAGATCACGCCTGAAAATGCGGGTCATCTGCTGCACTAAGCCGAGAAATCCTCCGCTTGGCTGGACGACCGCCTTACGATCACTGAGCAAGTCGGGCCCCCGGCTCATGCGGTTGGGAATCGTCCGGTAGTGCGCGTCAATATAGGCGACCACATCGTGGGAGATGAACCGCTCAAAGTCGCCCGTAGTGACCGAGCCCGAATACATCGAGCCGCCATACACGGTCTTCGAGTCGGGCAGAACAACGATCATTTCCTGGCTGCCTTTGGCGAAGGCTCCCTCAATGGTTTGGGGCACGTGGATTTCGTGAGTCCATTGCTCGGCGCCGATGGAATAACCGTGCAAGGCATAGACGACCGGGTAGCGCCGGTGCTTCTCCTTGGCGTAGCTGGGCGGCAGGAACACGATCACGTCGCGATCGACCGCATCACCCTCCAGATTCCCTTCCAGCGCTTCACCGTGAATTTTGATGTGCTCCACCGTCACAGGCTTCGCACCGGGAAACACCGGGGGCACTTCGGTCTGCACCTGCGCCTCAAGCCGAGGCACTAGAGCTACGCTTATCGCCAGCGTCGCAACAAAAACAGCTTCGTTGTCATTGTCCATACCTTTTTCATTGGAACACCTCACGATGCACAGAAAATCAGGCCCGAAAGCTCGGGAGCACACACAGGCCTGCGTTGATGAGCCAGTAAACATTCGCAAATGCCGAGACGCTTTTTCGTTAGACGAAAATGAATTCTCAATAGGCGGCCCTATAATCGAGCAACCTGCGGACCAGCTCTGCTCAACAGTTTATTGACCGTCTTGCTGAAAAAGTTTTGGCGCGAAGTCTTTCAGATCGCGACGCCACGTCTGCCACTCGTGCGCTGTGCC
>CAZBWJ010000077.1:0-14607 GCA_964495535.1 uncultured Acidobacteriota bacterium | reverse complement strand
AAAGCCTGCGCATTGTATTGCCCGTTCATATGAGGATGTCCTCGTTCCAGGCTTCCCATGACGTAGGAGTACGACTGGAAAATTCCCGCCGTATGCCCGGAAATAACCCCCACAATACTCTCTATCATTGGTTGCGGGGCGAATTCCGCAGTCCCAAGATTCCGATATTGCGTCTTTACTCCCACAAACAAAGCCAAACTGAGTGCCACAACAATGGTATATCTCTTGAGTACGAACCTTCGCAGCTCCGCTCCCCCGAAACAATACACCGCAAGGCTGTAAACAACGACCAGTGAAATGACCCCGCTTTTCCAGGGGGAGAAAAAGCCGAATAGCATCATGGCGATAAGCGCGATCCAGTGGCGCTTTGCTTTGCTTGTCATCACCAGAAGAGCGAGACCTATAGGAAAGAACGTTCCCCCTGCCATTTCCAAGAACGAAAATCCCAACGACTGTTCCGGCTGCCAGGTCAAAATGGCCTGAAGTAGTGAAGCCTCACCCAGGATTCCTGCAAAGAGCAGCCCGGAAAACCTGGAGAAAAGGGCAAGGAAAATGAAGGAAGCGCCGACCTGCCTGGCGCGCTTCCCGTTCACTTTCAAGGCCGGGTCCCCGGCTCCCTTATTCCCTTTTGAGGTCTCGGCGGGTCTGCCCAGCCTTGGCAGTGTGCTGCCCCGGTTACCTGTCGTCGCCTCACGCGCCCGCCGGCTGGGAAGCCGTGCAGCAAATAGCGCCGCGCCGGCATCCATAGCTAGGACACAACCCATCAGGACCAAGAGAGGATAAATTCTGTCTTCGGCAGTCAAGGACTTAATGAAGCCGTAAACCGGAAGATCCAGGAGCAGGGGAAAGAAGATCAGGTCAACAAGAATGTCCAGTGCTATGATGGCCTTGATCATCGGCCGCAAGCGAAAAGCGAATCCCCTGAGCAGATATATGCACGAGGCGATCGCTAAGACGCCGTAAAGCGAGCCTGTTTTCAGATCAAACACGTCCATCGGTCAACTTCCCCTGCCAATATGGCCTGGAATTCAAACCCCAAACATCGCCTGAGCGGAACGGGTACGGGTGCGGACCGCCGCCCCCAACCCTCAAAGTTGGAGTTGGCACGCGTACGGCCCATATCTCTTTTGCAGCCGTCGGTTCCTGAACCGCCTGAGCAACTTGCGCAGGGCGGGCAAGAAAAGGAAAACGTCGTGCGCGAGAGGAACATTCCGGCAAGCCGTGGCCGAGGCCCGCAGCATAAGTGCCCGACCCTTCAAGTGGTAATGGTTGCGGAGGACCTCAGCCGATTTATAGGCATCCGCCCAGTTCCTCCGCGCAACCAATCGCAGCCCGTCCTGGAATAAGTGTTCCTTGAGTCGCTCCGTCAAAACCTGACTGGCATACGTGCGAACACCTTCTGGAATTTGCTCATCCTCCACCAAGTTGCGAATCATTTTCAGCCAACCAGGGCAAGTCGAATCGAAGCCTGACCTGCTAGAGTGCGACCCCCGGTGGCCAACAAATATCGCACCCGGCTCGAGAGCGACCACCAGTGGAAGGCGCGCGGCCGCGCGCAGTTCAAAATCCAGATCGCAAGGGACCCCCGTCTCTTCATCGAGCCGACCAACCTTTTCAATAATCTCCCGCCGAAAAAGAATACTCGTCCACTCCGGATGCCGGTATCTTAACATGGCCAGCAGACCCTCGGGAGGACGGTATAAACCCGGGCGCCAGTTCAGCACAGGAGCACCCAAGATCCTGCCCTTTTCGTCCATCTGCAGCGTGGCCAGAGCCGAAAGCATGGCCTCAGGATATTTCTCAAAGCCAGCCAGGGCCGTCTGATAAAAGCCAGGGAGGAGGACATCATCATCGGAAAGGATCGAGAAGAACGGCGCTTCAACTCGTTCCATCCCGTAAATAAAGTTCTTCAACGGACCTATGTTCTCCGGATGACAATGATATTCGAGGCGGGAATCGCTTCGCGCCATTTCATCCACAACCGAGGGCGTCTCATCTCCTGAGGCGTTATCATAAATGCAGACCTGAAGATGAGGGTAAGTCTGCGCCAACACACTTCCGATGGCCCGCCGCAGCAATCGAGGACGACGGTAGGTGGGAATGATTGCGGTAATCAGCGGCTTGGAGATTGCCTCCGGCACCTAGGACGCCTCCGCACTCTTGGCCATCAACGTTTGGGGAAGCCGTGTGATCGTCTCCCGTAGTTCTTCGCCGACCATCAGATAAGCCCCCGCCAGGAACAGCAGCGAGGCGAGGGGATACGCAACCATAAGTGAAATGTTCGAGCGCGACACGGTAACCACTAAGACAATCCAGGCAAGTCCGTAAGTCAGCGCCGTGAGAACAAGCGCTTTCATCACGTGAAAATACCACGACCGCGTTGGCATTCCAAGACATGCCGAACACATGCGGGGCACCGCGTAGGCGTACGCGAAAAGGTGATAAAACACCCAGGAGAACCCCGCGCCTGCCAGCCCGTAGGAATGCACGAGGATAAACGTCACGGGCAAAACGCAGAAGAGCGCATAGAAGTTCAATCGGGCCGCGATGTCCGGCCTGCCCACCGCCAGAGAAAAAACGTAGGGCACATTCAACGTTCCGTTCATGTAAAAGCCCACGCACAGGAACGCCACCGGCCATAACAGCAAGCGGGCGGCTCCGGCGTTAAGGAAATAGCTGAACACCGGGACAGCCGCAAAGAGGATGGCCGCAAAGATGGGCACTGTGCCAAAGCAAAGCAGGTCTTGCAGTTTCCGGTACTGCACCAACAAGGCGAGCCGATCGCCCTTTTTGAACAGGGCCGAAAGCGAAGGGAACGCCGCCTGCGCGATCGCGCTCGTCAGCAGCGTCGATCTTGAGATGCCGCTGTAGGCAAGACCATAGTAGCCGAGTTCCCCCAGAGGCAAAAGCTTGCTTACAATCGCCTTGTCCGACTGCATGTGGACCATACCCAGAATCGAGATGGAAGCCATCCGCGACGCGTACCGAAAGTTTCGCTTGACGACCTCGGATGAATACCCAGGAACCAACGCCCGAAAAGAAAAAAAGTGCGCAGAAATCACGAAATAAGCGGCGATGCCCAGAGCGAAACAAGCTCCAAACCAATAAGCAACGTGCATCAACCCGCCCCCGAGAACCAGGATCACAATTGTCCCGAACTGCTGAAGCGCGCCCGTCGCCACATCGATCAGGTTGTTAAACTCCATCCGCTGTAAGCCACGAAGAATGCTCGTGTAGAATGCCCGGGGCAGCGCGGTCAGGGCCGCGATCCCTAGAATTCGCAAGGCCAGGGTCGCCGCGGAAGGGTCCAACATCCTCAGGTTGATCCACTTCGTCACAAGGAGGGGCGCAGCCCAATAAACGGCCGCGCCGAGCACAATATAGGCGCCCCAGTAAAACAGTGACCCGGTCCGGAGGAGATCCTTAATGTAGAGAGGCTGATCACTAGCGTGGGCCGAGATTTCTCGGACTGTCGTGGCGCCCAGGCCCATTTCGAGCACGCCAGAAAGTACTGCGCTCAGGGCGGCGGCGAAAAAAATGATCCCTAGGGCATCCTCGCCCAACTGCCGGAAAACGTACTTCACAGCCACCAAGCCCAGGATCAGGAGAAGCACCTGCCCGACGAGGTTATAAAGGATGTTTCGAGAAAGCTTCGACATTCCACCTCAGGGCGGAACCACGCGCCCTTTCTGGCCTGACAACCCGGAAGCATTCCCTCACTTCCTTCTTATGAAGGCATCTGGCCAGTACGTGACGCGCGAATTGATCATGCCCTCGTTAAAAGGAAAGGACGGTTCGCAAATCTCGAAATCAGGATGTGCAGCGACAAATTCCAAAGCGGCGTGTCGCGGGTTGTTCCAACTCCAATCGCGATGGGTGCGTGGCGCGCCCACGACCTGCTCCATGATGCCATCCATCGCCACAACGTATGAGCCCGGGATCACCAGCGGGCCGTAAGCCTCCAGTTCCCCCAACACATGGCTCTTCGTGTGGCACGAATCGAGCAAGACCAGAACCTTTTCGTGGGGTTTGATTTGTCCTCTTACTTGGGCCACGACCGCTGGATCAATAGAATTCCCTTCGATCAGCGTGATGAAAGGGGAGAGGAGGTGAGTTTCAATCGCCCTCCGGTTATGGGGTCGAATTTCTATATCGACACCGACCACTCGCCCCTTGCCCATCGCCTTGCAGAGTGTGGCGTAGAAAACCAGCGACCCGCCATGAGCCACTCCTGTCTCCACAATCACGTCCGGTTGCACGGCGAAAATCATCTCCTGGATGCGCACCATGTCTTCTGGCAACTGGATAATAGGCCGGCCAAGCCAAGTGAAACTGTAAACGTATTTTGTATCCCATCCTGATCGCAGCCAAGCTCGCGAGATAAATCCAAATGCCTCCGGTGTTCCAATCCCATAGGTCTTGACTGTCTGACCTTGTTGCACAGTGACGGACCCTTGCTCCAGATCGATGGTTATCTTCGACAAGCCTCCCATGTCCTTCCCCTACGGCCGCGTGTCGGACGCCTTTTTCTGGTACAAGCCAGCGCGCTGCGGGCCGTACTCTCCTATCTGAGGCACCATTGCGGCGACCTGATGAATGGGGTGATTGTAGTCAATGGCTTCTCCGTTTTTCATGGCGATGTACGAATACAACAGACGCGTAATGAGATAATACGATGACGAGGGAAACGATCGCTCCAGCAAAACCATCCGCTTGCCTACGTGCTCGTCGAAATCATCGGTCAAAAGCGTCAAATGCGGATGAATGGGAAGAAGGGAGAGATTCATCTTCGCGCGGTCTCGGTTTAATTGGGCGTACCCATCCGCGTACGATTCAATGTAGTAGAACAGTCCGTCCAGTTCCAACAGCGAATAAAGGTTGTCGAATACCCGCCGCTGCATCTCCGGACTCTCCATGTTCTGAAAGACACGGATCGCATAAACAAAGTCGAACCGCTGGTGGATCTCCTCGCGAAGGATGTCCGTTTGTCCGACAGTGAGGTTGGGGCATCCTTCCGCTCGTACCGTATCCCTTGCGACGTCGATCATGTCAGGGTTGAGGTCCAAGCCCAGGAAGGTACTCTGGGGATTCTCTTTGGCCAGGCGAAGCGTCGAATAGCCGTTGGCACAGCCAAAGTCCAATACGTTCCTGAGACGGTACGACTTCAGGATTCGATTCACGCACTCGATCTCGATCTCCCGCAGCCAAATATCATTGGTGTTGGAGCGCGGGTCGGATCCGAAACGCTTGGCGCGTTCAGACCAGAAAGCCAACATGTTTTCGCGCTTGTCAGCCACAAAAGAAGCTCCTAATGGCGGCAATCACCTGGTCTTGGGTCTCACGCGACATCATCGAGTGAAGGGGCAAAGAGAGTATTTCCTCCCCCACCCGGTCCGTCACCGACAGATCGCCTCGGCGGCAATTCTTCAGGAGCGTGAACCAGTGACCCGGCTGCCAGTGAATGCCGGTATCAATCCCCCGCTCTTTCAGATAAGCGCGCAGGCCGTCACGCTTCGACGCCGGCACCCGAATGTAATAAAGAAAGGGCGTAATGCCGTCGAAATCCGTCTTCGGAACCGTCACTTCAGGAATCTGACCCAGCCTCTCGTTGTAGTAGCCACAAGCAGCGCGTCGAGTTTTGGAGATCTTCTCCATCTTCCTCAATTGGGCGAGACCGATGGCAGCATGCAGGTTTGCCAAATGATACCTGAACCCGATTTTCCTCACGTCGTACGTCCAGGCACGCTGATTTTCGTACATGAGTGAGGACGGCTGACCCATGCCCGCCAGGCGCATCTCGTGGATCATGTTGAGTTCCTCGTGCGTCCGCACTACCAGCGCGCCGCCGTCGATACACGTAATGGTCTTTACCGGATCAAAGCTGAACATGCAGATGTCGGAAAAGCTCCCGATCCTCTTGGCCTCATATTGCGAACCGAACGAGTGGGCCGCGTCATGGATGACGCGAAGGCTATGTTGGCGGGCAAATTCCGCTACGCGCGCATGGTCACAGAGAACACAATCGTAGTCCATAACGATGATGGCTTTCGTCCTTGCTGTAACCAGCTCTTCTGCCTTATCCAGGTCCACACAAAGCGTATCATTGTCGATATCGCAAAAAACGGGCTCAGCCCCCGTTGCCAGGATAGCCTGAAAGTCTGTGATATTGTTGAAGGAGGGGGTAATGACCTCGTCGCCCGGCCCTACTCCTGCGACGAGAAGTCCCAGATGCAATGCGGCGTGGCCGGTGCTGACTGCTGCCACATGCCTGTCGGGGGCATTGATGAACTCCTTGATGGCCTTCTCAAATTGGCCCACGTAACTTCCCATCCCCAGCCACCCAAGCTCCAGAGCGTCTCTGCTAGCAGCCATTTCTTCGTTTTCAATTAACGGTTTGAAGACTGGAATCATTGGCATCTCCTTGACGGCCTGCCTTCAACTGTTAACACATTCACCGCTGAAGAACGATTCATACGGAAATAGAATAAGTCTTACCGGGCCTTCCTTCAGGCCCGCCCCTCGGACTGGAACAAGGGGTAGGTTCTGTCCCGCTTCGAAAGAATCGGATCGCGTAGCGGCCACTCAATGCCAAACGCAGGATCATCCCACCTGGCCCCCCTTGCCGATTCCGGATGATAGAAGTCAGACATCTGGTAGAAAACGATGGTTTTGTCGGCGAGCACTTGAAAGCCGTGCGCGAAATCTTCGGGAATGTACAGGCTTCTATGGTTGTGGGCGCTCAATTCGACTCCGAGCCACTGGCAATAGGTTGCAGAATCAGGCCGCAAGTCAATAATGACGTCGTAGATTGCGCCCGCCGTGCATCGAACAAGTTTTGCCTCTTGATGCGGCGCCACCTGATAGTGCATGCCCCGCAGAATCCCCTTGCGGGAATTGAACGAGATACTGCACTGTGCGACATCCGGATTGAGCCCGTGTGCTTCGAACTCCGTCCGGCAAAAGGTGCGGGCGAAAAACCCGCGTTCTTCCTCCAGCTTTTCCAGTTCGATGAGGTAAGCACCCCGGAGCTTGGTGTCAACGAAAATCACTGCCCACTCTCGAATCCAGATTTGCTGGGCGCTTGACAAGAGGCTCAGACGACGCGCGGCTGGGGGATGGGAATGATGAACTGTCCCCCTCGGCGGCGGTACTCGGCCTGCTGCGCCAGAATCTCCTCGGCAAAGTTCCAGGTGAGGAGCAAAACGTAGTCCGGCATCGCCTCCAGGAGTCTCCCCGGCGGAAAAATCGGAAGGTGTACTCCGGGCATGTACCGCCCCTGCTTATAGGTACTCCGATCGACCACAAACTCCAGGGTCTCGCGGCCAATTCCGCAATAGTTCAGCAGCGTGCTGCCTTTGGCAGCGGCGCCGTAGGCAGCCAGCCGCTTGCCCTTCCGGACAAGATCGCCAAGCAATTCCTGGAGGGCTATCTTCAGCTTTTCCACGCGCCGGGCAAAGCTCCGGTAAGCCTGCACACAGTCGATTCCCCAGGCAGACTCCTCGGCCAGCAGCGAGCACACCGCCGGGCTTGGGCAGGCTGTGGCCTCAGGGGTCGCAAACAGGCGCAACGAACCCCCGTGGATGGAGAGGCGCTCCACGTCGCGGATGATCAACCCGTGCCGCCGGAACAGCCGATCCAGCGCGGTCAGGGAAAAGTAGCACAAATGCTCGTGATAGATGGTGTCGAACTCTGAGCGATCGATCATCTCCTTGACGTAAGGTACCTCAATCACCGCCAACCCGTCTTCCTTCAATACAATGCGCACGCCCTGCAAAAAGCCGTTCAGGTCGGCCACGTGGGCTAACACATTGTTGGCGTGGAAGACGTCTGCAACCTGGCCTTCCTCTCGCAACTTCCGGGCCAACTCCTGCCCGAAGAACTCCCGGAGCGTGGGAATGCCACGCTCTGTCTCCGCCACCCGGGCGACGTTGAGCGCGGGTTCGATACCGAGCACGCGGACACCCCGGTGACGATAATACTGCAGGAGATACCCGTCATTGCTGGCTGCTTCAACCACCAGACTCTTTCCATCCAGCCGACGGGACTCGATCAGTCGCTCGGCAATCGCGCGGGCATGCTGCAAAAGCGTGTCGGAAAACGAGGAGAAGTAGAGATAGTTACGAAACAGTTTTTCAGGAGGAACCGTCTCCAGGATTTGAACCAGGGCGCAGCCGGTACAAAAGGCCAGATCGAGCGGGTAGGTGGCCTCGGGGAGTTCAAGCTCCTCGGCGGTTGGCAATGCGTTGGCAAGAGGAGTCCGCCCCAGGGACAGGATGGCTGCCAAGGAAGATTGCCCGCATGAACGGCAAGCAGAATTCGTCACTGCCCATCGCCCCCGAAGAACTTCACGTACCAGTCAATGGTTTCCCGCAGGCCTTCGTCCAGCGTGTGGACCGGCTTCCAGCCGAGCAATCGGGATGCCTTCTCCGAGGAGAGGTACTGGTTCCGGATTTCGCCCCTCGCCTCATTAAGCACGATCGGCTCGATTTGACCGCAATTCATGAATTGGCGGATCTTGTCCACAATCTGGAGGACCGTGACGCGGGACTCGGTACTGAAATTGAAACTCTCCCCGCCGATCCGTGGAGAATCCATTTGCTCCGCCAGGCTCAGATAGGCGCGCGAGACATCCTTCACATAGATGTAGTCACGAATGTATTGGCCGTCGCTCCGGATCAAGGGGCGTTCTCCCCGATACAGAGACCGGATCGTGCCAGGAACGATCCGGGTCCAATTCAGGTCTCCTCCACCATAAACGTTGCCACACCGGGCGACGGCCACGGGGAGGCCGTAGGTGCGGTGGTAGGACTGGGCAATCAAATCCGCGCAGCTTTTGGACACTTCGTAGGGATGCCGTCCCTGCAAAGGCATCTCCTCGGTGTAGGGGAGGCGCTCCTGCTCCCCGTAAGCCTTGTCACTCGAGGCCACGACCACCCGCTTGACCAGGTCGGAATGAAGGCGACAAGCCTCCAGCAAATTCCAGGTGCCGCGAATATTGGTTTCAAAGGTCGGCAAGGGAGAGCGCCAGGCCACGCTGACAATCGCCTGAGCTCCCAGGTGGATGACCGTCTCGCATTCGTGTGCCAGCAGAGCGCGTTCCAGGGTCCTGAAGTCTTCGAGCCTTCCGTTCACCACATGAATGCGGCGAACATAGGCGCTGCGGTAGAGTTCCGACTGCGGGTCAGCATCGAGAACCAGCGCGATCACTTTCGCGCCGTGGTCAACCAGGTCCTTGACCACCCACGAACCTATAATGCCGGTGGCCCCGGTCACTAGAACACACTTTTCAGCCCAGAATCCGGAAGCGCCCTTCATTCACTCCAAACCTTCCATGGGGCGTTTTTCTTCCACATCTCGTTCAGCGCCACGAAGTCTCGGTAAGTATCCATTGAATGCCAGAACCCCTTGTGGGCGTAACCCATGAGCTGACCATCTCGGGCGAGTCGTTCCAGCGGCTCCCGTTCTAGAATGCAGCTGTCCTCGTCTTGGAGATAATCGAAGAGGCTGCGGCGAAAAACAAAGAACCCCCCGCTAACGAACGCCTCTTGCGACTGGGGCTTTTCACTGAATTCCTTCACCAGTCCGTCTTCCACGGCCAGCTCTCCATATCGCGAAAGCGGCCGCACTCCGGTCACGGTCCCGATTCTTCCATGCGCCTGATGGAACGCCCAAAGCTTCTGGAGGTCGATATCCGCCACCCCGTCACCGTAGGTCAGCATGAAGTTCTCTTCGGTAATGTACGGCTCAATTCTCTTGACACGGGCTCCAGTCATTGCCTCCAGGCCCGTGTCCGCGAAAGTGACGGACCAGTCTTCCAACAGGTTTGCATTGTGAATCTCCGGCTCCCCACGCGACCCCAGCTTCAGAGTAAAGTCGCTGTTCATCAGCCGGTAGTTTAAGAAATACCCCTTGATCATGTTTCCCTTGTAGCCCAGGCAGAGGACGAAGTTCTGGAAGCCGTAATGAGAATAGATCCTCATGATGTGCCAGAGAATGGGCTTACCGCCGATCTCCACCAGCGGCTTGGGGCGGAACTCGGTTTCTTCCCTCAGACGGGTTCCCATCCCTCCACACAGGATGACGACTTTTGCCTGCATAGCTTCCTGACGCGGTTTCTATCCCGGAGCAACGTTACGGGCGCAGGTGATGTGGCTGACGCCTAGGCTGATCGGGCTGCGGATTCATGCGCCCCATCCTGTCTCGGGCGAGCGATCCGAGTGGCAGCGCGCAGACTCCAGACAAGATTTGACGACACCCTAGGACAGATCTTTTTCCCGGGCGGAGCCCTTCTTGGCGTCCTGGCCGTAGCCGTACCCGTAGCCGTACCCGTAACGACGATAGTAATCGTAACCGTATCCGTCGCGCCGAAAGTCCACGTTATTCAGCGCCACGCCCAAGATTCGCGCGCCCGCACCATAGAGCAGCGCTCGCGCCCGGCGAACGACCTCGTAGGAAGTCTCGTAAGCGCGCACTACCAGGACTACCGCGTCCGTCAGGGTGGAGAGAATTCGGCTATCGGCGACGCTCAGTAAAGGCGGCGAATCTACCAGCACGTACTCAAACTGGTCGCGAAGTCTTTGGAACAACTCGCCAGCCATGGGGGAAGAGAGAATCTCCGCCGGATTGGGAGGGATGGGACCACAGGGGATGACACTCAGGTTTGCCACGCCGGGAACCGGCAAGATAGCCTCGGAGAGGTGGACATGACCTGTCAAGCACTGCACAAACCCGGGCTTGTTCTCCACACCGGTGGAGCGGTGGCAAGCCGGCCGTCGCATATCGCAATCAAGGATCAGCACCTTGCTGCCCAAGCTGGCGAGGGTTGCCCCAAGATTTATGGTAGTTGACGTCTTCCCTTCTCCTGGGAAGGCACTGGTTATCAGGATTGACTTCGGCACGGGGTTGGCAGAGAGCAAGATCGAAGTCCGCAGGGAGCGAAAGGCTTCAATGGAGGTAGGGCTCGTCTGCACGGCCGGGGCCAAGCCTTGAGCAGTATGGCGGCGCCGCGCCACCAACCCCGTGCCTGCTGCCTTCCCCGAACCCAGAGCAGGAAACGTAGGGATGACGCCTAGCGAAGGGAGGCGCAACAGGCTTTCAACCTCGTCTGGGGTCTTAAGGGTGTTATCCAGGTACTCCTGGAAGAACGCCAGGCCGATGCCCAACCCTAACCCCGCAATCAAGCCCAGGGTGAGATTCAAGACCACGCGCGGCCTCACCGGGAACTTCGGCACCTGCGCCGCGTCAACGACGCGGACGTTGCTGGCTTTCAGTCCGGCCGAAACCTGGGCTTCCTTCATGCGTTGCAGCAGGCCCTCGTAAAGTTGCTTGTTGGTGTCCACCTCGCGCTTCAAGATGTTGTACTGAATTGACCTTTCGGCGATTTCGTTGACTTCCTTCTTTTGCGCCTCAACCGCCACGGCCAAGTATCTCTCCCGGGCAACAGCAGAACGGTACTCATCGACAATGTTCTGCACCAACGCCTTCTTCTGCTTCTCCAGGGAGGCCTGCACGGCGTCGATCTGCTTCTTGAGTTGCACCGCTTTCGGGTAATCCGGCTTCACGACCGCGGTCAGTTGGGCATATTCACGCTCCAGTTCCGCGAGCCGCACTGACAGATCCTGAATCAGGTTGTTCGAGAGAATCCCTGGCAGATCTTGAACTTTCCCGGTTTGCACCAAGCTATAGAGCGATTCCTTTTGGAACCGGTCCGCTTGGGCCTTGGTGTATTCTGTCTGGAGCTGTTCCAGGCGTTCATTGACGAGGTTTTTCTTTTCTTCGACGAAAAGGATTGAGTGTGCCTGGGCGTAAGCTTGCAGAGTGTCTTCGGACTTCTCGAGCTTGGCCTTGAGCCCCACGAGCTGACTCGATAGGAACTCCGAGGCCTTCATGGTCTCGTCCCACTTCACCTGGAAGTTCTGCTCGATATAGGCCTGGGCAAGCTGGTTGGCAACGCGCGCGGCCAGTTCAGGGCTCTGGGAGTAAAACGCGATCTCAACCAGATTGCTGCGCCGCACGGGAGCCACTCCGACCATGCCTCGGAAATGGTTCACGCTGTTCCGGTAGACTTCGGTTGAGAGGTCCGGTGGGCTGTTGTCCGAACTGGACGGAATCTTCTCCGGATCACCCTCGATCAGGCCGAAGAGGATCCGCTCCCGATAGAATTCAGGATTTCGATACAGTTGCAGATCCTGCACGACGCGGTCAGCAAGCGTGCGGCTTTCCAGGACTCGAAACTGCGTCTCGCGGTAGCTATCGACGTCGAGCGAGCTGACTTGGAGGATTTCTTTGAAGTTCAGAACATTCGGTTGCTCTGGGTCAATCTCGATCAGAACCCTTCCTTCGTACACCGGCTTTTGCTTTAAGGTGCCAATCCCCACAGTCGTGAAAACAATCAGCAGGCAGGACAAGACCACCCAGTGGCGCTTGACGATAACGTGCCAGTAGTCAAGCAGATGCGGGACTTCCTCGGGTGAGACTTCCACCACCTCTTGTTGGACTGGTTTGGGTTGAGTTCCGGACCTAAGCAGGCTGAGAGATTGGCTACCCTGCGCCGATTCGTTTTCGTCCATCAGGCTCCTCTTGCCGGTGGGCTGGTAGCTTAGTAGCGCCGGTAGATAAGTATGCCGCTGATCGTGCCCAACACCGCCTCCGCGCCGCGCCTCGCGGCCGCCTTTCCCGTACTGACAGGCACGAACAAAACATCATTCGCGGCCAATTCTACGTCTTGCGACTTACCACTCAAAATCTTGACCAAATCGAGTGCAATCTCGGTCCTTGTGCCCTTCGCATCACGCCGGATAATCCGGGCCTGGCGCTTTGCCGCTGTCCCGCTCAGACCCTCCGCCAAGGCCAGCGCTTGCAGGACCGTAACGTTCTCACGATCGGCGAGGACAAATCCACCGGGCTTCTTGACGTCCCCAACTACATAGACGATATCCGCCCTGCTTACGCTGATGGTGTCGAACGGTCTTATTTCGATATTCAATCCCGCCTCGCGGGTATAAAGGAGCCGTTGGAGATTGATTTCAACCTTGTCGGCGCCCACCAGATTCATCCCTTCGACGAGCTGCAGCTCTTCGCCAAAACCTCCCCGGCGCGTGACAACTATCGTCCGGCCTGGGGCAGTGCCAAGCTTGGCCAGTCCCCCAGCCATGGAGAGTATGTCAATTAGAGTGCGGGGACCCTTCAGCTCGTAGATGCCCGGCCTTTCAACCGCGCCGATGACCGAAACCGGTTGGGCATGAAACTCCCTCACAAAGACGGTAACCTGCGGGTTCTCCAAATAACTCTGCCCCCACCTCCGCTCCAGTTCCTTGCGGAGTTGCTCCGTCGTAAACCCCGCGGCTCGGACGTGTCCCAAAAGAGCCAAGGAGATTGTGCCGTCGTTTGCCACGCGGACCGTCTTGGTAAGCTCCGGCACGCTGAAGACATCGATATCCAAAACGTCTTCCGGCCCGATGACATAGTCGGTACTCAGGCGCTGTCGCGGAGCTGAGTTGTCAGGCGTCAGAGTCCTATCCTCCGCGGGAACTCCCGCAGGCGCTGGAGACACCTCAGTCTCCGGAGTTTGGGCGAGAACAGAAGTAGGCAAGCCTAGGCCCCCCCACATAACAGCCCAAACCAGAGTGGCTCTGACGAGACTGACTTTCACTGCACAACTCCTCGGAACAATGAAAGGCAAGAGAGCCCACCTATCCCCCACCTCCCCTGTCCCCGGTCAGGCCGAGTCTCGGGACAGAATACAGACGAGTTGACATACCTGTCAAGCCTCATGTGGTTCTGTGGGGACAAGTCGGGCTGGATACTTCATGAGGCTTGACTCGTCCTGCCTCTCCTATCGGCGTGTTTCCCTAAGTTGTTGAGATCCAATCCACGACGCGGAGATACCTAGGTGAAGGCTGTCGGTCGGCGGCAGAGAATGCCTGGCTTCGAGTAGGTAACCAATGAGTTATATAGGTTGAACCGGCAAGACACCGGGTTTTGACGAGACCTCGGGCAACAATCCCTGCTGCGGATGGGACATTTGGCACGATGCGTCATTAGCCATCGAATGTTACGCCATTGGGCAGAAGAAGTGCGCGGCAGCTCACACTGGGCGCCGCCCACAGCGGCCAGCGATAACAGCCGGCTCCGGGAGATACTGCTGCGGTGAGGAACGGGGGTGTTTCCCTCACCGCCACCTGAGAGGGAGTGCGTTGGTATTAGTGCTGTCGCAGACAAAATGTTGGGAGCGGCATTCGGACGCCTTAGAACCGACCGTCAGACTCTTTTCTGCCTCACTTGGCCAGACCGCACCTGACGGCAGGCACGGCACGCATCACGCGAAAAGGACTTTGCTGGTTGGTGCCAGCGGCGGCCCAACGCATTTGCCTTCGCTCTGCTCCCTGCCGGGTGATAAAATGCAGCAATGTGGATCGCGCGTTGCCTCTCTGGATAACGGCTAGAATAGTGACTATCGGAAAGGAGAAAGGACAGTGGGTGCCATCAACCCGTTGGCTGAGCTGCAAACGAAAGTCACCGAGAAGACTGTTCGGGTAGGCGTAGTGGGATTGGGCTACGTGGGGCTGCCCTTGGCCCTGGGATTCGCCCGCAAGGGGTTTTGCACGA
>CAZBWJ010000076.1:0-14691 GCA_964495535.1 uncultured Acidobacteriota bacterium | reverse complement strand
CGACCTGGACCCGGCGGACCGCGTCCAGTTGGCCCTCCAGGTATTCGCTCGCCAGCTTTTCCAGCTCCAGGTGCGTCATGCCCTGTCCCCCATGCTCCGTTAACCATTGGACGGAGTGAAGACCGGTTCCGTGAGTCTTTCCCGCCACGCCTTTTTGGGGTCCGAGCCGACTCCAGCTGGGTAAATTCCCGAAGGTACAGCACGAGTTCGTCGCAGCAAAAGTTCCCGAGACTGCTCCGAGTATTTCTGCCGCGAGCAGGCGTGGTGGGGACGAAAAGTCTTTCCTTTCGTTGACGCTCCTTCGGGCCCTCCGATATACTCCGAGCGTCAAACGGCCAGGAAAGGCAGGGGCTTTTGATGTGATTCGGATCTCGGGGACTCGTACATCGCCCCCGTTCCGCTTCTCTGCGCCTGAGTTCTATGAAGCCTAGCCCGCTGGTGCGTGAGCTAACCCGCCTGGTTGGTGCCGACGCCGTCCTGTGGCATCCCGAAGACCTGATGCTGTACGAATACGACGGGCTGTCTTTGGCCAGTCAGCCGCATGCCGTGGTTCTCCCTTCCACCACCGAGCACGTTGTGGCGATTGTCAAGCTGGCGGCGCGAGAGAACGCCCCGGTAGTGGCGCGCGGCGCGGGGACCGGCTTGAGCGGAGGCTCGGTGGTTACAGAGGGCGGGATTGTCGTCGCCACGTCACGCATGAAGAAGATTGTCGAAATCGACTTGGAGAACCAACGCGCCCGCGTGCAGCCTGGCGTCGTGAACCTGGACCTCTCCCTGGCGGTCTCCGACGACGGTTACTACTATGTGCCCGACCCTTCCAGCCAGAAAGCCTGCACCATCGGCGGGAACGTGGCCGAGAACGCTGCCGGCCCGCACACGCTGGCCTACGGCGTCACCACCAACCACGTGCTCGGACTGGAAGTGGTCCTGCCTGACGGAGAGGTGATTCACACGGGCGCGAAGTTTTGGGACCCCCCCGGCTATGACCTGCGGGGCGTTCTCATCGGCTCTGAGGGCACGCTGGGCATCGTCACCGAAATCACTGTCCGGCTTTGCCGGAAGCCCGAGGCCATCACGACTTTGCTGAGTATCTACGATCGCGTGGTTGACGCCACGCGCACCGTGGCGGCGATTACGGCCCAAGGGATTACGCCCTCCGCGCTCGAGATGATGGATGGTTTCACGCTGCGCGCGGTGGAAGAAGCCACGCACGCCGGCTACCCGATGGATTCTGCCGCGGTTCTCCTGATCGAGGTCGAGGGACTGCGCGAGGCTGTGGAGGAACAGGCCCGCCAGATCGAGGCGGTTTGCCGGGAGAATCAGGCGCGTGAGGTCCGTCTGGCACAGACGGCTGAAGAGCGGGAGTTGCTCTGGCGCGGGCGTAAGAACGCCTTTGGGGCCCTCGGCCGTATCAGCCCCAGTTACTTCATTCAGGACGGCGTGATCCCGCGCACGCGGCTGCCGGAGATGCTCGAATACATCGAGCAAGTGGCACGCAAATACCACGTCCTCATCGGCAACATGTTTCATGCCGGCGACGGGAACCTGCACCCCCTTATCTTGTTCGACGCCCGCGATGCAGGTCAATCTCGGCGGGTGCGGCAGGCCGCCGAGGAAATCCTGGCGAGATGTGTCGAGATGGGCGGCGCAATTACCGGCGAGCACGGAGTCGGCCTGGAAAAAAGAGACCTGATGCAGTTGACCTTCTCGGCCGATGATTTGGAGATGATGCGGAGATTGAAGAGCCTGTTCGATCCCAAGGGCAATTTCAATCCCGGCAAGCTGTTGCCGACTGGCCAGGGCACCAGCCGGTTGCGCATGCAGGTGAGCACCGGAGAAAGATTGTGACGGCTGCCGTCCAGTCCGCGCTTTCCGGCTTGGCCTCCGTCGTTGGGGCGTCGCGCGTGGTTCGAGACCCGGCGCCCTGCGCGAGCTTGGCCGTCGACGGGATGACTCCCGCCTGTGTGCTCTATCCTTCCTCGGCTGAGCAGGTCGCGGCGGTCCTGCAATATGCTGCGCAGCACGACCTCGCCCTCATCCCCTGCCGGAACGCCACGAAGCTGGGTGTGGGCAATGTTCCACGTCGGTACGACGTAGCGCTGTCGCTCAAGGAGATGAACCACATCTGGCACTACGAGCCTGCGGACCTGACGGTGACCGCAGAAGCGGGCATGAAGTTCGGGGACTTTCAGGACGTCGTCAGCCGCGACGGGCTATGGCTGCCGCTCGACCCGCCCGGCGGCCCGCGCGCCAGCCTGGGGGGAATCCTGGCGACGAATGCGAGCGGCCCGCTGCGACTCATCTATGGCGCCCCTCGCGACATGGTTCTGGGCATGAAGATCGCCACCACCGAGGGGAAGGTGATTAAGAGCGGCGGACGGGTCGTGAAGAACGTCGCGGGCTACGACATGGCAAAGCTCCTCATCGGTTCTTACGGAACCCTGGGCGTGATTGTGGAGGCCAGCTTCAAGCTTTTCCCCCTGCCGAGCGAGCGGGCCACGTTCGTGCTGCCGGCCGGACCCCTCGGCGTTGCCCGCGATTTGCGCAGCAGAATTCTGCGTTCGCCACTCCAGCCCATGCGCTTGGTGCTTCTAGACGCGGTGGCGGCGAAACTCGCCCTGGCCGGCACACCTCTGGCGCGGGAGGTCGAGGAGCCAGAGCTCTGGGTTGAAATGGGCGGGTCGGCGCGCGTGATCGAACGATGCGCCGGCGAACTGGAGGAATTGGGAAAGGCGGCCGGAGCGCCGGTCCGCCGCCTGGAGATGGAGAATGCCGATGTCCCCTGGAGTCGGATTTCTGATTTCCAGACCTGGCTTCCAGACGTTTGCCCCGATGTGGCGATTCTGAAGGCGACGTTGCCCGATGCGGCAAGTGAAGAATTCCTCAGTCGGGCTCAGCAGGAGGCCGAAAACGACAAGGTTCGCCTGGCGAGCTTCACTCAGTTGGGCATCGGGATTCTTCACCTTTGTCTGCTGGAGGCGGAAAGTGCGACTGCGCGCATCGCCCTGATTAGGAGGCTCCGCAGCGCGGCACAGGATCTTGGAGGGGCCCTCGCGGTCGAGCACTGCCATTGGGACACCAAGAGCCGCGTGGATGCGTGGGGGCCGACGGGGGACGATTTCGCAGTCATGGCCAAGGTGAAGGCTGCGTGGGACGCGAAGGGGGTTCTCGCGCCCGGCCGCTTCGTTGGAGGACTGTAGCGGCCGTGTTCAGACGGGCAACGTTCTGAAAGCAAAGTGCCGGCCTAATGGCCGCCGCTACAAACACGATGGAACCCGATTTTGGCCGCGTCAGCACGAGTGAAAACAAGGCACCCGGAACCGTGCCCGGCAGCGGCTACGGCCCCGGCGAAGCGCCCACCTGGGATTTCTACTCGAGGTGCATTCGCTGTGGTCTGTGCCTGAACAGTTGTCCGACGTACCGCGAGCTGGGCGTGGAGATGGATTCACCTCGGGGGCGGATTTACCAGATGATCCAGGTGGAGCGCGGGCGGCTCCCCCTGGGGGAGAGCTTCGTTCGACACATTGATCTCTGCCTGGATTGCCGTTCCTGCGAGACCGCCTGCCCGTCGGGCGTCGAGTACGGGCGGCT
Source organism: uncultured Acidobacteriota bacterium (assembly GCA_964495535.1). Lineage (GTDB taxonomy): Bacteria > Acidobacteriota > Terriglobia > UBA7540 > UBA7540 > JALHUF01. Next base: position 11,100 of record CAZBWJ010000076.1, on the reverse strand, counting down.
GGTGGAGGCGGCACGAGGCCAGATCGAGAGACATCACAGGCGACCGCCGGTCGCAGCATTCCTCCGCAGGCTTTTTTATCGCGACGTCCTCCCACATCCCCGGCGGCTGGAGTTCGCAGCGAGACTGCTTCGGATTTATCAGCGCTCGGGACTGGAGAAGGCGATTCTTGCTTCAGGCATCCTGAAGCTCTTCCCGGGACGGCTGGCCGAAGTGGCGCGCCTGGCGCCGCGCATCGACAAGCGGTTCTTCACGGAGAAGTTGGGAACGGTGGTTCCGGCCCTTGGCCCGAGGCGCCACCGGGTGGCCTTCTTTGCCGGGTGCATTGCCAACCTGACTTTCTCTGAGCTGAATGAAGCGACCGTCCGCGTGCTGGCCCGCAACGGGTGCGAGGTGGTCATCCCCGCCGACCAGGGATGCTGCGGCGCGCTGCACGTGCACGCGGGCATGCGCGATCTGGCGCGCCAACTGGCCAAGCAGAACATGCGAGCCTTTCTGGCCGACGGCTACGACGCAATTATCACCAACGCCGCCGGATGTGGCTCCGTCATGAAGGAGTACCCGCTGCTTTTCCAGGAGGAGGAGCGGGAGTTCTACGAACCTGCCCGGACGTTCAGTGCGCTCCTCAAGGATGTCACGGAATTTCTGGCGGGCATTGAGATCAACCGCGAATTTGCTTCGATGAAGTTTCGGGCAACCTATCAAGATCCTTGTCACCTCGGTCACGCGCAGCGCATCAGGGCGGCGCCGCGCAAGCTGCTGGAGGCAGTGCCCGGCCTGGAGCTTGTCGAACTCAAGGAGGCGGAAATCTGCTGCGGCAGCGCCGGGGCTTACAGCGTGGTTCACAACGAGCTGGCGGAGCGACTCCTGGAGAGCAAGATGCGGCGCATCGAGGAGACGGGCGCGGAGCTGATTCTGACCGCCAACCCGGGCTGCCTGCTGCAACTGCGGGCAGGCGTGGCACGTTCCGGGAACCGCCGGCGCGTTCTCCACGTGGTCGAGTTGCTCGACGAAGCCTACGCGGCCGCGAGCGCCCATTGAGTCTCTCATGCTCGGCCCCCGGCCTCGAACCGCGCTTCGGCGCCCGCAGGGCCGACCCAAGCCGGGACGCTGCGGGATGTCTCCACAGCCAACTTCTTCGCGTCAAAATGACGCGCAACACGGAGCGGAGGAAAATCCCATGACCACCTTCCAGCCGAAGCATATTTTGTGCCCCATTGATTTCAGCGAGCATTCGGCCGCCGCGCTGAGAGTGGCGGGGGGAGTCGCGAAGGCATTTGGCGCCGAAGTGAACGTCCTCCACGCCCAGCGCCTGGAAGCCCCTGTTTATTTCACGACGGCGCAGACGCAGGCGCTCAAGGCGCAGCTGCGGAGAAGTGCGCGGGCGGCCCGCGCCTTCGTCGGCGACTTCGCAGCCAAGAACCTGCCTGAAGCTGCGCCGCGCACCGTGTTGTTGGTGGAGGACGACCCTGTCCTGGCCGTCTTGCAGGCGCTGAAGGAGCTGCCGGCCGCCATGGTGGTGATGGGAACTCATGGCCGGACCGGCTTGGCGCGGATTCGGCTGGGGTCGGTCACAGAAAGTGTGTTGCGGCGAGTCAGCGCGCCCGTTTTGACCGTCGGGCCCACCATCAAGCCCACACGGTCGCTGGGCTTGATCCGCCGAGTGCTCTGTCCCGTCAATTACGGCGATTCCGCGCGCGTGGCTTTCGAGCACGCTGCTGCCTTGGCAGCCAGGACCCGTGCGGAGTTAATTGCCGCGCATGTCTTGGAGCCGGCGGCGGAAGAGGGCCAGACTCTGGAGGAGGCCCGCCGGAGACTCTGTGACTGGGTTGCGCCGGAAGTCCGTAGGCGCTGTTCGTTGAAGGAAGTCGTGCGCTGGGGCCACGCGGCTCAGCAGGTTGTGGCGGAGGCGAAAGAATCCCGGGCCGACCTGGTCGTCGTGGGCGCGCACCCGCGGAGTCTGCTGGGCACTATCCTTTTCGGTTCGACCACGGAGTTCGTGATCCGCAATGCTGCCTGCCCGGTTCTCTCGGTGATCCACAAGTAGAAAGCGCGCAGACCAGGAGGGATGGAATCCCATAAGGCAGAGGACCTGGCGGAGAGGGTGGGATTCGAACCCACGGGCCGATTACTCGGCCACACGCTTTCCAAGCGTGCTCCTTCAGCCACTCGGACACCTCTCCGCATCGCCTCCGTCGCAAGTCTCCTTCCCAATTGCGAAACTCGGGAGGAACCCAAACCCTTGCGGTGCCTGACCAGTATAGCATCGACGACGGCTTTGCAGGTCTTCTGGGATGTTCAGGAGAGGGTCAAGCGGGAGCTGCCCTTTCGCCCTGGGCCGAGTTGAGGCCGTTTGGGCCTACTTGAATCTCTGGCGGAACTTCAGTTCCATCCCGAGAATGCCGTTTTGATCGCGGGCGCCCACCAGCGAGATCTTGTCGCTCACGGCCCACTCGAACTGAATGATGCGCTGCTGTGATGAAGCTGTGGCGGTCACGTAAGTCAGGGTCAGGTCGCGCGTCACCTGTTGTTCCACCGTAACGCGGGCGCCGCCGGTGCTGCCCAGCCCGCCCACGTTCGGGTCGATCTTGATCCGGCTGACCCCAAACAACCGCTGGATGCGCCCGGACACTTGGGTGGAGAGCGCCTCGGAAAGCAAAGCGCTCGCCCCCACGGTGGGCACGGGTTGTGCTGCGGTGGTGGCCATCTCCTCTTGCTGGCGTGCGTAGCCAAAGGCCAAGAGCGAAATGATATCGACGGTGGGAAGTGGCGGGTCGGAACGGTAAGAAACTTTCACGCGGTCCAGTGGGCCGGAGAGGTCGATCGTCAGGTCGTAGCGCTGGATGCGGGTTTGTGCTTCCAGATCCACAACACGCTGAGTGCGGAAGGGGTTGGTCATGCTGATATCGCCGCGGTTGAGCCTGTAACGATTGCCGCGGAACACTGCCTCACCGCTGAGGATGTGGATGGTCCCGACTTCGACGGGGCTGGCCAGCGTTCCCTGGATACGGAGGTCGATGTCGGCCACCAGGCGGAGGTCGTGTGTCTCCAGCCTGACCGCTGGGGCTGAGCCCACCTGGACGTTCAGTCGAATGTTCGAAGCCAGCGGAGGAAAAATGGCAGGTGGTTTCGCTTCCGGGGAACTCCCTACCTCTCCTACCCGCGCCAGCCAATTGAGATTCTCACCGGCGAACATTTGCCGGACAGCAAGTTCTCCGCCGAGCTGTGCTCGCTCTGATGTCCCAATCAGGCGCAGAGAACCGTCCAGCACGGAGCTGAATTCGGGCGGGTATCGAACCCGCACTTGAGTCAGCTCGGCTCCCAGGTTGAGGCGTGGCGAGTCGGCGAGAGTCAGGAATCCTCCGAGCGTTACCGTGCCTCCCCCACTCGTGCCGCGCAAAGAGCGAATCGTGGCCCGGTCGCCTTCCAGGGCAATCGCGCCTTTCAATCCGGTCAGGCGGAAAGGAAGATCGCTGTACCCTAGGCTAGCGTCCTGCACGTCGAGCCTGCCATAGAGAAGCGGATGCCCGAGGCTACCGCTCACGCGCAGGTTCACCTCGGACTGGCCAGTGGCCTGGAGCGCCGGGTCAATCAGGCTGAGCAGGGCGGCGTCCGCCTTCCCCTGGGCGGTGAGCGAGAGCGCCGCGGGCTGGTTGAAGCCGATCGAACCTTCAACCTCCAGGTCCGTGGAGGGGCCACGGACTCGAAATCGGTTTGCGGTCACCATGCGGTTGGCATAACGAAGCTCAACAGGCTGATCGTTCTTCCACGTCAAAGTGGGGAAGCCGACCTGCAGATTCCGAGCTTGACTCCGAACCGCCAGTCGGCTGGGATCTCGCAGCGGGCCGCTGACGCTAAATGTGCCACTGGCGACGACGCGAGCGTTGAACTTCTTCTCCAACAGCGCTCGAACCCAGGGGTCGGCACGCAGATCGGTATATTGACCTGAAAGTTCAAGGGGCCAATCGCCGTCGGTTCGCGCCACCCCGGAGAACCACACGGCGCCTGTCGGTCCCTCGGACCGGCCCTCCAGCCGCATTTGCAGCCCCTTCCATTCGATCTTGCCGTGGAGCTCGCCGAACGGCGCGCCGTTCACAGCCGTGTCGCGTGCATCCCACGTCGCAGAAAGCGTCACATCCTCCGGCGTCCCTTGTCCACGCAGGTCGAAACCGACCTGGCCCCTGACGCTTTCCGCCGCTTTGGCCGCGTGGGGCAGTGTCAGCCGCTTGAATTCTGTAAGGGAGAAATCAGCGCCGCGAATCTCGACCCAGAATGCGCGCTGCCACGGGTTGACGCGGGCTTGGCCCCACAGCCGACCATGCCCCTTGGCCAGTCGGACGTCTTCAAGATAACAGACCGCCTCAGCGACGCGAAGACGGGCAGAAAACGAATCAAACGGTTCACCAGCCAATGCGCCGCGGTCAACTCGAATCTCTCCCGCACCTGAGAGATTCGAGGGCGTGCCTGCGACATCCAGCCGAGCCGTGGCTACACCGCTAACCGGGAGGCGAATGCCCAGAGCGGTTCTGAGACCCTCGAGGGACGTGCGCTCGAGCCGCACCGTGAGGCGCGCCGGAGCGTCCAGCGCGACCCTCCAATTCTCGAGGCTCACGGCGCCGGCCAAAGCCAGAGTGCTTTCGTCGCGCCGCAGGCGTGCCGAGGAAACCTCCAGACGGTCACGCGCTGCCAGCACGTCGGCCCTGAGGCTGCCCCACGTCCAGCCATGATAATTGAGCGGCCCGACTTCAAACCGTCCGCGGAGCTCAGGGCGAGTGACAGACCCTGCGACCTCGCCGGTGAAGGTCGCCTCGGAGTTGAGCTTGAGCGGGATGTGATCCCGGCTGCCGGTGAGGAATTCGACCGCCGGTCTCCACTCCTCGAAGTCGGCGGTCACAAACCGCAACGTCAAAGCTGCTCGCGGCATTCCCAGAGTCCCGTGCGCCGTGAGAGTCGAGCGGGGTGTCTGGAACTCGGCATCATGAATCTCGAAGACCAAGCCGCGCGCTGTACTTGCGTTGCCCTGCACGAACCCACGGAGCGGATGCGCATCTGGAGGGCTGGCGAGTGGCGGCTGCATTTGCAGGTTGAATTGCGAATTGAGGTTTTCCAATCGGCCCTCCCAGGCTGCGTCCAACGTGCCGCTGACCTGAGACGCCAGGCGCAAATGGTCCAAGATTGCTGGCGGCCGAGACAACGAGCGCAGGGCCGCCTCTAACCGCAGGCCGCGGAGCTGGGTGCGTACGGCAACCCGTGGCGAGGGGTCTTGGAAGGAAATCTCCGCGCGGCCTTGGGCGGTGCCCCCCAGCGCGAACACGGTGAGATTTGATAGCTCGATGTGGCCGCGGTCCGCTGAGTAATCCGCAAAGAGATCGATGCCACTTGCCTCAAATGGCAATGATCGAACCGAGAGTCGGCGAGCCTGGATGCGGCCCTTCGCGGCGAACTCGCCGCGGCGGTAAGTTGCCTGGCCATCCCATTCGACATTCCCACCTCGGAGATCTCTCAGCTCTAAGGCCGGGGCGAGCTCAGCGATTTCACCGCGCGCCTGGAAGGAAAACTGCCCTTCAGGAGATGCCCAATTGGAGAAGCTGAAAGTGCCCTTTCCCTGCAGCCCGCGACACTGCCACTCGAGCGAGCTCACCTCCAGACGCTCGCCTGAGAGTTCGAACGCCGCACGAACGGTCATCGGGGGGAACGCACGCTCCGGGGTCTTGATTACTACCCCGGAGGACGAGAGGTTGCCTGAGTAGCGTCGCGAGGCGTCGAGACGCAGGAGGATGGCTACGTCCTGTGCGCTCAAATTCATGGGCAAGTGTTGGTCGTTCCAGAAGAAGTGTGTCCTGGCCAGTGTCAGTCGTCCGATGGAGAGGTCGGCCTGTACGTCCGCGCGATGGCCGGCGCTGAGAGATGCGCGTGGTGCCGGTATGTTAGTCGAGCCGTCGGCGCGCGTGTAGAAGTGAACCTCTGCCTCGTCGCAATCGAGACTCCGCAAGACAAGCTTCCAGCGGAACAAGGACACCGGGTTGAGCCGGAGCGCAACGGTTCTGGCTGAAAGAAGAGGCGATTCCGTAGGCAGTCGCTTTCCGTGAAGAATCAGCCCGCGAAAAGTGGCTTGAAAGATCGCGGGCTGGAAGCGGAATTCGCGGATCTCGACACGCCCGCCGGTGAGGCCTTCCAGCTCCGCAACCACGCGCCGTTCGACGCTGCGTTGGAACCAAGCGGTGCTCACCACCTCGAGGACCAGGGCAGCCAGAACGGTCAGCGCTCCGGCTGCATAGAGCACTCTGCGAAACCATCTCCGCATCTTGCCGTCCCTTGAACCCATACCTGCGGGTTCCCTGCTAAAACAAATGAAGTCTGACCCGACGATTGGCTTTGAGTTCTTCCAGCCAGGGCGGCAGGAGTTGATCGATTTTCTCTTGCACCAGAATCTCCCGGATCTGGTTTTCCACGCCTTCCAAAGCCGGTGCCGGCCTCGCCGCATGCCGTGTGTACTCGGGCACGAACGTCTTGGAGTAGTAAGCCTCGATCTCCGAGTGCTCCACCCAGGCGGCCGGCCGCAAGCGCTGATCGATGATCCGGAGCACGAACGCTTGGTCTTCCAGCCGTTTCAGGACTTCCCGCTCGTCCATCTCAAGCGTCCGAAGCGCCGCTTGGAAAGCCTCCTCACTTGGATACTTCTTGCGCACCTCGGCGAGTGCATCGGCAGCTTGGCGAGGCAAGTCTCCTCGCTCGACGTTTTCCGCCTCAGCTTCCTCTGCCAGCAACTTCTGCTCGATCAGGCGGTCTCGAACGCGTTCGAGGGTAGCTGGGTCTGGTGGTGCCGAGGGCGATTGCCCATTCAGGAAGAGTTCGAAGCGGTACTCTTGCTCGACGTCGCTCGCGGTCAGCGCGACGTTGCCGATCGAGGCCACGACACGATCCAGGGTCTCAGCCGCGGCGTTCGCCGTGGCGACTGACACACCCACCAGTACGAGGCCAAGCCAGAACCCGATTAGAAACTTTGTCCGATGCTCAAGAAAAACTGAAAATGCGATAATCGGCGAACCTCCATAACCCCCGCGGGGTTCACAGTTCGGTCGATGACTTGATACCGCGGAGGGTTAAAACTGTAACCCACGTCCAAGCGCACAGGCCCGACCGGAGTCCGATAACGCACGCCCAGCCCCGCGACGTGCGAGCTGTAGTCGAGATCGGTCGGGGAGTTCTGAGTGAACTTCAGCAGGCGCATGCGCCGAATGGTCGAGAACACGTTCCCGGTGTCGTGAAACAGCACGAAGCCAAGACGGCCTTCCGCAAACCGGGTGCGCAGTTCGAGCGAATTCAGGAACAAGGCATTGCCGCCGACCGGAAACCCGGTCTCCGGATCCCGCGGGCCTGCCTGATTGATGGAAAATCCGCGGTGTGACTCGCTGCCGCCCAAGAAGAAACGCTCGGGCAGCGGAATCTCGCCCGTGGGGCTTACCTGGCCGATACTTGATTCCACCGCGAAACGCGTGTTGCGGGCGAAAACCAAGTGAGCACCCAGCCGATGATAGGTGGCGTTCTGCCCCGAGAGGCGCACAAAGTTCGATTGCGAGCCCAGCTTCCTCCAGGAAATTCCCGCATCAGCCAGGGAGTAGGAGCCGTCCGTGGCGTCGGTGGGTTCGTTGCGATGGTCATTGGCGTAGCTCAATCCCAACATGGCGACACGGGCCGGGCGGCTGAGAAGGGGAATGGCTTCCGGTCGGATGCGAAGCGTGCTTGGATCGACCAGCACGCGCCGGAAACTGTATCGCGCCTGGATCCATGCCGCCGGGCTGTAATGCTTTTCCACGGCCACCGAGGCTTCCTCGCGCTCCGCGGCGAACGTCAGCACGTCGCGGCTGCGGTCTATCAGCGCCCCGAGGCGTAGATTGAGGTCGCGTCGGGTGGCAAACCGCGGAATCAGGTAGTTGATCGCGCCGCCCTTCTCCAGAGTCGAAAGGCGCCCGCGCAGGGTGAAGGTTTGGGCGCGCCCGCCCACATTCAGACGCGCAAGTTCGAAGGAGAGCCGCGGACTGGCTCTCAACTGTCCCTCAGGCTGGTTGCCCGCCAGGCGCTGCATCTCGATCCCGACCCCGTATCCCACGGTCCAGCGGCGCGCTTCCTCCACGTTCACCAGCACCGTTCTGCGAGCTTCCGGACCACCCGGGTTCTCGGTGGCAACCTGGACTTGGCTGAACGTGCCGAGGTCGTAGAGTTGCCGTTGTGACTCCAGGATGCTGCTCTGGCGGAGCGGGTCGCCGCGGCGGATGGCAAGCTCGCGACGGATCGTTCCCTCGCGCGTGCGCTGGTTGCCGAGCACGACCACACGCTGGATCCTTTCCTGCAACCCCGGCTCAATCTCGTAGGCGACATCAACCTCGTGTGCCGAAGACGGCGGCGAGGCGTTCCAGCTCACCGCTGCATAGGGATATCCCCGGTCAGCGAAGTAGTTGAGAATGAACTCTCGGTCCGTTTGGGCGCGCGTGGGTGAGTACGGCTGTCCGGGCTTCGAGAGCAGGGAGGGCCAGAGATCTTTTTGCGCCTGCGCATCGATACCGTGAAGCGCGAGGTGCGCTACCTTGGTCTCGGGGCCTTCCGCGATTTCGAAGGTGACGAACAGGCGCCCCGGCTGCCCTTCATGACGGCGGTTCACCCGCGAGGTCACCCGCGCCTCGAGAAACCCCCGCGAATCGTAGAGAGCTTGAAGGGCGCTTACGTCGCGCGCCAGCAACTCACGGCTGAAGATGCCGCGTTCCCGGAAGAAATCCTTGGGATGAATGGTCAGCGCTGCCGAGAGCTCCTTCGCCGGCACGCTGTGGTTGCCGCTGAAGGCATAACCCACAAAAATGCCGGGCTCACCCCGGGTGACGAAGTAAGTGACTTCTATCGTCTGCGAGTCGGGATGGACCACCCGCTCGGCCTTGACCGTCGCAGAGAAATAGGACCTCCGCTCGAAGTAGTCTTCCAAGCTCTGTTGACCTCGGGCCACGGTGGCTTCGTCAGTCGTGCCTTCGCGGAAAATGGGGAGCAGCTCTTTTGCCTTGGCGGAAGACATCCGTGCCCCGCGCACGCGCACGCGCACCCAGGGGCCCGGTTCCACCTGGACCAGAAGCTTTTCGGTATGGCGTTGCGGTTCATGAATCCGGTTGATGAGGCTGATTGTCGCCTGCAACCTTCCGCGTTCCGCGTAGAACCGGCGGATTCTGAAAAGCCCGCGCTCGAGCAGGGCGGAGGTCAAGTGCGAACCGGGCCGCCATCCGGAAATCGCGGCCAGCTTCTCCGCCGGAACGGTAAGCGTGCCCTGAAATTCGGCTCCGCTGAGTCGCGCCGGCTCGCCGGGGACAATTGAAAAAAGGATGCTGGCTGTCTGAGTCTCCAGGTTGGGCAGCAAGCGCCGGTCGATTCTGGCCTGGTAATAACCGTTTTCCGCGAGGAGCGCCGCCAAGCGCTTCCGGGCGACTTCTAGTTCCTCTTCCTCGATGGGTTGGCCCAAGCGCAGACGCGTGGCCGTTACGAGGGCACGCGGGTCGATAGCCTTCGGTGTTCCCTCCATGCGGACGGTGCCGACAAAAAACACCGCGCGTCCGACAAACACCAGTTCAACCCCCGAGTCGGTGCGTTCGGCGTCAGCTCTCAGCTCGCGGAAGCGGCCCGTGGCATAGAGGCGCTTGAGGCTTTCTTGGACTTTGGCGCGGTCGAGGGGCTCCCCGACCTTTTGAGCAATATGCGCCGCAAGATCGTCCAGGTTGAGGCGAGCATCACAATCCAGCCGCATGCGAGTGACCTGCTGGCCCCACTCGGGCGGGTCGGCGAAGAGGCTCCCCGGGCACGTCAGTCCGAGGACAAGCGGCAGCAAGAAGCGGGCAAACACGCAAGGCAGCCGGGAGCTTGCTGACCGGTGCCGGAGGCGCCCGCATAGCATGCGGTCATAGTTTGACATCCCTGGGATACGATGCTGAAGTCTAGGCCTGGAGATGCAGCCTCACCCCTGAGTTCCCAGCGCTCGGGAAAAGTGGACATCCATTATAGTCTGCCCGCCGCATCGCTGGGGAACGCTGTTTTTCTCCTTCTGTGGCTTGCTCGTAGTGGCCGCGGTAGTGGAGGCGCCAGGATTCCTGCCTCCTGTCGTCCGAGTGTGGAGTCCCTGTAAAGGCGACGAGGCACTAACGAAAGTCCTTCTCCACCTCCTGGCCGAAGCACTCGATGAGCCTTAAGGCCTCGCGGACGTCCTCCTTGCGGGTTCGGTGGTTTAGCACGCAAAAGCGCAGAACATGGCGCGGTCCAAGCCGTGTTGAGGAAAGCATCAACTGACGGCTGGCGATGATGCGTGCGGCGAGGGCCTCGTTCAGGCGGTTGAGGAAAGCGTCGCCATTTGCTCCCCCGTTCGCCATCTCCCTCGGGACGTAGCGGAACGTAAAGATGCCGAGCGAGGGGCCGGTGACGATCTCCAGGTGAGGAGAGTTCTGAAAGAGCTTGGCGGCGTATTCGGTGAGATCCAGGCACTGGTCAATGACCTGGCGGATGCGCCGGGCGCCGAAAGTCTTGACCGTCATCCAGACCTTCAGGGCGCGGAAGCTCCGGGTCAATTGCACGCCGTAGTCGCAGAAGTTCACTTCGCGTTCTTCGCGTGCCACGTTGGTCATGTACTCGGGGAGGATGCGAAAGGTGTCACGCATCAGGCGAGCTTGGCGCACAATGACGCAGCCGGCCTCGAAGGGGCAATAGAACCACTTGTGGGGGTCGAGGACGACAGAGTCGGCGCGCTCGATTCCCGCCAGGAGCCTGCGGCCTCTTTCGGTAAGCGCGGCAAACCCACCATAGGCTGCGTCCACGTGCATCCAGAGCGAGTTTTCGCGGGCAATCTCGGCGATCTCGAGCATAGGGTCGATGGCGCCAGTGTTCGTGGTCCCCGCATTGGCCACCACCACGAACGGTCGCAGGCCGGCCCTCCGGTCCAGCCGGATGTGCTCCGCGAGCTTCCTCGTGTCCAGGCAGAGCCCCGCGTCGGCGGGGATGCGGCGCAGTTGCCGGGCGTGAATTCCCAGCAGCCGCAGCCCGCGGTCAATCGAGGCGTGGGTTTGGTCCGAGAGATACAC
>CAZBWJ010000075.1:0-14700 GCA_964495535.1 uncultured Acidobacteriota bacterium | reverse complement strand
CCCACCAACAGGCCGTCGGCGACCCTATCGCGCGACCGCCCGACTACCTTCTGGATGAAGTACTCCCCGTTGTAGAGGTGGGCGTCGATCCATTTCTTGCCGTTCTCAAACAGCCGCCGGTATTCCTTTGCTGACCCCTCCTCGCCCAGCGCGCGCGCCATCTCCTCGCCCGCACGCAGCGCCCCCAGGTACCAGACGCCGCAGAGTGGGTTGGGGCCATAGAACTCCACATCATAGGTGTTATGCTGCACGCCCTCCGCGACTCCATCGCGGTCAGCGTCCCATCCGTTCTCAATCCAGGCGAATTCCAGGGCTTGCTTGGCCTTCGGCCACAGCCGCCGCAGCCAGTTGGTATCGCCCGACAGCTGCCAGTCCCGGTAGAGCTTCATCAGGCAGCCCATCTGCCCGTCCGCCGCCGCCCGGTCCCAGATCTTCATCCCGTCCGGCAGATAGGAGCGAAAGCCCATCCGCCCCCGCTCCCCGGTATTGCGCAGAAACTCTGACTCGCGCAACGAGCGCGCCAGCCGAGGGAATACGCACGCCGTCGCCTGCTCGTAGTTCCACACGTGCGTACAACTGCCATGACAGCAGCCGCCATGGTCATTGCAGCCTTCGAAGCCGTGGAATTCCCCGTCGGCTGTCAGGAAGGCGGTGTTCGTGCGCAGCGTCGAAAGGTTGCTCATGGCCGCATCCAGCACCGCCGGCGGCAGGGTGGACTTCTCTACCGCCCCGGCGAACTGGCGCGTGCGCGCCTCAAGCGAGGGCAGTTCGCGGGCCACGTAGCGAGCTACTTCCCAGGCATCCGCAAAGCGGGTGGCGTAATAGTTCCCCACCACGGTTTTCTCCTCACCCTCAGGTGCCGGCCAGCCGCAGCGCTCAGGAGTGCGGTTGGGGAAATGCCAGGCAAGCAAAAAGCTGACCGATGCCTCGCGGCCCGCCGGAATCGACTGCGTCACGGCCAGTGACCCTACGGGGCTCAGGCCAGGCGAGTCGCTGGTCAAAGCTCCATCGGCGCTGAAATCATCCCAGAAGGCGAGAGGGCCGTCCCACCACCGCGCCCCACTCCAGCCGCGGAGATAACTGACACTATCGGTGGGTGCGCCCACCACACAGAGAGCCATCGAACCTTTCAGCGGATCGGAGGCGGGCAGGAAAGGATTCTCCATGAAAATGCCACGCAGGCCGGATTCCTTGCGCAAGCTGTTCTGCCGTCCTTCCTTGCCCACCGGGTTCTCGAGACTGAAAGCAACTCCCACTTGGGCAGGCGCTGAATGAGGGTTCTTGACGGTGTACCGCAAGACAGCGATGGGCAATGCTGAGGCTTCCACATCCAAAGGCACGAGCGGATTGAAAGCCTCGAGCGTGATGGCCACGGGCAATTTCCTATCTCCGAATGTGATTCGCGCCAAGGGATAAGCGCCTGTGAAGGTCGCCTCCTCGAGGCGTGGTAAGCCCGGAACGTTGGCGCTCCCCAGCCCCGTGGGGGTTCGTTCATACGGGGGCTCGAGCGTTGATTCCAGCACTCGCGCCACGGGCTTTTGGCCTCGAACTTGAGCCCAGATTGCGGCAAAACAGTATTCGGGAGTATTCCCCTTGTCGGGGCGGTTGAAGATTTCCCAATCACGCAACTGTCCTCGACCGCCCAGGGAGATCGTTCCCGTCCCGATCCCGCCCAAAGGGAACGCAACCATCCTCAAATTCCGGCCCGTGAAAGCGCGCGGAAACTGGAATCGAGTTGCGGGTGTCGCCGCAGCCTGCTCAGGGACAGCCGGCGGCCTTTGCGGTCCGGGCCTGCCAGCCTGCCCCGGCGAAGCCAGACCGCCCATTGCCGGGGCCACGACGCTACTGGCAGCCACCTTCATCAAGAATTCGCGACGCGCATATTTCTGGCCCCGGCGTTTTTCGGCCATAGACAACCCCCACCACCCGTGAAAGTCCCGAGACCGTCAGGTGGAACCAGGATTTTGACTTTCCCTTAAGCACTGTCAAGGGGAAAAGAGATGAAACCGCCGACCAACCCGAAAGGGGTGGAAGCGAGCCTTCCGGGCTGCCGCCCTAGACCGCCTATCCCACATCCAACTCCGAGCCGTGCGGCTGCGTGGTCATCATCTGGAAGAAGTACCCATGCCGCTCGAACAGGGCCTGCGGGGATCCATCCTCCACCACACGCCCGTCGCGAATGGCCACCGCCCGATCGACTTCGGTCAGCATCGGCTGGCGGTGAGCGATGATGAGCGTGGTGCGGCCCCGGGTCAACTCGCACAGCGTCTGCTTGACGGCGGCCTCGGTTTTGAAGTCCACGGTTGACACCGCGCCTTCCGCCGTGGGGCCGGCGGAAGCAGGGCCTGGCCCACCGGCTTCGGGTTCGGTTTCCGCTTCCCCGCCGCGCAGTTCTTCCAGGATTTCCGGCAGCAACCCTGTCGCTCGGCTGACGAAGACTCCCGCGATGTCGTTGATGATGGCCCGGTACACCCAGGGCTCGATGAGTTCGCCCAACGCGCCCATCGAGGTGAGCACGGCGACCAGCAGGAGTCGGCCCGCGTAAGGACGGGCGATGGCGACAAGCCTTTGTGGGGTGTTCATCAGGGCCTCCTCAGGCCGAGGGGCGGCGCTTGGGCAACTGAGGTTTCGTGCAGAGCAAGGAGCGCTGGGCTTGCGATCCGCTAAGAGGTGCCAGTCTAATGCGGGTCCGGGCGGGAGGCAAGAAATCGGGTCGGGGATCCAGAGAAGGGGCGGGGTTCAACTGGTCACAGACCGCGGCCAGAAGTTGCTTCGCACGCTCGGTGGTCTCGCTGGGAGTCTCGCCGCGCAAGTGAGCATAGACGCGGATCTTCTCGCGCACCGGGCCCCCGAGCAGCTTCCAGATGGGCTCGCCGAGCAGTTTGCCTTTATGGAATGCCGGCGCCGAGCGCGGCCAACCTGGTCAAGAAGTGACGACGCGATGGCATGGAAACCTCCTGGAGAATCCTGTAAGCTGGCTTTTTCCCTTACGCTGGCAAGACGGCGCCCCGTACCATACCGTGCGGGACGGTGCCAAGTCTGATCCGGCGGTCCGCACGACGCAATTGAGAATTAAGGCCCATTCAGGCTATAGTGAGAGAGGATGTCTCTGGTGGGAGAGAATGTCCTTGTATCGACTCTCGAGAAGGGGTAGCGCTGTGCCCTACGGCGATAAGTCTCGCCCGAATCGTTCCGGGCGCAGCCTTTTTCTGGGACTCCTCCTCGCCTGGGCAACCGCGGTCTGCGGGATCGTAACCTTCGAGCGTCTCCTGGCACAAGCCAACGGGGCTCCGCCGATTTCCATCCCGGTCCGCTTCACAGACGTCTGAAAGGAGGCGGGCATCACCTTCCAGTAGGACGGCACCGGCACCGAAGACAAGAACTACATTGAGACGATGGGCACCGACCTGGGTTGGATTGACTACGACCAGGACGGTCTGCTCGATTTCTATCTCGTGCAGGCGGCGGAAACCGACTGGTACAAGCCGCCGCGCCCGCTCCGCTCAGCCCTCTACCGCAACAACGGCGACGGCACCTTCACCGACGTGAGCGCGAAGTCCGGCGTTGCAGCCCCAGAAGCAAAAGCATTAGGCCCGACGCTGGCGGACTTGAACAACGACGGCTGGCCCGACATCTTCGTCGCCAACGACACCTGGCCGAACTGTCTATTCCTCAACAACCACGACGGGACGTTCCGCGACATCTCCTTTGTCTCCGGCGTGGCGGCCAGCGAAGACGGCAAGTACGAAGCGGGGATGGGCAGCGACGCCGCCGACGTGGACGGCGACGGCTGGTTCGACCTCTACGTGACCCACCTGGATTTCGAGCTGAACCGCCTCTATCGCAACAACCACGACGAGACGTTCGACGACGCCACCTATTCTTCCGGCCTCGGCAACAAGGCCATCTTCATGAGCGGCGTCAGCATGAAGTTCTTCGATTACGACAACGACGGCTGGAACGACATCTGCCAGGCCAACGGCTCCATGCTCGACAACATCCACATGTACCACAGCGAGGTGCCGTACGAGGAGCCCAAGCTGATGTTCCGCAACCTGGGCCGCGGAAGGTTTGAGAAGGTTTCGGAATACCTGGGCCCCGACTTCATGCGGCCCATCGCCGGCCGCGGCTCAGCGGTCGGCGACTTCGACAACGATGGCGACCTCGACGTCGCCGTCATCAACCGCGGCGATTATATCCAGCTCCTGCGCAACGACGGCGGCAACGCTCACAACTGGTTGACCGTGAAACTGCTGGGCACCAAGTCGGCCCGCGACGGCACCGGAGCCGCGCTCAAGCTGGTCTCTGAAGGCATGACGCAGGTCGAGCAGGCCAAAGGCGGGATGAGTTACATGTCCGCGCACGACCAGCGCATCCACTTCGGCCTGGGCCAGCGCAAAACGATCGAGTCCCTGGAAATCACTTGGCTCAGCGGCACCGTGGACAAGCTCACCAACGTCCCCATCAACCAGATCATTACCGTGAAGGAAGGAACCGGCATCGTGCCGGGCAACTTCCCCAGGATTCCCGGCAAATAGTTGGTCAGCCCCGCCGGGCGAACTTCAGGCGCCAGCTCTCGGTTTTCCCCCTTACGGATCGTCAGAGAGGGAAAGATCCTCCTTGCGAGAGGGTACGATTACGCGACATCAGGCGAGATTGCGGACCTCAGCGGTGACCGCTCTTGGCGCGCGGCGCGCGCGGCGAGTCACCACCTTGGGTGAACTTGCGCGCGGATGTATGTATCGTACACCTCGCGCACCTTTGCCATATGCGCCTCGCTGAGCGGCGGCAATTCGGCGGCGCGGACGTTCTCTTCGACCTGCAAGGGGCGCTTGGCTCCGGGAATGGCGCAGGTGACCGCCTCGAACATCAGAATCCAGCGCAGGGCCAGTTGCGCCATGGTGACGTTCGGAGGGACCAACAGCCGCAAGGCTTCCACCGCCTCGAGCCCCGTTTCGAAATCCACCCCCGAGAAGGTTTCTCCTACGTCAAACATCTGACCGGAGCGATTGAAGCTGCGGTGGTCGTCCTTGGGGAACGTGCTCTCGCGCGTCATCCGGCCCGTCAGCAGGCCGCTGGCCAGCGGCACCCGCGCCAGGATTCCCACGCGCCGCCGCTTCGCCTCAGGAAAGAAGAGTTCAGCGGGGCGGTGGCGAAACATGTTGAAGATGATCTGCACGCTCTGGACGCCCGGATACTCGATGGCCTTCAACCCTTCTTCCACCGTCTCGACGCTGACGCCGTAGTAGCGGATCTTGCCCGCACGGGCGAGTTCGTCCAGGACGTCAAAGACTTCCGGGCGGTAATAGACAGCCGGCGGCGGACAGTGCAACTGCAACAGGTCCAGGCGATCCGTCTCCAGGTTCCGCAGGCTGTCTTCTACGAAGCGGGTAAGGTTCGCCCTATTGTAGCCCTCAGCGGTGTGCGGGGACAGGCGTCGTCCGGCCTTGGTCGCCACATAGATGGTCTCTCGCCGCTCCTGGCGCAGGCGCGCAATGAGCCGCTCGCTGCGGCCGTCGCCATAGACATCCGCCGTGTCGATGAGGTTGACGCCCAGGTCCACGGCGCGGTGCAGCGCTGCCAGGGATTCGCTGTCATCCACTTTTCCCCACATCGCCCCGACGGCCCAGGCCCCAAAGCTGATCTCCGACACTCTCCAGCCCGTGCGACCTAGTTCGCGATATTGCATAGGGGAAGACTCCCCTCGATTCTGAGCGCGATGGTGATTCGCGGGCCTTTGGGCCGCTCGGCGTCGGCCGCCTCGCCCAAGCCCACATCACCATACACCGGGTTGGGCTGCGCTGCACAGGTCAACGCCGCAGGATCGGGCAGTCAGGATCGGTACGGCAATCGCGCAGTTCGATGAGTTCTCCGTCCGGGCACTAGCCTAGATCGTGGCAGGGGCAGAGGAACCCTCGTGCCGCAGGGGCTCAACCGCCCCCACTTGCAGCGAATGCGCTGCGCAACCTCGCTACTTTCGAAAGACGATCAGGTCTTCAAGGTAAATCCAGGCGTCTTCGGAGGCGGGGTAAGGTTCGCCCTTGACCAGCACGCGCAGCGTGTGGTTGCCCGGCTTCAAATCGAAATTGCCCCAGAGCCCCTCGCCGTCCCGAGCGCCGTCGTCGTTGTAGCCGTCGATTCTCCCCAGCAGCTTGCCGTCGAGATAAAGGTCGGCCGTGCCGCAGTCGGTGTCGAGAATCCCAACCAGCATGGCTCCCGTGCCGTCGAAGGAAACGGTGGCCTCCGCGCCGGCAGTCCTGGAACGCATGACCGCTCGGCGTTCGCCGGCCTTTCCCCAATCGCCCTGCCACTTCCAGCGGGCGTCGTCGAGCGCGATGCGTTCCACCACCTTGCCGGGCGCGAACTGTTCGAGCTTCAGGGTCACGGGCATCTGGACGGGAACCGTGACGCCTTTCTCGCCCACGTGCCCGCCTTCTTTCGTGACGACGAGTTTTGCCCGCGCCACTGTGCTCTTCACAATCGAGTGGAAGGAGTAGTTTGTGTAGGAGAACTTCTCATCGGCGATGGCGGCCAGCGGCTTGGTCCATTTGCTGGGAATGCCCTTGTAGCCCAGCATGACGCCCAGCACGCCCGCGGCCGAGGAGGGATTGCAGTCACTGTCCTGTCCCGCGCGCATGGAAACCTCCATCGTCTTCTCGAACTCGCCGTTTCCATAGAGCAGGCCGAGAGCGATATAGGCGCCGTTCAGCGCGGCATCGATGTTGAACCGCGTCAAGGCGCCGGCGGGGCACGGGTCGTCCCGGTCCCACTTGTCTTCGAGCAGTTGCCACGTTCGCTTCCAGTCGGCGTTTTCCGCCGACCATTCGAGGACGTCGCGGAGCATCTGCGCATAAACGCTTCCGGCGGGGATGGCAGCGACACCAGCCTCTACCACCTTGCGAGGGTCCTGTTCGAAGAAGGCCGCCGCATACATTGCCCCGACGAAGACGCCGCCGTAAACGCCGTCGCCGTAATTCATCACGTGACCCACGCGGTGGGCGTAGCGCTGTGCCGCCCGCGGCAGGCCCGGGCACATCAGGCCAATGAAGTCGGACTCGATCTGGAAGTCGATGTCGTTGGCGTGCAGGTTGTAGCCCGGATGACCCGATAGCGGCGCCTTCACACCTCGCCGCAACAGGCGCCGCGCCGCCAGGTTGGCGTGCCAGAGACGGTATTTCGAGTCCTTGAATGCTTCGCCGTACTGCTCGGTGGTGGCCTCGAGTCCCAGGCGGTCCATCACGTCAGCAAACGTCATCTCGACGTATAAGTCATCCTGGTCTAAGGCGCCCTTCAGTTCTTCCGGCTTCCACTCTCGCGGCTGCTCATTGATTTTCCCTTGGAACCGGAATTCGGTTGGTGCGCCGTAAGTGACGCCAATCATCTGGCCGGCCCAGCCGCCGCGCACTTTGTCCTCCAGCTCTTCGAGCGTCAAGGACCGCTCGGCCGTCGCTGAACCCTTGCCGCTTTTCTGCTCCCCCGCGGTGACGAGAACGCCGGAAATCAAGACGAAGGCACCAACCCACACCGCAATCCGCTTCACGGGACTCTTTGCCATCGGAACCTCCATCCGAGCTGGCGGGTGACAGCAGGCTTCACCAATCACTCGCCAGCACGAAGACAATTATGCGACGGCTCAAGCCCCGGCGCTACATTACAATCTCGGCAGGATAGGGGACCTCTGGGACCCGCGACCACAATTAAGCAATCAAACAGGCGCGTGACCTTTGGGGCTCTCCTTCGTCTAATGGGTAAACAGAGGGCTTGCAGGAAGTTGGGCCAAACCCGGGCAGGTTTACGGGGGACAAGGATGGTAGGCAAGTAGGAAGAAACGGTCGCAGGAGGAAACTTCCCCCCTCTCACACTCGTATAGATAGGTATGAGCGGCGTTTGGGGGGAGAAGGAGGGCGCGATGCTCCTCAGGCTGAAGGAAGACCCGAGAATCGACAACCTGCGGAACTATCCGGCGGACCTCGTCGAGAAGCTCCGCGCGCTGCTGGTGGCCGGGGCCCAGGCCTCCCCTGACCCGCGCCGTAAGCAGTTCTACGACGTGGCGAACGGCTCGCGGGTCTTCTACATCCACCTCTCTCCGACCGGCAACGTGTGGCTACTGGCCACCTGGGTCAAACAGTGCCCGCCAATGGCCGCCGCGAACGACGCCGCCCTGGACGAAGCCCGCGTCTGAAATAAGCCCGCATGCCGTACGACTGTCTGCCGCAAACAGCATTCCAGCGGGGTTCTTGCTACGAGGCTTCCCGCGCGCCGCACGCCTTGGCAGTCCCGACCTGTCGCGAGACCCCGAGCTACTTCTGCGCCGAGGTCGTGACCCGCACGCCGCTCCAAGAAGCCGCTCTCTGACGTCACGTCTGCGGATTAGCTCGCAGCGTGCCGGAGGCCCCGCTTTTCAGCCTACCTCTTCCAACAGGCGAAAATACTCGTCTCTGGAGATTCCCGCTGTCTTCAGGTTATTCCTGATGATGGAAACGGGGATTTCATCGTAGCTGGGAATGACAACTGGCCGGATGATTCCACCTTTACGATAGGACCGGTGGCTGCCCTCTTGGCGGACGAAGCGAAAGCCGGCGGCGAGAAGAACTCTTTCTAGGACCTTCCAGTGAACTGGTGTTATCCGTGGCATCCTCAGACACCGACGGCCGCAGAGCGCCTCTCAGTAGCGACCCAGACAGGACACACCCACTGCCCCTCCTGCAATTCATAACCACATTCCTGGAGGACTTCCGGCAGAGTGCCCATATCTGTCGCGGTCACCAAGAACAGGTGCAACGCCTCATCCAAGGCTTTCCCGGCTTCCTGCGGCGTCTTGCCTGAACTCATGACATCCAGCGGCATGGCGTGGGCAACAAATTGACTGCCTTCCTTCCAGATCTGAACTGTGTATTCGATGTTCATGCTCCAAATAATAGCACCTTTTGGGAATGATGGTTTGTGGCAGAAAGCCACAGAGACGGAGAACAACCCCGGATTGGCCCGCATGAATGCACGCGAAAGAAGGTTCGCGCGGTCTGCTCGGCGCGGCTATAATGTGCGCACGAGCTGCCATGCCTGCACGCCGCGATCTTGATGCGCTTCGCGAACTCCAGGGTGAAATCGAGACCTTCCTGAGATCTCTCCAGCATCCGATCGTAGCGGAAAACGAGGTGGAGCTTTTCGACCTGACGGCCGCCTCCTGGCGACTGAGTGCGGACTTTGGCAAGCTGCTGTTCGAGGCCTGGAACCCGGCGCGCTCCTTGGTGCGCCGCGTCGAGGAAATCGCTTACCGCGATCGTGCCCGGCTGGGGCTCTTCGTGCGCAAGCCGGGCGGCCGCGAGACCGCCACCCTGGAACTCCGCGAACTGGAACGGGCCGAACGCCCGGCCCGCACGCAGTCGCGTGCGAGCTTCCGGCAGGAGCTCCTGGCCGTGCTCGAGCGCGAATATCCCGGCTGGCGCTTCGAACGGGTCAGCAACCGCTCGGACCGCGAGCACTCGTTTTCCGCCTGGTACACGCGCGGCCTGGCGCGCCGAGGCTCGACGGCCTGGGCATTTCTCGGGCTCGGCGAGGGCGAAGCGCCGGCGGCCGCCGACGCCCTGCTGGCCTTCGGCCTGATCTGGCTCGACTGGCTGCGCGGTCAGTCCGAGCGCTTCACGGTGAGCGGGCTGAAGCTGTTCCTGCCTCGCAGCGCGCTCGAACTCACGGCGCATCGCGCCGCTTATCTCGAGCGCCGTGCGCTCCAGGCGGAACTCTTCGCATGGAATTCCGGCGAGGCGCGACCCCAGCCGGTTGACCTGAAGGATTTCGGCAACGTGGAGACGC
Source organism: uncultured Acidobacteriota bacterium (assembly GCA_964495535.1). Classification (GTDB taxonomy): domain Bacteria; phylum Acidobacteriota; class Terriglobia; order UBA7540; family UBA7540; genus JALHUF01. The sequence goes on along the minus strand of CAZBWJ010000075.1, from coordinate 4,890 downwards.
GACTGACGCCGCGCCGGCAGGGCGAAGCGCTCGTGGCGCGCCACCAAGACCTGGTGCGCGATCTGCTGGGTGACTTGGCCGAGCGTGTGGAGGCAGTCCCCGACGCCTCCGCTAACTTCCTCTCCCTGCGGGTGCTCGGCCTGGAAGTAGCGCGCGTGGAGGGCCTGCTCGCGCCGCGCGTCTTCTACGGCCTGGAGGGAGACTATCGCCGCCTCGAGGCAGGAGAGGAGGCAGAGTTCCGCCGCTTCGTGACCCGCGTCCTCGAACTCCGGACGGCAACGAGCGAACATCCCTCGCACGACTTCTATCGTCTGCAAGCCGAGCGCTGGCTGGAGAGCTTGTTGGTACGCGACATCACGAAGCTCGATCCGGCGCTTTCGCCGGCCTGCGTCTATCCGCAGGTTCCGGCATTCTCCGGCAGCGACCGCGGGGTCATCGATATCCTGAGCGCGTCGCGCCAGGGCCGCCTGGCTGTCATTGAGCTGAAGCTCGAAGAGGAAATCAACCTGCCGCTCCAGGGACTGGACTACTGGCTGCGCGTCAAGTGGCTGCACGAGCGCGGTCAGTTCCAGGAATTCGGCTACTTCCCGAACCTGGCGCTCGCGCCCGCGCCTCCCCTGGTTTACCTGGTTTCTCCAGCCTTCCGCTTTCATTCGACGACCGATCGGGTCATCCGCTACCTCGGCCGCTCCCTCGAGGTCATTAAGGTGGGGCTGAACGACCGCTGGAAAGAAGGAGTGAAAGTCCTGTTTCGACAGCCGGCACGCGCCAGCTCTTGAAGGCGCGCCGCGAGCGCCCGCGGGCCCAGGCTACGCTAGTGTCGTTCCAACTCATCTCGGCTAGTCCGCCCGGGCGGATCTGTCTCCTGGGCCGTGCAAAATGCACGCGTCGCAAATGGGGGAATTAAGTTGGGACGGCACTAGGTGCGAAGCCGACCCGCAAATTTCACTTGGCGGGCGCTGACAAATCTGGTATAGAATCCCCCGAGGTAGTCCTCGCAGCAGCATTCGGGGAAGGCTTACTTATGCGGATCAGGTTCTGGGGCGTCCGCGGCTCCACGCCCACTCCCCAAGCCGACAACTTACGGTATGGCGGCAACACTCCTTGTGTCGAGTGCCGATCGGATGGCGGCAGTCTCCTGATTTTGGACTGCGGGACCGGCATGCGGATGCTGGGGAAAGCGTTGATCAGAGAGTTTGGCGAGCGTCCCATTCGGGCGCACGTGCTGCTGAGTCATTACCACTGGGACCACATCCAGGGGCTGCCCTTTTTTGCGCCGCTCTACCGAGAAACGAATCAGTTTCACTTCTACTCCTACAGTCTGCCCAACTTCTCGCTGGAAGAGGTCTTGAAAGGACAGATGGCCGATCCCTACTTCCCCGTGGACATGGGCGCCATGCTCGCGGTGCGCACCTTCACGGAGATTCACCAGGGGCCGTTCCAGCTCGATGACTTCATCATCCAGGCCCGCCGCGTCCACCATCCGCAGGGCTGCCTCTCCTTCCGCGTCGAGAACAACGGGAGGGCCGTGCTCTACGCCACCGACACGGAGCCGGGAGACCCCACCAGCGATCACGCCATCCGCGAACTGGCGCAGGACGCTGACCTGCTCATCTACGATTCGCAATACACCGTCGAGCAGCTTCATAACGAGAGGAAGGGCTGGGGTCACAGCGGCTGGGAAGAAGGCGTCCGCATCTGCGAGGACGCGGGCGTGAAAGGGTTCGTCCTCTTCCACCACGACCCCGACCGCAACGACGAAGCCGTGGATCAACTGCTCAGCGTTGCGCGCAAGCGCTTCCCCCATTCCCGCGCCGCCTACGAGGGCATGGAGATCACCCTGTAACTACGGCGGTAATCTGCTTGCTCCCATGCCGTTTATCGAGATGACCGCCGGGTGTTGCGGCGCAAGGTCCATTCCATGGCCCTGCGGCTTCTTAAGCTCCTGTCACACAACTTCCGCCCTTTGAAGTTGCGCTTGTTCGAGATCCCTCTGGAAGGACTTGAAGAGCCGCAAGAGTGAACGAGGAATCTTGCGTTACCAGGACTAAAGCCCGCCACGAGAGCTTGACTACGTGGAGCGCGAAACCGGCGCCTCAGAAGACTCTTTCGGAATCCAGCAGCAGTGTGACCGGGCCGTCGTTGACCAGCGCGACGTCCATCATGGCGCGGAACTCGCCCGTCTCGACTTTTACGCCCAGGACGCGCAGGGATTCGACAAACGAGTCGTAGAGAGCGCGCGCGGTTTCAGGCGGCGCCGCGCGCTCGTAACTCGGCCGTCGGCCCTTCCGACAGTCTCCGTAGAGCGTGAACTGCGAAACGCACAGCACAGCGCCGCCCGCCTCCAGCAACGAACGGTTCATGCGGCCCTGGTCATCATCGAAGATGCGCAGGTTGACGATCTTCTCGGCCAGAACCTTTCCCGCTTCCGGCGTGTCGTCTCTCGCAATGCCCAGCAGGACCAGCAGCCCCCGACCGATACCACCGACCAGGCGGCCCTCCACGCGAACCTCTGCCCGAGTTACCCTTTGCACGACAGCGCGCATGATTCAATGATCCCTCTTATTCTGGGATGCCGCGAAGGACCAGCGCGCGGTCTCCAGCCGCCCGCGCATCGAATTCCTTCCGGCCAGCGGTGCGCACCTCACCGGCAATTGACCGCACGCCACTGGCGGGAGTGAATTCCACTTCCACCTGCGCGTCCTGGACAGGGTTCTCGTGTTCCGCCGCGCTGGCGAATTGCGCCTCAAGGCGCGTCCCGAGCGGGATCTCTGAGACCGCACCGGCTCGGGCGCTCAAGGTCAGTAATACGGTGATTGCCAAGGCGCAAGTCTTGGGACGCATCGCGACCGATCTCCGGTAAACGCGAGATATGTTCAGCCTCTTCTACCAGTTGCGGCCTCGCGGGGCAAGCCTTCTTTTCTCCGGCGTCGTCTGGGATCAATAAGTCTGCCGGGTGGCGTTCGCCGGCGGCCCGTTATGTAGCCCAGGTAGGCTACAGGTAAAAAGTTCTCGATGGGGCGCAATGGGCCACTTTTCGAGGGCGGAATCGTTCGGGGTGAATTTTTGGCGAACTATCATCTTTAGAATCAAGCGGATAAAAATTCGTCTCACCAGTCTCACGGTTCTCCACCGTCTCATTTTGATGTGCTAGGCTAGGTACATGGATCGAGGGAGGGCCAACCTCGCAGGGGGTGGTGTGACCGCACTTCGGGCCGGCGCGGTGGGAGGGCCGCCGAGGTCCCTACCCTTCAGTGCCGGGCTGGCGGACGGGCCCACGGGCGACGCCACTGCCGAGCGCAGGCTAGCCGAGCGGGTGTTCGTGGGGTGCCACAGCGCTATTTCCGAGGCCTGCCGGTACTCCTCGGTGCCCCCGGAATTCCTGGGCGCGCTGGTAGCCAACGAGTCGGGGGGCAACCCGAAGGCCCTGCGTTTCGAGCCGGCGGTTTACCGTCACCTGAAGGCGGTGGCGGAAGGCAAGCGACCGACCTATGCGCGCCTCTCCCGTCAGGACCTCGATGAAGAGCTGACGGAGATGCTTCATCCCAAGGCGGGCTCATTCCACGGGGTTTTTCTCACGGGGTCTTTCCGGGCGGCGCACGCGCGGGAGCTGGCGGCCAGCCGCGACGAAGCCCTGCGCGAGCTGGCGACCTCCTGGGGATTCACGCAGATCATGGGCTACCACCTGGTGGGGCGCAAGGGCACGGTGCAGGATCTCCTGGAGCCGCGATTTCACTTCCGCCAGGCGCTGGAGCTGCTGGCGCAGTTTGCGGAGCGCTACCAGCTGGACCTGGCGCGCGAGTTTGCGGAGATGTTCCGCTGCTGGAACACGGGCCAGCCGTACGGCAAGACGTTCGACCCCGGCTACATCGAGAAGGGGCTGCGGCGGATGCACCTTTACCGGGAAATGAGCCACAGAGACCCGGGGATTGAGTCATTGAATCATTGATTCATTGAACCAGGGATTTATCGGGTTAGCGAGCCAGCGAAGGACTTCCCTCAGGGGCAAGTGAGGCAATGAGGAACTTCTTGCGAGAGCTTTTCTCTGAATCCGGCCAGGCGAGTTTCAGCCGCGTAGGGACGTGCGTGGCGCTGATCTCGGCCTGCGTGTGGGTCTCGCGCCTGGTCTGGAGGACGGGCGCGCTACCCGACCTGGGGGGCCTGACGTTTTTCATTGGCAGCCTGTACGGGTTGGGCAAGGCGGGCGAAACCGTAGCCAAAATGCTGGGGCCGAAGCCATGAGCGCGGACGAACCGAAACTCGAAACTGGAAACTCGAAAATCGAAACTCGAAACTGGAAACTCGTGCGCGGCGCGACCGCCCTCTGGACTCGAGTTTCGAATTTCGGTTTTCGAGTTTCGGACTTCGCGGCGCGGGTTCCCTGGCGCTTGGTGCTAGGCGCGAGCTGTCTGTTGTTTCTCGCCGTTTGGTTTCTCGAGCGCGAGGCGCGGTTGCGGCGCGACCTGGAGCTTCAGCAACTGAAGCAGCAGACCTCGGCCCAGGTGGCCGTGCTGCGGGCCCGCGCGGACGCGCTGCTGCGCGCGGCAAACGAGAAGAATGCCCGCGTGATTCGAGACCTCGACTCCCGCCGCCGCCAACTCGAGCGCGAGGGCGAAGAACTCCGCCGGCGCTTGCTCCGCCTCGGTGAGGAGGAACGCAAGCGGGTCGCGGAGGTCGCTACCCTGCCCGCGCCGGAGCTGGCGGAGCGCGTCGCCGACCGGCTGGGGACTCGCGACTCGGGACTCGGGACTCGGGATTCGGGGCGGAAAGAACAGGTGTCGGGGACTCGGGACTCGGGACTCGGGACTCGGGACTCGGGGCGGAAAGAACAGGTGTCGGGTGTTGGGGCTCAGGTGTCAGAGAAAGGGGTTCCGGATGACCAATCCCCAA
>CAZBWJ010000074.1:10821-14722 GCA_964495535.1 uncultured Acidobacteriota bacterium | reverse complement strand
CGACGCTTCCGTGAGGCGTACGCAAACTTGCCGGAAGAAGTCCGGCGGCAGGCGCCGCTGCTGTAGCGCGGGCCTGCGACCGGCGGGCTTCGCCGCTCATAGAGCGGCGCTACAGAAAATTCGCGTGGCTATACTCTGCAAACCTTAACAACTCCTCTTCCGCAAAGACCCCCATCACCCCAGTCTGCGGTTCAAGAAAGTCGACGAAGAGACCAACACGTTCTCGGTGCGAGTCGGCCTTGGCTACCGGGCCTTGGGAGTTATGGAAGGCTCGACGATCGTTTGGTTGTGGATCGGTTCACACGCCGACTACGACGGGCTGATCTGAAGCGGGTAGCGCCCGCCACGGCGGGTTCTGTAACTCTGCGGTTTTGGAGCGCGTACCGCAGATTTGAGATTGAAGATTGCAGATCTCCGAGTTTCCAGTTTCGATTTTCGAGTTTCGGATTTCCAGTTTCGGATTTCGAATTTCCAGTTTCGATTTTCGAGTTGTGAATTTCCAGTTTCGATTTTCCAATGTGGACTGCCTCAACGCAGCGTCACAGTAATGTCTGGATGCCTGCGTGAAAGCTCAGGTGGGTGCACTCGTAGCCGTTGATGAGGAAGACGCGCAAGTCAGGCGGAAAGGAAGCCAGCTCCTCGTCCCGCGCGCGCGAAAGCAGCAGGTAGCGACTGATCTGGTAGTCCTCGTCCCAGGCAGAGACACTCCTTTCGGTTTCCGCCTTTGAAACTCCGAACTGAGAGAGGTGCATAGACTCGCCGAACCTGCCGGTGACTTCGACGTATTTCTTGACAGCGGCGGCGAGGTTCATTTCGTGCTCGTCATGCCCGGCTGAAGCCGGCCGGGGGTGACGGCTAGTTTCTCAGGGCCGGTCAACCGGCGTGTAGGGAACAGCTTGGCGAGCGAGTGCGGACATGAAGTTGTGGTTAGTCAGTTCTCAGTCGTCAGTAGTCCGTGCTCCGTTGACGGAGACGACGGACTGCGGACAACGCAGCGTCGTACTCAGGCGACCTTCCGCAGCGCGTCCAGGATCTCCGCGACATCGGGCTGCTCGTTCAGGTCGTAAACCTTCGCCCACGCAATCTTGCCGTCCTTGTCCACCACGAAGACGGCGCGCTCGTTGACTCCGAGGTGCGGGGCCGCAGTTGCCGGGAAGATGCCGTAGGCCTTCGCCACTTCCCCGTGCGGCCACTTGTCCGAGGCGAGCGGAAACGTCAAACCACCCAGAGACTTCTGGAACGCCATATGGCAAGGAACCGAATCGGTGGAGATGCCCACGACCTGGGCATTGTAGCCGGCAAACGTGGCGCGGTCCGCCTCAAATGCCGGCATCTCGGCCGTTCAGACGGGAGTGAAATCCAGAGGATAGAAAACCAAGACGACGTTCTTGCCCCGATAGCTCGAGAGCTGGAACTCACCCGACATCTCACCCGTGCTCGAGGGGAGTTTGAAATCGGGGGCAGGATCACCGACTTTCAGCGCCATGCGCAACCTCCGTGTGGGACTTGTTCTTTGGCAAACCAGACCGGCAGCAGCGTCGCTAGGCGTACTTCAAACTCGGTTCTTGCGCTGCCCTGTAAGTGCCTGGACCATTCATGGTAGGCGAGATTTCGAATCCTGTAAACCCGGCTTTCCCGTGGGACGACCGGCGCGCCTCAGGGCACAGTGAAACCATGCAGCCTCAGGGCAGTTTCTCTAGGGCCTCCAGAATTTCGGCCCTGTTCGACGCACGCTCACTGAACTGCCTTGCACAAACTCCTCAAATGTATTGGCCGATGGGTTAGGCCTCTACAATACCGTTGAGGATGACCAGTTCGGGGTCCTTGAGGGTAACCTTACTGTAAGGCGCCACCGAGTGGGTCAGCCAGACGTTGCCGCCGATCACGCTGTGGTGGCCGATGCGCGTGTTCCCACCCAGGATGCTCGCGTTGGGGTACACGGTGACGTGGTCTTCCAGGTCAGGGTGGCGCTTGTTTTCCCTTCCCCGGCGTATTTGACCTTGTTCATCCTTACCCAGCGGGTTGAAAGCGCCCAGGGTGACTCCATGATAGAGCGTCACCTTGTTGCCGATCGTGGCCGTCTCACCGATGACCACGCCCGTCGCGTGGTCGATGAAGAACGACTCCCCAATTGAGGCGCCGGGGTGAATGTCCACTCCGGTGTGGCTGTGGGCCACCTCCGTCATCATGCGCGGGATGAAGGGGACATCCAAAAGGTAAAGACGATGGGCCAAACGCTGCACGGTGATGGCCTCGATGCAGGGATAGCTGAGCAATATCTCCTCGTGGCTGGGGGCTGCCGGATCGTTTTGGAAGGCGGCATCGATGTCCGACGCCAGCAAACCGCTCAGCTCCGGTAGCTGGCTGAACACGGCTTCAAGTTGCTTCCCCACACAGTCCTCCAGGTTGCCCGGCAGTGTCTGGCCGCTGCGGCGCAGATCGAAGCGGATGGCGCAGCACATCTGCTCGGCCAGAAGCGTCTCGATCTCCCGCAGGTACCATCTCGAATCGCTTTGGCGATTCTCGCGGTCCAAACGCTTGCCGAGAAAGAAAACCGGGAACAGGACGTCGAGGTAACGCCGGCAGATCAGCGCCACGGCTTCGCGGCTCGGCAGCTTAAACTCCCCGCTGTCGTCGCCCGCCAGCTGGGCATCGTAGGCGGCTTTGAATTCACCTGCCAGGTTCTTCAATCGTTCGAGGTCCATGATCTAACCTCCCTTGTGGGCCGGTCGGGCCCTCTCGGTTTCAGCCGCGGCAATCTACGAAGCACGCTTGCCGAACAACGCGTTCCTGCTTGCCGGCGGCTTCCACCCACGCGCGCGCTCAGCCGATACCGTCAAAGAGCACCGTGGAAAGGTAACGCTCACCGGAGTCGGGCAGTATGGTGACGATCGTCTTTCCGGCAAACTCGGCTTCTTTCGCCAGACGGATGGCAACCGCGGCGGCGGCGCCGCAGGAAATGCCGCTTAATATTCCTTCCTCCGCCGTCAAACGGCGCGCGAATTCGATTGCCTCTTCATTCGACACCTGTTCGATGCGGTCCACCAGCGCGAGATCCAGCACCTGGGGAACAAATCCCGCGCCGATACCCTGAATCTTGTGCGGAGACGGGGCGAGCGGAAGCCCCGCGCGGAACTGGCTCAGCACGGGGCTCAAGGTGGGCTCAACCGCCACAGACAGCATCGGCTTCCCCTTGGTCTGCTTGATAAACCGCGATACGCCGGTAATGGTGCCGCCGGTTCCCACCCCCGCGACCAACACGTCAATGGCGCCGTCGGTGTCGTTCCAGATTTCGGGGCCCGTGGTTTTCTCGTGGATTTCCGGGTTAGCGGGGTTCTCGAATTGTTGCGGAAGAAAATAGTGCTGGGGATCGGACTGGGCGATCTCGAGCGCCTTCTTGATCGCACCCGGCATGCCTTCCGCGCCCGGCGTGAGGTGAAGCTTGGCACCGAACACGGCCAGCACCCGGCGGCGCTCGAGCGACATGGTCTCGGGCATAGTCAGGGTCAGCCGGTAGCCGCGTGCCGCAGCAACGAAGGCCAGGGCTATACCCGTATTCCCGCTGGTCGGCTCGACGATCTCCATGCCAGGTTTTAGCACGCCTCTCTGTTCGGCATCCCAAACCATCGCGGCCCCGATGCGGCACTTTACCGAGTAAGCCGGGTTGCGGCCCTCGATTTTGGCTAGCACGGTGGCGCCCAGTCCGGCCGTCAGGCGGTTGAGCCGCACCAAAGGAGTCTTGCCGATACTGTAGGAATTGTCCCCATATATGTTTGCCATGAGATTCCCTCTGTTAGTGTCTTCAACTCCTTAGAAACAGTCGCCGGTTCCAGTTCAAGAGAACGTCGTCGCGCCAGCGGCGTCCTGCCCACCTGCGAGAGCATATCGGAGATGCGCTTGA
>CAZBWJ010000074.1:0-10721 GCA_964495535.1 uncultured Acidobacteriota bacterium | reverse complement strand
TTACTCTCTGCGGTCTCTGCGTCTCTGCGGTGGCGCCTTGCCCACCTGCGAGAGCGTATCCGAGATGCGCTTGATTACTCTCTGCGGTCTCTGCGTCTCTGCGGTGGCGCCTTGCCCACCTGCGAGAGCACATCCGAGGGGCCCGGCAAGCCCTTCGGGTTGGCGCTCAGCGGGACCGACCGCCTGTCAGGTGCTGCCTTGACTGTAGCCATTGGTTTCGTCCTTAAACTCATAACGCAAGCATCAGGCGCGACGAACTGCGCTCGGTCGCACCGGCTACCTTCTGGGATCGTTTTGGATTATGTCTGCGGGATGAGCCTTGGAACTCCCTGCCCCGACCGGTCGGGACAAGGAACCCAGGCTAGCTACAGATGCAGCGCATTACTGGGGCACCGCCATGGATGCGTCCACGGTTCGTGACGCCGCGGGCGTAACGGTAGGGCTGGCCACTCTGGCCTGCGCGGACGGTTGGCACTTTCAAGTACATGCTCACCTGGCTTCAGTTCCTGCGGCCTGTCAAACGGCCACCTAGCAGAAGGTACGCCATCGGCGTCAAAAGGTCAAGCATTTTTGGGGTCAGACATTCTGCCATCCGAGTCTAAGGTCGAGATTCTGAATCCTGACGATTCCCTGCGGCCGGAGATGAACGCCCACGTCTCGTCCCTGGCCCCATCCTCTGCGAAGAACAGCGGGGCGCCATCGCCCGCGCCATCGTCGCGGACCCCACGCTGCTGATGGCCGACGAGCCTACCAGCGACCTGGACCCCCACCCCGCCGAAGAAGTGCTAGACATCCTTTCGGGACTCAACCGCAATTTCAAGAAGACCATCATCCTGGTGACCCACGACCCTGGCGCACCATGCCACGCTGATTCGCCGCCTGAAGAAGAGCCAACCCCTGCCATCAACTCCGTAGTTACCAGCTTGCGGGATGTCCCACGCCAGTCGAATGAGGGATAGACAGCAAACCATCCGGATACTAGATAGGTCTTGGCATACCAAAATGTTATGGTCACGGCCTCGTGCTCGCCTGTGCCCCGACATCAACTTTGGGCTAGAGCCCTTCTGCCGCCTTTCGGACCCATGGGTTCTCTAGGTCGTTCAAGTGGGTTGAGTTGAGTTGACCTATGAACTATAATGCGAACAGAATGGCGGCTTCGCTGAAACAGAGTAAGACGGAGGCTCAGGGCGCCGCTCGCCGGCGGAGCACGCGACTTGCCATCACCATTCCCATTACAGTCAGCGGCAAGGATTCGGCGGGGCACACGTTCAAGGAGAACTCGCGTACCGTGGTCATCAGCAAGCACGGCGCGAAGATCCTAACGGTTCACCAACTGGGCATGGGCGCCGAAGTCGTGATCGAGAATCGTGCCTTGGGGCGCACGGCCAGGGCAACGGTCGTTTGTCTGGCGGACCGGCCCTCCCCCAAGGACCCCATGGAAGTCGGGATCCAACTGCTTCACGCCGAGAACATCTGGGGGATCGAGTTTCCGCCCGACGACTGGCAGGAAGGCCCGCCGGCAGCCACAGTCAGCCCAAAGCCCGAGCCCGCGCCGCCCCCAGCGCCGGTCGCCCCTGTCGCGCAGAAAGCGCCGGAGACGCGCAGGCCTAGTGTGCCGCCAATTGTGCCGGCGCCGCCGACCGTCAGCCCGGGGTTCTTGGACTCGACCGCGCAGGCTTCCGTGGCGCGTTTCACGCAGGAGATCGAAGATACCTTCAACGCGCGATTCCGGCAGTTCGAACAGAGGCTGACGACCCTCACGCAGCAGACCGGCCATCAGGCGCAAGTTGAACTCCAGGACCTGGCGAATCACCAAGAGGAGAAACTGGCGCACCTGCTCGAGCAAGAACTCGGCAGCCTGGAACAGCGCCTGCAAGCTTCCCGCGCCGACTTGGAGACCCTGCAAGGCAGGCTCGAGGCACTCCGCCAGACCACCCAGACAGAAGTGGAGAAAGCTGAACGCAACATTCAAACTGCCAGCTTTGCTGCGCTTCAGGCGGCTGCGGAAGAGCTGGACGAAAAAGTGCGTAAGAAGCTGGAAGCCGCCTCCGCCGACTTTATCGAGGAAACGCGCGAGCGTGTGGCGGATGCGGGCTCCGCCGCCGTTGAGACGTTCGGCAAAGAGGCAAGTGCTCGCCTGACGAAGCTGACGGAAGACTACCTGGCGACGTTAGCTCCCGAGCTCGAGGCGCGGCGGTCCCAGTTGAGCGCCGAGGTCGGCGGCCACATCAGCCAGGTCGTTCAGACCACTGTAGCCGAATTTGACGAAAAGCTCCGGAAGACCGCCGATGAAATGGCGGGTGCGTTTCGGGGTGAGTTAGAGAAGTCGCTCGCGGACACTACCGGGCAACTTGCCGCGCAGGCCTTGCAATCGCTCCGGGACCAAAGCCAGACCGCCTCCCAGGAGGCGGAAACCAGTTTCCGGCAGAACGTGCAGGAGATCCAGAAGCAAATTCAAGCAGCAGTCTCGAATGCCGAAGCGAGGGTCCGACAGGTTTGCGAGCAGGAGGCCGACAAGGCTTGCAATGTCGTGGGCGAAGAGATCGCGCGGCGAGCGGGGCTAGCCGTGGATTCCGTTCGACTCAGCACTGAACAGGCTGTAGCCCAATCACAAGCGACGTCTCAAGAGATAGGGCTGGGCTTCAAGGCTGTCGCCGAGGATCACCGCGCGCAGATCGGCAGACTGTCAAGCTCGGCTCTGGAAGAGCTTCAACGGAGGTCAGACACCCTGCTCAAGGGCTTCCAGGGACGCCTCGAAAAAGCCGTTCTCGAGGCCCAGCAGAAGGGGGCGAAGGAAATCCTTGACAAGCTGCAAAGGGCCACAGATGAATCTCTGGACGTTGCGGCCCAGGACCTCCAGAAACAGGCAGCGGACGCCTTGCTGCTTTTGACGGATGAATTGAAGACTTCGGGAACGGGCCTTGTAGACGAAGCGCGAAAAGAGCTCACGGCCATCACGCGCGAGGCTTTGGAGAGCATTGGCAAACAGGCTGAGGCTGCCAAGCTTTCGACGGCCGAACTGGAGATTGCGAGGAAGGCCGCGGTGGAGGAGGCTAGGAAGCAGCTCGCGGCCGTGACGCGGGAAGTTCTGGACACTGTCAGCAAGGATACCAGGGCCGCTCAACTCTCCACCGCCGCCCTGGAGGCGGCCGGAAAGGCAGCGATTGAGCAGACCAGGGAGCAGCTTGCCGTCCTCAGCCGGGAAACCTTGGAAGTGATGACCGAGGAAGCCAGGACCCTAGCGAAAGAGTGTCCCCTACATGTGCGCAAGACGCTGCAGGATTTTCAGGACCAGAAAACCCGGGAGCTTGAAGATCACCTCCAGGAGGCCTTGGAGAGGCAGCGTCAGGCTGTCCTGAAACAGGTCCAGAAGGTTGGGGAAGAGGCAAGCGGGCAAGCTGTGGTCCAGGTCCGGAGCAAGTGTGAGCAGGTGGTCAAGGAAATATCCGGGGACTTGGAGAAGCAAAGAGGAGCAACGGCCAGCGCGCTGAAGGACTGGGAAGAACAGGCCCGGGCACGGCTCGAGAAGCAAGTCGCCGACCTTTCCGCCGTCATGGCTGAGAAAATACGGCAGGAATCCGAAGCCCTCACGAGAGATTTCCAAGGCCGGCTGCAACAGACGGCGCGCGCCTTCCAGGATGAGAATCTGCGAGAGATTGAGGAGAAGCTAAAGGAATCTACGCTGAAGCAGATCGAAGAGTCTGACGCGGAATTCGACAAGCGCGCCGCGGAGAACCTGGAACTCGTCTTCGAGCAGTTGAAAGAAAAACAGGAGCAGGCCGTCGAAGAGGCTACAGAACTGTTTCGGACGACGGTTGGCCAGATGTTCGCGTCACTTCAAATCAGCCCCAAGAAGCCCGCCGAAACCGAGCCGGCCAAGAAGCGGCGATAACTCTCCAGACCGAAGACAGAAGTCAGGACACAGGACTCACAGGCCGGTCTGGCACCGAGGCTTGAGGTGAGGGCGAGACCGGCACCGCTAGGTTCCGCCTGCTGGCTTCTTTGTCCCGCTTTCTGCCTTCTGTTCCCCGGAGGCCGCTGGCGCCCACCGGGATGGGAAGCTTAGCTGGAACGTTCCAAAACGAGGCTGGGTAGTGTACAGTTGCAGCTTCTCAGGGATTCCACGGTACAAATCCCGGCTGAATCGAGGAGGGCGATGTTGACTGAGCGACAGGTGAGACTGTGGGTTCTTATAGTTGGAACTGCGGCGGGGTTTTCCCTGGGCTGCGGTCAAAGTCCGCAGACTCCCAAAACCCGGGATTTAAGTGCACAAAGCGTCTCACAGAAGGTGGCGGCCCGCGCACAATCCCAAGAAGAAAAAGAGCTCGAGACATTATCCAAAGACAGAGGCGACCAACTCGACCTCAACCATCCTCTGCAGTTCGAGATCAGAGACGGGCACGCGCAAATCGCTTGGTGTTCCGAGCGCATCGTGGAGGTTCCTTTCGTTCTGCGAAATCTGCCCTACCCTTTTCGCGGCAAGGTACTGGATGTGGGCTATCGCGAGAGCGAGATCTCTTATCAGACTGCTTCCCTGGGGTTTGAAACTTGGGGCATCGACCTTCGTCCGCCACTCGTCAACTATCCCGGGGTCCGATACGTGCGCGGGGACATTTGCACCTATTCCCTGCCACGCCAATACTTCAACGTGGTCATTGCGCTCTCGACGGTCGAGCACATTGGGCTGATGGCCTATGGAAACGAAAAGGTCGATATGGATGGGGACTTGCACGCCCTCCAGGCAATTCACGGCATTCTGAAGCCTAGCGGACGCCTGCTCCTTACAGTTCCCTTCGGCCAGCCTGGAAAGACAAGCTGGTACCGGGTCTACGATCACCGAGCTCTGCAGTCACTCCTGAGTCGCGCAGGGTTTCAAGCCGAGATTGAGAATTTCTGGCTCCACCGAGGCAACGGTGGATGGGCTCCCGTGCCCTGGACTCAGGCCCAACAGGTTAACTCCACCGAAAAAGTCCAGGCTGTTGCCTGCGTCGTGGCGAGCCTGGAATCACAGCAGCGACGCTAGTCGTCCTTCCCCTGATCCTGAGTTGAGCGCGGGTGGCGCAGATACGCCCGGGTTTGCAATCTCCGCGATCAGCCAAGCGCATTTCAGGCGTAGAGCCGTCGGCCACGCAGAAAAAGCCGGCGGCATCGAGATCATGCCGTGGCTACGGTTTGGACACAGGAACTTTCGCAGACATCAAGAAGCGATGTCTTCCCCATAGATCGGGCCTAGAGCTTCAGGTTCTTCAGATACTCGAAGCTGATCTTGACACTCTCAAGGGGCGGCCGCTCGCAGTAGTCCTGCTCGACGAAGTAGTGCTTCATCCCGGCTTGCGGAGCCGCTGCAAAAATCCGCTTCCAGTCGATCGTACCTTGCCCGACCTCCGCGAAAAGTCCCACCCGCGCGTCCAATTCGGTCGTGGGAGGGTTTCCCGCCTTGAGATCCTTGATGTGCAAGAGCGGGAAGCGGCCAGGGTGCTTCTTGAAGTATTCCACCGGGTCGTGACCGGCGTGGGTTACCCAGAAAACGTCCATCTCGAAGTTCACCAGCTTGGGGTCCAGCGCCTTGAGGAGGTAGTCGAAAGCCGTGGTGTCGCCGTACTTCTTGAACTCAAAATTGTGGTTGTGATAGCAGTAGTGGATACCCGCCTTCTGGGTCTGCTCGCCGGCCTTGTTGAACATCTCGACCAGTTTCTTGTAGTCATCGAGCGACGTGCGTTCGGGCGGCTCGAGGATGGCATTCACCATGTATTTGATGCCTACCTCTTGCGCAAACTCGATGTGCTTCTCCCAGCCGGACTTGAGATGACGGGTCATGTAGTGGCCGCTGGGAGCGGTAAGGCCGTTGTCTTTCAGAATCCTGCCGAACTCGGCCGCTGTCTTCCCGTAAAAGTCGTACACCTCGACTTCCCTGTAGCCGATTTCTGCCACTTTCTTGAGCGTGCTGGGCACGTCTTTGGCAAGATCGTCGCGCAACGTGTAAAGCTGCAACCCAACGGGCTTTCCCAGAGGGTTGGCCAAGAGAACATCCGACCACTTTGTCCCCGCAGCGACTGCGGCGACGCCAAGAGTCGCATGGCGCAGGAAATCTCGTCGGTTAGGCATGGGTATGGCTCTCCTCCCTCACGATTTGGCAGGAGAATTACAGCACCACCTGCGCTCTCCGCGCAACCGAAAAAACACACTGCACCTCGCGGTAGAGACATTTCGACACTTGGCGGCGAGGAACCGCCACAGAACAAGCGTGCTACGATAGGTCTATGGGCCAGCAGCACCCAGCGAGTGATGCGCCCGAGACTCTGAGGTTCATGCGCCTGGCCCTGCGCGAGGCGCAGCGGGCAGCCAGGGAAGGGGAAGTCCCGGTGGGCGCGGTCGTGGTTCGGGGCGAGCGGGTTGTGGCACGTGCTCACAACCGACCGATCCACCTGCACGACCCCTCGGCGCACGCAGAAATCCTCGCCCTGCGCCGCGCCGCGCGCAAGCTGGGGAACTACCGCCTGACGGGGTGTACCCTGTATGCTACAATTGAACCGTGTGCGATGTGCGCGGGAGCCATCGTGCAGGCGCGCCTCCGGCGTGTGGTGTACGGCGCGCGCGATCCCAAGGCAGGCGCGAACGGTTCGACCCTCACGGTCCTCAACCACCCGAAGCTCAACCACCACGTCGAGGTCGTAGCCGGAGTGCTTGCCGAAGATTGCGCCGCTCTTCTGCGCCACTTCTTTCGTCGCAGACGCAAGGGAATGTAGGCTCCGTCCTTCTTCTCATCCTACTGGAGGGACGCACAGCGGGCAAACGGAAGGTTTGGCCCTACAACTAGTTTCGGTTTTCGAGTTTCGAATTTCCGCGGAGAGGTACCGAAGCGGTCATAACGGGGGCGCCTCGAAAGCGTCTTGCCTGCCAAAAGCGGGCACGTGGGTTCGAATCCCACCCTCTCCGCCAAACCTTCTCTTCTTTCTTGCTTGCAATAGCTTGCCAGCTCGGCCAGCCTCTTGGTGTGTGTAGAATCGGAGGAGTGGACACCAAGCACATTCCTGTGCGCCCGTCCCCCTGATTTCGGGAGACGAGAATGGCAGCAAGAAAGCGCGTTCGCATCCTCAAGTAGACTCAGAAGACCGGCGGCATCTGGCGTTTCGTGTCACTGGATCGCATCGGCTCGCGCTACGTCCTCGTCTGCCATCACCGCCTGCCCTACCCCACCCATTCGACCTCGAGCTCCTCGAGAGGCTTGCGAAGGATTTTCCCCTGCTCACCCACAGGCACGTCTTGGCTATTCTTCCCGGCAGGTCCCTGCGTCGCACGAACTTCCGGCTCCGCGGGCTTGTAGACCAAGGCTACCTCTCCCGGCGCTATATGGGTGTTGCGGTCCTGAAGACGCACATCTACCCTCTGTCAAGGGACTTCGGCAACAGGCTCTTTCAGGGCTTGACTCTGAATGGTCGGGTAGCGATTATTCACCCGCGAGGTCAATATGAACCGTGACATGGATGGAGAGGAAACAAAGAGTGCGGCCGAGGTTCTGGAAAGAATACGCTGGCGGCTGAAGGAACAAGTGAGATCTGGGTTCCCCCCAGAACCTAGGTCGTCTCAAAAGGGTGGCACCGAACAAGTCAGTATCTCGCGCCTCCGTTTTCTGTTGGAGCAGATTCAAGCCGTCCACCGCGAAGTCGGCGCTGTGAACCCACGCCCCTTGGGTGTGGTAAACGATTTGATCCAGGCCTATAAGAAAGTGATGCGCCGCATGTTGAGGTGGTATACGGCGGCAATTGTTCGTTATCAGGCCACGACAACCCAGTTTCTCTGCCAATTAACCGACATTCTCGAGTGTGATCAATCACGGTTGCAGAGCCTCGAAGCGAAGGTTGGGTTGATGGCAGACGAACTTGCTGATTTGCGCCAACGAACGCTGGCAAAGCTCGAGTGGATTGCGCAGGAGCTAGAAAAGACGGAAAGGAAGCGGCCCTGAAGTGGGAGATCGTGCTGGAAGGGGTGCGGCGGTCGCCACTATTTCCTATCCCTAGAAAACACGGGAGGGACGGCGTCCATGGGCCTCTGACGGGCACGACGGGCTTTGTCCCCATCGGTCCGGGCGGTTCTGTCTGCCGCTTTCTGGCCCGATAGATCCTAAGCTCCCGGCTGGCCAAAGATGCAAAAGTAGGCTGCGAGCAGTTTCGAGGGTCGCCCATCCCGGAAGCTAGAATGCCAGCGCCAAATCCTTTTCTCCGATTCAGTGAGCAGCCACAGCAATTCTCGATTCAAAACCACCCTCTGGCGCATCGCCTGCTCTCGCTTCCTCAAAGTTCGCGGGAGCATGCGGATCGCACCCATCAGTCCCATGCACGACGCAAGGAACGCGTGCTTCTTGATTGCGAAACCCATCCACAGGATCTGAAAAACCATGATACGAGGCAAGAGGCGGAGAAAAACAGGAAACGGATAGTTCTTTATTATCGTCAGGATTTGATTGCGCGTTGTGAGCCTGATAATCTTCGGGTGAAAAGGAGAGCCGATTGTAGCACTGCCACGATGGCGGACGCGGGCTTCGGGAACAAAAAGACAGCGATGTCCCCGGAGTAAGGCCCGAAGACTGAGGTCAACGTCCTCGCGGTATGCAAAGTAGTCTTCGTCAAAGCCCCCCACGTCGTCAAATAGAGAGCGGCGGTACAGCGCGGCTGCACCGCAGGCACTTAACACGGTCTCGACTCGATCGTATTGACCTTCGTCGAGCTGACCCTGGCCAACGCGGAAGGCACCACCGCTTAAGAGAACCTCGTCCCCTGCACCATCTAACCGCGATGGATTCGACCATTGAAGGAGTTTCGGTACCGCTATCGAGTAGCTGGGGGTTTTCTCAAGAGCTTGGACGAGAAGCGCCAGGCAGTCTGGCTCTACTTCCGCGTCATCATTAAGGAGAAAAACATAGGGACTTTCCCGGCATTGCGCGAGGCCCCGATTGAAAGCCGCTGCGGTCCCCTCATTCCTGGGAAGATGGATCCACTTGACCTTTCGGCAGGGCAGACGCGCCAGGGATACGGGGCCGACCGCCCCGTTGTTGACGATGACGATTTGAAATGATCGGAAAGTCTGAGACTCCAGGTGTCGGAGACAAATCTCAAGTAGTTCGAGGCGGTTGTATGTTGGGATTATTACGGTAACAATACAACGGGTGTCTTCCTCTTGTCTATTCGAGGGATTGGACGGAACCATTGGGATTCGGAGCCTCACATTCTCGCAACAAGCAGAAGGCAAGTATTACAGCTCGGCCTGACCCTCTCGCACGCTTCATCCATCCCAGAAAAGGATACGACACCGTGAGCGGCCGCGAATTTGTTTGCGCCAAGACTCCCATTTCGAGTGATTTTCAGAGTCTAACGGAGCCTGCCGCAGGGCCCGAGTCACTCTCCCAAAACAGTCGCAGCGAGCAAAGACGGAACGGTCTTCCATGATCCTCAAGGGTTCAGTGATTGTCATTACGTGCAACTCGGCGGCGCACATCACGTCCTGCCTTCGGGCTCTTCGCAATCACTGGGACTGGGAACGCATCATAATTGACAACGGCTCACAGGACAATACCGTGGAATGTGTCCGCTTGGCCGACCCCGATGCCTGGTTGGTGGTCAACACTGAGAATCTGGGTTTCGCCGCCGCAGTCAATCAGGGCGTGAGGATCGCCAAAGGACAGATTATTCTGCTTTTGAATCCGGACGCAACTCCTTCCGTTGGCGCCCTGGATGAGATTGCCGAGATCCTCAAAGCAGACCGCGTGGGCGCGGTAAGCGGGGCCCTACTACGGCCGGATGGCACGCTAGACATAGGTTTTATGGTGCGTCGCCTTCCGACGCCTATCACCATGCTGGCTGAGATCCTGTTGTTAAATCATCTTTGGCCCAGCAACCCCCTGAACCGGACATACCGGTGTCTCGATCTGGACTATTCGGTTCTCCAAGAAGTCGAGCAACCCGCTGCTGCTTGCCTAGGCTTCCAGCGAGCGGCTTGGGAGGACATCGGCGGTTTTGACGAGACATTCTACCCGGTGTGGTTTGAGGACGTAGACTTTTGCCGACGTCTGCGAAACCGAGGTTGGAAGCTCATTTACCGGCCGGAAGCAGTTTTCTCGCATGCCGGGGGCCATAGCGTTAACCAACTTCCGTTCCGAGATCGACAAGTTTATTGGTACCGGAACTTATTACGATACTTCAGGAAACATCAGTCGGCCGGAGCAACATGGATCCTGCGCCTTGCCATCGGTGTCGGTCTGTTGCTGCGCTCCTTCGCAACCCTCTTAGGTCGCCGGTCAAAGGGAGTCAGCGTAGGAGAATCCCTTCGCGGCTATGCACATGCTCTGGTGAAAGTCTGCCTACGGGATCAAGGCCATCGCTGAGGGCTGCTCGGGTGGCGAAGGCGTCTATTGCGAGGAATCCTTTGCCAAGCCGACGTCCCGATGCCGGGTGGAGTGGAAGCCCATGCCGTTAAGATACGCGGGGCCAGCGACTCTCCGTGCTCCCGCCCCGCTCCCCCGAACTCAACCGCGCCGATCAGCGCGCCAACCGCACCCACGTGGAGGAGTTCTATGAGGTCACCGCCTGCTCGCTCCAGATGCCCCAGCTCAACCAGGAACTCCGCGAGTGGGAGCACATCTTCAACACCGTCCGGCCTCGCCAGGCCGTCGGGTGCCTCACGCCCCAGGCGTTCCTCGCTCAGTGGCAGGCCCAATCCAATATCCC